>JBBRAT010000013.1:0-109021 GCA_038206515.1 Anaerolineales bacterium | reverse complement strand
TCCGACTTCGCTGAGAAATGCTCGGTTTTGAAGTCGAGACTGACACTCTCTCCATCGGCGTGACTTCGGGCAGTTCCAGCCCTAGATTTTGCTTGATTTTGAATGTTTTTAGCGGCGTTATGGTCTCGGTCGTGGGATGCGACACAGTTTGGGCAGTCCCACTGGCGGACACTGAGTTTGAGTTCTGGCAAAACGTGGTGGCAGTTCGAGCATTCGCGGCTGGACGGGTAGAAACGGTCGATGGTCACCACCTGTGAGCCGTACCACTGACCCTTGTAGAGGAGTTGGCGTTTGAACTCACCCCAGCCCGCGTCCGAGATGGACTTTGCCAGCTTGTGGTTTCTGACCATTCCACGTACATTCAGGTCTTCGACCCCAATCAGTCCGTAGGTTGTGACTAGCCAATGACTGGTCTTGTGCAGGAAATCAGAGCGTTGGTTGGCAACGTGTTCGTGTTGGCGGGCAACCGCCACCCGCGCCTTCTCACGGCCTTTTGAACCCTTTTGACGGCGGGACAGGCGGCGTTGCAGTCGGGCCAGCCGTTTTTGGGCTTTTCGCAGGTGTTTTGGCGCGGGGATTTTCACCGCATCCGAGGTCACCACAAAATCCTTCAAACCCATGTCCACGCCAACCGTCACGTCCGTCCGGTCAAACTTTGGTTCTGGCATGTCTATCTCAACCTGCACACTGGCAAAATAGCGACCGGACTTGGTTTTCGTCACGGTTACGTTTTTCACCTTGCCTTCGCAGGGTCGATGGATGACCGCTTTCACCTTGCCGATTTTCGGGAAGTCAATCCAGTCCGTACCAACAAATACGTGCTGCATGTACCGGGCAGACTGTTTGCCGTTCTTTTTGTGGAACTTTGGAAACTTCGTGCGCTTGGTGAAAAAATTCTTGTAGGCTTGGTCGAGGTCTTTCAATGCCTGCTGCAAAACCTGTGAGTGTCCGATCTTGAGCCAAGCGTACTGCGCCTCTTTTTTCATCTTTTTCAACGCGCCCGCGTTATCTTCGTAACTCAGCCCTTTTTTCTTTTCGTCCTTGTGTGCCTCGTGAAATGCCTTCCGTTCCGCTAGAAAAAAATTGTACAGAAATCGAGCCTGACCAAAATTGTGAGCAAAATCCTGCTCTTGGTCAGCCTTTGGATACAACCTGTAGCGAAAGGCTTTGCGAATCAGCATATTATTATGACGATTTTAGCACAGATTTTCCAAAATTGTTCCAGATTGCGCCTTCGGCGCACCCGCCTTTCATCCGCGCAACTGAAGATTGCGCGGTTTTCTGGCGGTTCTTCTTATAAAAAAGGTCGCTGGCCTCCCCTGAGAGCCACCGACCTTTTTCGCGCGGGGTCCCTCCCCCAAGTCCCGTACCCGCGCCATATTTTATCGTTTCGTTCAAGTATTTTATTGCTTTTTATTGGTTTATTTTCACTAAATTTTAGCCAGTATAACTGACAAAGGAATGACAGAATTGTCCCTTTCCCTCATTAATGTTGCCTTAATGTTATTTACAATCAAACTGTAACGATTCTGCCAGTGTCGCTATTTCGGGCATTGATCCAGGTTTTGGATGTCTGCCTGGATTTGTTGGATGCGGTTTGCCGGGCTGGGGTGGGAACTCATGAACTCTGGCGTGCCGTTCGTTCCGCTGATCTGTTCAAGCACCTGCATCACGCGAATCATATCTTGGGGATCATAACCGGCATCCTGCATAAAGCAGACGCCTAACGAATCCGCCTGAGATTCATCGGTGCGGCTGTATTTCATATTAATCATTTGCCCCACCAGGGCAGCCATCTGCGAACTCTGCATGCAACTACCAGGGTTATTTGGGTCACAGGCAGCCAAAACGGCTGCGCCGGTAATGCCCTGAGTTAGTTTTGCCTTTGCCAACTGATCGGCTGAATGACGCGCGACCACGTGCCCGGTTTCATGCCCCAGTACGCCCGCCACTTCCCCTTCACTGGGGAGCTGGTCATAGAGTGCGCGGGTGATAAAAATTTGCCCCCCCGGCAGCGCAAAGGCATTTACGGTTTGCGTATCCGCCAATAAGTGATAGGCGAATTGATAGGGGGTGCTTTTTGCGGGCGACCCGGATACGATCCGCGCGCCAATTTGCTGGACGCGCTGTTGATCCTGCGCATTGGCGTCTAACCCGCCAAATTGACTTTCCATATCTGGGGTAGCTTGAATGCCCATGGCAATTTCTTCATCGGGGGTCATATCAATATGTTGAACCTGTTGGGTGACAGGGTTTTTGGATTGTGTGCCAAAGTAGCTAATCAGCGACATGACTACAACGACTGCCGCAATCGCTAAACGTCCTAAAGGCAACCCGCCGCGTCCGCTTGAATATCCACGTCCTACCATTTGCATCCTCCCTTGATAACCACTTTAGTTAATCCGTTAAGCGCGTTCTGGTTGGCGCACAATGAGAATAAACGCCAGGGCAGTGATTCCGCCAGCCACCAAGCCCGTAATGCCCACCGTGAGCAGGGTGCTTAACACTAAGGAAGGGTGAATGGAACGGACAAGCGCGCCCATCAACACCTGGCTTAGAAAAACCCCCAGGGTCCATCCTAAAACGTTTGCCAACACCCAAATTCCCAGGTGAGGAATCTCACGCCGCAAAACGGGCCATTGAATAATCGAAATGACCAGACCAAACAGGAGAAAGCTTATGATGGAGCCAAAAGGTACCCTGGAGAGGGCGGAGGCGAGCAGGAAAGCCAAAAAATACCCGATAATCCACCCCCCAGCATTATGCAGCACCCAGTTATGACTGCCGTTGGTCACGTACTGCCGCAGCACCAGCCACTGCGCCAAGCCCATGAGAATTCCGGCAAAAAGCGGGAAAATAATTCGCGCAAGCCCATAATCCACATCATTAATGAGCAAAGCGGTGGGTAAATAGCCTAACATCATGCCCAAGGTGGTGGCTGCTGTCCACGCCAGCCAAAGACCGAATGGGTTGCGATCAATTTTTGCTTCATCCAGATCAATCGTCATCGCCCTACCTCCCTTTATGCTCCCCTATTAGAGAGTATAAAGAAAAGTAGGGCGATGAACAAGCGGGGGTTTCCCTAAAAAGTGTTTCTCGAGAGGGTTATTTATGATCCCCGAGGTTTTTCACGGTGCCGGCGCCTGAAATTTGCTGATCTACTGTAGCCGAGCCGTAATAATCCACCTTGCCGAGACCGGAAATTTGCACATTGAGCGATTCCATCACCCATAAGGTGGAATTGCCCGCGCCAGAGACCACGATGGAAGCCGTCTGGCTTTTGAGGTCGCCCGCTTGATAATTACCGGTGCCGCTAAGGGTAACGGTTTGCTTATTTGCAATGCCCGCCAGGTCAAATGTGCCTGCGCCGCTGGATTTCACCGTCAGGGTTTGAATATCTAACCCTTTCATGTCCACTTTACCCGCGCCAGAAATATCCAAGCCGAGCGTGGAAGATTTAAGCGCATCCGCCTGGACGTTGCCCGCGCCTGAGATGGACAGGTTATTCAGGTTTTTCACCGTCAGGTCAAAGCGGATGTCTTTGAGTGGGATAACATTGGCGGTATCCTTGAAGCCAATGCGCAATTCGTTCGAGACGACTTCGGTGGTGATATAGGGCAGCAAATTATCGTCTGCCTCGACGGTTAATTTTTCTTCGCTGCCCTGGGTGATGTGCAAATCCCCTGCGCCGGACAGAGCGATGCGATCAAAGCCGCTGACGGAGCGGTCTTCGCTTTTGGTCACGCCAGAGCCGCGCACGGTTTCGCGGTTCATAAAAGCGGGTATGCCGATTTGGCATGCCATTGTCAACAGAAGGATGATGGGAAGGATAAGATAGAGGGGTTTTCGGGTAGACATGAGCTTGCTCCTTAATTTGTGCAGGAGACGCACCTGCATCCATTGAGAAAAGGGATATGTGATTTATTCAACTATACTATTCTACGCACATTTGCCGAAAAGGTTGCTGGTTCTTCAGGTATTTTCATCCGGTGAACGAATAACCCTGTTTGGGTATAGTATAATCAGAGAGAATTACTAGATAGGGCAAAAATTCAACAACTTGCTGCTGGAAACTTGAAGGAGAAATTTTCTATGAATACGAATCAAATTGCTGCCACGCACCCGGATATGCATAAGGATGACCTCATCGTTGTCGCTGGGGCGGGCGGGTTTATTGGCGGGTCGTTGGTGCGTTATTTTCAATCGCAAGGGTTTACGAATATTCGTGCGATTGACAAAAAGCCCCTGCCGATGTGGTATCAGTGCATGCGCGGGGTGGAAAACCTGTGCATGGATTTAAGCGAAGAGGTGAATGCCATCGAAGCGGTGAAAAATGCCGTAGAAGTGTATAACCTGGCAGCGGATATGGGCGGGATGGGCTTTATTGAACGATTCCGCGTGGAGTGCTTGCGTAGTATTTTGATTAATACGCACATGGTTGAGGCGGCGTACCGCGCTGGGGTGCATCGCTATTTTTATTCCTCTTCGGCGTGCGCCTATAACACGGATTTGCAAAAAGACCCAAATGTACGCGCCCTTAAGGAATCAGACGCTTACCCGGCGATGGCAGAGCGTGGATATGGTTGGGAAAAGCTGCTCAGTGAAATGTTTTGCCAGGAATATTGGGCGGAGCGCGGACTGGAAACGCACATTGCACGCTTCCACAATGTTTACGGTCCCAATGGCACCTGGTTTGGCGGACGCGAAAAAGCCCCGGCTGCCTTATGCCGTAAGGTGATTGAAGCCAAAGACGAGAACAAATATGAAATTGATATTTGGGGGGATGGATCACAAACCCGCAGCTATATGTATATTGATGATTGCGTTTTTGGCATTGATCAGATTATGCACTGTGACGACCTGATCGCTACCCCGATTAACTTAGGCACCAGCGAAATGGTTTCCGTCAACCAGTTGGTGAGCTATATTGAGGAAGTGGGCGGCGTGAAACTGGAACGCACCTACCTTTTGGACGCGCCCAAGGGCGTAGCGGGACGCAACAGCGATAATACCTTTATCCAGCAGGTATTGGGCTGGGAGCCGAACCTGCCCCTCAAGGAAGGTCTGCGGCGCACCTATGGTTGGATTGAACAACAATATCAGGATCGTAAAGCAGGCAAGCGGGTTGTTACCGAAGTTGTCTGATCCTACCCTTTCTCATGCTGCCGATGAGCACGTTAGCTCCTCTTTCGATGCGCTCATCGGTAAGATTCCGTATCGCCTTGCGTTGGCGGGTGGGTGGATTGACCAACCGATCATTTCGCGGTTGAATCCCACCCCGCCCGGTTCAATGGTGGTCGTCAGCCTTGTCCCCAATATGCGCTTTATGGATCGCTGCGGGATGGGAACGAGTACGCGCAAAGTGGCGATGAAGTTGTGGAATGGCAGCCTGCCGCAACAAGACCCCCTTCAGCTCATTCGTGAGCTGTATCGCGCCGAAAATGTAGATAAGGCGGAGCCTTCTGGTTCGCAGGATATGGCGGGGCTGGTGTTGCCAGGGGTTAATCGCCTGGATTATGACACCAGTATTGAAGGTGGTTATTTTCCGGCGCACATTGAAAGCTGCGTAGATGGGCATGTGGCTGCCTGGTTAGAGCGCGTGATTTATATGCTGCCCATTGCCCAGCGCCCAGATGGGTATAACCCACTGGAGATTAAAAACCTGGATGCCGAGTGGATCAGCCGGTTAGGGCAAACTGGAAAAGATTGTTATCAGGCGATTGTTGCTTGCGATCTGAACGCCCTGGGTGCATCTATGAATGATTGTATGCGTTGCTGGGAGACCATTTTGCCCCACACCGTGATGCATCGTACCCTGACGGTGGATTTGCGAGAGATTTTGGCTCTCTACCAGGCGCGCTATGCCGGGGCGATGTATTCCGGCTGTGGCGGCGGATATTTGATTGTTGCATCGGACCGGCCGGTGCCGGGCGGGTTTCAAGTGAATATTCGCCTGGGATGAAGGGGTCATCAGGATGAGCCGGGTATGGGTATCCAGCGCATTTGACGATTTACGCCCAAGGCAGGCGCGCTTTTTGCAAGCTGCGGCGCAAATGGGGTCAGTGCATGTGCTGCTTTGGGCGGATCGGCTGGTGAAGCAAATCACTGGAGCAGCGCCGCGCTTTCCGCAAGCGGAACGGCATTATTTTGTGAGCGCGCTGCGTTCTGTTTCTTGTGTGGCGCAGGTACAGGATGTGCCTGGACTGGATCATCTGCCCCTGGAAATAGTTCAGGTAGGCGACGGGTGGGCATACCCGGCGGAAGAAGAGAACGCGGCGCGCCGTGATTTTTGCCTTCAACAGGGGATTATCCCGTATCCCATTGGGGAGAATGATTTATCCTCTTCTGCCCTTTCTTTGCAGCTTGTTCCTTCTGAGCGCAAAAAAGTAATGGTGACAGGCAGCTTTGATTGGCTGCACACTGGGCATGTGCGTTTCTTTGAGGAAGTCTCTGGCTTTGGCGACCTGATTGTAGTGGTCGGGCATGATGATAACATCCGCCTGCTGAAGGGGGCAGGGCATCCACTTTTTTCACAAGCAGAGCGTTTATACATTGTGCAGGCGATCCGCTTTGTGAGTCAGGCAATGCTTTCCAGCGGGCATGGTTGGTTGGATGCGGAGCCGGAGCTAGAGCGTATTCAGCCGGATATTTATGCAGTTAATGAAGACGGTGATAAGCCCGAAAAACAGGCGTATTGCCGTACGCACGGAATTGAGTATTTGGTACTGAAGCGCACGCCGAAAATAGGCTTGTCATCGCGTTCCAGCACTGCACTGCGCGGATTTTAAATCCCAAAATTCTGGAGGATTTTATGGCTTCTATGTCGTCAACACCGCAAGGTCCGTTTCAAGCCACATGGGAATCGCTCAAGAAGTATCAAACGCCCGAGTGGTATTTGGATGCAAAATTTGGCATTTTCATCCATTGGGGAGTGTATTCTGTGCCAGCGTTTGGCAATGAGTGGTATCCGCGCCAGATGTATTTGAAAGATACGCCAGAATACCGCCATCACACAGAAACATTTGGGCAGCATACGGAATTTGGCTACAAAGATTTTATTCCGCAGTTTAGAGCGGAGAATTACCACCCGGAAGAATGGTCAAGTTTATTCCAGGAAGCGGGGGCGCGTTATATCGTGCCGGTGGCGGAACATCACGATGGATTTGCTATGTATGAGAGCGCCCTAACGGATTGGTCAGCCGCGAAGATGGGTCCGAAGCGCGATTTGATTGGCGAATTAGCCCAGGCGGTGCGCGAAAAGGGGATAATCTTTGGGGTATCCAGTCACAGGGCAGAGCATTGGTGGTTTATGAATGGCGGGCGACAGTTTCCCTCTGATGTGCAGGAGGTGGGCAACCAGGCTTTTTACGGTCCGGCGACTACGATTGAGACGCAGCAATGGGAGAGTAAAGATTGGCAGCCCCGCCCGGATGCGGCTTACTTGGAAGATTGGTTGGCGCGCTCTTGTGAACTCGTTGACCGCTATCAACCTCAAGTGTTCTGGTTTGATTGGTGGATTGAGCAAACTGTGTTCAAACCATATTTGCAGCGGTTTGCCACCTACTATTATAACCGCGCGGCGGAATGGCAAAAGGGTGTAGCGATCAATTACAAGAATGACGCTTTTCCGGTGGAAGCGGCGGTTTTCGACATTGAACGTGGGCAGATGAAGAACGGCTCGCCTTATTTCTGGCAGACGGATACTTCTATTTCTAAAAATTCGTGGGGATATGTAACGGCGCAGGAATATAAAACGCCAACCAGTCTGCTGCAAGACCTGATTGATATTGTCAGCAAGAATGGCGCGCTGCTACTGAATGTCGGTCCCCGCCCGGATGGGACGATCCCTGAACCTGAGCAGGAGATTTTGCGCGAAATGGGACGTTGGCTAAAGGTGAATGGGGAAGCGATTTATGGCACGCGCCCATGGAAAATTTGCGGTGAAGGTCCAACGGAAATCCCCGAAGGGTCATTTACCGATACGAAGCGCCCTGATTATACCGGTCAGGATATTCGTTTTACGCGGCGCGGTAATACGCTATATGCCATTGCACTCAATTCGCCCGATAGTCCGCTGGTGATCCATTCACTGGCGAATCAAAGCCCCGAACAGGTGACGCTATTAGGCTATGATGGGGCTTTGCGCTGGCATAGCAGCGCAGATGGACTGGTGGTAGAGTTCCCTGATCAGCCGGTTGGGAAACATGCTTATGCCATGCGCATTGAAGGTTTAGCAGACTAAAAAACATTCCATAAACAAAACAGCGTATTAGTAAGCTTTGCTCACAAATACGCTGTTTTGTTTATGGAATGTTAAATTCCCATATAACTTTTGAAATTTTCCGCCCAAATGACGGTTCTAACGTAAATCTCGCGGATTTGATTGGTGGATAGTCTGAGGAAGTGGACTTTATCCCAATCGGCTTGTTCGTAGTATTGCACGCAGCGCAGACATTCTCCTAATACCCCCTTGCCTGAAAGGAGGGCGTCACGCACTTCGTTTGAAATGGGAATCTGATCTAAAATTTGCTGCAGGGGAACATCCATGAGCGCATCCAACACGGAGAGCAAGCCTGCCATGAAGAAGGTGCTGGGATGTTGATAACCTGCTTCGCGGGCGAGGGATTCGCACATCTTGGCGCGGATCATGGCGGTAATTTTAAGCTCTTCTGGTTTCTCCACCCGTTCCGAGAGTAAAAATAAGGTCAACCAGCCTTTTAACTGCTCCATGCCGATCATTGTCATTGCCTGGCGGATGGAATTAATCCGCGAAGGGATGCTGTAATAGGCGGAATTGACCAGGCGCAAGAGCTTGTAACTGAGCGAAACATCCAACGAAACGATTTCTTCCAGCTCGTTATAATCGGCATCCGGCTGATAGAGTTTGCCCATCAGGTGAATGATGACCATGCGGTTGGGCTGGAGCATGCTTCCGCGGGTAGTGCTGGGGCGGCATAAGAAAAAGCCTTGAAAATAGTCAAAGCCCAAAAATTGACAAAATTCCAATTCTTTTTGTGTTTCTACTTTTTCAGCCAACAGCCGAACGGGGTATTGGCGTAAGTATTTCACCAGAGATGCCAGCTTGATGCGGTCGCCTACTTCCACCAGGTCCACTTTTACCACATCAGCCACGTCCAGCAGAGGCAGGATGTTTAGCGAAGAAACATCATCCAGGGCGATTTTGTAGCCTCGATTGCGCAGGGCGCGCACTGCGTCCACGGTATCGCGGTTGACAGCCATCGTTTCTGGAATTTCAAGCACAACCTGAGAATTTGAAAAGGGAATGGGATACCTTCCCATAATAAAATTATCTGTCAGGTTGATGTAGGCTAACCGGTTGCCTACGATTTGCTCTAATCCTGGTCCGGTAAAAGTATTTAAAATTACCTGAGCCGTTGCCAGGTCATTGTTATAAACATCCGCCGTATTACTGGAGCTTTGCCGGCGGTAGAGCAATTCGTAGCCGGTGACTTGCATCCGCCGGTCATAGATGGGTTGACGAGCCATGAAAAAATCAACCATAGCGAACTTCCACGTGATTTATCTTGATGACGAGAGTGAAGAAAGAGCATTGTTTGGTAAGAAATTTCTTTAAAAAAAGACCCATTTATCCCCCCCACCATTCTTTTGAAACGGTATTGCATCTATGTTAATACGGATGGCTTATCGTTTTACTATGAAATATGGTTAACTAGTTCAACTTTTTTGATTGCCCACAAAATTATACCGCATGGCGGGTTGCTTTTATAGGCATTGCCAGGTTTTGATAGGCATTGGTTAAGTTTATGAGGGACAAAGGGGGTACGATCATGGCAATACGCTGTACTTTGCTTGCCTGCATGATATGAAAGGATGGAACTTATGAATTGGAGACGGTTAATCAAAAGCTGGTTGCCACTGGCGGCAGCCATTACCCTCATTTCAGGGTTGATTTATGTTGCTGTGCAGCAGGATATTCGCATTGGCGCAAATGATCCTCAAGCTGAAATGGCAAAAGAAGCGGTTTTGGCGTTAGAGAATAAACAGATGCCGCAAAATGTCGTCCCTGTTCGTGAAGTGGAAATGAGCCAGAGCCTATCGCCCTATTTGATTGTCTATGATGCTGCGGGGAAAGTGGCAGCGGCGAACGTCAGCCTGCATGGGCAGACGCCTGTGATCCCCGATGGGGTATTGGAATATGCGCGCGCGCATGGCGAAGATCGCATTTCCTGGCAGCCTGAGGCGGGGGTTCGCAGTGCGGTGGTAGTGATGTCGGTGGCAGAGGGTAAAGGTGGCTTTGTGCTGGCGGGTCGCTCGATGCGCGAAATTGAAGCGCATATAGCGGGCATTGAAATGCAAGTGGGAGTTGGCTGGTTGGCTACCCTGGCGTTAACGTTCCTTTTGGCTGCCTTGCTGGAATGGCTGCCGTTCCTGCGCTCCTAAAGCGGGAATAATAGGTGAATAATTACCTCTCTCAATTATTTACCTGCTCACTCCTGGGAGAGTCACTGCGTATGTGTCCTGCATCCGTGTAGTGGCTTCCGGCCGGAAGCCTGAAGTTAATAGGATAATTTATGTTTAGCACGGAAATTGAGTGAACACAACAAGGCTTCCTGCCGGAAGCCACTACACGGATGCGGCAAGTTATACACGGAAAAGTTACGCCTGAGCAATTACCTGGGAGAATTTATTAGAGCGGCGCGACAAAGAAGAAGGCGATCCCAAACAGAGCATACACCCCAACCAACATTGCGCCTTCAAACCAGGTGACTTCGCCATCTTTGGCGATGGCTTCTACCACAAATGCAACGGCGGCAATGGCGACCAGCTCGATGGGGTTCGAGAAGACCAGGTCCATCGGATGACCCATCAGGTAGGAGAGGATCACCAGCAGGGGAGCGACAAACAGCGCAATTTGAATAGTTGCGCCCAGGGTAATGGAAAGCGCCAGGTTCATGTTTCCGCGCCGTGCGAAATAAATAGCGGAGACATATTCAGCAATATTGCCTGCCAGCGCCAAGACCACTACCCCCAGGAAGAATTGCGATACGCCCATCTGTTGGGCAGTGGCATCCAGTGCGCCGGAAAGCATTTCTGATTCCCAGGCAGTAAACAGGGTGGCGATCAGCAAAATGCCGAACCCTTTGCGGACGCTCCACTTTGCCTGCCCCACTTCTGATTCGCCAGCAAAGACAGAGCGGTGGGTTATGAGCGTGTAGATCAGGTTGGCGATATAGAGCAGAATCAGCACCACCGAGACGAGCAGGCTGAGGTTTTCATCCAGCGCCAGGGCGTTAGGTGCCTTCGCCAGGGTGCGCTCGGTCATGTCAAATACGGCGGGCAGCATGAGACCCACCAATGCCAGGATCAACAGGGTAGAAAGCTGCCCGGTTTGCGCGCGGTGAAAAGAAAGTTTTGGCTTGTGCAGCGTGCCAATCAGAATCGCCAGTCCTAACCCAAGCAGGCTGTTGCCGATGATCGAGCCGGTAATTTGCCCCTTGACGACTGTTCCCAGCCCATTATTCAAAATAAACAGAGCGATAATCAACTCGGCGGCATTGCCAAAGGTGACGTTGAGCAAGCCGCCAATAGACGGTCCCACCTGAACGGCAATTTCTTCCGTGCTGCGCTGAATCCAAACGGCTAAGGGGATAATTGCCAGCAGAGAGGTGGCGAAAACCCAGAAAGGGGGCGCGTGGACGATATATTCCAGTACAAGCGAAATGGGAATGAAGAGGAGCAGGTAGGTAAATATCATAATCATTGATTATAATGGAAGTTCTTTGCGGCGATCGCAAAAAAATATCAAAAAGAATATTGACGGGCTACTCGTTTTTGAAGGATTAGGTGAAGAATGGCGCTTCCGACAGGCATGGGGTTGAAAATGGGCGTTGTGGCGCTCTGGGTATCGGATTTAAAACGTTCTGTGCAGTGGTATCAGAATACGCTGGGGCTAAAAGCGATCAAACAGAGTGAAGGGAGCGCAGAAGTAGGGGCTGGCAGCCAAACGCTGATCTCACTCACAGAGAAGTCTGGCGCGCAGCCCTATCCGCAAACGAGTGGGCTGTATCACGTGGCGATTTTACTGCCGGATCGCAAATCTTTAGCGCGGTTGCTTTATCAACTGGCGGAAAATGAAATTGAAATCGAGGGGGCTGCCGATCATGGCGTGTCTGAATCGCTCTATTTGCGCGACCCTGACGGCAATGGGATTGAAATCTACCGCGACCGGCGCAAAAACGATTGGCCGCGCGATGATATTCAGCATTTGCAAATGGGGACGGAAGAGATGGATTTTGACAGCCTCATTCTGGAATTGAAGAAGGGTGTGCTTCCCTGGCAAGGTTTACCTGAAAAGACGGTGATTGGTCATATTCACTTGCAGGTAGCGGATTTGAAAAGGACCGAGGCGTTTTATCAGCAGGGATTGGGATTCACCCTGACCCAGCGGGCGGACGGCGCGATTTTTCTGGCGGATGGGGAGTATCACCATCACATTGCGGCAAATAACTGGGCAGGGGAAGAGATTCCGCCCGCGCCAGCGGATGCCACCGGCTTGCGCTGGTTTGAACTGCGTTTTGCAGATGCCGCTGCCCTGGAGGCAGTTCAGGCAAAGCTGCAAGCTGCACAAATTCCCATGCAGGCTGAAGATGGCAGCATTTTAATCCATGACCCCGATCAAATCGCTATTTGGTTGCGCAAGTAAGGAAAACGATGGACAGTTTATGAATTGGGCGCAGCCCAATCCATAAACTGTTGATAAAGACGGCTATTATGCGCGGAACAGCAGGTTTTCTTCGGGCAGCTTTACCTGGGGGGTGGCGTGCCAGTCGGCGCAGCGTTGGATGGCAGCCAATACCTCGGTACGCAGTTCATCCGTCACCTGCACGCCGGCTTCCAGGTGGATGGAGCGAATTTCAAAGATGCCCTCTTTGCGATGGGCTTTGGGGTCCAGGCGACCAATCAGCTTGCCGCGATGCAGGATGGGCATATTGAAATAGCCATACTGGCGTTTTGCGGTAGGCGTGTAACACTCAATGGTGTAATCAAAGCTGAACAGGTCGCGCAGACGCTGGCGATCCCAGACAAGCGGGTCGAAGGGGGAAAGAAGCGCGGTATGGGTGGCGACCAGTTCCCCTGCTAATGCCTTTTTGAGAAGGGGCAGCGTATCCGGGTGGATGTAGGCGGGTTCAGATTCGCCTTCCACCTGCGCGCGCAATAAGTAGCCTTGATCTGCCAGGTGGTTCAGGCGAGAGGGCATCTCTTTTTTGCGCAGGCGGAAATAATCTGGCACCCAGCGGGCAAGCGACACGCCCAGGCAGCGCACCGTTTTGAGAATCAGCGTCTGCTCGGCGGTGGGTTGATCTGGCGCGCTACTTTCTTGCCAGGTGGGCAGCACCCGTTCGCGCAAGTCGTAAATGCGCTGGAAGCGATCACGGCGGACAATCATCACCTGACCGGTGGTGTGCAGGTATTCCAGGACGCGCTTTTCATCTTTCCAATCCCACCAGCTGCCTTTACGTCCATCCGTGCGCTCAAAATCCGCGCTGCGCACTGCGCCCTCTTCGCGTAATTTGGTGGTGACGCGCTGCACGGCTTCGGCGCGCAGGTTCAGCCATTCTTCGGAATAATACGGGTGGTGCTCCAGGTCCATACGATGCACATAGAGGGGATAATCTTCGATGGGCAAGAAACAGGCGGCATGCGCCCAATATTCAAACAGCGCGCCTTCTTCCTGAAGTTGCTCCAGCCAGCGCGGGTCATAGTTGCCCAGGCGGCTAAACAGCACAAGATAAGGGCTGCGCGCCACGACGTTGATGGTATCAATTTGCAGTTCGCCCATCTGCCGGATGCTGACAAGCACATCCTCTTTTTGGGCGGGATGCGCTGCGGGAGTTAATAATCCCTGGGCAGCCAACTGCGCTAGGCGGACCTGGTCAAGGGAGAGGGTGAAATCGCTCATCGGTCGCGGCTAAATTGGGTATGATACAGGCTCGCGTACAGCCCATTTTGGGCTAATAACTGCTCATGCGTGCCTTGTTCCACAATTTGACCGCGATCAATGACCAGGATGAGGTCAGCAGCCAAAATGGTACTCAGACGGTGGGCAATGACAATGCTGGTGCGCCCAGACATCACGCGCTTGAGGGCATCCTGAATGAGCGATTCGGACTCACTATCTAGCGAACTGGTGGCTTCATCCAGCACCAGAATACGCGGGTCTTTGAGGATGACGCGCGCCAGGGCAAGACGCTGCTTTTCGCCACCGCTCAGGCGGTAGCCACGCTCGCCTACGATGGTATCATAGCCATCCGGCAGATCAGCAATAAAATTGTGGATGTTGGCGGCGCGGGCAGCGGCTTCCAACTCTTGCTGGGTAGCGTTCAGGCGTGAATAGAGCAGGTTGGTGCGGATGGTATCGTGGAATAAGTAGGTTTCCTGCGTGACCATGCCAATCTGACGGGTGAGGGATTCCAGAGTGACATCATGCAAATCGTGACCATCCAGGAAGATGTGCCCGGAGGTGGGGTCATACAGGCGAGGAATGAGATAGGTGAGGGTGGTTTTGCCCGCGCCGCTGGGTCCAACCAGAGCAACGAGTTGACCGGGTTCCACGCGGAAGGAAATGTGGCGCAAAGCCATGTCACGCGCCTGAGAATGTGTCGCTTCGACTTCTTCAATGTCTGATTCTGTCTTCGCTTCGGCTTTCGCCTGGATGGAAACAATCTCCGCTTTCTTGACAACTGCTTTGCCGTTTTTGCCATTGGCAGACGGCTTATTAAGGGCGCTGTCATCCGAAAGGACGGCGCGCACGTTTTCCATGCGCCCGGCGCGCTTGACTTCGCGCAGGGCGGTGGCATTGGGCGTTTCGTAATCAAAGTTCACATCTTCAAAAATGAGCTTGCCGCGCGCGGAGGTAAGCTGTAACGCGCCTTCTTTTTCAGGAATATCCACCGGCAGGTCAATGACTTCAAAAACGCGCTCAAAACTGACCAATGATGTGGCGAAATCTACTGGTGCGTTTGCTAATCCTTGCAGAGCGCCATACATACTATTCAGATAAGAGCCAAAGGCGACAATTGTACCCACTGTGAATACACTTTGGATAACGAAGTATCCGCCTAAGCCGTACATCACCGCGCTGCCGACCGCACTAATCAGCCCGATAATGCCAAAAAAGACTGCGCCATACATCGAGCGGCGCACGCCCAGGTCGCGGACGGTAACGGCGCGTTGACTGAAGCGGTCTACTTCCAGCTGTGTGCGACCAAATAACTTGACCAGCAGCGCGCCGCCAATATTGAGGGTTTCGTTCATCATGGCATTCATACGAGCGTTGGCTTCCATCTGCTGGCGAGAAATATCGCGCAGCTGCCCCCCCAATTGGCGCGCCACCAGCACAAACAGCGGCAGAATCATTAGTCCTGCAATGGTGAGCCGCCATTCCAGGCTTAACATCACCAGCCCAATGGCAATTGCCTGGATCAGGTTGGTGATAATGGACACAATGGTGTTGCTGATGGCATTTTGCGCGCCGATGACGTCATTGTTCAGGCGGCTCATCATTTCACCAACTTTGGTATTGGTGAAAAAACGCAAGGACATGCGTTGCAAGCGGGCATATAGGGCGCGGCGCAGGTCATAGATTACGCCTTCGCCCACGTAGGTATTCAGGCGGCGATTGAAGACATTCAGGATACCATTGATGAGGGGGATCGCCAGCAGCGCTAAGGCTAATAACACCAACCGGTTGAGGTCACGGCTGGGGATGGTGCGATCTAATAAATCACGCACAATGAGCGGGGTGAGCAGATTCAGCCCGGTGGTGATGAGAATAAGCAGCAGCATGCCAGAAATATGCCATTTATAAGGAGCAGCGTAAAAAAACACTCGTTTAATCAGGGCACGATTGAATTTTGGCTTTTCGCCAGTATCATTTAAGTAACTCCACCAACCATTTCCATGAAATCCCATAGGTTTTACCCTTTCGTAACGTCTCAAGTATCTCAGTCGGTGGAGTGGCTTCCGGTCGGAAGCCTGACAAGCACCAGACAATTTCTGTTTTGCATCGAGAATGGATTGAATATCACCAGGCTTCCGACCGGAAGCCACTATACATACCAAGGCATGACTATAACTACGGAAATGTCTTGGTGTCTTGAATTAAGTATAACAGCGTCCGGCTTATTTTTGGAGAACAAAAGATCAAAATTTTAGATTTCCAACAAAAAGAATTGGGGATTTTCTTGAAATTTAACCTTGACGAGAACGGAACTTGGGAGTATATTAATACACGCGACAAGCCCTTGTAGCTCAATGGATAGAGCGCTTGCTTGCGGAGCAAATGGTTTGGCGTTCGAGTCGCCACAGGGGCATCAAAGAGAGTGGTAAATTCTTACCGCTCTCTTTTTTATTAATTCAGGTGAAAATGGTTTTTTCTATGCCTTCGCGAAAACGGTCTACGTTCTTCTACCGGCTGTGTATCTTGATTGCCCTCACCCTGACGGCTTGCGAACCGGCGGCGGTCAACAGCGCGCCGGTGATTCTGTTGCCTACGCCCACGCGCCGGATGGTACATACCTCTACGCCAGTGGTGATTCCGTCAGCGATCGCTGTACCAGTGGCGGAAACGGCTACAATCGAACCGTCTATGATTCCCCCCACGCCGAATACTCCGGCAGCCTGCATTCCGCAAAACACCGAAATTCACCTGGGGCGGGTGACGCGCGTGATAGATGGCAGTCAGATTGAGGCGGCAGTAGATGGAGAAACCTGGGTGGTGACATTTGCGGGGATTGAATCGCCGGCGCCGCTGATTGAGAAAACGGCAATTCTGGGGCAGGATCAGCAAATTGTGCTGATTAAGGAAAAGGATCGCGGGACGGATCAGCCCAATCAGCATGTGCGTTATGTGATGGCGGATGACCATTTTATTAATCTTGAAATGATACAATCAGGGGATGCAAAGGTGGATGCCGCCAGCGCGCCGTCTTGCGCCCAGATATTCCTGGATGCTGAATCCGAGGCGCGCGTGGCAAAAAAAGGCGTATGGGGACCAACCCCTATCCCTACGCTCACCTTTTGGCCCACGGTTGGCTTAGGGGAGGGCAATTCGGGTGCCTGTGACTGCTCGGTGCGCTGGACGTGCGATAATTTCCGCAGTCAGAAGGCGGCGCAAAGCTGTTTTGACGCTTGCAATGATTACACATCTCTCTTGGATGATAATCATGATGGTAAAGCGTGCGAGAATTTACCTTAAAGGAAACGTTAAAGATGACGCAACGATTTCAAATTTTATTGACCAATGACGATGGCATTCTTTCACCCGGGTTATGGGCGGCGGCGGAGGCGCTTTCAACCCTGGGGTACGTTACGGTAGCCGCTCCGCGCGAACAGGCTTCCGGGGCGGGGCGCAGTTTTCCGCATACCTCGGATGGGCGAATTGAGCGCAAGGTATTGCACATCAAAGAGCAGGATTGGGAGGTTTTCTCCATTGGCGGCACGCCCGCGCAAGTGGTTCAGCATACCATCGTGGATATTATGACGGTAAAGCCTGATCTGGTGGTTTCGGGGATTAATTATGGCGAAAACCTGGGGACAGGCATCACCGGTTCGGGGACGGTGGGGGCTGCCCTGGAAGGCGCGAGCAATGGAATCCCGTCTATAGCGGTATCGTTGCAGCTGTTAGGTACGGATTATCTTTCGTATCATCCGATTGATTTTTCCGCTTCGGCGTATTTTACGCGCCTGTTCGCTGAGAAGATGCTCACCCGTCCCATGCAGCCTGATGTGGAAGTATTGAAGGTAGAAGTGCCGCATGACGCCACCCCCGCCACGCCTTGGAAGGTGACTTCGCTGGCGCGCCACCCGTACTATCGCCCCTTGAATCGCCGCTCGGTCAGCTGGGATGAGCCGTATTATATGGAAGGCGTGCCAGGGGCGGGACCGGATGAGGTCAGCCGGGATTCAGATGTTTATGCGCTGCTGTATGATAAGGTAGTCTCCGTCACGCCCTTAAGCCTGGATATGACTTCGCGGGTGGAATTAAGCAGCCTCCAGAAGAATCTGGAAGCGTAAAGAAACCATTCGAGCGGTTCAGAAAGCGCTCTGAACCACTAGGATGGTTTATGGTTAAACTTAAGCGTTTGGGATTGGTTTTTCTCAGTGATTTGTTCTGATACTTGGATCAAGAGAAATGCCGCCAGCAGTAATACGATCACGAGACTGTAAGCCATGTGGATTCCCACAAAGTCCGCCAGGCGACCCAGGAGGAGAGGCAACGCCAAGACTGCCGTACCTGAAGCGAGGGTGGCCCTTGCGCCGGCCTGCACAGTAGCTTCCCCTCCGGCGGATATTGCCATGGAGAGCGTTAATGGATATAACCCTGCGACCCCCAAACCAGTAATAAATAGCCCAACCATTGCCACAATCGGAGATGGGGTGAGCCAGAAGAGGATGAATCCAATCAAGGCTAGCAGAATAGCCGTAGAAACCAGCAGGCGCGATGAAAACTGCTGTACGAGGCGGCTGGTTGCCCATCGCCCAAGGATCATGGACACCATGAATATGCTTATCGCCTGCGCTGCGGATGCCTTAATCATGCCAAGTCCATGTTCAAGGTAATCACCAGACCACGAAATCATACAAAATTCGACTGACACTACCAGAACGATTCCGAGCCAATAAGCCCAATATAACCTCGGCAGGCGTTTTTTACCTCCGGTTTCTACAGATTGTTTCGCTGAGATGGGATCCTCTAGGATTGCATGCCGTGTTCCTAACCAGATGCCGAATGGAGCGAGCGCCATCCAGATTAACGCCATGCACCATCCTCCACTTGTAAGCGCAAACCATCCCAATAAAAGGGGCCCGACCGCGCCGGTGATCGAAGAGAGCATATTAACTTCGGATATGGCAACAGCGCGTTGCTCACCGTATTGATCCGAAAGCATAGAAGGAACGATTGCCAGGATGAGTGAACCGACTGTCCCCATCAAAAAGGATGCTAGGATGGTGAAAAAGGGCTCCCTTCCAGCAGCCAACGCCAGGGCAGTCAGACTCATTCCAATTGCGCCAATCCATAAAGCACGCTTGCGCCCGGTGCGCTGAATGACCCATGCGCCAAAAAGTCCAATCACCAGAATGCCCGCGGCAAAAGCGGTGTAATGCAGGCTGCTGACGGTATACGATAAGCGCATCTCATCTTTAAAAAATGGCGTGATGGGTCCAATAATGTTGATATAGTAACTATAAAATGCCATCATGGAATAGGCGAGCCAAGTTTGCGGTGTTCGCGTGAATACCTTTGCCATGAATAAACTCCTTCTCGGCTACTGCCGTGAAAATAGCTCGGGATTTTCAGCCTCAAGCATGAAAATCCTGAGCTATTTTCAGATCCGTTACCGTTTTTATAGGCGGTTTGTGAAATTACAAGCGTTTGACGAAATGGTCAATCCGGTCGAGGGCTTCTTCCAGCTTGTTATACGCGGTGGCATAGGAGCAGCGCACAAAGCCTTCGCCACCTTTGCCGAAGGCAGAGCCAGGCACTACTGCCACGCGCTCTTCTTGCAGCAGACGGTTGGCAAAGGTTTCCTCGTCCAATCCAGTGAGAGAAACTTGCGGGAAGGCGTAGAATGCCCCATGCGGCTCAAAGGTACGCAGCCCGATTATATTGAGACCATTCACGATCAACTTGCGGCGGCGATCATATTCCGCCACCATTTGCTGCACGTATTCTTCGCCATGCAGGAGGGCTTCGAGCGCGCCTTTTTGGGCGGTGGTGGAGGAACACATGACGGTATATTGGTGAATCCGCGTCATGCCGCGCATGAGGTGTTCAGGGGCGGCGGCATACCCGATGCGCCAACCGGTCATGGCGTAATCTTTCGAGAATCCGCCCAACAGGATGGTGCGTTCGCGCATACCCGGCAGGGCGGAAAAACATACATGATCAATGCCATAGACTAGGCGGTCGTAAATTTCATCCGAAAGGACAATGAGGTCGTGTTCTTCAGCCATGCGGGCAATTTCTAACATGCTTTCACGCGAGGCAACTCCGCCGGTGGGGTTATTGGGGAAGCCCAGCAGGATTGCCTTGGTGCGTGGGGTAATTGCCGCGCGGATTTCAGCGGGGTCCATATCAAAATTATTTTCCAGACGCAGGGGTACTTCCACCGGCACGCCGCCTGCCAACTCCACCTCCGCCTGATACGCCACAAAGCAGGGCGTGGGGATAATGACCTCATCGCCTTGTTCCAGCAGGGCGGTCATCGCCAGGTAAAGGGCTTCCGAGCCGCCTACAGTAAAGACAATCTCGGTCTGAGGGCTGTAGGAAACGCCATATAGCTTTTGCAGATGCACGGATAAGGCTTCACGCAGCTCTAAAATTCCGGCGTTCGAGGTGTAATGGGTTTCTCCATTTTCAAGGGATTGAATGCCCGCTCGTAAAATGGAGGGCGGCGTGGTGAAATCAGGTTCGCCAATGCCCAAGGAGATGACATCGTGCATGGTAGAGACGATGTCAAAGAATTTTCGAATGCCAGAGGGCTTCAGTTGCTCTACACGCTGCGATAAATAGCTTTTGTGCATCTTCCTGCTCCTTCTTAGCCGATCATAACCTTAAAAGAGGTTCATTGTGAATGGGGATGGCGCTTTGCTAGCTCATTGCCCAGGACTGATCGCCCAGGTTCAGGCGCATCGCCTGACTGCGCAGCTGCACGTTGCGACCAATCAGCGAGCCTTCCAGCAGCATTTGTTCAATGGACGTGCCTTCTTCCAAAATAGAATTGCTAATAATGGAATGTTTGATACAGCAATCTGGCCCAATCGAGACGTTGGGTCCAATGACGCTGGATTCAATCTGCGCGCTCGGGTGAATATACACGGGCGGGACAATGGCGACGCCCTCCCGAACGCACATTTCAGAGCAATTATCGTTGCCATTTGAGAGCAAGTAACGGTTCGTCTCCAGCACAGATTCGGGGGTGCCGGCATCCAGCCAAGTATCAATTTTGCAAATGCTCATGCGCGCGTTTTGTTCGAGCAAGATGTTGACGGCATCCGCCAGGAAAAATTCATTTTTCAATGTCACCTGGCGGTTCATTTGCTCTTCAATGCTCTGAATAAGTCTCTCGCCGCTCTTGAAATAATAGACGCCCACCACTGCCAGGTTATTGCTGGCATCCTTGGGCTTTTCAATCAGGCGGCTGACGCGACCCTTGTCGTCCAGTTCAGCCACACCAAAGCGGCGTGGGTCGGGCACAGGCATGACCCAGGCGACAGCGTCAGATTCTTCCTGGCTGAGGAATGAAAAATCCGTTTTGATGAGTGTATCCGAGAATGCCATTAGCAGCGGACCCGTCAGGTATTCACGCGCTTGCCAGAGTGCATCAGATTGCCCGCGCATTTCAGCCTGAAGGACGTAATGCACTATTTTATCAGGGTAATTCGTTTCCATGAAATCTTTAATCTGCTCACCCTGGGGTCCGATGATAAAGACATACTCCACATTTTTGGGGTCAGGCAGGGTGTTGAACTGATCTAATACATAATCCAGCACGGTTTTACCAGCAATGGAGACGAGCGGTTTGGGCTTGCTCCAGGTGTGCGGACGCATCCGCGAGCCTAGCCCCGCCATGGGGATCGCTATTTTTAAGGTTTGTTGGGTCATTTTATATTCCCTCTCATAAATAAACTTAAAAGAAACTATTCGTGTATTCCTGTCTGTGTAGCGGCGCATTGCGTGCGCCCAAGGCTGTGCAGCTTATCTTGCTAGTAGAAGCGCAATCATCCTTACCAGGATAGGCGCACGCAGTGCGCCACTACACGGACAGTAGACATCAGGCTAGCCACGTTTAAAGCCGATATAGCTTGCCAAGCTGCTCTTCAACGAGGTTGACGGCTTCGCGCAGGGTGGGGGCGTCAAAGGCGAAGCGCGCGCCAGCCGCCTGGAAAAGCTCCGGCAGGGTGACAGTCCCACCCAGCCCAAGCGCGTGGCGATAATTGGCGACTGCCTTGGGCGCATCTTGTAGCGAATTGCGCCAGACCTGTACCGCTCCCAGCTGTGCCAGTCCATATTCGATGTAATAGAAGGGGTAATTATAGATATGCAGCTTGCGATGCCAGCCAGTCATGCGGGCATCTTCCAGCCCAGACCAATCCACAACGGGCATAAAGCGTTGCCAGAGAGCATCCCAGGCAGCGTCACATTGCGTTGAGTCAGCGGCGGCTTGCGGATTTTCATACGCCCAGTGCTGGAACGCATCCACCACCGCCATATAGGGCCAGAAGAGCAGCAACCCTTCTAAATGTTCAATGCGAGCGCGAGCGGCTTCCGCCTGGGTGTAAAATCCACCCAATTCTTTCGTCAGATATGGTTGCGATAGCAGTTCCATGCTCATGGAAGCTACTTCGGCAAATTCCATTGGCACGTTCATCTGTTGGATGTAAGGCAAGCGCGCTGATTCAAAGACGTGGAAGGCATGCCCGCCCTCATGCAACAGAGTCTGCACGTTATCATGTACGCCAACTGCATTCATAAAGATAAACGGCTTGCGGTGAATTGCCAGGCTGGTGCAATAACCGCCCGGCGCCTTATTTTTGCGATTCTCCAGGTCAAGCAGTTTTTCGCGGCGCATTTCGTCAAAATACCCGCCCAGAACTGGGTCAACCTGATGGAAAATTTGCGAGACAGGCTGGGTAAAGGAATCTATGTCATCAAAGGGATGCAGGGCAGGTTGACCGCTGGTATCCACATCCAAATCCCATGGGCGGAGTTGATCTATGCCCAATCGCTGCTTGCGGCGTTCCAAAACGCGCCGAGCAGCCGGGACGACCACTTCTTCGATGGCATTTTGAAATTGACGCGCATTTTCAGGGGTGTAATCAAAACGCTGCATTTCCTGCCAGCGGAACGCGCGGTAATCGGGGTAATCCGCATTACTGGCGATTTTTAGGCGCAGTTCAAGCAGGGTTTGCCAGATGACGTTAATCGCCTCACGATCCGCGAGCTGCCGGTCAGAAATGGCGCGCCAGGCGCGTTCGCGGGCGGAACGATCTTCGGATTGCAGCAGCGGACCCATTTGGGCAAGCGTGCGCTCTTCACCCTGCCAGAGGACGGTTTGCGCACCGATGGTTTTATCGTATTCAGTTCTGACTTTGTTTTCTTCGGCTTCCAGGGGCAAGTTTTCTGCGCGGAATAAAGCAGTTGTCGAGCGCATATTGCGCAGCGGAATGGTAAACCCTTCCGGTTCTAGCCCAGTTTGGATCAACTTTTCGCGCAGGTTTTGTTCTGCCTGCATCAGGTGAGGGTAAATTTCCTGAAAAAAGGCGTTGTAGCGATTTTCGGCTTCGGTGTCGGCGGTATTAGCGTTTACGCGGATCATCAGTCGGTTGAAATATTCGTCCGCGCAAGCAGCAATCGCTGACCAATCCGCTAACCATTGCGTAACGTTCTCAGCGTTGAGCGGGCGGGCGGTTAAATCTTGGTAGTAGGGTTCAAACTGCGCCCAGGACCATTCGATTAATTCATTTCTTTGGGGGGGAAGAGATGCAAACATTCGATTTCACCTGTTTTCTAAGAAATTACCGGTGAGGCTGGATTGTTTATGAGCGACCGGCGGGAAGAGAGAGGGCGGGCTGGCGCAAATGCCAGTCTGTGATTTGTTGATAATGGGCGGCGGCGCGCAGCAGGGTGGCTTCGCCAAAATGAGGACCCATCAACTGCATCCCTACCGGCAAGCCGTCTGAGGCAAAGCCGCAAGGGAAAGCCAGACCTGGTACGCCCGCCAGGTTGGCAGGCAGGGTGAAAATATCTTCCAGGTACATTGCCAGCGGGTCTTCGGTGTGTTCGCCCAGGCGGAAGGCAGTGGTTGGGGCAACCGGCGCGGCAATCACATCCACCGATTGAAAAGCCTGCTCAAAATCTTGCTTAATCAGGGTGCGTACTTTTTGCGCCTGCCCGTAATAAGCGTCATAGTAGCCAGCGGAAAGGGCATACGTGCCAAGCATGATGCGCCGCTTGACCTCAGAGCCAAAGCCCACGCTGCGCGACTGGCGGTACATTTCCAGGATTTGCTCTTCTGGCTCACGCAAGCCATAGCGCACGCCATCATAACGCGCCAGATTGGCGGAGGCTTCCGCCGAGGCGATCAGGTAATAGACGGGCAATGCATATTCAGTGTGCGGCAGGGATACGCGGCGAATTTCCGCGCCCTGCGCTTCCATCTGGGCAATGGCAGCCTGCACCGTATTGGCGACATCTGCATGGGTGCCGGGGATGAAATATTCGTCTGGGATGCCAATTTTCAACCCGCGCAACGAGGTATTTTCAGCAAAATCCATCTGCGGCACAGGCATTTGCATGCTGGTTGCATCACGCGCGTCAAAGCCAGCCATTTGGCAAAAGAGCAGGGCAACGTCTTCTGCGGATAGTCCTAGCGCGCCCACGGAATCAAGTGATGAGCCATACGCCACCAATCCGTAACGCGACACGCGCCCATAAGTGGGCTTGAGTCCTGTCACACCGCAGAAAGCAGCCGGTTGACGAACACTGCCGCCTGTATCTGTGCCGATTGCTGCGCCAACCATGCGCGCGCTGACAGCAGCGGCGCTGCCCCCGCTTGTGCCGCCCGGCACACGGGTGAGATCCCAGGGGTTTTTGGTGGGACCGTAAGCGGAATTTTCCGTAGAAGACCCCATCGCAAATTCATCCGTGTTGGTTTTGCCAACGATTATCATGCCAGCGTCCAATAGACGCTGCACCGAGGTGGCGGTATAGGGCGGCACGAAGTTTTCCAGAATGCGTGATCCGCATGTGCAGCGTACTCCCGCCAGGGTGAGGACATCTTTGATGGCGACTGGAATGCCCAAAAGCGGCGAGCAGGGCGCAGTCTTATTTTTGCGCCAATCAGCAAGCTGCTGATCTGCCTGATCCGCTTGAGAGAGGGCAAGCTCGGCAGTGGTCGTCAGGAAGGCGTGGACTTGTGGTTCCAGGCGCTGCATTTGCTGCAAGGCTTCGCTGGTCAATTCGCGGCTCGAAACCTGTCCAGCTTGCAGGGCAACGCTCATGCTGTGTAAGGAAAGCGATTCGGTAGGATTCATGGCGCTACTCCATCACCGGCGGCACGCGGAACTGATTATTTTCGGCGGCAGGCGCATTTTTCAACACTTCTTCGGTGGAAAGGCCATGATGCGCCTCATCTGCGCGGAGCAGCGAGCGCGTCAGCAGCACGGTGGAAGTTGGCGGAATGGCGTGCGTATCCACCGATTGCAAGCGAGCCGCGTAATCCAGGATAGCGGAAAGCTGTTCGCAGTAACGATCCCGCTCTTCTTGGGTAAGGGACAGACGCGCCAATTGGGCAATATGGTCAACTTCTTCGTGGGTGAGGCTCATGGGTTCAATTATAACCATTTCAGCGCGAATTGGGACTTATAATTGAGGAGTCTTGTGGAATTGACGTTAATTTGGGTTGAATTGCGGGTGAAGGGTGCGAAGCATGACCACAAAAACCATTTATCATCGCTTGAAATTTCTGAATGGGAAAATGGCGGCAAGCTTACAGCGCGGCATGGGTCCCAGGGGCGTTGTTCTGCTGTTAACCACGGTGGGACGGAAATCCGGTTTGCCCAGGGCGACGCCCATTCAATTTGAGAAAGTGGATGGGGTCTATTACGCTGCATCCGCGCGCGGGCAAGAGGCGGATTGGTTCAAGAATATTCTCGCCAACCCCAAGGTACATGTTGAGGCAGCGGGCGAGGAATTTGACGCGCTGGCTGAATCTGTTACTGAATCGGCGCGCATCGCGGATTTTCTTGAGTTGCGCCTGAAGAGGCATCCCGTGATGATTCGATTCATCATGGTTTTGTTCGACAAACTACCTATCCGTTATCAGCGCGCAGACCTGGAAATTCTGGGCAAAGAAAAGGCGATGGTGATTCTGCGCCCCATCAAGTAATCGCTTTTGCGCAATTTTCCTTGCGTTTCTTTGTTTTTCAGATTATACTCGTAGATCAATCGGGGTGTAGCGCAGTTGGCAGCGCACTGCGTTTGGGACGCAGGGGCCGGCGGTTCAAGTCCGCCCACCCCGACTAAAAGAATGAAGTGATCGGTTGTTATGGGGATATGGCAGACATTAAATACGATGGCATTGTTGAAGGCGTTCGCTACACACCAGAGGGGAAGATTAAGCTGGTGCGCATGTATTTGCGGCGTGGACCTGTCTGGGGTGACCGCGTATTATTAACCCGCGAAGACTTCCTGGATATTCTCCACTCTGGAAAACGGATGGCAATTGGCAAGCGGTTGACCTTGATGGGCGGCGATTTTCAAGTGTCCGCTCCTATTCAAGCCAAAGGGTCTGCCGGGCAAGAAGTGTTATACACTTCCAGCCCAATGGATGGGCGCGATAACCTGGAAGGCGCTCCGATTTTCTAATTTTTCCTCTTTTGGGTAGGCATTTCTTTGGTACAGCCTTTTCTTTCTATCGTTATTCCTGCCCATAATGAAGAGCATCGCATCCCTCTTTCCCTCCAAAAAATTCATCAATTTTTAGATCAACAGCCATATCTGGCTGAGGTTTTGGTTGTCGAAAATGGCAGCACAGACCGCACTTTGGCGTTAACGCAAGAAATGGCGGCGGATTGGGCTGCTTTACGCGTATTCCACGATGATCGGCGCGGCAAAGGGCTGGCGGTGCAGCGCGGAATGTTGGAAGCGCGCGGCGAATATCGCTTTATCTGTGACGCCGACCTTTCTATGCCCATCGAGCAGGTGAATCGCTTCTTGCCATTATCAGCGGGGCAAACGGTGGATGTGGCGATTGGATCACGTGAAGTGCGTGGCGCAAAACGCTATAATGAGCCTGCTTACCGTCACTTGGTGGGCAGGGTGTTTAATTTCGTGGTGCGGTTGATTGCGCTGCCCGGACTGCAAGATTCGCAGTGTGGGTTTAAGTGCTTTCGGGCGAGCGTGGCGGAGGATGTTTTTCGGTATCAGACGATGGGCGGTTGGTCGTTTGACGTAGAAGTGCTGTATATCGCCCGTTTGCATGGTTATAAAATCTCTGAAGTGCCAATTGACTGGTATTTTGATGATGGCAGCCGCATCCGCGTGGCGCAGGATTCCTTGCGCATGTTCCTTGACCTGCTTACCATCCGGCGCAATGCCTGGCGCGGACGTTATGGATGATGGCAACTCGCTCTCGGATCGAAAGAAACCAATTTCCCTCTCCTTTGAAACGCTGCTTTGGAAAAAAGGTTTTATCGCGCTGACCGGTATAGATGAAGCCGGGCGCGGGGCATGGGCTGGACCAGTGTCCGCAGGGGCGGTGATTTTACCCGTTGACCCTGCAGTTGAGCAACAGCTCGCTGGCGTGCGCGATTCTAAGCAAATGACGGCGCGTCAGCGGTATCTCTGGGCGGAAAAAATTCAGACAGCTGCGGCGGCGTGGGGGGTAGGCTTTGCCAGTCAGGATGAGATTGATGCGCTGGGTATCATTGCTTCTACCCGATTGGCGATGCAGCGCGCTGTTGAACATCTTTCCCTCGCGCCGGATTATCTGCTGATTGACGCGCTAACGTTACCAGACCTCTTGCTGCCGCAAATGGCGTTGATCCGCGGGGATGCGCGCTGCTTATCCATCGCGGCTGCCTCCATATTAGCGAAAACTGCTCGCGACCGCTGGATGACAGCAGCAGACGAGCAGTTTCCGGGGTATGGTTTTGCGGCGCACAAAGGCTATGGCACAGCCCAGCATGCCGAAGCGTTAAATCGGTTCGGCGCTTGCCTAATCCATCGCCTGAGCTTTGCGCCGGTCATTCATGCGCAGGAAAAATTTCGTAATCTCTTCTGAAATTGCCGGAAGGATTGCCAGTCCCAATACCACTGCCCATTCCGCGCCTACCATCGAATGAGTGTTGAATACGGGCTGCAAGAAGGGGACAAAAATCACCGCTAACATCAAGAGAATAGATAGCCCCACCGCATATTGCATGGTGCGGTTGGAGAAAATGCCCAGGCGGAAGAGCGAAGCCCGCTCAGAGCGCACGGTGTACGCGCGGAAAAGTTCACATAAGGAAAGGGTGACAAATGCCATCGTCTCGGCAGTTTGCACGTCAATCCCTCGCCAATCTTGCTGGAAAATAAACAAGAGTGGACTGACTCCATCGGGAATGGCTTCGCCCAGGTGCCACATTAGCCCGATGATAAAGGCGGTCAACGTGGCAAAGGTTTGGGCAATGGTTTGAATGATGATCCCAATCCGCATGGAGGAGTTGACAATGGATTCTTTGGTTGGGCGGGGCGGACGAGACATGACATCGGGGTCGCCTTTTTCCATGGCGAGGGCAAGGGCGGGCGCGCCGTCCGTCAACAGGTTGAGCCATAAAAGCTGAATGGCGGTCAAGGGGGTGGGCAGTCCACTGATGGTAGCCAGGAAGATAATCATAATCTCAGCAATATTGGAAGAGAGCAGGAAGAACACGAATTTGCGAATATTCGCATAGATAATTCTGCCCTGCTCGACTGCGTCCACAATACTGACGTAATTATCATCCGTCAGCACCATATCTGCCGTCTCTTTGGCAACATCGGTGCCGGTGATGCCCATTGCCACGCCAATATCCGCGCGCTTGATGGCGGGGGCGTCATTCACGCCATCGCCAGTCATGGCAACCACTTCACCGTTAGCACGTAAGGCTTCCACGATGCGCATTTTGTGTTCTGGCGAAACGCGCGCAAAGACGTCTGTCTTTTTGACCTGCTGCGCCAGTGCAGCATCATCCATGTCGTTTAAATCCGCGCCGGTCAACACCTGATGCCCTGGGCGCATGAGGGAGATACTTTCGGCGATGGCGCGGGCGGTGTTCGGGTAATCACCGGTAATCATTAGGGTGCGGATGCCTGCCTGACGCGCTTTCTCCAGAGCTGGTTTCACTTCGATGCGGGCGGGGTCAATCATGCCAATTAGTCCCACGAAAATCAGTTCATGCTCCACCGTTTCAGCCGCTATTTCATTTGGCATAGCGGGCAGCAAGCGGTACGCCAACCCTAATACACGCAGCGCCTGATGGGTCATGCTGTCATTGGCAGCCAGAATTTGATCGCGCATGGCATCGGTCATGGGCGCGTGCTGGTCGTCAATGGTTTGGTAGCGGGTACACAGGCGCAAAACGACATCCGGCGCGCCTTTGACGGCGACCGCATACCAATCCTGATGTTTGCCGTCATACAGGGGCGAAATATCTTCCGCGCTGGGGTCTTCAATCTCGTGGATGGTGACCATGCGCTTGCGGGCGGAATCAAAGGGGATTTCTTGCTCGCGGGGGTAAGCATCTTCGAGCTGTTCCTGGACAACGCCCGCCTTGGCTGCGGCAACCAAAATAGAGCCTTCGGTCGGGTCGCCGATGATACGGAAGGCGGTTGGGTCATTGCCTTCTGCTTTTTCCAGTTGCGCATCGTTATTCAAAACGCCTACCCATAACGCTGTGCCGAAACCGGGGTAATCTTTCAGGTCTATTTTAGCGTTGTTGACATGAAAATCACCTTTGCCGCTGTAACCACTGCCGGAGATTTCGCACAACACGTTATCCGTCCACAAGCGCGTGACGGTCATGGCATTTTGGGTGAGCGTGCCGGTTTTATCGGAGCAGATGACGGTGGCAGACCCCAGTGTTTCGACCGATGCCAGGCGGCGGATAAGGGCATGACGGCGGATCATTTCGCGCATGCCTAACGCCAGGCTAATGGTGACGACCGCAGGCAGCCCTTCTGGGACGGCGGCGATTGCCAGACTGACGGCGATCATAAAGGTGCTGACGATGGATTTTTGCGCGCTTGCCCATGAAGAAAGGTCGCTGCGCATGAGTCCAACCGCGAAAACCAGGGCACAAATTGCGAGCGCGCCCCAACCCAATGACTTGCCGAGCTGATCCAGGCGCTGCTGAAGGGGGGTGGTTTCTTCCTCTACATTTTGCAGCATGTTGGCGATCAACCCAAGCTGGGTGTGCATGCCGGTTGCCACCACAATCCCTTGCCCGCGACCGTAGGAGACGATCGTTCCCATGAATGCCGTATTTTTGCGATCCCCCAACGAGGCGGATTTATCCAACACCTCGCTGGCATTTTTCTGCACTGGCAGCGATTCGCCGGTGAGGGCGGCTTCTTCAACGCGCAGATTGATGGCTTCCGTCAGGCGCAGGTCTGCGGGGATAAAATTGCCAGCCTCCAGGAATACCAGGTCGCCGGGGACGAGTTCGGCGGCAGGAACAGCGATACGGTGACCGTCTCGTAGGATTTGAGCTTCTGGCGCAGCCAGTTTTTTGAGGGATGCCAGAGCTTGTTCGGCGCGATTTTCCTGCACCACGCCCAAAATAGCGTTTAACGCCACAATTAAGAGAATCGCGCCAGCTTCTACCCAATCGCCCAAGAGGGCAGAGACCACCGAAGCAACAATCAACAAGATAATCACAAAGTTATTCAGTTGTTGAAGAATCAGTTGAAAGAAAGAGGGGCGTGGCTTTTCGATTAGTTCGTTGCGCCCGTATTGAGCAATGCGTTGCGCCGCTTCCTGCGAAGTTAACCCCTCTTGCCGGTGCGTTTTCAGTTGATGCGACACCTCATCTGCGCTCATCGAGTGCCAATGAAAGGTGACATCAGGGTCACTGGGGTGTGTTTTAACCGCTTGACCTTGGTCCATGATGATTAATATCCTCCTGAGAAGAGGGGATCGGCAGGGCGTTTTGCTTTTGGGGAAGCAGCGGTAAGATTAACCGCCCCAATGCCAGAAATGGCACCAAAGCCCAGTCAATGACCTCATTAAAATTAGACATCCCTTGTGCCAGCCAGACCAGCGCAGGGCGGAACCACTGCAACACTCGCGAATGGGAATAGAGCAGTGAGATGATAATAATACTGACTGAGATGAGAAAGCGCATCCAGTCTGCAAATGCAAAAGGCGTGAACTCTTCGATGAGAAGTTCCGCCCCAATTGCCAGAATAAGAATATAGGCGGTCTTGTTGAGAATGGGTTCGCGTTCCACCACATAGCTGAACAGACCAGCGGCGTAGCGCATGAGCAAAATACCAATGGCGACCCCCACCATGACCACCCAAAGCTGCTTGGAAAGGGCGACTGCCGCCACCACGTTATCAATGCTAAAGACCAGGTCGGTCAGTTCAACGGTGACAACCACCAGCCAGAAGGCGCTTTTATCCAGCGGGTGAATGTGGGCATCTTCTTCGCCTTCTTCAGAAAGCCCCAGGTTATCGAAAGCCAGGCGAATGAGATAGAGCGCGCCTAAAACGCGCAGCCAGGGGTTTTGAATGACAAAAGATGCCAGGAAGAGCATCAATCCGCGCCCCAGGTAAGCCCCTAATAAGCCTACTCGCAGGGCAGCCAGTCGCTGATTGCCTAAAATGGGATGCAGTGCATCCCCTATTTTTTTCAGCGCGCGGGGCCAGTGGATAGGCACGTCAGATGGCAAAATCGTGACCATTGCGCCTAAGACGGCAGCATTATCAATGGAAAGAATCCCCTCTAAAAAAATAAGTTGAAGAATCGTCAGAAAAATACCCAAGGATAAATCACCTATCAGACAAGATACAATCAAACCAGTTCAGGCGCGTCTAAACCGCTTTGATTGTACCAAGAAATAAAACCCTATTCGGGAGCAATTACCGTGTTGTGCGGGATGACTGCATTTTTGGGGATGACTACAATGCCATCCTGGACGACCCAATTTTCTGTTTCTAGCTCTGTGCCACGCGGGAAGGGTTTAATGACGACCCCTTCGCCCAGGCAGGCGTTTTTGTCAATGATTGCGCCCTCAATGTTGCAGTTGGCTCCAATGCCAATCACACCTGCGCGATCTTCGGTATCGCTCTGATAATAATCTGCGCCCATCAGGACGGTATCTACGATGCGCGCTCCGCTGTGAACCTGACTGCGCAAGCCGACTACCGAGTGACGGATTTCGGAATTTTCAATGTAGCAGCCTTCTGCCAACAGCACATTTTCAAGCAGGCTGTTTTCCACAATGGAGCCGGGCAGGAAGCGCGAATGGCTGTAGATGGGGTGCTTGGGATCATTGAAATTGAAGGGAGAATCCTTTTTGGTCAACATAAGGTTGGCTTCATAAAAAGCTCGGATCGTTCCAATATCCGCCCAGAAGCCTTCAAAATCGTAGCCAAAGACGTTGTAATTATGGGTAATGGCGTATGGAATCACCTGACCGCCGAAATCGTCAAAGCTCTTGCTTTCCAACAGGTCTACCAGAATATCGGTCTTGAACATGTAAATGCCCATTGAACCAAGATAGGGTTTTTCTGGGTCATCCCGGGTGATCATTTCTTGCAGGGTGGGGGCATCTTTGGGCTTTTCCGCAAAGCGAATGACGCGGCAGTCTTCATCTCGCTTTAAAAGGCCCAGGCGGGGCGCTTCTTCAGCGGGGACGGGCTGCATGGCGACTGTAATATCGGCGTTATTGTCAAAGTGGAAACGCGCCATTTCGGCGTAGTCCATGCGATAAAGATGGTCGCCGGAAAGGATGAGGGTATAGGGGGAGCGCGAGGATTTAATTTCAAACAACTGCTTGCGTACTGCGTCCGCCGTCCCCTGATACCAATCCATGCTAGACATGGTTTGCTCGGCCGCCCAAATCTGCACCCAACCGGTGTGGAAGACGTCAAATTGATAAGCGCGGGCGATGTGCCGGTGCAGTGAGACGGAATTAAATTGGGTCAATACGGCAATGCGATACACCCCTGCGTTAATACAATTGCTAATGGGAATATCAATCAGCCGATATTTGCCAGCCATGGGGACGGCTGGTTTTGAGCGCAGTTTGGTGAGCGGGTATAGGCGGCTGCCACGACCACCGCCTAAAATTATAGCCAGGATGTCATCTAAGGAGGGCATATCCGTTTCCTTTCTTCCCTGGAGTGCTTGGTAGGTTGTCTCGAAAAGGGGATGAAGGTTGCCTGGAGATTGCCTTCTCGAGTAGCTTCTCTGTTCAATTATAAAGGGAATTTGACTGATCCTGTGATAAAATTACGAACGAATTTCAGCCAGTTTCTTTCGCCCGAGTGCAAGAGCCTTGCAATCACTTTGCAAGAGGAGCGAGAAACAAAAATTTCCTGCCATTCAGCAGGAAATTTAGAGAAAGGGAAGAAATTTCAGAGGTGCCGAAGGAGGGAATCGAACCCTCACTCCTCACGGAACACAATTTTGAATCGTGCGCGTCTGCCAGTTCCGCCACTTCGGCATGGCTATAAGTATATCGGACATTTTAAAAAGGGTCAAGGGAATTGAGTCAATCTTATGCGTCTTGGAATCATTGGTCTGCCCCAATCTGGTAAAACCACCTTATTTAACGCACTTACCCGCGCCACCCAGCCCACCGGCGGCGGCACGGGCAAAATTGAAGTCCATACCGCTGTTGTGGATGTGCCTGATCCTCGTGTTGGGCAGCTTTCAGAAATGTTTAAGCCCAAAAAGACCACCTATGCCAAGGTGACGTATGCGGATATTGCCGGGTTAGATGGATCGGCGGGCACAAGCGGCATCTCTGGCACGCTGCTCAACCAGTTGACGCAGATGGACGGCTTTATTCACGTGGTGCGCGTGTTTGAAGATGACGCCGTTGCTCATCCTAACGACACCATTGACCCGAGCCGCGATGTGGGAACGATGGACAGCGAGTTTATCCTCAACGACTTGATCGCCATAGAGCGCAAGCTGGAACGCCTGGCGGATGAACGCCGTAAGGGTGGGGCTGGGCGCGATAAAACCCTCATCGAACGCGAATTTGTCCTCTTTGAGCGCCTGCATGAATTCCTCAATGCAGAGACGCCGCTGCGGGATGTGGATATTTCGGTGGAAGAAGATCGTCTGCTGGCAGGGTTTGGATTCCTGAGCCGCAAGCCGATACTCATTGTGCTGAACCTTTCCGAAGGGCAGACTGCGCCGGAAATCCCTTATACGCATCGCCAGAGTCAAATTGTGCCGCTGCAAGGCAAGCTGGAGATGGAAATTTCGCAGCTTCCGCCCGAAGAGATGCAAATGTTCCTAGAAGAATATCACATTGAAGAACCCAGCCTGAACCGCATGATCCGCCTTTCGTATAATTTGCTTGGGCAGGAATCCTTCTTCACGGCGGGGGCGGATGAATGCCGCGCTTGGACGGTGCGGCGCGGCGCGACTGCCCCCGAAGCGGCGGGTGTCATTCATTCGGACTTGCAAAAAGGCTTTATTCGCGCGGAGGTGATCGCTTACGATGACCTGATGGCTTTGGGAACGATGACCGAAGCAAAATCGCGCGGTAAACTGCGCCTGGAAGGCAAAGAATATATCGTCAAAGATGGCGATATTCTCAATATTCGTTTTGCAGTCTAACCTGGGCGGAACCCTTATGAACTATGAAACCGTCATTGGTCTAGAAGTACACGCAGAATTAGCGACCCGCTCGAAAATGTTCTGCGACTGCGCGGTGGTGGATAGCGTTAGCGCGGGACCCAATGAAGCCATCTGCCCAGTTTGCGCGGGAATGCCTGGGGTGCTGCCGGTGATCAATGCGCAGGCAGTGGAATTTGGGATGCGGGTGGCGCTGGCGCTGGAATGTGAAATTGCGCCTACCAGCATTTTTGCGCGTAAGAATTATTTCTACCCTGATTTGCCCAAAGGGTATCAAATTTCGCAGTTTGAATATCCGCTGGCAGAGCATGGACGGCTGGTCATTCGCACATCGCAGGGGGAGCGAGTCATTCGCATCCGCCGCGTGCATTTGGAAGAGGACGCGGGCAAACTGACCCATATCACCAAAGACGGGGTCAGCTATTCGCTGGTAGACCTCAATCGCGCGGGCGTGCCGCTGCTGGAAATTGTCTCCGAACCGGATATGCGCACCCTGGAAGAAGCTAAAGCCTACGCTCAGGCGCTGCGTGCCATTGTCCGCAGCCTGCGGGTGAACTCTGGCGATATGGAAAAGGGCGTGATCCGCTTTGAGGCGAATGTTTCAGTGCGCCCGATGGGGTCTGAGGTGCTGGGGACGCGCGTGGAGATTAAGAATCTCAATAGCTTCCGCGCCTTGGAACGCTCGTCTGCGTATCAGGTGGAACAGCAGATCGCCACATTAGAAGCGGGCGGCAAGGTAGTGCAGGAAACGTTGGGCTGGGACGATACGCGCGGCGAGACGTATTCACAGCGCAGCAAAGAAGAAGCCCACGATTACCGCTACTTCCCAGACCCCGATTTGCCTCCGTTAGTGATCGAGCCGGAATGGGTAGAGCGCGTGCGTGTTAGCTTGCCCGAACTGCCGCGCGCCAAAACGCTGCGCCTGGAACAACAGTATGGGTTGAATCGTGCGGATGCAGAGGCGTTAGCATCCGATTATGCCCAGGCGGATTTCTTTGAGAAAGCGGTTGCTGAAGCAGCAGTTGCTGAGGCAGATGGAATTTCTCCGCGCGTGATTGCAAACTGGATGACGGGGGAACTGTTTGGCTGGTTGAACCAGTCTGGCAAGTCCATTGAGCAGCTGCCCATTACGCCCGCCTCGTTTGCGGAACTGGTGCAAGCAGCGCAGGGTGAGATTAATCAGCCCACTGCCAAAGCCGTCTTGGGAGAAATGCTTTCCACCGGCAAAACGGCAGGGAACATCATCCGCGAGCGCGGCTTGCAGCAGGTATCTGATTCTGATCTGATCGCCGGGCTGGTGCGCGGCGTGTTGGCGGCAAATGTGCAAGCGTTAAAGAATTACCTGGCAGGCAAAGAGACGTTGGCAAACTGGTTCTTTGGTCAGGTGATGCGTGCCGCCAAGGGGCAGGCGAATCCGCAGGTGTTGCATGCTGAATTAGACCGTCAGCTGGCGGAGGCGCGCGCAAGAGGGGCAGAATAGCTTTGTCAGACAAAGAGAGGAAAGGTGTCATGTTTTCTCACGCCCATCTTCTCTTGACGTTTTGCGTGAAACTTGCTACGCTTAAGGGCAGAGATCAAAATCCTTTTGTACGGACGGTTTGAAACCCTGTGAATAACCGACTTGCTGTACAACAAGCACTTCTTACAACGCTTTGATAAGCGGACACCTCCCGAGGTGTCCGCTTATGTTTTTTACAGAGAAAAAAGGCTGGAGGGGCACTTCTTCCTTCTTGAAAGCCGGTCAGCGCGGGGGTTGGCAGGCTTTTGAGATGGCGGAAGAACAAGCTTCTGCCGTCAGGCTGGTACTGTTTTGGCGAATGGGAGCCAGCCGAAATCAACTGTACTCAATTTTGCAACACAGATAGGAGTTTGAATGGCCTCTTCAACCAATGCTTTTGAAATGGCCCAGCGGCAATTTAATCACGTAGCGGAACTGCTGAACCTGGATCCTCAGGTGGCGGAGTTCTTACGCTGGCCCATGCGGGAATATCATTTCCGCATACCGGTACGCATGGATGATGGCACGTTGCGCGTCTTTGAAGGCTTCCGCGTACAGCACAACGATGCGCGCGGACCCAATAAGGGCGGCATTCGCTTCCACCCTGCGGAAACGATTGACACGGTGCGCGCCCTGGCAATGTGGATGACCTGGAAATGCGCGGTCGCCGATATTCCCCTGGGCGGCGGTAAGGGCGGCGTCATCATTGACCCGGCAACCCTTTCGGTCACAGAAAAAGAACGCCTGGTACGCGGGTATATTGACCAGATTTGGAAAAATATCGGTCCGCGCCAGGATGTCCCCGCCCCGGATGTTGGAACTACCCCGCAGATGATGGGCTGGATGATGGATGAATATTCCAAAAAGACCGGCAACTACACCCCCGGCGTGATCACTGGCAAGCCTTTGGGCAGCGGCGGCTCATTAGGGCGCACCGAAGCCACAGGTTTTGGCGTGATTTACACCGTCCGCGAAGCCATGAAGCACCTTGGGATGGACCCCACCCAATCGGTGGTCGCTATTCAAGGCTTTGGCAATGTGGCGCAATATGCTTCTATTGGATTCATTGAAATTTTGAAGGGGACAGTGGCTTGCGTTTCCTTCTGGGATCGCGAAGACCGAAAATCCTATACTATCAGCAAAGAGGGCGGTATTGACCCGCGCTTCCTGATGACCCTGACCGATCAATACGGCTCGATTGATAAAGCCAAGGCGCGCGAAGCGGGCTATGTGATCGAAGACGGCGGCGCGTGGATCACCAAAGACGTGGATGTCCTCATCCCGGCGGCGTTGGAAGGTCAGATCAACGCGGAAAACGTGGGGCAAATTTCTAAACGGGTGCGCTTGATCGCTGAAGGCGCGAATGGTCCCACCACCCCAGAAGCGGATGAAGAAATCAAGAAGCGCGGCATTTTGCTGATCCCAGATTTCCTGTGCAACTCCGGCGGGGTGATCGTGTCGTACTTTGAGAGCGTGCAAAACGACATGAACTTCTACTGGACGCATCCCGAAGTGTTAGATCGCCTGGACACTCGCATTACCATTGCGTTCCACGCGGTGCTGGATATGAGCTTAAAAGAAGGCGTCACCATGCGCGATGCGGCGTATATGGTCGCCATTGACCGCGTGGTGAAAGCCATGCAACTGCGCGGCTGGATTTAAGTTTTTTTGAATAAAAAAGAAGGTGTGTTTTTTGTGATTTTTGCAAAAACACACCTTCTTTTTTTATGCTTACAACAGTTCCACCTGCACGCGGCGGGCGATTTCGATGCCTAACGCGCGTTCCTGCGGATCTGCGCCGATCAGGATATGGGTGGTTTGGTCAAAGGGGATTTGGGCAAGCACGGTTACTTCCGCGCCCGGGTGGACGCCCATCTCGCCCAGGTAGCGCAATAGGGGCGCATCGCCCATCGAGACGCGCCGCACGCGCACCTGTTTGTTGGCGGATACTTTATTCAACGGGATTGTCACCATCGGCGGTACTTGCAGGTCGCGGTCAGGGATAGGGTCGCCATGCGGGTCAAATTCAGGATCGCCCAATAATTTTGCCAGCCCTTCGCTAAAGCGCGGGGAAACCACGTGTTCCAGGCGCTCCGCCTCTTCGTGAACTTCATCCCACGCATATCCTAATATGCCCACCAAAAAAGATTCGATCAGGCGGTGCTGGCGCAAGACCTGTAAGGATACCTGCCGCCCGTGCGGGGTAAGCTGCACGCCGTGATGCTTCTGGTAAGCGACCAGCGGCGGCGTCATGGTAGACAAGCGCTTTAACATCCCTGTCACCGAGGCGGGGGCAACGTTGAGCCGGTCAGCAATGTCGTTGGTGGAGGTTGGGTCTCCATCTGGCGAAATTTCATAGATGGCTTTTAAATAGTCTTGAATGGCTTCGCTTAAGTTTTCATTTTCTGGCAACATGATGATTTTCCCTTTGTTTCATTATAACTGTTTCAAAAATAGTTGGGAATCTCTATTGGCGTAGCAGCGCACTGCGTGCGTCTATTCGTGTATTGAGAGAAGTGACATTGGGCGCACGCAGTGCGCTACTACGCAGAAGACATCTATGCGCAGTTAGCAGAACAACAAACCCAATCCTTAACAGGTTCTTAATCCTTTTGGCGTGTGGAGATTGTTGATCTTGATTGTTTCTGGCGCTACCTCGTGGTAGAATCGGTAAGAAGAAATGACCTGAATGGCGGAACGTTTCATGGGATGGGGACGTTCCATTTTAGACTTTGGAGGTCAACTTATCAACGTTCGACCGTTCGCCTGGTATGACCTGCTCACCTTCTACCGCTATCGAAGGCAGATTTTACGGACAGATATTGCCCAGGCATTAACGCGCGGCGGTCTGATTAGCCCATTGGCTTTACTGACCCGCCTGCGCCCTTCGATAGAAGTGCATACTGCCATTTGTTCCTCCGGCAAAGAAAATTTGCCATTGATTGGGCAAATGCAACATCGCATTGGACATCGCTCTGCGCGGATTACGTTCTTGATGCCAGCGGATGCCCTGGATAATTCATGTTTGCCAGGGCTGCTGGAATATATGGCGGCGCAGGCAGGGGTATGGGGAGCGTTTCACCTGTTGGCTGAAATTGAAGAGGGCTGCTGCGCCTTAGAAGAGATGCGCCGCACCGGGTTTTCTATTTATGCCTGGCAGCGCGTCTGGCAGTTTCGTCAACATATTCAGTCCGCGCAAGCAGTGGCAGGGGAATGGCGCGCCGCCACCAGTCTGGACGAAAACGCCATCCGCAACCTGTATCAATCGCTCGTGCCTCCGCTGGTGCAATCCGCTGAACCGCTTTCGGCGCGCAGGCTGCGGGGCTGGGTTTATATTCAAGATCACGAAGTTCTGGCGTATGTGGAGGGGATTTATGGGCCTCAAGGAATTTATTATCATCCGCTGATACACCCTGCCATTGAGAATGTCAGTCAGGTGATCGCCGCACTGTTAGGGCAAGAGTCGCCCCGACCGAACCGCCCGGTATACATTGCCATTCGTTCCTACCAGGCATGGTTAGAAACCATTGTGCGCGATCTGGAGTGTCAGGTTGGTCCTCGTCAGGCGTTAATGGTCAAGCATTTGGTGGTAAGGCAGGTGACAAATACCGTATTGGCGCGTCACCTGGCGATAGACAGCTACCGGGCAGAACCCACCGCCCCCTTGCTCCAAAATGCCGCTGCCCATTCTGAACTCTTCGCTGAAAAACGATCATAGCTCCTCAAAAAAGGGGACAAAGCAGTTTTTCCAAAAGAGGACAAATCTGAGCAATCCGGTGTGTGATGTTGGCAACGCAACCGGAGTTTAGCGGGTACAATAGGGCATCCAACCTTGTTGTAAGAAGGTTTTTAAAACAAAGTATGACACAACGACGAATAACAGACGACTTAGAAGCGCTGATTGATGTTCTTCCGCCTGAGATTGCCGCAGCAGTCCGTCAGGCAGGTCATCCAGAAAACTTAATTGAAATTGTGATGGATTTGGGTCGCCGCCCCATGGTGCGTTTTACGGAGGGAGAGAAAGAACTCCGCGAAGACGAAGTGGAGCGCGCCGAGATTGACTTTGTGGTGACGCGGATTGGCAGCTTTGACGCCGATAACCGCGCCGGGTTAGAGCGTACTCTGCACCGCATCTCCGGTATCCGCAACCGGCGTGGCGCGATTGTGGGGCTGACGGCGCGCGTAGGGCGGGCGGTATATGGCACGGTGGATATTATTCAAGACCTGGTGGAATCCGGCAAGAGTCTGCTGATTTTAGGGCGACCTGGCATCGGCAAAACCACCATGCTGCGCGAGGCTGCCCGGATTATCTCGGAACATAACCGCGTAGTAATTGTAGATACCTCGAACGAAATCGGCGGAGATGGCGACGTGCCGCATCCGGCGGTAGGGCGCGCGCGCCGCATGCAGGTGGCTACGCCTTCTTTGCAGCATGAGGTGATGATTGAGGCGGTGGAAAACCATAACCCGCAGGTGATTGTCATTGATGAAATTGGGCGCGAATTAGAGGCGATGGCAGCGCGTACCATTGCCGAGCGCGGCGTGCAGTTAATCGGTACAGCGCATGGGCGCAGCCTGGAGAATTTGCTGCTCAATCCCACTTTATCTGACCTGATAGGCGGCATTGAAGCCGTTACTTTATCCGATGAAGAAGCGCGCCGGCGCGGGACGCAAAAGACGGTCCTGGAACGCCGTGCACCCCCCACCTTTGATGTGCTGATTGAAATGCAGGACCGCGACCGCGTGGCAATTCAGGCGGATGTTTCCGCGGCGGTGGATGCGCTGGTGCGTGGCAATCCCCTGCCGCCAGAAATTCGCTATCGGGATGTGGATGGCAATCTGCACGTGGAGAAGCCGCCTGTGTCAGTCGCTTCCCGCCCCAATAATGGCGTTCAGTCGCAATCTCAAAGCGGGTATCGCCGGTTGGGACAGGGCGCAAACGGTCCGGTGAATGCACGTGGGGGCGATATGGCTTCCCCGCGAACTGATTTTGCGCATACTGGTGGCACGATGCGCCAGGTGCCTGCCGAACCGCCAGAATTTTTCCCACTGGAAGAAGAAGTGGTGGAAGCAGGCATTGAGCCGGATGATGTCGTCCGCTCTCAGCAGATGCAATCCATGCAGCCCGTGCGCATTTATCCTTACGGCGTGGCGCGCAATCGCCTGATGCAAAGCGCCAAGCGTATGAGCGTCCCTGCCATTGTGGTCAAAGACCTGATGGAAGCGGACGCACTGGTGACGCTGCGAGCGTATTATCGCGGGCGTCAGCAGACGATCTTAGAGGCGGAACAGCGCGGCTTGCCCATTTATGTGCTGCGCGCCAACACCAATAATCAGATTGAGCAGTTGCTGGCGGATATTTTCAATCTCTCCATCAGCACTGCCAACCCCGATCATTGGGATGACTACACCTCTCAGACGCAAATGGCGATCCAATCGGTGTTAAATGGCGAACGCTTTGTAGACCTCGACCCGGCGGCTGCGCCGATCCGGCGAATGCAGCATGAAATGGCGCGTCAGGCGCACCTGGTTTCGCATTCTTATGGCAAAGAGCCGAACCGCCGCGTGCGCATTTATCGTGAATAGGGCATAGCCATGTTTATTACCTTTGAAGGACCAGAAGGCGGCGGGAAAACGTCTCAGATGCGCCAGGCTGCCGAATTTCTGCGCGAAATGCACGTGGAATTGATCCTCACCCGCGAACCAGGCGGCACGGAGATTGGCAATCAGATCCGCGCCATTCTGAATGGCATGGAGAATACCGCCATGCAGCCGCGTACCGAGATTTTGCTCTTCCTGGCGGCGCGCGCGCAGGTAGTGGAGGAATGTATTCGCCCCAACCTGGCGCAAAACAAAGTGGTGTTATGTGATCGCTATGCCGATTCGACCCTGGCATATCAGGGCTATGGGCATGGTATGGATTTGGACGCCCTGCGCTACCTGCTGCGCTTTACCACCAGCAATTTGTGGCCCGATCTGACGTTCTTTCTCGATATTGACGTCAAAAAGGGACTGCAACGTAAGATTGATTCCAAAGAGTGGAATCGCATGGATGCGTATAACCTGGCGTTTCATCAGCGCGTATATGCCGGATATAAAACCCTCATTCAGGAATCTCCGCAGCGATGGGTACGAATTGATGCGGATCAGCCTTTTGATGCGGTACAATCAGATATTCGGCGAGAACTGCTTCAGCGACTTCATTTGGGATCGTTGTAAGTCAAGAATAAACCACTTTATTTAAGGAGGCAATAGAGAACATGCGTAAAGGATGGATGATTTTAATTGTCGCGGCGTTGATGCTGGCTGCTTGCAGCCAGGCGACCAAACCCGTAAACGACGGGAAGGGTGTATCCACTGGCTTGCCTACGGAAGACCCTTCGGCGAAGAAGATGGAATGTAAGGTGGTGGGGAGCGTTATTTCTACCCCAGACCCGGCTACGCTGACCAAGTTCCCGGCTTCGATGCCTGGGGACTGGACGAGAGGAAAAGATGGGGCAACCCTGAACGTCCTCGAATATTCCGATTATATGTGACCCTACTGCGCCCAGCTTGCGTCCGTGTTGACGCAACTTTACGCAAAACATCCTGACGATGTGCATATCGTTTTTCGTCATTTCCCCCTGCCGAACCACCAGCTTTCCATGCAGGCTGCTCAGGCGGCCGAAGCTGCTGGCAAGCAAAATAAGTTCTTTGAATATGATGAAATGCTCTTTAGCAAACAAAGCGAGTGGGTGGCGTTTACAGCGGATCAATTCGCTACGTATTTAGATGACCAGGCGAAATCCCTGGGGTTGGACGTTGCCAAGTTCCAGCAGGACAAGGCAAGCAAGGAAATCGCCGACAAATTAACCGCTGCGCAGAAAAACGCTGAGGACGCGCAGATTCAAGGCACGCCCTACGTGATGATTAACAACGTTGTCTACAGTGGTCCCAAGGATTTGACGAGCTTTGAATCCCTGCTCGGCTTGTTCCAGTTGGAAAAGCACGAATACACTTACTGCCCGCCGATGTCCATTGATGTGAAAAAGCAGTATGTGGCTACCATCAAGACCGATAAGGGCGATATTCAAATTCAACTGCTGGCGGATAAAGCCCCGATGGCGGTGAATAGCTTTGTCTTCCTGGCGCGCAATGGCTGGTTTGATAACACCACCTTCCACCGCGTGATTCAAGGGTTTGTTGCTCAGGGCGGCGATCCCAGCGGCAGCGGGTACGGTGGACCGGGCTATACCTTTGGGGATGAAATCAGCGATCTCACCTTTGATAAAGCCGGGTGGGTCGGCATGGCAAATGCGGGACCAGGCTCAAATGGCAGCCAGTTCTTCATCACCCTCGGTCCGGCGCATAACCTGGACGGCAAGTTCACCATCTTTGGTCAGTTGATTTCAGGTGCAGAAGCGGTGAATAAGTTAGAACTGCGCGATACGCAACAAGACCCGAGCGCGCCTCCAGGCAGCAAGATCATCTCGGTGACGATTCAGGAGAAGTAATGCAGGTTTCTTCGGCGCAAAAGGATACTTTCTCCCTTGTGCAGCTGATTTTTAGCATCATCGGGTTAGCCCTAAGTTTTCTTGGGGCTGGCCTGTTTGCTATTCTAGGGATAGCACAAGTTTTTTCGCGTACTCAAAGCGTCTCGCAAGGTACCCAAATGCTGACGTTGGCATGGGTTCTTGCCTGGGTGGGTTTGATTACCCTGCTTTCCGCTGGTTTTGCCTTGATGCGCGTGATGGGGCGCAGTTTGCCCCTTCTCCCTTCTGGGCAGGCAGGCTATCGCCTCTCCTGGCTGCTGATGCTGGTGGTTTGGCCACTACTGCTGGCAGTTGGAAATTTTGTGGTGTACAGCAGCCTGCAATGGCTGATCCTGCCGCCCATTACCCTGCTGGTGGTGATCATTCCGATTGGATGGGTGATTGAGATGGCGCGGCATTCATTGGCAGTCGGCAGTCCGCAGCGTCAATGGGGGGTATTGGCAACCTCGTTGTACCTCACCGTGCCATTGGCGATGGTTGTCGAAGTGATAGTGTTTGGCGTTGCGTTGGTCGTAGTGGTGCTTGTGGTGATGCTCAACCCATCCTGGGCGCAAGCCGTAAAGGATTTCTCTGTGCAATTGCAATCATTACGAGGTGATTCGCAGGCAGTGTTAGAAGCATTGCAGCCTTACCTCTCACATCCGCTGACGCTATTTGCCTTGTTCGCCGCGCTTTCAGGGGTGGCTCCGCTTATCGAGGAACTCCTGAAACCGTTCGCCTTGTGGCTCTTGATCGGCAAACGCCTTTCCGCCGCGCAAGGGTTTGTGCTGGGGGCGATGTGTGGCGGCATGTTCGCGTTGCTCGAAAGCTCGTTGAATTTGGTCAGTATTACGAACAGCAGTTGGCTGACCCTGGTGATCGGTCGCGCAGGCACGGGATTATTGCATATCACTACCACCGCGATGATTGGTTGGGCGTTAGCCTTAGCCTGGCAAAACGGGAGTTATCTGCGTCTGGCGCTTACCTACCTGTTCTCCGCCACGTTACATGGGCTGTGGAATGGGTTGAATATTATGCTTATTTTGCCTGAAGTCGTGCACCCGGCTGCGGGCAGCTTTTTACAGCGGATAGTCACCATGGCGCCGGTTGGCTTGGGCGCGCTCCTCTTTCTTTTTTTGGTGTTATTATTCAGCACGAATAGCACCCTGCGGCGCGATGCCCTCATACAGGCGGATATTCACTTACCCCCTGCCTGATTATCTTTTTGTGGAGAAGTAAACGTAGCATGGAAACAATCAAGTTGATTATTGACTGGTTTATCAATTTTGTCCTGCACATGGATAAAGAGCTGCCCATTATTATCAACAGCATTGGCGGATTAACCTATCTGGCGCTGTTTGTGGTTATTTTTATTGAAACAGGCGTGGTGATTTTTCCGTTCTTGCCCGGCGACTCGCTCCTTTTTGCGGCAGGGGCGATCTCGGCGTTGCCTGGCGCGCAGCTTAATCCCATCTTGCTATACGTCCTCTTGGCAGCAGCCGCTATTTTAGGGGATACTGCCAATTACTGGATCGGTCATCAGGTGGGACCGGCAGTTTTCAATGGCAAATCGCGCTGGGTGAAGAAAGAATATTTGGATCGCACGCATGCTTTCTTCGAGAAGCATGGCGGGAAAACCATTTTGCTGGCGCGTTTTGTTCCCATTATTCGCACCTTTGCGCCTTTTGTAGCGGGGGTGGGTCACATGAGCTATGGTTATTTCCTGAGCTATAATTTGATCGGTGGCATTACCTGGACGGCTCTGTTCCTGGGCGCTGGCTACTTCTTTGGCAACATTTCTTTTGTGAAAAACAATTTCTCCCTGGTGATTATTGCAATTATTTTGATTTCCCTGCTGCCTGCCGTCTATGAGATGATCAAAGGGCGCATGGCGAAATCGGACGCGAATCCAGCACAGTAACCGGAGCGGAAAGAAGCCCCATGAAGCGTGAAACGTTGTACTCGATCATGCACGCGCTGCTGACCACTGTGGCGCATGTTGAATACCATGGCACTGAGAATTTGCCGCCGAGCGGGCCGGTTTTGGTTGTCACCAATCACATGAGCCGCATGGATACGATGTATTTGTTTATCAACCCGGCGCGCAAAGATCTTACGGCGTTAGTGGCGGATAAATATCTAAAGTATCCCATTTTTAGCGATATTTTAAAAATCGGCGGCGTGGTCTGGTTGGATCGCGATACAGCGGATTTTTCGGCGTTCCGCAAGGCGATTGAAGTGATCCGATCAGGGGTAGCGATGGGGATTGCTCCCGAGGGAACGCGCAGCACCAACGGTCAATTGCAGGTGGGCAAGCCGGGCGCGGTGCTGCTTGGTTCTAAAACAGGAGTGCCGATTGTGCCGGTGGGGATTGCTGGCACAGAAGACTATTTCAAGCGCGTTCTCACGCTGCGCCGCCCGCAAGTGACGCTGCGCTTTGGTCCGGTCTTTCATCTGCCTGCCATTGACCGCTCGCGCCGCGATGAGCAGATGCAGGAATTTACGGATGAAATTATGTGCCGGATTGGCGTGCTTCTGCCGCCAAAATATTGGGGCGTGTATCAAAATCACCCGCGCCTGCTGGAATTGATCCGCCAACAGGGGCAGGTGAAGTAAGAAGAATCATTGATCCGCCGTAGGGAAAACCTACGGCGGATTTTTTATAGGAAGACGCGCAAGAAACCCTACACACTCATGCAACCTTTGGGAAAACGAGGAATTATTCTGTATAATTTATTGAAATTAGAGAGGGAGTGGGGTATGAAAAATATTCTAGAGAAAGCCAGGTATTTAAGCCTAGTGGGTGTTCTTTCGTTATTTTTGGCATCCATTGTGGCGTATGTTTGGGGAGCGATCAAGACGGTCTATGTCATTGGGGCGGTTATCACCAGCGCGGGGAAAGACCCTTACATCCCTGTGTCGCTCATTGAGCTGGTAGATAGCTTCCTCATCGCCACTGCCTTGCTGATTTTTACGCTGGGGCTGTATGAGCTTTTCATCCATGACCTGATTTTACCTGAGTGGATGGTAACAACCAGTCTGCACGCTCTGGAAGGGAAATTGGGTGGCGTGATTATTATGGTGATGGTAGTAAAGTTTCTGGAGCATGTGGTGGAATGGAAAGACCCGAGTGGCTCTATCTTCTTTGCCATCTCTGTAGCGGTTGTCTCTGTGGCGTTGATTGCTCTAAATCACTTTGGCGAGAGGCATTAGTCGTGGGGGACTTAGATCGAGTGTCCCGTGCTTGTGATGGTGTCTCAATCCGTGTAGCGGCTTCAAAATGACTTTCAATGGAGGGATTGTGCCGGGCGTTGAATTGATTCAACAACATGCGATGGATCTTTTGCATCAGATGATTGGTGCGGATCAGCAGTTTCGCGCAGGGCAGTGGGAAGCGATTGAAGCCGTTGCGGTGAAAAAACAGCGCGCTCTGGTCGTTCAACGAACCGGTTGGGGGAAAAGCCTGGTTTATTTTCTGGCAACCAGACTCTTGCGCGAAGGCGGCGCTGGACCTACCTTGCTGATTAGCCCACTGCTTTCGTTGATGCGCAACCAAATTGAAATGGCTGCGCGGATTGGTATTCGGGCCGTTACCATCAACAGCTCCAACCAACAAGAGTGGGCGAGCATTGAAGAATCCTTGTCAAAGGATGAATGCGACCTGATGCTGATTTCGCCTGAACGGTTGAATAACCAACACTTCCTAAAGCATGTCCTTCCGCGCTTGTCGGGGCATATTGGCTTGTTTGTGGTAGATGAGGCGCATTGTATTTCCGATTGGGGGCATGATTTTCGCCCTGATTACCGGCGGATTGTCCGTATTCTTCAATCATTGCCCAGAAATATCCCGGTTTTAGGCACAACCGCAACCGCCAATAACCGTGTTGTCGAAGATATTCAGAGTCAGCTTGGTCCAGGGTTGACCATTCTGCGAGGACCATTGACGCGCGAATCACTGCGGTTGCAGAATATCCAGCTGGCTGGTCAAAGTGAACGGCTTGCCTGGTTGGCGCAGAATTTGCCCAAATTTAAAGAGGCGAGCGGCATTATTTATTGCTTGACGGTGGCGGATACCGAAAAAGTGGCGGATTGGTTGAAGCGGAAAGGGTTTTCGGCAGAAGCCTACCATGCCGGGCATGATGGGCTGATAGATCGTCAGGCTTTGGAGGATCAATTTCTCCGCAACGATATCAAAATCTTGGTGGCGACTGTGGCGCTGGGGATGGGGTTTGATAAGCCGGATATTGGCTTTGTCATTCATTATCAGCGTCCTGGCTCGGTGGTGGCGTATTACCAGCAGGTCGGTCGCGCGGGGCGTGGGGTAGACCGCTCCTACGGCATTTTATTAAATGGCGCAGAGGATGATGAAATCCAGAATTATTTTATCGACTCTGCCTTCCCATCTATGCAGATCTTTCAGGATATTCTTCAACTCCTTGAAAAGCACGAAAGCCTCTCTTTGGGCGCGATCCTTGCCGAAGTCAACACCCGAAAGACGATGGCTGAAAAGGCACTGCGCCTTTTGGAATTGGATGGGGCGGTGGGGCAATTGGAAAGCAATAAAGTGGAATATTTCCGCACGCCGAACCCTTGGAAGCCAGAAATCGAGCGAACGAATCGTATTTTGGAATTGCGCCGCAAGGAATTAGCGCAGATGCAATCCTATGTGACCTATCCGGGCTGCTTGATGGAATTTCTGCAAAAAGCCTTGGATGACTCCTCTCCGCATGCGTGTAAACGCTGCGCGAACTGCCAGGGCAAAGGATTCTCCGCGCAGGTTGCGCCTGAATTGGTGATTGAGGCGGAAACCTTCTTAAAAGGCGCGCAGGTGATTATTACGCCGCATAAATTCTTCCCTGCAGGGTTATTTACGGAACAGAGAAAAATGATCCCACGCGATTATCAAAACGCGCCTGGGCGCGCGCTGTGTTATTATGGGGATGTTGGCTGGGGAAAATGGGTGAAGACGGGCAAATATGAGCAAGGGTATTTTCCGGCGGAGATGGTCGAGGCATCAGCGCGCCTGATTCAAGATTTGTGGAAGCCTGATCCATTCCCCACCTGGGTGACAGCGATTCCTTCTCATCGCCGCCCTACGCTCGTGGCTGACTTTGCTTCTCAATTGGCTGCAAAATTGGGGCTTCCCTTTATCCCAGCCCTGCGGCGGACGATCGAGGCGCCTGAACAGAAGACGATGTACAATAGCGCCATGCAATCGCGGAATGCGGTCAATTCTTTAGGGATTGAGGGAAAAATGCCTGATAGCCCGGCGCTTTTGGTGGATGATATTATTGATTCGGGGTGGACTTTAACGATGGCAGGGTATTTACTTCGACAGAACGGCAGTGGATTGGTTTACCCGTTTGCTTTGGCGCAGGCTTATGGCGCGAATGGAGGCGCATGAATATTCTTACAGCAGACGCACAGGTAACTTTATTGCTCTGTTCGCGTTTAGGGCTTTCTGCAAATTTTGGCGCTGCGCCGCTCACCTTGAAAGAATGGAATCCGCTGGCGCGTAAAATGCAGGCAGCCGAATTGCGCCCGGAAGATTTACTCGGGCTAGACGAGGAAGACCTTCAAAAAAAGTTAGAGCTTACGGAAGAGGAAGCTCGGCGCATTGTCCAACTCTTGCTGCGCAGTGGATCGTTGGCAATAGAATTGGAACGCCTGTCATCGGTAGGAATTTTTGTGATGACGCGATCCGATAAGGATTACCCGGCGCGCTATCGTGAACGTCTTAAGGATTCTGCGCCAACGGTTTTGTTTTACTCTGGGGAAAAGAGCTTGCTGGGGCAGCCAGGCATTGCAATCGTTGGCTCGCGCCATCTGGATGAAGTTGGGCAGACCTGCGCGGAAATGGTCGGGAATGCCTGCGGCTCATCAGGGCTGGTGTTGTATTCGGGCGGGGCAAAAGGGGTGGATTCGATCAGCATGAATGCGTCTTTGCGGGCGGGCGGCGCGGCGGTGGGCGTTTTGGCGGATAGCCTGGAGAAGGCAATTCGTGATCCTGCCTATCGCGCGGCTTTAAGCAGGGCGGATTTGTGCCTGGTGACACCTTATTCGCCCAATGCGCCGTTTTCAGTGGGCGCGGCGATGGGGAGAAACCGCCTGATCTATACCCTGGCGGATTATGCCATTGTGGTTGCCAGTGACGCAGAAAAAGGCGGAACGTGGGCAGGGGCGACAGAAACCTTGCGCGCCAATTGGACGCCCCTCTTTGTGTTGGATCATGCCGCTATGCCGCAAGGTAACCGAATGCTGCTGCAAAAGGGTGGAATGAGTTTCCCGTATCCGTTCCCTGAGCCGCCTATGCGCTTAAAAGCCTGGCTAGATGAGCATTCTTCTTTCAAGAAGGCAGAACTATTTCAACCAGGGTTGTTTTAGGCGCGTAATTATAAGTCGGTATACATATCCCCTGGCTGGCTTTTATCAAGCGCAGCGGACAGGCTGGCGAGCTGTTCTTCTAAAACTTTTACGTCCTTTTCAGCTTCCTCTGCTCTCTTTTGGTACGTATTTCTTTCTTCTTCGATGGTGGTTAATTTCTTTTTCTGGCTGGATGTAGTCCACTGGTTGCGAACCACCCCAGGTAAGGAGGTGAGGATGCTGAAAATGACCCCCACCGTTACCGCAACGAGTAAGACCAACGCCAGAGAAGATTGAATGCTCCAAAGGAAGAAAGTGATGGTGACAGTGGTCAGGTTTTGCAGCGCAAAAAGAACCGCAAGAATGGCAATAATCAGCGCAATGACCATGAATATCTGCATGGAAAATACCCTCCCAGATCGTTTTCTTTATTATAGCTGCATTGTAAGGGAATTATGACGGTTGAGAGCATCTGCGCGGTTACAACCACCTCCCTGTATTTCTATCAGGAGCATAAGCATGATTGGCAGAGCGTTAAAGCAAGAAGAAATTCCAGAAATTTGGAAGATTGACCGCAGCGAGGAAATTACCAACGTCTACCATTGGGTAGAAGGCAAGCTGACCCTTCTGCCTGAGGTCTATCACATGCAAGGCTGGCCCCCAGGCGAAGAGGAGAAATACACGCCGCTTTTGGTGGAATGCTTTCAGCATGGCGGCTGGTTTTATGGTTTGTTTGGTGAGAACGCTCTGGTTGGCGTAGCCATCTTGGAAAATGAGTGGATTGGCGAGCAACGCGACTTGCTCCAACTGAAATTTCTGCACGTCAGCAGCGGATACAGGGGCAGGGGTTTGGGCAAGCAGCTGTTTGCGCTGGCAAAAGAAACAGCTCGGCGGCGCGGCGCAAGCGGTATATATATCTCCGCCACGCCCTCCGAGCATACCATTCAGTTTTACTTCCAACAGGGATGCGTTATCAGCCAACACCATGATGCGGCGTTATTTGCTTTAGAGCCAGAGGATATTCACCTGGAATGCCGGTGGTAGAGAATTCGCCTGAACGCAGCCTGCTTAAAGTCAGCAATTCGGCTACAATTATCTCATACAAGGAGAATCAATTATGAAAATTCTATTCATTGGCGGTACTGGCATTATCAGCTCGGCTTGTTCGCAGGGTATTGTGGATCGTGGAGATGAGCTTTACCTGCTCAATCGTGGCAAGACCAGCTCTCGCCCCGCGCCTAAAGAGGCGCACATCTTGACAGGTGACATCCGTGACATCGCCTCGGCGCGTGAGGCGATTGGCAATATGCACTTTGACGCAGTGGTTGACTGGGTTGCCTTTACCCCTGAACACATTCAGTTAGACCTGGACCTGTTCACCGGGCACACGGATCAGTATGTGTTCATCAGCTCGGCTTCGGCTTATCAAACCCCGCCTTCCTCGCTGCCGGTGACCGAATCAACGATTTTGGATAACCCTTACTGGAAATATTCGCAGAATAAGATCGCCTGCGAAGAAATGTTGGTCAAAGCCTACCGCGAGAAGAAATTCCCCATGACTATCATGCGCCCATCGCATACTTACGATAAAACTTGTTTGCCATTTGATGGTGGTTACACCGTCATAGATCGAATGCGCCAGGGTAAGAAGGTGGTGGTGATGGGCGATGGCACTTCCCTGTGGACGTTAACCCATCACAAAGATTTTGCGGTTGGGTTCAATGGCTTGTTGGGTAATTCTCATGCCATTGGCGAAGCCTTCCACATCACTTCGGACGAATGGCTCTCGTGGAATCAGATTCACGAGATTATGGCGCAGGCGGCTGGCACCGAAGCCAAGATGGTGCATATCCCCTCTGACCTCATCAACGCTTATTATCCAGACTGGGGGGCGGGGCTGATTGGTGATAAAGCCAATAGCATGATCTTCGATAACAGCAAGATCAAGCGGGTTGTGCCGGAATTTTGCGCGAGTATTCCCTTCCGCAAGGGCTCGGAAGAAATGATGGCATGGTATGACGCCGACCCCGAACGCCGCAAGGTGGATGATCGCATGAATGAGGCGATGGATATGCTGATTGCCAAATATGAATCCATCTTGCCAGGAAAATAAACGAGAAACCGATGCAAATTAAGCCGATTCAAATTTACCATCTGGTAAAGAGCGAAGACCTTAATCATCACGGCACGTTATACGCAGGTCGCACCGCCGAGTGGTTTGTGGAAACGGGTTTTGTGGCAGCGGCGCAAATGGTTGCCCCTGAGCATATTGTGTGCTTGAAGATTCACGGCATGGAATTTCTGCATCCAGTCCGCGGTGGCGAGATTGCCTTTTTTGAGGGCAAAGTGGTCTATACCGGGCGTAGCAGCATGATCGCTTTTGTTAGTATGTGCGTGCAGGATCGTGACATTGTCAGCGGCTATATAACCTTTATCAACGTGGATCAGGAAGGTCATCCGCTGCCGCATAGCCTGGTGATGGAGCCGGTGACGGATGAGGATAAGGCTCTTTATGACAAAGCCAAAGTCCTGGCGCACCAAAGCAGGGTCTGAGAGAGAATTTCCCCAGGTTTTAAGCTTTTGAGGTACACTTAATTCCGACCGGATTTGTATTCATAGGAGTGTAAAAATGGAAGATTTCCCTCGAACAATGGTTGGCGGCGTCAGTATGCCGCGCTTGCTGGTTGGCAGCAACTGGTTTTTAGGCTATTCGCATACCAGTCTGGCGAAAGACCACTTTATTAAGGAATATCAGACGCGCGAAAACATTGCGCGCATCCTGGCGGTATTCCTGCAAAACAATGTGGACGCCGTGATGGGTCCGCCCTCGATGCTTTTGGAAGAGGCCATCCGTGACGCGGAAGATGCCGCTGGAAAAGCCATTACGCGCATCATCACTCCTAGCTTTAACATCACCGCGAATGGCGAACCGGATAAAGAGCCTGAAATGGTATTTGATTTCTGCAAAAATGAATTGAATGCCACCTTCTGCATGCCGCACCAATGCAACACGGATGCTTTGTTGGATCGCATGACCGGCAAAATCCGCGACCTTGGCAAATATACCCGCCTGATCCGCGAGCGTGGCATGATCCCCGGTCTTTCGACTCACATGCCCGAGTCGGTGGTGTATGCGGATAATAACAACGAAGACGTTGAAACCTATATCCAGATTTACAATGCCGCTGGCTTTATGATGCAGGTGGAAGTGGATTGGGTACAGCGCATTATTCAGAACGCCAAGAAACCCGTGATGACCATTAAGCCAATGGCTGCCGGGCGGTTGATTCCGCTGGTAGGCATGGGCTTCGTGTGGGGAACGATTCGCCCGCAGGATATGGTCACGGTCGGTTGCACCACGCCCGATGAAGCCCGTGAGATCGTTGATCTTTCCTTCCAGCTGCTCAATCATCAGGGCATTGATATGGAATTACAAAAGACTCGCAGTAAAAATTCACTCCGATAAGAAAATCGGACTCTCCGGCTTCCTCTTTTATTCCAGAGGGGAAGTCGGAGAATTAAGGAACGCTATGAGCGAACAATCGCCAGCCGAAGAGTGGGGAAACGAACCGGCGCAGTCAGAAGACTCACAGCCGCAAGGTGAGGCATCTGCTCCAACCCAGCCAGAAACATTGGCTGACTTCCATATTCAAGATTTATCCCCGGCAATGCGCGAAGGCTTGCAGCGCCAGGGGTGGGCAGATCTGATGCCGGTTCAGGCGCGCGCGATTCCCTATATTATGGCGCGCCGTGACCTGATGATTCAATCGCGCACCGGCAGCGGGAAGACGGGCGCATACCTGATCCCGATTTTCGAGCGCATCAACCCTGAGCAAAACGCTACCCAGGCGATGATTCTGGTGCCGACCCGCGAATTGGCAGTACAGGTGGCGCGTGAGGCGCAGAACCTCTCTGCCGCAACCGCCATCCGTGTGGTGGCAGTGTATGGTGGGGTGCGCTATGGCGAGCAGTTGGATGCGTTCCGGCAGGGTGCGCACGTGGTGATTGGTACGCCCGGGCGCATTTTGGATCACCTGATGCGCCGCTCGCTCACCCTCGATAAATTACGCATGATCGTCTTTGATGAGGCGGACCGGATGCTTTCGATGGGTTTTTACCCGGATATGAAGCGCGTGCAGCGTTATTTGCCGGAGAAACCCATCAACAGCTATATGTTTTCGGCTACTTTTCCGCCGCGCGTGCTTGCCCTGGCGCACGAATTTATGCGCTCGCCCGATTTCCTCAACTTATCCAGCGATCATGTTCACGTCACCGAGACGGAGCATATCTTTTACACGGTGCCGCCGATGGACAAGGAGCGCAGCTTGGTGCGGATTGTGGAAATTGAAAACCCGGCTTCCGCCCTGATATTTTGCAACACGCGCGAACGGGTGCATTTTGTCAACGTTATTTTGCAGCGCTATGGCTACCAATCCGATGAAATTAGCTCGGATTTGAGCCAATCCGCGCGCGAAGAGGTGATGGAACACATCCGTCAGGGACGGCTGCGCTTTTTGGTGGCAACGGATGTCGCTGCGCGCGGCATTGACCTGCCTGAGCTTTCGCACGTCATTCTTTACGAGCCGCCTGAAGATGCTGAAGCCTATATTCACCGCGCTGGGCGCACCGGCAGGGCTGGCTCCAGCGGAGTTGCTATTTCGCTGGTCAACGCGCTGGAAAAAGTGGAATTGCTGCGGATTGGCAGACGCTATACCATGGATTTGCAAGAGCGCAGCGTGCCAACCGAAGAAGAAGTGCAGGGAGTAGTCGCCGAGCGGACGGAAGCGTTATTAGCCCAGAAATTACGCGGGCAAGATCAGATTCTAACCGACCGGATGCAGCGGTTTGTGCCGTTTTTGCAGCGTTTGAATGAGGATGATCAAACTGCGGCGGGCGTTGCCATGCTTTTGGATGAGTTTTATCATCACGAATTTCACACCGCACAACTGCCTCAGATTGCCGGGTCAGCGGATGGAGAGAAAGACTTTCGCAAAGGCGAGAAGGGGCGCGGGGCGCGGCGCAGTGACGAGCCAAATAGCGGGCGCGAAGGTCAACGTCCAGCCGGGGGCGGTGATGGAAGCAGGTCGCGTAGAGGTGGACGCCCCCGGCGGAGTTCCCCTGGCGGCGGACGACCGTAAGACGCATGATCGCCAGAGGAATATTCATTTGTGAAACCCTGGGAATTAGCGTGATAGTAAAGAGGGAAAATCGCCCCTTTCTACTATCACGCCAATTCCCAACGAACCTCATTTGTAGACAAGAGATGGAGAGAGAACATGGTGTATCAGGCTGCTGAAGATCGTTATAGCAAGATGCAATACCGCCGCGTTGGTCGCAGCGGGTTGAAGTTGCCCATGATTTCGCTGGGGCTGTGGCATAACTTCGGCGGAGTGGACGCGCTGGAAAATGGGCGTACCATGCTGCGCACTGCCTTTGACCTGGGCGTCACCCATTTTGACCTGGCAAATAACTACGGTCCCCCGCCTGGTTCCGCGGAAGAAAATTTTGGCAAACTGTTCGCGCAGGATTTCAAACCTTACCGCGATGAACTGATTATTTCCTCCAAGGCAGGCTATTTGATGTGGCCCGGTCCGTATGGGGAATGGGGTTCGCGCAAATACCTGATTGCTAGCTGCGATCAGAGCCTCAAGCGCATGGGATTGGACTATGTGGATATTTTCTATTCCCACCGCCCTGACCCGAATACCCCATTAGAGGAAACGATGGGCGCGTTGGATACGATTGTCCGCTCGGGGCGGGCATTGTATGCGGGCATTTCCTCCTATAGCCCTGAAATGACCCGTCAGGCGACTGCCATCCTCAAGAGCCTGGGGACGCCCTGCCTGATTCACCAGCCGTCTTATAGCATGTTCAACCGCTGGGTGGAAGACGGTCTGCTGAATGTGTTGGAAGAAGAGGGCGTGGGCTGCATCGCCTTTTCGCCACTAGCGCAAGGCATGTTGACGGATCGTTACCTGAACGATATTCCCCAGGATTCGCGGGCAGCCAAGCCGCACGGCTTCCTGAAAGCAAACCAGATCACGCCTGACAAGCTGGATAAAGTCCGCAAGCTGAATCAAATTGCGGGTTCGCGTGGGCAGACGATGGCGGAACTGGCGCTTGCCTGGGTTCTGCGCTCGCCGGTCGTCACCTCCGCCTTGATTGGCGCATCCAAGCCGCAGCAGGTGATTGACGGTGTGGCAGCTCTAAACCATCTGGATTTCTCTCCAGAGGAATTGGCTCAGATCGAAGAAATATTAAAGTCTTAAGATGAAAACGGTCGTTATCACGGGTTCAACCAAGGGAATCGGCTTCGGATTGGCGGACGCTTTTCTGGCGCGGGATTGTAACGTGGTGGTCAGCGGGCGCAAAGCGGAAATGGTGCAGCAGGCGGTGGAAACGCTGGCAAAGACTCATCCGCCGGAGCGTATCTTTGGCTGCCCGTGTGAGGTCACCGCGTATGATCAGGTTGTGGGGTTGTGGAATGCTGCTAAAGCGCACTTTGGCGCGGTGGACATCTGGATTAACAACGCTGGGCAGGCGAATTTGCTCATGGATTTTTGGGAACTGCCGCCGGAAAAAATGCGCGAGGTCGTGGAAACCAACATCGTGGGCAGCATGTATGGCGTAAAGGCAGCGGTGATCGGCATGTTGGCGCAAGGGTCGGGCATTGTGTATAACATGGAAGGCTTTGGCAGCCGTGGAAGCCGCAAACAGTCCGGGCTAACCCTATACGGCAGCACCAAGGCGTCCATTGCTTTCCTCACCGACTCCATGGCAGTTGAACTGGCGGGCAAGCCGGTGAAAATTGGCTCTATTTTGCCGGGGATGGTGGTGACGGATATGCTCCTCAATCAGCGCAGCGGTGACGCGGCGGATTGGGAGCGTTCCAAGCGCGCCTTTAATATCCTGGCGGACAAGGTGGAGACGATTGCCCCCTGGATTGCTGACCAGGTGTTGAGCGGTGACCAAAACGGTCGGCACATCCGCTGGTTGAACGGCGCGAAGATTATGCTGCGTTTTATGACGGCTTCTTTTACCAAACGTCACGTGATTGATTAACGCTCGTTCGGTTTATTTTTCTTCTATCGGTGGATAAACGCTGCGCAGCGTTTATCCACCGATAGAAGAAAATGATTTCGAGCAAATGAGAGGATCACATCCATGGAATACCGATTTTTAGGCAAGACAGGGGTGAAAGTATCCCAGTTATGCTTTGGGACGATGTCTTTTGGCGCGGAAGCAGACGAAGCGACTTCGGCGGCTTTGTTTGCGCGCTGCCGTGAGGTGGGGATTAACTTCTTTGATTGCGCCAACACCTACGCGGGCGGGCGTTCAGAAGAAATTTTGGGGAAACTGGTCGCTTCTTGCCGGGATGAAGTGATTCTGACCAGCAAAGTCTATTTCCCCTCTGGTGCGGGGGAAAATGCCGCCGGCGCATCGCGGCGCAATATTCTACGCGCTGCAGAAGCCAGTTTAAAACGCATGGCAGTGGATTACCTTGACCTGTATTTCATCCACCACTTTGATGAAAACACACCCTTGGAAGAAACCATGCGCGCGCTGGATGATTTGGTCAGCCAGGGCAAGGTAATGTACGTGGGCGCGAGTAACTTTGCCGCCTGGCAAGTGATGAAAGCCCTGGGCATCTCCGCGCGTCAATCATTGGCACCGTTTGCCTGTTTGCAGCCCATGTATAACCTGGTGAAACGTCAGGCAGAGGTTGAAATTCTGCCGATGGCGTTAGCGGAAGGCTTGGGCGTAATTTCTTATAGTCCGCTGGGTGGTGGACTTTTGACAGGCAAATATACTGGTCAACGCCCAGAGCAGGGTCGCATGAATAGCAACCGTATGTATCAGGTGCGCTATGGGGAAGATTGGGTGCAGTCAGCGGCTGCGAATTTTGCTCAATTTGCTCAAGAACGCGGGTTTGACCCGGCTGGGTTAGCGGTTGCCTGGGTAGGCAGTCACCCGGGCGTGACAGCTCCGATCCTTGGCGCGCGCAATGTAGCCCAACTGGAGGGTTCATTGAAGTCGTTGGAAATTCAAATGACCGCCGAACTGCGCGCTGAAATTTCCGCCCTCACCCCTGAACCACCCCTCGCTACGGATCGCAACGATGAACGCGCCGCCAATCGCCCTGGTAGTAATTACGCGGTGCGTTAAAGGAAACTTTGGATGATACGCACCCTCATTCCCGTCGAACAATTTCAAACGCGCATCTTTCACCTGTTTGACCGTCAATGGTTGTTGCTAACCTGCGGTGATTTTGCATCCGCGCATTTTAACAGCATGACCATCAGCTGGGGCAGTTTGGGAATCATGTGGAATAAGCCTTTCGTGCAGGTAGTGGTGCGCCCCCATCGCTATACCTTTGAATTTATGCAGCAGTATGACCAGTTTACGGTATGCGCTTTCCCTGCAAAATTTAACGCCGCCCTGGATTTGCTGGGCTCGCAGTCTGGGCGGGATAGCTATAAAATTGCCGAATCAGGGTTAACGCCCTGCCCTTCTGCTAAAATCGCTTCCCCCGGGTTTGAGGAAGCTGAACTGGTGCTGGAATGCCGGAAAATATATTGGCAGGATATGGACCCTGACCACTTTTTGGACGCAGGGATTCGGCGACACTATCCGCAACAAGATTACCATCGCATTTACTACGGCGAAATTTTAGCCGCTTTTGCTACAGATCATTTCCACACGGAGGAGGGCGAACATGCTTAAAGACTTGGTGACGCGCAACCGCAGTTACCGCCGCTTTTACGAAGATCAACCCCTGGACGAGCAAACTTTGCGCGACTTGATAGAACTTGCCCGCCTTTCCCCAAGCGGCGCAAATTTGCAATCGTTGAAATTTATGATTTCATATACGCCAGAACAGAATGCTAAAATTTATCCCACCCTTGCCTGGGCAGGGTACTTAAAAGATTGGTCTGGACCGGATGAAGGCGAGCGACCGACTGGCTACATTCTCATTTTGGGCGATACGACCATCAGCAAGTCGTTTGGCTGCGATCATGGGATTGTGGCGCAATCCATGTTGCTGGGCGCGGTCGAAAAGGGGCTGGGCGGCTGCATGATTGGCTCCATCCGCCGCCGTGAGCTGATCGCCGCGCTCGGCATTGGCGAACAATATGAGGTTTTGCTGATCCTGGCGTTGGGCAAGCCCAAGGAAATTGTGCAAATTGAACCGCTTGGCGCAGAGGGCAGCATCCGCTACTGGCGTGATGAGAATCGTGTACATCACGTTCCCAAGCGCAGCCTGGATGATTTAATTCTTTAATCTCAATCCTAACGAAAAGGGTACAGAAACAACTGGTTTTTTATCGTCTGACGCGCTTCGCATTACACGATAAAAAACCAGTTGACGTTATAGGACGCTGGCAAAGAAGGGTGACAGCATTTCGGTATGACTTAAACCCCCGTGCCGCCCCAGCAGCGGATTGTCGCGGTTGGGGGCAAACCACCAATAGGCTTCTTCCGTTTGCGGGACGATGAGATAGTCCCCAATCCGGTCAGGGAATCGCTCACTGATTTTTTCGCCAAATAGCCCGGCTTGCATGACTTGCGCAGATGGGATCGCCTTAAAGCGATCCTGCCAGGTATCTTGAATATAATCAAGGAAAGCTTTTTCTTTGCCAGGGCGTAGGTATACAAAGGGCAGGCGAGCTTCCCCAGAAGGTAGCATCACCATGCAATCCAATAGTTGCGGATGGTTGCGGATTTCGTACTCGGGGTTGCGCGGGTTATAAATATGCCCGTGATCGGCGGTGATAATGAATAAGGTCTTGCCGCGTTTGCTGCGCGAAGCCTGCATCTGCTTTACAAAGGCAGCCATTTGCAAGCTAAGCCCGGCGAGTTCGCGCCGCACTCTTTCGTCCTGCGGTCCAAAGCGATGTGAAAGCTCATCCAGGTCACCCCAATAAATATAAGTATAGTTGCGCTCACGCGGCTTCTCTTCCATTTGATTCGCCAACGTCACCCACAGGTCGCCCAGGTTGCGGAACGGCATCACCTCTACGCCGGGGAATAGCATAGTAGATAGCCCCGAAAAGGCAATGGATTGGTGCTGATAGGCATAGGCTTTGACGCCATGGTTAAGCAAGTGCGGACCGAGGGTGGGGACGGGCAAAAAGGTGCGCGGGTCAAACCCAGCTCTGGTTAGGCTGCCAACATCGCCTTTAAAGCTGGTTGGGTTATGCGAAATCATGTTGGCAATCAAGCTATATTCTTTCAGCCAGACTTCATACGCCACCACGCCATGCTCTGAAGGGGGGCGACCCGTCCACAGGGTGGTGAGGGCAGCGGCAGTGGTAGAAGGTGAGATGCTGGTGATGGGCGCAAGCACGCCGTTTTCAGCCAGTTCAGACCATATTTGCAGGGTGCGGTCATAAGGGATGTTTTTCAACGCTGCCTGGATGCCATTGAGCCCAAAGCCATCAATCACAAAAAAGATAACATGGTCAAACTCACCCTGCGCCCAGGTATTGAGTACCTCTTTGCCCAAAGGCGGCGCGCCAAATTCGGGTACGCCCAGCCAATAGCACATACTGGTAGGTAAGTTCACCAGGGAATAATCTTCATAAGAAGGATACAGCGCCTGTGAACCTGCGTCTAACCCAGGTAGGCGATGACTTTCGAGGCGCGGAAGGATGGTAGGTACGAAATCTTGCATTTGTTTTCCCCTTTCTTCTAAATTGCATTTTTTGGGTTGGCTTGCTGCAAGAAGCTACTACGCGGAGTGATTTTCCGGCGCAACCAATCCCCATTGAGGCTAAGTTAACCACAAAACCGTTGAAAAAGACATCCCCAGCGGCGTTTCTGGATAAGTTTACAGATATGCAAAAATGACGCAATAGGATCAAATTTCGTCTATTCTGCGGTATTCTTAGCGTATGGGAAAAGCAGACTTGCATGTTCATTCTACCTATAGTCATGATAGCTCCAGCACGATTCCTGCCATTCTGAATTGGGCGGCGGATTCAACGGAGCTAGATGTTATCGCCATTACCGATCACGATAAAATTACCGGTGCATTAGAAGCGCGCGAAATCGCCCCTCGCTATGGCATTGAGGTCATTCCAGGAATTGAGGTCACTTCGTCCGAAGGGCATGTGCTGGCATTATTCGTTGAAAAGCCCATCCCTGCGCACCGCCCGCTGCTTGAAACGGTGCTACGGGTGGGCGAACAGGGTGGCGTGTGCATTGTGGCGCACCCGGAAGCGTTTATGGTGCATGGCGCATCCCGGCAGAGCATTTGCCAGGTTTTGGCGCACCCAGAAGCCTCGCGTGTGATGCAAGGGGTGGAAGTGTTGAACACCGGACTGTGGTTTAGAGGTTCAAATGAGCGTACCCAATGCTTTGCGGAGGCTCTGCCAGTGGCGCAAACCGGCTCCAGCGATTCGCACCTGTTCTGGACGATTGGCTCAGGCTATACTCAATTCCCTGGACACACTGCCCAAGATTTTCGTCAGGCGCTGCAAGACCGCACTACCCAGGCTTGCCAGCGTGAGGAAAGTCGTTCGCTGGTATATTACGTCGATCATCTCTTTCACTTCACTGTGTGTCATTTTGGCTGGGTCACGTGGACATCCGCCCCGCACGCTCCGTTGCACTTCAGGCATCTTTCGCGGATTTAGATCAGTCTATCCAGTCTTGCAGGACAAGATTTCATTCAGAACTCCCCATTGCAGTCAATTTTTTGCAAAGAGGAGTTTTTTTGTACGCAATCTCGTCTATAATACCTGTCAGAAATAGTGGATCGCACTTAACGATTGATTGTGTTTAAGGAGGGATAGAATGAACACGGAAGCATATCGCGTTAAACCGGATGAAAACGTCAAACTAGACGAAATTGACCCTGAAGATATTGATGATTTTGATGGGAATAAGAACGAGGGCAAGGAAGAATTAGCAGATTTGACTACGAAGCTGGAATCCTTGCAGGAAACGTTTTATTCTGCCCATAAGCATGGCATTTTGATCGTCTTGCAAGGGATGGATACTTCGGGCAAGGATGGCACAGTGCGCCATGTATTTGATGGCGTTAACCCCGCAGGGGTGCGCGTGGCGAGTTTTAAAGCGCCTACTCCGCTGGAACTCAGTCATGATTTCCTTTGGCGGATCCATGCCCAGGCTCCTGAAAAGGGCGAAGTGGTCATTTTTAATCGCAGCCATTATGAGGATGTGCTTATTGTGCGCGTGCATGACCTGTTGCCCGAAGAGGTGTGGAAGAAGCGATATGATCACATCAACAACTTTGAAGAGATGCTGACGGATGAAGGCACGGTGATTCTGAAGTTTTATCTGCACATCAGCCACAAAGAACAGAAAGAACGCCTGCTTGCCCGCCTGGATACGCCTGAAAAGCAGTGGAAGTTTAACCCAGAAGATTTGAAAGAGCGTGATTACTGGAAGGATTATGAGAAAGCCTATGAAGCTGTCCTCAGTAAGACCAGCACCAAGTTCGCGCCCTGGTATATCGTCCCTGCCAACCATAAATGGTTCCGCGACCTCATCATCGCGCAGGTATTGGTAGATGCCCTCAAGAAGCTCCATCCTGAGCCTCCTAAAACGATGGATAAGAAAGAAATTGCGAAATATCGCAAAGAGCTAGAAGGCTAAAGTAAGAACGACCGAGTTGAAATCATCAGGGATACGGTAGAGAGTATCCCTGATGATTTTTAATGCTGCGATCTGGAAATAGAAAGTTGCGATTAGGGAAAATCCTATTGAAAGAGCGAGCATTTGGGGGTTGATATACATCTACATTTTCTGTAAGCTTTTAAAGGCAGTGTTTAGGTGATAAAAAGGGGAAATTCGTTGCATACTGATATTCATAGGACAGTCAAAAAGGGAGGCAAGGAAAACAATGTCCATATTTTTGAAGGAATTTAACAAGACGTTGAATAAGCAAGCATGGCTTGATCGTTATGCAGAGCCATTGCAAGATGCCGTCCGCGCAGCATACCGGCAAGCCGGGAGCGTGGGTCAAAAGGTGGCAGACTTCCTTAATGGAGTCTGGTTGGGTCATCCGCTGCATTCGGTACTCACCGATATTCCCCTTGGCTCGTGGACAGCCGCTATTCTTCTGGATACGCTGGCAGGTGAAAAGCGCTCGCCCGGGCTGGAGCGCGGCGCGGATGCGGCGGTGGCGCTGGGCGTGGCGGGTGCAGTGGGATCAGCGGTCACAGGCATCACCGACTGGCAGCACACTGAAGGCGAAACGCGCCGGACGGGACTGCTCCATGCTGGCTTGAATACAGTGGCGTTGGGCTTTTTCATTGGGTCTATGGTTTCAAGAGGCAGCGGTAATCGCAAATTGGGGCGCGACTTGGCATTCGCCGGGTATCTCATCACCGGAGCAAGCGCATTCTTGGGCGGGGATATGGTTTATCGGCAAAAAATGGGGGTGAATCACGCTCCCGGGGAGGTAGAAGCTCGCCGGTTTGAAGCCGTCATGCAGGAAGCAGACCTGCCGGAAAATAAGCTGATGCGCGTCATGCTGAAAGAAACGCCCCTGGTTATATACCGCAAAGGCAAAGAAGTTTACGCCCTGGCGGAAAGCTGCGCGCACCTGGGTGGACCCCTTTCCGAAGGCAATGTAGATCAAGATGAACAGGGACAGCTGGTGGTCGTCTGCCCCTGGCATCGTTCGAAATTTAGCCTCAACGATGGTCATGTAGTGCAGGGACCGGCTACGTTCCCGCAACCTTGCTTTGAAACGCGCGTCCGTAATGGAAAAATCGAAGTTCGGCGAAGAATAGAAGATGATTAATGCCCCTTTCGCGATTGATTGAGAAAGGCAGAGTTCAGAAAATCATCCGAAGTTTTGTGACGCGCTCTTTACTTCACTTTCATCGGCAGCGATGACGATGACGTCCTTGCACGGCCACGCTGGGAAAGTCTTGCCAGGCGATGGCAGCCAACTGAATGGAAAGACTATCTAATTGTCCTAAACTGCCAGTAGGCTTGGTCAGTTGCAGTTGGCGTTTTTGGGCTGCCTTTGCTGCGCCAGCATCCGGTACAGGGATAACAGGAAGGGGAAGCATTGCACTTTCCAACGAGTGAGAGAGAAAATTAAGCCGTCTTTTCGTCTTTGCGCTTTACCCGTAAGATGGCAATTTTGGTGGAATGGTTAAACGGCGCGGGGTTGACAGGAGAATAGCCCTTGCGAGTGCTGGGGAAGCCGGTGAAGTCGTCCGGCGCAGGGATCAGGTCTTCAATTTGCATATATCCATCCGCGCACAGGGTTTGCAGCATTTGATAATATTCCTGCCCGCTGACGAATAAAGCGTTATTAATCGTCACCAGCCAGCCGTCATGCGCCACCAGGGGACGTACCTTGTTAATCATCTGCTGACTGTTGCTGACCAGGTCTACCCGCCCCTGATCGGTGACAGAAAAGAAGGGCGGGTCCACAAAGACACAGTCAAACAATTGAGATTGGCGTTTCAGCGTGTTGATATAGAGCCAAAAATCCGCGCTGACAAAGTCTTCTTTGTGAACGGGGAAACCATTGAGGGTAAAAGAGTCTTTGGCAAGGTTGAGAAAGCGGCGGTTGAGGTCAATCTGTATTACCTGACTTGCGCCGCCCGCCTGTGCAGCGACCCCCAGGCTGCCGGTATACGCAAAGGTATTGAGGACGCGCTTACCCGACAGATGATCCTTTGCCCAGGTACGCAGGTTTCGCGTATCCAGGTACAGGCTAGAATCCAGGTTCAGGTCAAGGTCCAACGCATACCAGACGCCATTTTCGCGCGCCTTGCGGTCGGGTTTCTCGCCAAAGGTCAATTTACCGCTGCGCTCATCGCCGCGATACGCCCGGCGCGTTTTGACCATGACTGCAGCGATCCAATTGAGCTGCTCTAAAATCACTTCCTGCGCGGTGATTACCTTTGCCTGCGCCGTAGCCGGGTCATCCGCATAGTTATAGAGCACTAGAGTGCGCCCGTAAATATCTGCCACCAGGTCAGGTTCGCCCTCGATAAAGCCATTAAACAGGCGAAACGCGCTGGTGTGAGGTTCATCCAACCAGGCGGCGCGCGCCTGGATACATTTTGTTAAAATCGTCTTCAGGGATTCAGTTTCAATAGACATAATACTATTGATTATACAGGCAATTGGGTGAAATTCTCTTTGCCAAAATAAAACAAATCCTGTTTCTCTTGAATAGAAAAACAGGATTTGTTTCTTAAAAGAATAAAAACGGCTATTTCTTTTTGGCTTCTGATTTTTGCAAAACAGGCAGTCCGGTTTGCGTCTCAGAAACTTTATAGCCATCTGGCAGCAGATCTAACGCGCCGTCCTTAACGCTTTTAGCGAAGAAATAAATCCGCTGTTCCTTCCCATTGCGCAGCTTGGTATCGCGCCCATGCAGGAAGTAGTCATTTCCTTTTGAATTCGTAAACTTATACGTCATGTTGATTACCCTTTCCTATGGTTAACCTGACTTAGTTGATATTATTGTAAGGACCGTGTCGCCTGAAGAACAGTCAGGGTTTTGCCCCAGTCCTGGGGAATTCCCCTGATAGACGAGTGGAAAGCGGCGCGCCATCACCCAAATTTTCCGTAAAAACCGCCTCGCGGAGTGAAAATTCTATTGACGCGCGCTTTTGTTATAGGTACGATAGATTCAGGTGATAAATACCTTTCCAAATTTGTTGCTTTGTGATTATCCTTTGAAGAGAAATAGAATATGCCTAAAGATCAAATTCTTATCCTTAAAAACGACCACCCCCTTCTTCAACAGATTGGTTCGCTGTTAAAACGGAGAAGTTACCTTGTGGAGGAGGCGGCAAGTACAGCGGACGTTCTTTTTCTGCTGGAAAAATCCACCTTCTCAGTGCTGATTCTAAAATGGGATGCGTCCAGTGGGGCAATGGCAGCGTTTTTGCGCCAGGTACGCAAAGCGGATGAGCAAATGGTCTGCGTGGTGATGGCAACACCCGCTGAATTAATGGATGTGGAAACGCGCTTAAAGCCAGAGGATTTTTATAACTGCCTGATGAATCCCTTTGTTTCGGCGGATCAGGGCATGGCAATGGTTGAGCGCGCTTTGTTGCAGCATCGCCTTTTGGCAGAGCGCGAAGAGCTTTCGGCGCGCATTCAACAGCAGTCGGCGGTGTTACATGTGCTACTCAGTCATGGCAGTGACGGAGTTCTGTTCGCCAATGGGCGAGGGGAGCTTTTGGCAGTCAACCCAGCGGCTTCTGCCTTGCTCCACTCGAACAATTTACAGGGTGCGGATGCGCTTCAAGGGCTGCCGGAAGCCCTCACGCGGATCATTACGGACTGGCAAATGATTGGGGATGGCTTGCCGGCGCTCATAGAAGTTCCCTGGGCGGATGGCAGCGTGCAGATGGTGAATATCACGCCCATGCCAGAGGGCGCTGAAAATCCCCCTGGGTGGTTAATGCTGATTCGAGATGTTAGCCCGCTCAAATCTCTGGATGAAATGCGCACGCAAGCGCTGGTCGAAACAAGCGCGCGGCTTTGCCCCCCGCTGACTCAGGGGATGAATGACCTGGTAGACCTGAACGTTTTGACCAGCCAGAATTTGCGGGTCAACGAGGTGGTGTACCGGCTGTCACAGACCTGGAAGCGCATTTTAGAATGGGGCGGCGACCTGAATGCGTTGACTCAGATAGAAGCGGGCGGAAAGATGTCGCTGCAAGCGATTGACCTGAAAACCGTGCTGCAAGAATTGTATGATTGCCATAATACCTGTAATGAGATTCGCCTGGAGTTAAGCCTTGACCCGGCTTTGCCTCCTATTCATGCAGATATTGAACAGTTAAGCGGGTTGCTGCATCGTTTGGTGAAGCGAGCAGTGGCGCGCAGTCCGATGGGCGCAACGGTACGCCTGAACGCAAAAGCTCATGACGATCAAATATGGATCAGCGTGAGCGATGAGGGCGGTGCCCTTACCAGCCTGGAACTGGCGCATCTCTTTGACCGGACTTTCGCGCGCAATAGCGGAGGCAGTGGGTGTAATGCCTGCACCGGGTTGGAAATGGCTCTGGTGAAAAAGATCACCGACCAAATGGGTGGGCGCGTTTGGGTGGGTGGACCAGGGCAGCCAGGAACGACCATACTCATTAGCCTGCCAACTGCGGCGACTTAACCCGCTCTATGGCTTATAGGTAACGAGCGCGCCCCCCGCGCCATGCGTTATGGCGGAAATCCAGACTACTTTTTCCCGATCAATATAGATGGTTTGGATGTGGTCGGCAGGGAAGCTGTTTTGCGTATTAAATTGCTGCCAGCGGCTGCCATCAAACAGAAATAGCCCATTCTCCAGCGTGCCTACCCAAACTTGCTGATCTGCATCCACTGCCAAAGCGGTGATGTGAGCATCAAGCAGGGTTTGCTTGCCCAGGTTAATCGCCCACACATAAGCCTGCCCATCCTGATAGCGGAATAAGCCATGATCCGTGCCGAGCAGCAGCCCGCCCTGATGATCAGAAGTAATGGAACGAATGGCAATATCTGGCACAACCGATTGGCATTTCATTTTTTGGCAATTCCACAGCCCTTGATTGGTGCCTACCCAGGTATTATTTTCATCGGGATAGACAACATTCAAATCGCTGCCGGGCAAACCCGTATCTGTGCCAACGATGCGCGCAATTGCTCCATCCCACCAAAATAATCCCTGATCCGTGACGAACCAGATGCCGCCGCCAAAGCCAACTGCATCCCGAATTTTACCGCGAATGCCCTGGGTTTCGCTGTACTGTGCCCAATTGACCCCATCCCACGCGCTGACGGGCTGCATATCGGCATAGAAGAACCAGACACTCTGCCCAATTGCCTTTAATTTATCAATATTCGCTGAAAGTGGACCCTTGCGGGAGGGGGCAATGGCTTTCCAGGATGGTTTTGGGTTGGATTCTTCCATCACTTCAATGCCCTTGCTGGTGGATACCCAGATATTATGCTGCGCATCGCCGCTGATATCTACGATGTGATTACTTAACAAGGGGCTTTCAAATACCAGCGGGCGCACGCCATCCGGCATGAGGATTGAAATGCCGCCGCCATTGGTGCCGACATAACCGTTGCCGTTGGTATCCACTGTCAGATAGGTATAACTGTGCTGCTTTGTGCCGGGGTAAATGGTGGCGCAGGCTTGCTTGACCGGATCAAACGGGCAGATTCCCTCTTGACTGTTCGCAATCCACACCAGGTTATCCTTGCCCACTTCTACACGATCAATGGAACTAAAAGGTAAGCCATTTGCGCCCTGACCTGTATAATTTGCCCAGGTATGATCTTTTGGGTTGAAATGAATCAGACCATTGAGGGCAGCAAACCATGCACTGCCATCCGGGGCAAGGGCGACGTCGTTAATAGAGCCAGTAGGGAAGCCGTTTAAGTTGTTGAATGCAGTCAGATGCCCTCCCTGGAAGAGGTATGCGCCCTGATCGCCAGCCGCCAGCCAGATGGTTTCCCCGGTGGCGCGAACTGCGCGGACGGCATCCGCGTGGAATTGATCGTTGGCGGGCAGCACGCTCCATGTGCCGGTACGTAAATCGAGCGTTCCCAGCCCCTGGCTGCCAGCGGCGAATAACCTGCCGGTCTCGTTATCGCAGTACAGAGCGTGCAGATTTCCCAACGTCTGCCCTTGTTTGGAAGGGACATCCAGTCGCTGCCACTTTTGACTGTTCAGCCCATAGGCGCTGATCTGCCCGTTTTCGTGCGCTACAACCACCTGATTCGATGGGACGGCGCAATAGGTCAGGTCATTTGCCTGAATTTCAGCCAGGCCGTCATAGGTGGTAAACAGCCGCCCCTGACCCGTTTTTAAATTCCATTGGACAACGCCGCCCAGGGTTGCAGACCACAATTGATCTTGCGTGACCAACAGCGCCTGCACTTCATTTGGGTTGCTGAGGATGCTCCAACTGCCTGGGGCGCGCACGCGCGGGGTAGGGCTGCGCGGCGGCTGGGTGGGCGTTGCTGTCAGCGGAACAGGTGTAATAGTAGCGGTGGAGGTGGGGGGCGGCGTGGGTGTATCTGTTTCCGTTGCGGGCGCAGCCGTTTCTGACGTCATAGGCGAGTAGGAGGTGGAAGCCGCCGCAAGGGTTTTGGATTGGCAGGCGCACAATGCAAACAGCAGAGCCGCGCATAGCAGCCCCAATCCGCTCTTTTTCAATGAAAACCTGTTCATCTATTCCCTCATTCAACCATTATTAAGTGCTTTTCATAAGGGATAAATATGAAAAGTGCGCGCATCTTTCATATTATCCCTTATGAAAAATATTATTATTTATATTGCCTGACCCGCATGGATAAGCCACCCTGTGGTCGAAGGGTCACCAGCGCATCCATCGAAACGTGCGTTTGGGGGGCAAGCTCAAGCCAAAAGTCGCGTGAAATGAGGCTGAGGATCATTTGCGCTTCGATAGTGGCAAACTGACTGCCAATACACAGGCGCGGACCTGCCCCAAAGGGAATGTAGGCAAAGCGATGCGCCGTTGGGGTGGGGGATGCAAATCGCGCGGGGGAAAACGTCTCAGCATTCAGCCAAAAATCGGGGTGACGGTGGATCACATACGGGCTAATAATCACCAGCGCGCCGGCGGGAACAGCGTATCCGGCGATTTCATCTGGTTCTTCGGCGCGGCGGCTGATGACCCAGGCGGGCGGGTATAGGCGCAGGGCTTCGGAAAAGACTTGCCCACTGAGGGGCAGGGCGGATAGGCTTTCTGTCTTCAACGGCAGGCTGGCTGACATGGTTTCCGCGTGCAGCGCCAGACGCACGTCAGGGTTTTGGGCGAGCAGATAGAAAGCCCAGGTGAGCGCGCTGGCAACAGTCTCATGCCCGGCGATGAGCATGGTGATAATTTCATCACGCAACTGCTGATCCGTCATTTGCGCGCCAGTCTCTTCATCGCGTGCGCTCAGGAACATTTCTAGCAGGTCGTCTTTTTGTCCGAGTGCGTGGCGGCGTTCCTGAATGATCACGTCTACGGCGCTATCCAGGGTGCGCAGCGCGCGGCGAAAGCGCAAATTGCGCAGAGTAGGCAGAAAATCAGGCGGCACCACGATATTGCGCGCCCGGTAGATGATATGGTCGAGCGCGGTCAGCACGGCGCCAGTCAATTCGGCAGCCTGCCCACGCAAAGAGATGCTAAATAACGCCTGTCCTACCACTTCCAGGGTGAGGCGCATCATTTCACTATCCACATCTACGGCTTCAGCGTGATTGGCTGCCTGCTGCCAGTGGTCGAGCATGTTTTGCACAGCGGGCGCAATAATTTTATCGAGCTGCATCAAGCGCGAACGCGCAAACGCGCCTTGTGCCAACCGGCGTTGACGCAGCCAAAATTCGCCGTTGCTGGTCAGCAACCCCTGACCGGTGATGGTCGCCAGCGAGTTGTATTGAATGGTGTTTTTAGAATACAGGCGATTTTGATCTTGCAGGACGTGTTTTACGCCGTCTGGGTGGTTGATCAGAAAGACGGGCAGCTTGCCAACCGAAAACGTTGCGAGAGGACCGTATTGATGTGCCATGTTGAGCAAAAAAAGAGGCGCATCTTTTTGAATCATGCGGATTTGCGGCAGCAGTTCACGCGGCGAAGGTCCGGGCGGCAATGCAATTTGAATGGGCAAGATAGGGTCAAACCTTTCCAGAAATGGGGTGTAAATTTGTATTGGGTCTCTGGAATGGTTGTGGCAGCAGTCAAGAGTGAAAAAATCATCCCTCTTGACGATTACCACGACCATTCCCTACGAACCTCTTTGCATTGCATTTTAGCATATTCAAGAATCAGGGTACAATAATCGAACGATGAATGAGGAAACTGTAAAGTCGGCTTTGGATGGTTTGCCTGTACCCCAGGTACGGTGGTTTGATTCGATCTCCTCCACCAACGATGTTGCGTTGCAATGGGTGAGTGAGGGGGTGCAAGAGGGCTGCCTGGTGATGGCGGATGCGCAAACCCAAGGCAGGGGGCGGTTCGGTAGGCGGTGGGTCACGCAACCCGAGGATTCGTTGGCGTTTAGTATTATAATGAAACCACGCGCAGAGGAAATTCCGCAGCTGGGGCTGTTTTCCCCGCTGGGGGCGTTGGCAATTTGCCAGGCGCTTGAGGCGGATTGGCGACTGAAGCCGTTGATTAAATGGCCCAATGATGTATTGCTGAGTGGACGCAAAGCGGCGGGCATCCTGGTGGAAGTGGTCTGGTCAGGGAATGATTTGCAAGGGCTGGTGATTGGCATTGGCTTGAATATTGCACCTTCCTCTGTGCCCCCTGATGAGCAGGTGCTTTACCCTGCTACCTGCGTGGAGCAGGCGGTGGGCGGCGCAGTAGACCGCATGCAGGCGCTGCGTTCGATATTGGCGCAGCTGTTCCGCTGGCGCGCGCAACCTTTGGGCGAAGTATTCTTTGCGGAATGGCAAAAACGTCTTGCCTTTTTAGGCGAATCTGTTCAGATTGATTGGGATGCGCAACAGAGAGATTCGGAAGAACCTTCTGTGCGCGGCGTATTTGTTGGGTTAGATCAGACGGGTAATGCGCTGATCCGCTTACCCTCTGGCGAAAAACGTGCTGTATCTGTAGGCGATGTTCATTTTCGACCGGTTTAATTTAGGAGGCTGCTGATATGCTGGATGACTTACGTAATTCCTCTTCCTTTCAGGATGAAGAACCTCAACCAGAGCCACAAAAGCCGGTTGTCGCAGACGCTCTGGCTGCCAAACCCAAAGCGCCTTTCTTAGGCATGACGGCTGCCCAGCGGTTCATCTTAGCGGTGGCGCTGTTCATGATGGTTTGCATGGTGGGGATGTTGCTGCTGGTGCTTTTTGAAAAAGTAGTCCTGCCGTTTTAAGTGCAATTCTATTGACATCAAAAAAGGACGGAACGCGCCGGGAGGGTTTCCCTTCAGACGCGCTCCGTCCTTTTTTGATAACAGCGTAAATTTGCAGAAACTATGCAGTTACTTCTTCTTGACGCAGTTCAAGCAGTTCTGCTTCTACCGAGCGTATCTCGGACTTCAGCTCTTCCAAATAGGATTCCAGCCGGGCAACGTATTCTTCACGAGTCAAGTAGACCTGCTCGGCATGATCATGCCCACCGCAGCTGCAATTGCCACCACAAGTGCAAGTTCCGTTTTCTTCTGCCATGGAAAGCTCCTTTTCTTCTTACAATAAGTTTGACTAAGGATACGCAATATCTAAGCTCTCTTCGTAGCGTAGATTATATACCAATTTTTATGAAAATAGTAGCAATATTCGCTTTTGATTACAGATTCCTGCGAAACTCGCGGTAAAAGGCGATCCCTAAAAAGAAGAAAGCCAATACGGTAAAGGGCAGGGTAAAGCCCAAGGCAACGGATTTCCAGTCCAAAGAGGAGGATGCGCCCGTTGCGCCAGGGGTGGGGGTATCCGATAAGAGTGCATTCTTGTTCCCTTGTTGCATAGCTGCGCTGGTTAATGTGGCGGTCAATGTGCGTGTGGCTGGGAAGGTTTGATTTGCCCCTGTTCCCGTCTGACCGTTATTCAACTGGCTGTCTTCTGTTTTGAAGGCATTCGGTCCGGCCGTAAAGGTGACGGTGGGCGTCAGGCTGGCGGTAGGGGAAAATTGACTGGTGGGCGTTTTGCTGTCAGCTGTGGCGGCAGTCGAGCTGGTGGGGCTGCTGGGACTGCTGCCAGGGGTATTTGTTACATCTGTATAGCCATTATCGAAGGGAAAGGTTGCCGTGTTGACCGGATAGCTCGTGGCTTGTTGATAGGCAGACCCCTGAGCGGAGGCGTGATTCAAGACAGGAGCAAAAATAGACGCAACCAGCAAACTGCTTCCGAATAAGAGCACTACCCACGCGCGTACCGACAAAGATGGTCTCCTTTCCCTTATGCCCAGTCATTTTACCAGACCTTGCGGTGAAATAACAAGAAACAATATCATCATTCACCTAAATGCGTATCTACGGGTAATTTATGATCTATTTGATAGACTTTCTGCGTCTGCGCAGGATATAATAAGAGGCAGGAAAGATAAATTTAGGAAGGATGCGAGTGTTCCTTCCTAGAGAATAAGAATGTTCGCATGAGATAATTTTAGGAGGGTAAAGAATGGACAAAAAGGGAATGGAACAATCTTGCGCCGCTTGTGAATCAGATGCGTGCGATTGTAAAGAAACGCATCGCAAAGCGCGCCATGTACGCCAAAAACAAGGGTCGCCTTTGGTGGCGGGCGTCACCTTACTGACGGCAGTCGGGGCGGCGGCGGCCGCTGCCTGGGTGGTGTATAGCAATGTAGCCGTGGATCACGATGTATTTTTGCCCAACGCTGTCCCTGCGGAACGACTTTCCTTCCAGAGCCAGCGCGCAGGGTTGCTGAGCTATTATGTAGACCGCCAGGTAGAAGGTCGCCCGTTGGTGCTGATTCACAGCGTCAACGCAGCTGCCAGCGCGTATGAAATGGGACCGCTGTTTCGCTACTACCGCACCCGCCGTCCGGTTTACGCCCTCGATTTGCCCGGCTTTGGCTTTTCAGAGCGATCTAAGCGCGAATATAGCCCGAAGCTATATGAGGATGCCATCCTGGAATTTTTAGAGAAACAGGTTGGCGCAGAGGCAGATGTGATCGCGCTTTCCTTGGGCAGCGAATTTGCCGCCCGGGCTGCCTTGCGTTCGCCACAGCTTTTCCATTCCCTTACGCTCCTTTCCCCTACCGGATTGGGGCTAAAGCAGGCAAAGCGCGGTTCACAAAAAGCCGAACAAAACGGCATGAACAAATATTTACATGCCTTCTTTTCGTTTTCTTTGTGGGGTCGCCCACTCTATGATTTGCTGACCACCAAAGCCAGCATCCGGTACTTCTTGGAAATGAGCTTTGTGGGGGATGCGCCGCCTGAATTGATTGAATATGACGTACTCACCGGTCATCGCCCCGGCGCGGAACATGCCCCACTGCATTTTATTAGTGGCAACCTATTCACCCGCAACGTGATGCAAACCGTCTATGAGCAGGTCAGCACGCGCACTCTGGTGGTGTATGACCGGGATGCCTTCTCGAATTTTGAGTTATTGCCGGAGCTTTTGGCGCAAAACCTGCGCTGGTCTTCTGTGCGGATCGTGCCGACTCTGGGCTTGGCTCAGTTTGAACAGCTGGATAAATTAACCGATAGCCTGGATCGCTTCTGGGAAGGTAGCCTGAAGTAAGCCTCTATTAAAACAACAGAGTCTATTTGACTGTAAGACAAATAGACTCTGTTGTTTTAATTTAACAAACTATTTTACCCACTCTGCCGAGGCGTGGACTTCGGGGTGGTCGGAAAACAGAGCCTTCACGTGGGCGAAATCAGGCGTATCATGGCGGGTGACTTCGGCGACTTGATCAAACCAGTTGATTTGTTCCTGAGTGGCTTGGTCATACGCCGGTTCAAGCGCCTGCCACATGTCCCAAGGAAGCACCTCGAACTTGTTCAAGGCAAGCAGGTCACGGAACAGATTGCCCTTGATAAAGTCCCAGCCGTGCCATTCAAAGATGCCAAAGTCCTCTGGGTTGGCTTTGCCCTGGCGGCAGAGATGCCATGCCTGCCCGCCGGTGATAAACGCGCCGCTAGGCATATCCAATGTACTCCACGCCATGCCCAACACCTGATGCTGAAGATCATCTATTTGAGCATCTAACCACACCCACCGCTGCGTGCTCTCCTGCCAATACTGCACTACCCAGTGATCTTCGTAGTGGTTCGGCATAAAGTATGTGCCGAATCCGCAACGAGCGCGCGCCGGAATCCCTTTAGAGCGTAGGAATGTGGCGCACAAAAGCGAAAAGTCACGGCAGTTGCACACCAGGCGGGTTTGAGGGTCACGCGTGCAGTTCAAGGGGCGCGGGTCTAACGCCAGTATTCGCGCTAGTTTGGGCTGCACCGGGCGGATTTGCACTTCTTTTTGGCGTTCCTCAGAAAGATGCAAGCCGTATCGCTCTGCCCAAAAGATGTGAACAGACACCCCTTGCAAGGCGCGCACCAGGTCAGGCACGTTTGCGGGAATGTCCGTCAGAGCGGTAGTGTATGCGCCCGCGTCACTCATCGGCGCGGATTGCAGGTAATACGCTACTTCAGCAGTGGTGGTGGGTGTCTTTAAGGTTTCTGGCATAATCTTATCTCCTTTTGGTGTATCTATGGGGGATACCTGGGCGGTTGTGGTTTCATTAAGTATATCGCTCAAGTGGTTTGTTTGTGACAGTATGCATGTGACTGTTTCAAAATTGGTAAAGCTCCATGAAAGCGCCACAGGTGGCGGTCTTTGCCTAATTAATTGCAGTGCATGTGGCGGTTACCGGTTGGTCTTACCAATTTTGAAACAGTCACGTATCCGTCAGCTTATTGGAATGGTATAATGAAGGCATCAGACCTTCAACAGGAGAATGGGTTATGCCGCTGGATATTATTGTTGGGACGCAATGGGGCGATGAAGGCAAAGGGCGCATCGTTGACTTAATGTCGAGTCAGGCGCAGGTTGTGGCGCGCTACAATGGGGGCGATAATGCCGGACATACCGTAACGGTCGGCAAACAAACCTTTAAACTGCATCTCATTCCTTCTGGCATCATCCACGAGCAAACCACTGCAGTGGTGGGCAATGGCGTTGTGCTGAATCCTGAAACCTTGTTAGCAGAGATCAAAATGCTGCGCGAACATGGCGTGCAGGTGGATGAAAAGCGCCTGCGCCTTTCGCATGTTACCCACATCATCACCAACGCCCACCGCGCGCTGGATCAGGCGCAAGAACGTTCGCGCGGCAAAGGCTCGATTGGCACAACCGGACGCGGCATTGGTCCCGCTTATACCGATAAAGCCGCCCGTACCGGTCTGCGTCTGAAAGATATGCTCGATGAAAAAGTATTCCGCGAAAAGCTGCTGGCGCACGTGGAAGGCATCAATCGCTACCTGACTGGGCTTTATAAAGCTGAACCGGTGGACGCGCAGCCGATTGTGGATCAATATATGGAATACGCGCGGATTTTATCCCCTTACGTGGGCGATGTTTCCCTGTTGGTGTATGAAGCCTTGCAGCGCGGCGCGCGGGTTCTGGCAGAAGGCGCTCAGGGGACACTTTTAGATATTGACCAGGGGACGTATCCCTTTGTCACCAGTTCCAATCCCACCGCTTCCGGCGCATTGGTCGGCTTGGGGATTGGTCCGGTGGAGGTGGATCGCGTAGTGGGGGTGGTGAAAGCCTTCCAGACGCGCGTAGGGGCGGGCCCCTTTCCTACAGAGTTGAACGACAATACCGCGCTCAGTTTGCGTGGAACAGGTTCAAATCCCTGGGATGAGTATGGTACAACTACCGGTCGTCCGCGCCGCGTAGGTTGGCTTGATTTGGTGCTGCTGCGTTACGCGGTGCGGATTAATGGTCTGAACGAATTGGTGCTGACCAAGTTGGATGTCCTTTCCGGACTGCCTTCGGTAAAAGTGTGCGATTCTTACCGCGTGAATGGGCAGATTTACCCTGATTTGCCCTATTGGGTGCAGGACCTGGCGGATTGCGAACCGATATATGAGGAAATGCCCGGCTGGAATGAGAATATCAGCGAGGCGCGCGTCTGGAAAGACCTGCCGGAAGCCGCTCAAAATTACGTCCGCCGAATTGTGGATGCCAGCGGGCTGCCTATTCATCAAATTTCTGTCGGGGCAGAGCGCGATCAAGCCATCACGGTTTAAGCAACTCGAATGAAAGTAAAATTTTCAGGATTCCTGCTCTTTAAAATGGCGAGCTTGCTCGCTATTTTGTTATCGGGTTGCCTGCCGGATGGTCCTACCCCTGAACCCACCGTAACCCTTGCGGTTACACCCAGTCTGACCGCCACCCGCACCGCCACGATTCAGTGGTTTCCGGCGACTGCCACGCCCACGCCGTTTGCAACCGAAATCCAGGCGGTTCAGCAGGATATGAAGCCAGCGGTTGGCGCGGTGCTATTTTCCGATGATTTCCGTAGCCCTGGGGTATGGTTGGCTGCGCCGGGCAATGCAGGAAATGTAGGCTATGGTAAAAATGAACTCACCCTGGCGGTGAACACCTCAAAAGGCGAAGCCGCCAGTCTGCTGCCTAAGCGGACATTTTCCGACTTTTACATGGAAGTCGAAGTTCAACCCAGCCTGTGCCGCGGGGAAGATGCTTTCGGCGTGCTGATTCGCGCGGCTTCTGCCCAGGAGACGGACAGGGTGCTGATGAATTGCAATGGCAAGGTGCGCGTGGAGCGCGAAAAGAGTTATGCCGTCACCGCTTTGCGAGAGTGGACGACCTCCGGGCAGGTATTGCCAGGCGCGCTGCTGAAAACGCGCCTGGGGGTATGGGCAGTGGGCAGCGAGCTGCGCATTTTTATCAACGATCAATACCAATTTAGCGCGCGTGAGACGGCTCTCTTGGATGGGCAGGTGGGGATGTATGCCCGCGCTGCCGCCGATACGCCTGTGACGGTGAATTTTGCCAATCTGCAAATTCGCAGTGTGGATGCCGCTCATGTGCCAACGGTTGTTCCCACGCCCACGCTAACGGTGCGCCCCACCTCCACGCGCCTGCCCACCGCCACCAATCAACCATAACCAAGGTTGTTATGAATGAATGGATACTCAATGCGTTTTAGCTTCGCTAAAACGCATTGAGTATCCATTCATTCCCAGAGACGACGAATTTCTTATACAACGCTTATATATTTCCTGCTATTTTCCCTTGAATTTTTGAACAGGTGTTTTATAATATTTCTATAATCCTCTTCTTCATAGGGTACAGGTGTAATCAAGTTGAAACCCTGTATAAGGTGAAGGGGGAATCCCTCAAAGGGCGACTCGACTTTTCTTTAAAGTCTGGTAGAATCAAAGCAGTATCAGGGGGATGGAACGATCTGTTAGGGAGGAAGAGCAGATATAGCCCTTTAGTGATAGTCGCCCCTAACGGTGGTTGGTAAATTTAGCTCTGGTGAAAGCCCGGTTGACTCTTCCCGGTCCAGGGTTCTTAGGATCTGAGGAGGTGTGCCTTGTCTGGAATGGAACGGTTTACCCAACGGGCGCGGCGAGTCTTGAGCCTGGCTCATCAGGAAGCGGAACGCATGCGCCAAAATGTGATTGGTACAGAACATCTACTTCTGGGATTAATTGAAGAAGAAGGTGGCGTGGCTGGGCGCGTACTCCGCGAACTAGGGCTTGAGCCTGATCGCGTGCGCGAGATGGTTGAACGCATGAGCGGGTTCGGTCAATTTAAGGGTGGAAAAATAGACTTAGCTCCTGGCACGCAGCAGGTGTTAGAGTTTGCCATTGAAGAAGCCCGCCGCATGGGGCATCATTATATTGGTACAGAGCATTTGCTCTTGGGGCTGGTACGCTCTCAGGACGGGATGGCAATGGACGTATTGCGCAAATTAGGCGTTACGCCCGAGCAAATCCGCCGCCAAACCCGGCGCATTCTGCAAGAATCAAGCAGCGCGCCAACTGCCCCCACTACCCCTGCTGCTACGCAGACGCCCGGCGCCGCGCGTAACCCTGGCAGCCCACGTCAGCAGGAACAAAAACAAGCCAAAACGCCTTTGGTGGATCAATTAGCCACTGATTTGACGTCCAAGGCGGAAGAAAATAAGCTCGACCCCGTCATTGGTCGTCAGATGGAAATTGAGCGCCTGATTCAAATCCTGGCGCGCCGCACCAAGAATAACCCCGCCCTCATTGGCGAACCCGGCGTTGGCAAAACCGCCATTGTAGAAGGTCTGGCGCAACGCATTGTCGAAGGTGACGTGCCTGCTTTGTTGTTAGGGAAGCGCGTTTTACAGCTGGACGTGGGTTCACTGGTGGCTGGCACGATGTATCGCGGTCAGTTTGAAGAGCGCCTCAAGCGGGTGATTGATGAGCTGAAATCTTCTGGCTCCATCCTCTTCATCGACGAAGTTCACATGCTGGTGGGCGCAGGCGCGGCAGGTTCTTCCGTGGACGCAGCCAATATCCTTAAGCCTGCTCTTTCGCGCGGTGAGTTACAGGTAATTGGCGCAACCACTATCGAAGAATACCGCAAGCATATCGAGAGTGACGCCGCCCTGGAACGCCGCTTCCAGCCCATTGTGGTCAATGAACCAAGCATTGAAGAAACGATTGAAATTCTGCGCGGGATCAAATCCGCATACGAAGAGCATCATCGCCTGCAAATTAGCGACGATGCCTTAGAAGCAGCGGCGCGCCTTTCCGCACGGTATGTGGCGGATCGCTTCCTGCCCGATAAAGCCATTGACCTGATTGATGAAGCCTCCTCGCGCGTGCGCATGTACAAAAGCACCGCCGCCAATAACTCGAAAGAGATTATGACGGAGCTGCGCCAGGTACGTTCGAATTACAACACCGCCATTGAAGATAGCCGCAATGACGACGCCAGTGAACTGCAAGAGCGCGAGTTAGAATTGGAAGGGCAGCTCGAAACGATCCGCAACACGTGGGATCGCACCGACAGCCCGATTGTCACCCCTGACGATATTGCCGAGATCATTTCCATGTGGACGGGCGTGCCGGTCATGCAAATGGCGACTGAAGAATCAAAGCGCCTGTTGGATATGGAAAGCGAACTGCGCAAGTATATTATCGGGCAGGATGAAGCTATTGAGGCAATCTCCAAGGCTGTCCGCCGCGCGCGCGCTGGGCTAAAAGACCCGCGCCGCCCGATTGGCTCGTTTATCTTCTTAGGTCCGACCGGCGTAGGCAAGACGGAACTGACCAAGGCGTTGGCGCGGTTTATGTTTGGCAGTGAGGATGCCCTCATTCAGTTGGATATGTCTGAGTTTATGGAACGGCATACCGTCAGCCGCCTGGTTGGTGCGCCTCCTGGATACGTGGGCTACGAAGAAGCCGGTCAGCTTACGGAAGCCATTCGCCGCCGTCCTTACTCTATCGTTGTATTTGACGAAATTGAGAAGGCGCACCCTGAAGCCCATAATATGCTCCTGCAAATTATGGAAGAGGGGCATTTATCCGATGCCAAGGGTCATAAGGTGGATTTCCGCAACGCCATCATTATTATGACCTCCAACATTGGCGCAGACCTCATCAAGCGGCAAAGCTCCTTTGGCTTTGGCTTGACGCAAGAAACGGGGCGCGAAGAGCAGTCGGCGTATTCTGAAATGCGCAAAAAGCTGTTGGATTCGCTCAAGCGCGTTTTCCGCCCAGAGTTTATCAACCGCCTGGACTCGGTGATTGTGTTCCGCGCGCTCAACCGCGAGGATATTCACCGGATTGTCAAGCTGGAGCTGGAAAAGGTGGGTGAACGCCTGCACGAGAGCGAAATCAAGCTCACGGCAACCCCTGCCGCCCTGGATAAACTGGCGGATGAAGGTTATGACGGCGAAATGGGCGCTCGCCCACTGCGTCGCGTCATTCAGCTTAAGGTGGAAGATCGCCTGTCGGATGCGGTTTTGGCGCATCAGTTCATCACTGGCGATGAAGTGGTGGTGGATGTTGACCCAGAAACTTCGGATATTATCCTGCGCAAGCAGGAAGAGATTCCGGCGGAAAACGATCAGCCGATGGGCATTAATACCTAAGCTCATCGCAGAATAAGGTTGTTACAGGGCTTCTGTTTTGATGCAGAAGCCCTTTTCGCTCTATACTATGAATAGATGGATGTTTTGGATATTTTACAAAATATCCAAAACATCCATCCAAAAATCACCAGAAGAAGGTCGCTTATGGCTAAAGTTCAGACGCGATACGTCTGTCAAAATTGTGGGCGGGTCTCCGCTGCGCCGATGGGCAAATGCCCCGGCTGCAACAGTTGGGGAACGATGATTGAAGAATTGGTCACGCCTGAACCGGCGGCTGCCAAAGCCCCCCCGGCGGGCAGCTTGAACCTTGGGCATTCCATCCCGCGTAAACTGCATGAGATTGAAGGCGATGACGAAGAGCGCTTGTCGCTGCCCATCGGTGAATTTGCGCGCGTGCTGGGCGGTGGGATTGTCCCCGGCTCTATCGTCCTCATTGGCGGTGACCCTGGCATTGGCAAGTCTACTCTCATGCTGCAAGTGACGCTGCAAATGGCGGCGCAGGGCAGGGTGCTGTATGTCTCTGGTGAGGAGAGCGAGCGGCAAATTAAGATGCGCGCGCTGCGCCTGCTGGAAGATGAAGATGAGAAGCAAAGCCCCATCCCTGACCAGCTTTACCTGGTGACGGAAACCAATATGAGTACCATCCTGGAGCATGTGGCGACCATTAAGCCTATGCTGCTGGTGATCGATTCTATCCAAACCGTCTATCTTTCTGAATTAAGCTCCTCGGCGGGGTCTGTTTCACAGGTGCGCGAGAGCGCGGCGGTGCTGCGTAACCTGGCAAAGCAGACCGGCGTGGCGGTGTTTGTGATCGGTCACGTCACCAAAGAGGGCGTGATCGCTGGTCCGCGCGTATTGGAACACATTGTAGACACCGTGGTCTACCTGGAAGGCGACCGGTATCAATCTTACCGGCTGCTGCGCTCGGTGAAAAATCGCTTTGGGGCTACTTCTGAAGTGGGCGTCTTTGAGATGAGTGAACATGGCATGACCGAAGTGCCGAATCCTTCTGAAATGTTCCTGGCGGAGCGGATGGTGAATGTGCCTGGCTCGGCAATTGCCGTTACCATGGAAGGCACGCGCCCCATTCTGGTGGAGGTGCAGGGATTGACCTCCCCAACTACCCTGGGCAACCCGCGCCGCACGCCTAACGGCATTGATATGAACCGCTTGCTGCTCAATGTGGCGGTGCTTACCCGCCGGATGGGCATGCACTTGGGCGAGCAGGACGTGTTTGTCAACGTGATTGGCGGTCTGCGCGTTAATGAACCTGCTGCTGACCTGGCGGTGGCGGCTGCCCTCGTTTCTTCTCTGCGCGATGTTTCCGTCAAGGCGGATACCGTGTTGATTGGTGAAGTGGGGCTTTCGGGCGAGTTGCGCATGGTGGGGCAGATGAATAACCGTCTGCGTGAAGCCGCCAAGCTCGGTTTCCGCACCGCCATTGTGCCGCGCCGCATTCGCAAATCGGGCGAACCCTACCCGCCGGGCATTCAGGTATTGGAAGTCCGCAGCTTGCGAGAAGCTCTTAGCAATGCGCTGACGGCGGATAAGCCCGACCGCAGCAATGAAGATGCTGAAAAACCCGCCCGTTCGCGTAGTTCTCGCGCAGAAGGCGGTCAACCAGGTGGTCAGGCGCGCCAACGTCCGCCACGAACTGCACCGGAAGAATCATCTGATGAAGACGCGGAGGGTTAATAGATTGTAAGTTTTCCCCTACGCGAATAGGGATAAAATAGAAAATAGGAGAAAAAGGGAAATCCATGTCCATTTTCAATTCCATCTTACGCTGGGAACCCATCTGGCGGATGCGGCGCAACCATGCCTTAGAACATGCCACCTTGCAGGTGATGGCGCAGCGCAACCCTGCACTGCGCGCCGCTGGTTATTCTGACCCGGTCGGCTTTTGGTTGATTGGGACTGTTCCCACTGCCGAAATCGAAGAAGGGGTCGCCCTGGCATTAACCCGCCTGCATGGCGGCGAGCAAGCTCTGGCTATTCATCCGCACTGTGGCACAAATCTTGTTACCAATGCCATGTTAGCGGGTACGTTTGCCTGGCTGGGCATGTTGATTGCCGGTCCCTCCTGGAAGAATCGCCTGGAGCAGTGGCCCCTGGTGATTATTTTTACCATGCTGGGACTGATGATCGGTCAACCGCTGGGGCCGGTCTTGCAAAAGAATGTGACCACCTCGCCCGCTGCGGAAAATTTGCAGGTCATCCGCGTAGAGCGCCGAACGCGCGGCGAAGTGACCATCCATCGCATCTTGACGCGCTTTTAAGGAAATCCATTGAACGCTACAGCGACAACGCCAGTAAAGCCTAGGGTTTGCGTGCTGCATGGCAACGATGTTTTGGCGATCCAACGCCATTTAAAGACGTTCCTAGACAAAGTGGCTGCGAATTCCGCTATGGCTGATTTAAATACCACCCGGTTAGATGGTCGTCAGTCAAGCGAGGATGACTTGCGTACCGCCGTTGGCAGCATGCCCTTTTTGGCGGAACGCCGTCTGGTGATCGTCACTCACCCTTTGGCGAAGTACGGCTCGGACGCTGGCAAAAAACGCTATCAGGCCCTGATGGAAAGCGTCCCTGAAAGCACATTGCTGGTACTGGTCTTTGAAGATACCCTGGAGCGCGGCAAATGGTCCAGCCTGATCGCTACCCATTGGCTGCATAAATGGCTGGCAAAATCAGGCGAGGGCGCGCGGTATGTGCTTTGTGCTTTGCCGGATGCAGGCAAAATGCCAGAATGGATTCGCAAAGAAGCACAGCGTCAGGGCGGTCAGTTTTCGCCAGAGGCAGCCCGCGCCTTGCTCGCTCACGTAGATAATGACACGCTGCGCGCCAGTCAGGAAATTAACAAGCTGCTCAATTACGTAGACTGCAAACGTCCGGTAGAAGTGGAAGATGTGGAAGAATTGACCGCCTTCAAAGGCGCTGGCAACATCTTTGCTATGACTGATGAGCTTGGCGCCGGGAATTCCAAGGCGGCGCTGGCGTCTTTGCATCGCTTATTGGAAGAGGAAGACGTTTTTAAACTCTTTGGCAATATCATCCGCCAGTTCAGGTTGTTGATTCAGGCGCGCGAGTTGATGGATGAGGGACGCGCGCACCTTTTGGCGCAGGAATTAAGAATCCCTTCATTTGCGGCGGATAAATACGTGGCGCAGGCGCGCCGCTTTCAGATGCGCCAGTTAGAAGCAATTTATCACCGAATTTTAGAAATTGATGAAGCGATCAAAACCGGGCAGATGCCTGCTGAACTTGCCCTGGACTTGTTTGTCACGGAAGTAGCGAGGGAATAAAGATGAAAAGGCTTTTTCGCTCTGTGATCATGCTGGTCATCCTGGCTATTGCATTTTCGGGGGGGGCAACCGGGGATGTACAGGCGCAAGCGCCCACCCCCACGGTGGTGCAGGCAGACCCCACTCCGGTGGATGAGGCAGTAAAAGAGGCATTTCAGGCGGCTGTTTTGCAAGACCCCACGCCTGTGTTGGGCTATCTCATTTATCAGGTGCAAGTGGATCGGATTGATTATTCTAAAGATGGCAGCACCGCCCTGGTGTGGGTGAAAATGGTAGATCGGCAGACTGGGCAAACGGTAGCGACCGAGCCGGGGCTGGTGATCGAGAATTTGCGCCCCAATAGGAGCGCCACGAGTGCAGAATCCTGGCAGGTGACGCTGCAAGGGGCTTCCCAATATGCGCAAGAAGTCAATGCATTGCCCACTGACTTGCTGGATGATGCCATCCGCTCGGTGTATGCGCCCATTGTGGGTACAGCGGTTCAGCCGGTTGGCACGCGCACCTATACGGGTTATAAGCTACCCTGGGCAGCCGGTCAAAAGAAACTCATTACCAACGCCATTGGGCATATTTACACCGTCTCAGGTGGTTGGACTTCCTGCCCAACCACCTGCCGCTATGCCTTTGACTTTGCAGATGGCAGCATGTTCCCGATTTTGGCGGCAAAGGGCGGCACGGTGAAAGCCTATAGCGTTACCTGCCCGGATAACAACCACGGCTGCGTGAATTACATGGTGCTGGAAGATCGCTCTACCAACCCGATCACCTACCAAATTTACTACCACCTGAAGGCGGAGAGCATCCCTGCGCGTTTCCGCACCCTGGGTGTGCAGGTCAACCAGGGAGATTATATTGCCAACGCGGATAATACCGGTCCATCTACCGGCAGTCACTTGCATTTTCACGTCTATGAGACCGCCAACGCCGCCAATTGGAGCTGGGGTCTCTCGGCGGATATTGTCTTTGATGAAGTCACCACCAATGGCGGTCGCCCGCGCACCTGCGCTGAAGCGCACGAACTGCCCCAGTACGGCAGCCAATGTATGGCGAATGACCAGTACATTTCTAGCAACGTACCCACGAACCTGCCTTCTGGCACGGTCACCCTGCCAGCGCAGCATGATTTTGTCACCAGTTCAACCGCGTTGGTAGGCGGGGCGGGCGCATCTTCCGAGGGAATCACCCGCGCGCAAGTTTTGGCGCGCTGGAACGGCGGCAACTGGGCGGAGATTGATAGCATCGCCGCAAACACGAACGGCGTATTTGCCAAAGATGTGGATGTGTGCGCTGCCAATATTCCCGATGGACCCTTTGACTTGAAGGTGCAGGTATATGACCGCGTAGGTGGGCAGGCGACTGCCGCACCAGGGGCGATCCACTTGATTAAGAATTTTGCTTGTGGGAATGTGTCACCTCCACCGCGGATCGCATGTATTCCCAATAGCGATCAGGTCTCTCTCTATACCGAAAGCGACTATCGCGGCAGCTGCAAGGTCTTTGACGTACGCACTACGCCTTATAGCGCCGCTGATTTGGGATCAGTGAGGGAGAATGCCGCCGTTTCTGTGCAGGTAGGCGCGAACGTCCGCGCTGTTTTGGCGGATTTGAACGAAGACCTGACCCGAACGATTCCGCAGGGACGGTTTGAAACCCTGGAAACAAATGATGCCAACCTGAGCGATAACCGCATTGGCGCAAAAAAAGTTTCTGGGCTGATTGTGGAGAGTCGCACTTTGCCGCCCGATGAACCGTTCCTAACGCCGCCTGGTTTGCGTTGGGATGGTAGTGGCGTCACCAGCCGGGATTCGATTGTTCTTGCCTGGAACGGGGGACTTGGCGCAACTCGTTTTGACGTGAACCTGAGCGGAACGGGCGTCAACCTTTCCTGGACGGGCAACCCCCGCGCCAATGCTATCCCAGTGGGGATGCTGACCGCTGGCGATTATACCTGGGGCGTGACGGCGTATAACAGCGCCGGGCATAACAATACCAGTGGCTCATTCCACGTGACCCAATCTGCCTTGCCCTCTGCCAGCGCTCACGCTTTCCCCTATAACGATGATATGGAATCGGGCATTGGGGATTGGGTGGCGACTGGTCTGTGGCGGCAGGATTCCGTTGCGGTAGGCGGGCGACCCGCCACCCATGTTTGGGTCTATAATCAGCCTCTCTCCAGCTCTTATGCGGATGCAACGTTCCGCGCGGGCGACCTCACTTCTCCGCCCATTGCCATCCCTACGGATCAACCCGCTTACCTGACGTTTCAATATTTTCAAGACCTGGCGGATACCACCTCAGACTGGGATCAACGCCGCGTGCAGGTGATTGACTCGGCGGGTAAGATCGCTGATCTGTATCAATTCTCCAATGACCAGGAAATGCCGCAAGCCTTTTGGCAGAGCGCCCCGCCGTTGAACCTGGCGGCTTACGCCGGGCAGACGGTGCGTCTGCGCTTCCATTTTGATACGATTGACTCTTTCTATAACAATGGTACGGGTTGGATGATTGATAATGTGCATGTCGGGACGGAAGGCAATGCTACAGGCTGCGCCGACAGCGGCAATGCGTCTATTGCCTCCGCGCGCGCCATTGGCTTAGGCTATACCCTGACGAACGCCATGATCTGCCCCCAGGGTGACCAGGATTACTACAAATTCACTGGTCAGGCTGGACAAACCATTCAGATCAGCACGCAAGCGCAAGCTCTGGGTTCTGCCCTGGATACGCAGGTATATTTGCTGGACAGTGACGGTCAATCGGTGATTGCCTGGAATGATGACCAGGTTTTGGGTCAGAATCACGATTCTTTGTTGACCTATAGCCTGCAGCGCACCGGCTTATATTACATCAAGGTCAAAGCCTGGGATTATCCGGGCGTGGGCGGAAGCAACGATTTCTATACCTTTACGCTGAATCAAGTTCAATCGCAGGCGCCGCGCGCGGCGAATTTGCTCTTCCCCACTGACCCGAAAAAGATTCCTGGCGTTCCGTTTGAAGTAACCGTGCAGGCGGAAGATTTTAATGGCGGTCCGGTAGCGAAGGTAGATTTTTACTGGCATAATGGTGATTGGACGAATGGCGACTGGGTAAAGGTTGGCACCGATAGCAATGGCGCGGACGGTTGGTCGTTCATTCTCTACCCGCCGATCTATGGAGACGTGCCGGGCGCTGCGCTCTATGTGCAGGCGCAGAGCATCAGCGGGGCAGTGCGCGGCGTGGCGTTGTGGGATTTGGCGGTTGACCCTACGACCCCCACCAGCCAGTTACAACCTCTTCCGGCGCAGCAGAGCAGCCCCATGATTCACCTAATTTGGTCTGCCGCTGACCCTGCTAACCACCTGGATCATTTCGATATTCAGTATCAAGAAAGCACAGATGGGAGTACGTTTACTGGCTGGGTAGACTGGCCCCTGCATCCACGCGGTGACCTGCGCCACGTTTGGTTTAACGCCACCCCTGGGCATAGCTATCGCTTCCGTATGCGCGCAGTGAACGCCTTGGGGAACCAGGAAGATTTCCCCGGCGCGGCTCAGGCTGCGACTACGCTTCAAACGGGCTGCACGCCCGATGGGTACGATGGACAGGATGCAACCCAAAGCGGGGCGGTTGATCTTCCCTTCGGGCAGCAGCAGCTTCATACCCTTTGCCAAAATGACGTGGATTGGGTGAAATTCCAGGTACCCAATAATATCCATCCGCTCATCCTGATACATTCGGTAAAAGGCGGCACGGCGGTTCATGTCAACCTGTACGATAGCGTTGGCAAGCTGGTGACAACCTTTGACTCTATCGCAGTGGGCAGTGATGCCATGGATTGGGCGGATACGTTACCCGCAGGCACGTATTTTATGGAAATTCGCGCCTTGCAGCCCAATTTGTTCGGCAGTGACGTACAATACGCGGTTTCTGTAACAGCGGGCAGCAATCGCATAATTCTGCCCTTTATTCCGCGCTAATTGGTTCATTTGGGACAGAGGTAATAAATGGAGTAGCCGAGAGGAGCGATCTTCCCCTCCCGACTACTCCATTTATTACCAGAGTTCCTAAATCTTGCGGGAGGCACGCGCGTTGGGGGAAGTAAGCCCAATTTCGTGGCTATCGTCAATGGAAATGCGGGCGGTGCTGATGTCTTCGTACACTTTGCGAACTGCCGCCAATACTCCGCCATACGTGACCAATCCCTGAATATATTGCTGGTGAATGGTAGCCATATTTGCGTCTGTTTGGGCGGTCAACTGGTGTACTCCGCTGCCAAACAGCACATTATTAGGCATAGAAAGCCGCTTGGCGTTCCAGCTTTGCTTAATATCGTTGATCTGATTTTCGAGGTCGCTAATTTCATCCCGATCTTGCTGGATACGCTCCAAAAGGGAGCGGGTGCGCTCCACCGCAATGTTATACTGCAAAGCCAGGCGACCCAATTCTAAAATTACTTTTTCAGAATTTAAATGTTGTTTCCGCAAAGCCGCCAGGGTGTGATCCGCGCTGGCAAGGGGCGTCTCTGGAATTGCAGCTTGATTACACGGGGGCCACATCTTTTGGCGTGGACTGACCTGCAGGGTGATCTCCGCCAGGTTTCCCTGCGCCTGCTCGCGCAATTTCATAGTTTCCTGATAGGCTTGCAATAAAGTTTCGGACCGTTCTTGCAAGGTATCCCAAACAGCGTTAAGCGCGAGCCACAGATCATTTTTAATTTTAAGTTCTGCGTTGGCTTCCTGGGCAGTATGAAAAGTGAACAAAGGGGTAGCTTTCAGACGTACTTTTTGCGCAATATTGCTGCGCAAAGAAGGCGCGGCCGGGGTTAAATTTTCGTTCTCGATCAGGGTATGCGCATCCCGAAAAACAGGGTCTTCCAGAATGGCAATATTGCTCAAGTTTCCAAGAAGATTACTCAATTGCTTGGCAATTGCCAGATTTTGGGCATGGATCGCGCCCACCCAATCAGCAAATGTCTGGCAAAGTGCGTCGTTTTTCGTCTGTACCAACTGCAATTTCTTTTGTACGGCCCCTCTTTCAGGTTGATGAAGTGATTCGCCCAGGGTTTGCATTTCGGTTTGCAGCTGGGGGATTTGCGCGCTGGCAAGCTCATGGAGCAGATCGTTGCTATCCGCCAGCAGAGTGGCATTTTCAACGGCGTTCCATCCCTGCTTCAATAAACGGCGAGCCTGCTCTTCCATTTGCTGAATTTCGGTCAGGCGCGTGTTCAATTCATCCGCGCTGGCGTGGGCAGTCTCATGCAGTTGGGCAAGCTGCTTCATATCTGCCAGACGTTCTGGCAGGGTGCTTTCATGCAGTGGCAGAGGCTGCCCATGCGGTAATAGACGGATTTGCAGCGCATCTATTGCATCCAGGTTGGCAAAGAGGGAATCAATCAGGTTAGGTTTGACCCAGTTACGCGGATCATACTCTGCAGCTTGGCTCAGTCGCTCACGAGTGGCAGCTGCCCAAACCGCGCCTTGTTGGATATCCTGCTTTTGCAGGAGGCTGGTCAGATCACGGTATTGCGCGGAGGCTTGCAAATATTGCTCGACCATGCGCTGCTCCTCCACGCGGATTTTCTCAGCTTCTTGCAAAGCCGCCCGAATTTGCTCTGGGGTACGCGGTTGTGACACTTCGCCTAAATTTTTAATGCGTTGACGCAGTTTAACCAATGCCTGGCTGCTCTCACCCCAGGCAAGCGGATATTCTTTCTCCTCCAAAGAGGTAAACTGGTTATTGATCGTGTTCAGCCATTTGCTCATTTCAAGCATTTCCCGTTCCAGTTGAGAAGCCTGTTGGGTGGCTTGATCCAGTTCCTGGCGCACATCCTCCGCCATTTTTCGGGAACGCGCAGCTTCCCGATGCAGACGCTTCACCGCTTCTACTTCTGGGTTTTTCATGCGAGCTTCAATATCTGCCAGCATTTCCAACACTTTTTCCAGTTGTTGTGAAAGGGGGTCCGGTTTTAAGCCTGCCACAGGCTGTTGTAGCGCCTGGCGCGTGCCTTCTACCGATTGGCGCGCAGTGGCTAATTCCGATTTGGCAGTCTGATGATGCTGATCCAGCTCGCGCAACGGAGCGAGGGAACGCTCGATGCCTGCGCGTACCGCAGAAACGCGGCTGTATGCCTCAATAGTCTCTTGCGGGGTGACGGTTCGCAGTAGTTGGGTTTGCTCATCCTGATGAAACGAAGCAGGAATCTCTTGCAGGGATTTTCGCCAGACGGGGATGCGCGCAAAAATTTCCCGAAGCGTATTCCCTTGCGCGCCGCGTTCTTTTAGGGCGGTTGCCAGCGTTTCAATTTCATTTATTTGGGTCGTTCCCTGGCGAATTTTCACAGCCACTTGCCAGGGGATGAGGTTAATTTGTTTTGCCTGGGCGTTGGCTTCTTCCAGACGTGCCTGGATAGCATCTCCCTCTGCCAGCAGATCATCCGTTTCGCGCAGGCGGATATACCAACGGTAGGGGGCATTGATGATGCGGCGCAGTTGATTATTACCCTGGGACGCAAAATCCCAGTCTACCACCTGAATTGCGCTCTCCATCTGCGCCAAACGGGTGGAAATCTCTTCCTGGGTGGCGGTCAGGGTGCGTATTTCTGCCTGGTACGGGTCATCTGCGGCGGCATTTTGGTAACTTTGCAAAAAGCCTTGCACATCCTCGCTTTGATGGGTTAGCGGCTGGATGGCTTCCCGCGCCTGCTCCAGGGCTTCCCGCGCCTTTTTTCGCAGCATATACATGATTCCATAAACCGAGGCGAACAGAACGCCATTGATCAAAACCAGCCCAAGAATGATTTCCAGCGCAGAAAAGCCCGCAGTATTCATGCTTTAATTATACGATTATTTGTCTGGAATGAGCCTTTTTGGGTTACTGCTCAGGCGTCCAGTCTGCGTAGTGGCTTCCGGCAGGAAGCCTGGTGGTGGTCGAAAATTTACCTTGCGAACCGGAAATTGGCTGATGAGGATTGGGCTTCCTGCCGGAAGCCACTACGCGGATTGAGATCACCCCTGCGAATAGGGGGGATGCCTGAGTAGTAACCTTTTTTGAGCAATTGTTCTCAACCAGGTTTCCGTTTGGCGGGCGCAATAGAAGTGCAACACCTGTAAATGCGCAAATTCGGGGCTGGCAAGCAACTGTGGGTAAATTTCGGTTTGTTTGCGCTTGGAGGAAAATACGTGAATCAGGAGCGAATCTTTCGAGAAAAATGCGCCGCGCAGGGATTCGTGGTTTGTTCCCCACAACATTTCGCGAGTGAAGACGCGCCGTACTGTGCGCTGTATCAACCGCCACACTGTGAACGGAATCGGATAATCCAGCCAGACCAGGGTGGTAGCGCGCTGCCAGACCATTTGCCGCACCCGGCTGTAATTGCCATCCGCCACCCAACATTCCGCGGCAATGGCTTGCTCTGTGCGCTGCTGAAAGACCTCTTGATCCGCTTTCTGCCACCCTGGCTGCCAGAAGAAGCTGTCCATCTCGATGTGTGGCACGCCGGTGAGCTCCGCCAATTGGGCTGCCAGGGTCGTTTTGCCACTGCCAGTAGCGCCGACCACGATGGTGCGTTTGCCGGGGAGCGGAAAGTCAGACGGGCTTGGTGGTAGGTTGAAAATCGGCATCTTGTGGCACTCCGTTTACCAGGTTCGCCGCCTCACCGCTCAGGTGACTGGTGTCGTTGTAGCGGATCAGGTGGAGGATTAATTCCTCGCCTTGTAACTCGGCGTCAACCTGGGTAATCGAACAATTATCCAGGATTTTCCCGGAGATGGAGAGGCGGTCCTGTTCATTTAATAATCCAATTACCCCAAAGAAGATGACTCCGCCATGCGCAGAAATGACGATATTTTGATCATCTCTGGCGCGCAAAACCTCTATTAGTCCCGCGCGGACGCGAGAAATGAGTTCCAGCCAATTCTCGCCGCCCACGAATTGGCGTTCAGGGCGACCATCCAGCCAACCCTCCACAATCTGATTATGCAGCCGCCAGTTTTCAATTGTAGGCGGCTGACCTTCTAACTCCCCCACGTTCACTTCGCGGAAGGCTTCCATCACCTGGATCGGCAAATGAACCACCCTGGCAATGGCTTCAGCGGTTTCATACGCGCGCTTGAGCGGGGAGGAAAAGATCGCATCCACGTGGAGATTGGCAAAGGTTTGGGCAGTTTGTTCCGCCTGCAATTGACCTTTGGGAGTCAGCGAATAATCCACTTTTCGATACGAAAATTCTTTGGTAAGGTTGGCGTAATTTTCACCATGACGGATAAAATAAAGACGATTCATTTTTTCTTCCTAATAAGCGTAAATACCGCTGCATCATTGGCTGGCAAAGAACAATGCCAGCCCGTTTCCAATAAAGTGGGTAGAGCGCCGTGCAGCGCATGTTCAGGCTGCCAGTCTGCCGCAAAGCTCAAGAACGCCTGACGCGCTTCTGGACTATAGTTTATCACCACAATCACCGCTTTTTGCTCGGAAAGCGCATGTTCTGTGACGCCAACCGAGGGCTCAGTCTTATGCACCAGCTTGTCTGCGGCGATATGATCTGCCAGGGACTGATAAATGCGCCAGTAGGGAGCGTCAAATGCGGCTGGTACATCCGCCAGGGCAGATTCCAGCGGCGCACCCAGGAAGTATACGCACCCTTGCCCATAAGCGGAACGAATGAAGATGGGGTTGCCGTCTGATTCACTCGCCAGGGCTTCTGCCCCTTGCAAACGGAGCTTTAGCTGGATAGGCGCTTGCAAGCTGATTGGGTCAGCATCGTCAGCGGATAAGAAATGGATGCGCACCGGGCTGCTGCGGCGCGTCCGGCTTTCCACCGTCACGCCAAATATGTGATCAAACGGCGAGAGGAAGCCATCCTGCATTGAAACGTACAACACCGCGCCCTTTTCCACTTGCGCCAGCAGTTCACGCCAGAATGCGCCTGGCATGGGTCCCGTGCCGCTGATAGACGGCACAAGGTAAACCTTCGCCGGGCGCAAAGGTTGGTTGCAATATTGAAATTCCATTTCCAAACCGGCTTGCTTTGCCAGAATAAAGCTGGAAAGCGCCACGCCCCATTGTTCTTGGTGATCCGTCAGAATGCACACCGCCTCAGCGCGGCGCGGCGGAAGGCTTTCAAAAGGCAGTTGATCCATAAAGGCGCGGAAGGCGGTCAGTTCCTGCAGGGCGGGCTTTGGGGTACGCGCCTCGCCTTCCACGCGGAACAAGCCTAATTCGCGCTCAACCGCCTGCCAATCATAAGGCGGGTGGCTGAGGTGTTTTTGATCGTATGCGCACCACCACAACAGGGCGCGGCAGTCATGCGCCCATAAGGAAAATAACACCGTGCGCAAAAAGTCAGCGGCGGTTTTGTCACTGGAAATCATCGGTCCCATCGTGCCGGTCTCTTCCACAAAGGCATGCGTCTGCCCAATATCGGCATACCAGCGGGTTTGGGCGGTGGAATGCAACAAAGTGCGCAGAGTATTGATCGCGTCCTGATCGGTATGCGGACTCCACAAGGGGTAGGGGTGGGTGGTCAGCACTTCGAGCAGCTCCGCCTGGTCAGGGATGCGCCATGCGGCTGCGGCATTGGGTTCATCCAGGCTGTGCATGCCAGAGACAATTGGACGAGTGGTATCTTCGCGCCGGATTGCGCCCGTAATCGAAGCCGTCCACAGGTACGCTGCCTCGTGACTGGGCGCGGGCGCCATCACGTTGCATTCATTCCCCAAATCCCAAGCAAGAATGGCAGGACGATCCTTCAGATGATGCACAAAACAGCGTACAAAACGCATTTGCCACATCAACGCAACCGGGTCGGTAATCACGTTGCGACCTTGCAGGGCAGGCGGCACAAATAACCGTCCGCTCATCCAGCCTGTCACCAGACCAACAATCAGCTTTAAGTGATATTTCTCAGCCAGGTCAGCCATTTGCGCAAAGCGACTGAGCATTAGCGGTGAAACGCCCGCCAACGCCACATCTTTTTGCATCATATCGGAGGCAACTAGGGCTGTTTCCCCCATGCGGATTTCCTGGGGCTGCCCGCCGCCAGCATACAGCTGCTCAATCGGTTGAAAATCGGGCCAGAGGGGGAAGACGCGCAGCAATTGCAGTCCAGCCACCGAAAGTTGACGGAAGTCCGCTTCCACCATGGCGGGTTGCCAGTCTTTCCACATCTTTGTCCCAGCATGAGACGCCCAATAATTGCACCCTACGGCAAATTGTCCGGGGGTAGTGAGAGGGGGATGGATCATATAGTCACCTATTTTGCGCGCATTCGGGCTATTTTTTGGGTAGCCTGACGGCGAATATGTCCTTTTTTGCTCGCCAGGGCAAGCTGAAAATCAGCATGTGCCTTTTCCATTTGTCCTAGCTCCAGGTAGACTTCCCCACGCGCCAGGAACAGCTCCAATACTTTAGGCGCTAATCGAATAGCGCGGTGATAATCTTCCAACGCCCAGCTTAACCGGTTGTTAACTCGCAGAACATCCCCACGCCCCTGATACGCCTGATACGCATTCGGAAAACGCTCTACGGCAAGGTTGTAATACGCCATTGCCCAATCCATCTCTCCGCGCAGCCCATCAACGGTGGCAGGGGGCAGGGTCAACAGCCATTCAGGGGCAAAATGCAGCGCCACGTCTGCATCTTGCATTGCGCCCGCGCGGTCACCGGTGCGGAAACGAGCGATGCTGCGCAGCAAGTGCATCACCCCGTTGGATTTTCCCAATTCCACTGCCTGATCCATGTCCGCCAGCCCGTGTGAGGTATTGCCTAGTTTGATACGCACCGAGCCGCGATCCGCCAGCCCAACTGCCCCGCCAGGCTGGTATTTCAGCGCGAGGTTAAAGCATCGGAGCGCCGAGGCATAATCTTCCTGCGCGGCGGTAAGTTCCCCTTTTAAGCACCAGGCAACCGCATTTTTATCGTCCACTTCCAATGCTCTTTCAATATCTGCCCGTGCCAGGTCAGGTTCAAGTAAATTTTGATACACCAGGGCGCGGTTCACATAAGCGGCAGGGGTGGGGTTTTGATCAATTTGGCGAGTAAATTCTTTGAGCGCCTGATCATAATCCTCATTGCGTTGATAATATCCGGCGCGATTGGTGAAAAAGAGGGCATTGTTGGAAATTTGACGACTGGCGCGTTGATTGAGCGAGGCAGCCGCTACCGCTAGCAGTAACCCAGTGGCTAACAGCACAAAATCAAGGGTGAATAGCCCGATCACCGCTAACACCAGCGCCAACGGCAGGCTAATAATCAGCATGACCGTACTCGCTCGATTTTCCCCAAAAATTGCCTTTAACACATCCAGGGCAATCCGTCCCCCATCTAGCGGGTACATGGGGATGATATTAAACAAGAACAAGGCGGCGTTGACGATTGCCAACGCCAGTCCAAAGTTGGAGAAGTTAATCGTGTATAGCCAGGATGAGAGCGCGGGAAAGGCAAGGGTTTGCAATAAAATGCGTTCCAGCAAGAGCAGCAACGCGAAAAAGGCCGCTAAGACCAAATTTACCAGCGGACCAGCTGCCACAACGATGATGTTCTGCCAAATTTTCTCTGGGGTGCGGCTGAGGGAGGCGATCCCGCCCAGGGGCCACAGGGTGATGTTTTCTACCTCAATGCCAAATATGCGCGCCGCGCCCGTATGCCCTAATTCATGCAGCAGCACGCACACAAAGGTGGCTGCCATAAAGAGCAATGCGCGCACCGATTCAGAAGCGGTAGTCGGGCGAAATGCAAAGAAGGTATACGGAATCAGCAGCAGCATAGAAGCATGCAGCCGAATTTCCGTCCCCCATAAAGTACCTACTACCCATGTCCACTTCATAGATTAATCTCCGGGGCGTGCCGATTGGATGAGGTGCAATGGTTCAGGCATTCCAGTCTGTGTAGTGGCGTATTGCGTGCGCCTAAAGCGATGCGGGCTACTTTCCTGGTGCAATGCGATGACCCTCATTCACCGTTGGGCGCACGCGGTGCGCCACTACACGGATAGATTCTTTCGCAATGTCTGATCTGTTACTTCCCTTTTGATTGTATCACGGAGTGAGTTTCGCCCAGAGCAACGCCAACCCGCCCAGACTTAAGCCAATTGCCAGGCAGTAAAATAAGGTAACGCGCACGATGCGCCCTTCCTGCCCTTTTAGCCCTACCGTGCTGCACCCAACGGTGATCTTTGCCGGGGCAATCATGCTGCCGAGCGCGCCGCCCGCCGTCTGCGCAGCAAGCAGCAGGCGTGGGTCAATCTGAAGGAGCAGAGCGGCGTTTTTCTGTAGTGGGGCAAAAAGCACGTTGGAATTATTGTTGCTGCCGGTTGCGAACGCCCCTAAAATGCCGATCAAGGGCGAGATGAGCGGAAATGCGCTGCCGATGGCTTCCGCCAGACCGCGCGCCAGCAGCTGCGTCATTCCGGTATGATCCATCAGTGTAGAAAGTCCCACCGTAAACACAATGCCCAGACTGGCAGGCATTGCGGAACGGTAAGTGGCTTGCAATACAGCCCGTCCATCTTCAGCATTGCATAGATTCGCGCGGCGATAGACAAAATAGCTGATCATCGTCACGCATAAGGTTGCTGCGCCCGGGTGTACCCAGGGACGAAAGACCTGTCCGCCACCTGCTGTCGTCAGGAAGCCCATCTGGGTGATCACTTGCGGAAAGTTCGCCTGCCAGACCAGGGAGGAAAGGGCTGTCCGCAGTGGGGTAGGCAAAGTGATGACTGTCATCAGCGCAGCCAGCCCGCCATAACTGCCCAGGGCTGCCATCAATGGAGTGGAAGGATGGGTAAACTTTGGGCGCGCTGTCGGGCTAATCAACATGGCGGTGATCACCCCCACCAAACCTGCCCCAAACGCCGACAGCGGAATTAGTCCAAACGCAGCCAACCCATACTGCACCAGGGCAATGATTAAACTAATCAGCACGACCTGAATGGCTAACGACCGCCGGGTGTGTTGACTATGCAGAATTTGCACCGTTGCGATTCCGCAAAAGAAGCAAACGATTCCTAGCATAATCCCTGAGAGGGGCATCAGTTGGGCAGCGTCCAGGTGAGTGACACCCACCAGAGTCTGAAACACCACGCCCATATCCCCAAACGTCACCGCCCAGGAATGCCCAACCGCTACGGCAATTACTGCCAACACGGGTTCTACCCCCAGCGCGACCAGCATGGGGGATACGACCGCCACCGGCAATCCAAAGCCTGCCAGCCCTTCTAACATGCCGCTGAACGCCCAGGCAACGATCACCAACAAGAGGGCGCGGTCACGGATGGCGGATTGCAGTCCGGCAGCCAATGCGGAAATGCCACCTACGCGGCTAACCAGGTGATACAACAGCAAAGCGGGCCAGAGAACCGCCAATACATAGATGGAAAGCAGTAGTCCGCGCGCCTGAGATACCCACCACACCTGTGGGGTCAACCCAAAGAAGAGCGCGGCGACCCCGACTGCCACTAGCCAGCTAAACGAACCCGCCAGGTGCGCGCCCCAGTGGCGAAAGATCATCAGCCCCAAAAGGATCAAAATAGGCAGGGAGGCAAGGAAAAAGAGCGCAAACCAGGCAAAGGTTGTTTCTATGATTGTCTCCACTTGTACGAATTTTTCGAGAATCAACAGGTTAATATTGGATAGGGAATATCTTCCCTATCCAATATTAACCTGTTGATTCTCATGGACCTAAAACTCAGGCATCAATCAGGCTGGCGCGGCGCAATTCATCCCGCAGGGCAGGCAGGCGGCGATATGCTTGGGTATACGCGCTCATCAGCTGCCGCCAGCTTTCTGTCTCCCCTAAAGACTGGTAGAGCTTGCGGATTTGCTGCAAAAAGCGGGCGGCTTCCGCGTAACTGCCGCGGCTGCGCTGCCCGATCAGGTTTTCGGTGAGCATTAAATACAGCCGAATAGCTTCCCTCGGGCGGGATATTTCCACTGCTTGCGCCACCTTGCTGCGCAAAAAGCGGATGCGATCCCACCATATTTCAGCGTTGACCCGTTCCAGAGTCGCCAGGGCAAGGTCTGCTTCGTTTTCGGATAAGTAAATTTCAACCAGCAGCGGGAAATTTCCCGCGCTCTCCAGGCGCTCTAACACCCGCGTGCGGACGGAGCTGCGTTGCGTTAATTCTTCGGCGCATTCTACCAACACCTGATAATTTTCCAGGGTTTGCATCTGCCAGAAGAGTATTTCCGCCAGCTCCAGGGCTTCTAGGGGGCGATCATGGCGGGCGGCGTATTCTTTCATCCATAACAGACTTTGGGCATCCGTCAGAGCATGGGTGCGTTCCTTTACGAGGTGCCACGCCAATTCATCCCGACCGTATTTCTCAAATAACTCCGCCATCGGCAGCACAGAATCAACCGGCTCGGCATGGGCGGCTGCCAGAGCTTCGTCAACCCGATCCAACGCCAGCAAACGATCCACCATGTCTTGCGTGCGTCCAGTTTCACGGCAGATGCCTAAGTAATCCTCATCATCTACTGTGCCGTTGGTGATGCCATTAAGCAGTTCAAGCAGCAAGCCGCCCAGTTTGCGCCGGTTCTTTTGGGTATTAAAGTCGCCATCTTCGGGTAGGGTATCTTTTAACGCCGCGCGCACCCAATCCGAAAGGGTCTGCTTTTCTTCCGGGGTGGATTGTTCTATGATAATCAGCGGGGTTTCGTCCGCAAAGCCGTGCCGCCCGCCGGTGAGATCCCACAGATAAAATTCAAACAGGCATTGAAATAGCTTCAGGCGCAGCGCGGGGTCAGTTAGTTCTTCCAGACAGTCTTCCAAACCCTGTTCGCTTTCTGTTAATACCTGAACCAAGACACCCGAGTCATCCCGTGAGAGGCTATCTTCATAGGTGAGCAAGGCTTCAAGCAGCGTTTGGAATACAATCGATGCGTTTCGCAGGTCTTCGCGTTCCAGAAAGGCTTCACCCAGGTCAAGGATGGGCTGCAAAGCATCTGCAATCACTCCATAATCGCCCCATTCGCCACCCGCCGCTGAGAAGGCGCGTTTCACCTGTTGGATAATATCTTCTGCTGATAATTCCTCTTCTTTGCTCAAATTGCTGAGGGCGGATAACTCCAGGATTTGCTCCAGGTCAGGGTGACGGGCGATCATTTGTAAAATTAGTTCCGCCAGCTCTTCTTTGGATCTATTTTGCAGTACTTCGTCTAATTCAGGCACCTGGCTGAACAGGATGGGTTCATAAATCCAGGTGAGCAAGAGGGCGGCGGCATGTTTGCAATGCCCGCCTTCCCCCGCCGGGCAGGAACAGATCCCCCATAGAATGCCCGTTTCCCCCAGGGTGGTTTCCACGCGGTAAGGCGTCATTTGTGATCCCTGACATTCTGCAATCAGGTGATTGCCGCGCCTGCGTGGGTTTAATATGGCGTCATCTTCATAATATTGATACCCCCGTTGAAAAGCCTTGTTTCCTACCCAGGCTTGAATCGTTTCTTCGCCAATTTCAGGGAGCGTTTGCATACCACAATTCCTTTCCATCCTCTGGCGGATGGATGCGCTTGATCCCGTCCGCGTAGCGGAGCACTGCGTGCGCCCAAGCCTGTGTAGGTTATTTCCTGGCGGAAACGCAATATCCCTCATTCATAAGAGGCGCACGCCGCTACACAGACTGAAACATCTGAACTTTCATTAAAGATTATAAACAAAAAAGACTGCAATAGGAAACCCCAAAAGAAAATCAATGGGGGAAGTCAACGATTTGGCTTCCCCCATTCTAAAACAGGTTACACGATCCTTTTAGAGGTGCAGACGCACGGTCTTGACTTCAAACGGGCGGAATTCCAGGGTAACTTTGCCCTGATCCCAGGTCAGCTTGCCGATTTGCTCTTCGACCATATTGGTCTGGCTGGCGGATTTTACCGCCAGGGAGGAAGCGAGCGTGCAGCGGGTGGCGGAGCGCATGGATTCATACAGGCGCACGATGATGTCTTTCGAGCCATCCTCCGCCGGCTTGACGGAATCAATCACCACGTTGCTCTGATCTACGTTAAAGAGAGAGCCTTCCGCCGCGCTGCCCGCAGCAAATACGAGCGGCACGTTCAGGTCATAGGCTTCGCGCACCACGCCACTATCCGCCAGGCAACCATTCCAGGTATAGAAGGCATACGTTACCACCTGACGACCCTTATCGGCGGTCATATCCGGCGCAATGGCGGATTTCAACAGGGTCAGGTTGATGCTGTTGCCGGTGGCGCTTAGACCGTACTTGCAGTCATTCAGCACCGCCGCGCCGCGATTTTCTTCGGTCAAGGCAGACCACTTGTGGTTGCAAATTTCAAAGCGATCCGCGTCAAAGGGGCGGGATTTGTGGTTCGGGCGGCGAATGTGACCAAATTGAATTTCATTCACCACTTCGTTGGTGTGAATAGTGACGGGGAAGGCAACTTTCAGCAGGCGGTGAGTCTCTTGCCAATCCAACACGGTCTCAAAGTCAATGCGGCGGCTGTTGCGGCGCAGCGAAATGACCTGATCTACCGTAGATTTGCTCATTTTGCGGTGCAGGGTGATGCGCGCAACCAACGGACCGGCAGAAGTGATTTCCAGGGTGACAGGCTCGTCCGTCCTAACGGGCTGCTGCTCTGCCATGCTGTCCAGGTCCCAGGCGTCCCAGTTATCCGGCACATCTTTATAGAGGGAAAGGCGGTTACCGGGTTGCGCCATAAATTCTCGCTGGGCGGCTTTATCCCACACGCTGACAGTTTCGCCGCGCTCGGAAAGTTCTACGCGGATGAGGTCGTTTTCCATTACAAAATGACCATTTTCGGTCTTGCTCGCCTTGACCGCGCCAGAAATGGCTTCGGGGGCAGCCCCAACGGTTTTCCAACCCATCGGCGGCACGGTGATTTCGATATCCCCAGCAGGTTGGCTGACCAATGCCACGCGGGGCCAGGATAGGGAATTGAAGACGGTCGTGCCGCTGTCAGAGGTAGAAAGCGCCTTCAATGCAGCCTGGGTCGTTTGACCGGCGGCTTCAATCGCTTCCGCATGGAATTTCTCGGCTTCTTCATAAACGCGATGAATGGAAGAGCCGGGCAGAATGTCATGGAACTGGTTGAGCAGCACCTTGCGCCATGATTCCCACAGGGTATCCGCGCCGAAGTCAAACCCCTTCAACGCGCGGGCTGCGGTTGCCCAGAGTTCGGCTTCACGCAGGGCAAATTCGCTCTTGCGGTTGCCGCGCTTGGTGCGCGCCTGCGAAGTATACGTGCCACGATGCGCCTGGAAGTACAGCTCGCCCACGTAACGTTCTTTAGGCATGCCTTGTTTTTCCAGGTCTTTGAAGAATTCTTCAGGCGAAGATTGCTTGACGCGCGGCAGCCCTTCCAGGTCTTGCACGCGCTTAAAGCCTTCCATGTGATTGCGTTCCGGTCCACCGCCGCCATCGCCCCATCCGAAGGAAAGAATCATGCTGTTGATGCCGTTCTTTTGCAGGCGAGTATTCCAGCGATCCATTACGCTATCCGGCGTCACCTGCGCGTTATAGTCGGTGAAGATATGCGAAGGGATGGCGGTGCCATCAATACCTTCCCACCAGAAGGTGTTGTAGGGGAAAGGTTCGCCGCCGTTATATGCCCAGGTAATCTTCTGAGTGGTGAAGCCAATCATGCCGCAGCCGACCAGAATTTGCGGCAGCGCGCCAGAATAGCCGAACACGTCCGGCAGCCACAGCACGCGGCTATCCACGCCCAGTTCATCGCGGAAGTATTTGCGCCCGTATAAAATTTGGCGGATCAGGGCTTCGCCGCCGGATACGTTGGTATCCGCTTCCACCCACATGCCGCCATCCGCAATCAGATTGCCAGACTTGATGGCTGCCTTGAAGCGTTCATAAAGTTCGGGATAATCACGCTTGAGCATCCAATACAGGTGCGGCTGTGATTGCAAGAAGCGATAGTGCGGGTATTCCTTGAACAACGCCAGCTGATTGATGGCGGTGCGGGCAATTTTTCGTTCGGTCTCCTGCAGGGGCCACAGCCAGGCGACATCAATGTGCGCGTGACCAAAGGCGTGCATGGTGGGCATGCTGGGACCGTTTTTGGCGTCCAGCAGTGACTTCATGCGCTCACGCCCGGCGCGGACGGTTTCCATCATTTCTTCTTCCGGTAATTCCGGGTCAATGATCATGGTCGTTTCCATCAGACCTTCATCAATCTGCGCAACGCGCAGAGAGAGTGGGTCTATCCGCCCACGCAGCTGGAAAAGGGTGGTGAAATCTGCCGCTGCCTGATAAATTTCTTCGCGCCAGATGCCAAAGGTGGATTCCTTCACCTGAGTCTGCTGACTGTTGACTTCGGGGACGCTTTCAATGCCAAAAGGTACAGGTCCATCGCCCACGGTGATGCGCCCATGCCCACCATAGGATTCGATCAGCACGTCAAAGGTTTCGCCGGGCTTGGCGTGTTCGGAAAGCAGAATATCTTTGTGCGCCCATCCGAGGGACCCCATCACCTTGCCATTGATCCACACCAGGCTTTCGCCGCCGGTATCAGGGCGAATGACAATCCGTTCCCCTTTGGCTTCTTCGGGCAGGGTGACCTGTCCTTTAAACCAGCCATATTCCCATTTGATGCCCCAGGGCATGCCGACTGGCATGGGCTGGAAGGTGTGCGCCAGGGCTTGCTCTTCAGAGAGCTGCTCCTGGGTGGTGAAACCAGTCCATTCTACTTTGCCCAGAGGTTGGTAAGTCAATTGCCACAATACTTCTTGCCATCTTTCAATACGATGTTTCCACTCTTCGGTTAAAGCCATTCTGTCTGCTCCTTGTAAAAGATGCTATTTTCTGCTAAGAATTTTCCGAGGGGTGATTGCGCTTCCCCGGTTGAGGCGCGGCAAAACACCCCTCTATTCTAATCGGAATTTGACAGGAGAATGAGCTTTGTCTGAATCTTCTTAAAATAAAATTCGCAGCGTGATCTTCACGCTGCGAATAAAAGAGGATCGGTTGAAAGGGATTATCGTTCGAGGGTCAGGTTTAATTTATGGGCAATGGGTGTTAACGTTTCTCGTAATAGTTGATTAAGATTATTCCCTTTCGGATTCTCATACAGCTTTCTCCCTGCCATCAAAAGCGCAGTGCTAAGGCGGTCTTCAATCAACCCTAACAGCGGAATGGGATGATAGGTGCGCCCTGACCGCAAAGAATCAGCCATAATCGCCCATTCTGTGCCAGGCAGGAGCGACGCTCTTGAAAGCAGCATATGACGGGGCGGAATCTTGCTGAAGCTAGAGGCAAATTGGACGGAAACGGCTGGATCCGTCAGATATTGCACTAAATCTAACGCTGCCTCTTCATAACGGGTATGCTTCCAGACGATAAGATTGGTGCCGCCCACAAAGTGCGTGCCGGGCAAGCCAGCAACGCCCCAATTCTCCTTGACAATGGGTGCAATCCGCGAAGAAGACCCTTGCTGATACGTCAGCGTACCCAGGGTGATGGCAGCCTCTCCGTTTTCATACAATCCCCCATTTGCAGAGGCATATATGCGCTTGGCAGAGGCAGTAGAAAGGTGGGCATGAAAGCGGAAAAAGGCTTGAATAGCCTCTATGTTTGGAGAAGCATCAAAAAGGACCCGTTTGCCATCAGCGGTGTAAAAATCTCCGCCCGCAGACCAAACCCAGGACGCCAGAGTGTGCAGCGATCCATGCCGGTCGTAGGAGAAAATGGGCAACACCGGAATTTCAACGCCAGCTTGCTCCAGCTGCGCAGCTGTTTGTTCCATCGCTGCGTGGGTTGAAAAGGCGGTCGTTTCATCAATTCCAGCTTTTGCCAGAATATCTTTGCGATAATAGATAAAATAGCAGTCGCCCAATAAGGGGATGCACCAGGTGGTAGGGTCCCCCAGAATGTGACATGTTTCCCACGAGGTGGGTAGGAAGTCTTCTGGTTTGCCAATGCGGGCAATATCCGCCGCAGAGAAGGGACGCAAGGCATTCATGGCAATTAAATCGCCTGCCCAGGTCGAACCAATTTCAGAGACATCTGGCCCATGATGATAAAGCGCCACACGATTCAACTCAGAGCGACCTACAGACCAATCATAGGTCTGCAAATGGACGCGCACGCGGGTTTGCCTCTCAAATTCATCCAGGAGAGGCTTCATCACTTCTTTTACTTGTTGATGATGGAGCATCATCGAAAGTTCAAGTTCAACCACAAGTCACCTTCTTTGTTAAAGAGTCTGACGCCCGCTTTGCGAGCAGACAGTCCAAAATCACTTAAAGAGCAATGACCAGTGCTTCGTAGGGACGCAGAACAAGTGCGTCCAGGTTTTCATGTCCCTGGCGATCTAGATGAGTTGATAATACCACATTTCCAGCATTTGCTTCGTGAATGGAAACGCCACGATCTTCATTGGCAAAATTCAGGACGACCAATTTGCGCTCAGAACCCGCTTCGCGTAGGAAAACATAGCAATCTTCCGCCGAAACGTCTATCCCACGATAACTGCCGCCTGAAAGCGCCAGACTGCCCTTCCGCAGCCAGAGCATTTTCTTGTAGAAGTTGAGCATGGAATCAGGCTGTTGGGCTTCAATAGCGACGTTGCGGGTGGGGTAATCTTCCTGGACGGGCAGCCAGGGTTCGACTTGAGAGAAGCCAGCATAAGCCGAGCTATCCCACTGAACGGGGGTACGGGCAACGTCACGGCTACGCTCCGCGCCCAGGTTGATGCCTTGCGGGTCCTGAATTTTTTCAGGGGGAATCTTGCCGTTTTCCAAGCCAATCTCGTCGCCATTATACAAAGTTGGCGTACCGCGCACGGTGAGCAGCATGGCAGCAGCTAACCGCGCTTGCGCTTGCCCCCCAAAGCGGGTTGCTAGGCGCGCCTGATCATGATTGCCCAGCACGTAATTGGGCCAGGCAAAATGCGGCAGCGAGCTTTCCATCAGTTCAACCGTGGCGCGCATGGCGCTGGCAGTGAAGGGCGTCCACATCATGCGGAAGTTAAACGGCAGGTGCAGTTCATCGCTATTTTCACCGTAATAACGCACCCAGCGATCCATCGACCCCCATAATTCGCCAATGCCGCAGCGATCTTCAAATTCATCCAGCGTTTTGCGAATATCTTTGATGAAGTCATGCACTTCTTCTTGATCTTCGGTATATGTGCTGAATTGACGCGCCTTTATTTCATTGGCGAGCAGGTTGGGGTCGGCGTCCGGGTTGAGGGGGTTATCGCGCAGGTGCTCATCTTTAATAATCAATCCCACCACATCCATGCGGAAACCATCCACGCCGCGTTTCATCCAGAAGCGCAGTACGTCCAACATGGCGGCTTTTACTTCAGGGTTGCGCCAGTTGAGTTCAGGCTGTTCCTTCACAAACTGGTGCATGTAATATTGACCGGTTTTCTCGTCAAACGTCCATGCGGGACCGCCGAAAAAGCTGCCCCAGTTGTTGGGCAGAGAGCCATCCGGCTTGGCATCGCGCCAGATGTACCAATCGCGCTTGGGGTTATCACGGCTGGAACGCGATTCTAAGAACCAGGCGTGTTGATCGGAAGTGTGATTCGGCACGTAATCAATGATGATCTTCATGCCGCGCTTGTGGGCTTCCGCTGCCAGGCGATCAAAAGTTGCCAAATCGCCAAAGAGTGGGTCAACGTTGCAGTAATCCGCCACATCATAGCCAAAATCCGCCATCGGCGAAGGATAGAAAGGACTGAGCCAGATGGCATCAATCCCCAGAGAATTGGGCGTACCATCGTTCAAATAATCCATTTTTTGGATCACGCCCTGCAGGTCGCCCACACCATCGTTGTTGGAATCCATAAAGCTGCGCGGGTAGATTTGATACACCACCCCGCGCTGCCACCACTTGAGAGATTGGTTTTCGGTTGTCAAAATTCACCTCTGGAGATTGGATTACAGATATTTTACCACCACACAATAAAAGTGGCGCATCCCCATTAATGTCCCGTTCTGCCATTCACATCCACCAGAGAAGAAATGCGCTGGATGGCATGGGTGATATAGCCCTCATCCTCAATGCGCAGGTGAATGGCGCGCTGCGGGCAGATTTCTACGCAGCGACCGCAGCCGCGGCAGTCTGCACTGATTTGGGCTTTGCCATGGACGAGAGAAATAGCTTCGACAAAACAGGATTCGCGCGAGCATTTGCCGCACCCCACGCAGCTTTCAGGGTCTACCCAGACTTCTACCCCCGGCAGGCGGGTGATGCGCTGGCTGAGGGCAGGCTTCAGGTCTGGCAGGATGCGAAACAAACAGCAGCATGAGCAGCAGTTGCAAATGGTCATCAGTTTGGCGGAAGGACGCGCGCCCAGCCAAACACTATCAATCCGGTCGCGCCCAATCATTTGCACTAGCCCCAGTTCGCGGGCGCGGTGGACGTGCGCCAGGGCTTCCTCTTTACTCACCAACCGTCCCAGTTTAGGGTTAATTTTCATCACCGCTTCGCCCAGGAAGAGGCAGCCCAGGTCATGCGGATAGTGTTGGCAATCATCCCCTTCTCGGCAGATACAGGCATTCATCAGCCAATGGTAGCTTGCCTCTTTAATAAAATGATCCACCAACGTAGAAGGCAGCGGCATCCCCCCCGACAGGTCAATTGCCTCCCTTACCACGATGTGATCTTTGGGCAGGTAAACGATCATGTCATCTTTAAAGAACATCCAATCTGCCAGGGAAGAGAACACGGGTAGATGGGTGAGACGAGCCAGCTTTTTCCGGTAAGGGAAAAAGACTTTAAGGAGTTGCGCGAACCAAATTGGGGTTGCCACAGAGCGAATATGCCTTTAGATAAAAATGGAGCTGCAGAACAGCCACATTATAAAAGCAAAGCGGCATAAATGGGGCGTTGGAAGTCATTTTCAGTACAATACTCTTACGGAGGTGAACAATGGCAGATGAAATTCGTTCAGGCGAGTATATTACCTTTGTGCGTTATGGCGGTACGCCGGTGAGCATTGTGCGCCAGGGCGGTACCTTTGTGCGCGTCACCCAATACGGCGGCAAACCGGTCACGTTTGTCCGTTCGGGTGGTACGCCAGTCTTTGTGGAGCGTGTAGCGGAGTTGCCAGAAGAGGTTAAAGAAGAGCTGGGATATTAACCCATGATGAGATGATCCTATTGGATCATCTCATCATGGGTTACAGGGGATTTGCGCTTACCAGAGGCGCAGGGTCTTAATTTCAAACGGATGGAATGCCAGCGTGATCTTTTCGCCTTGCATTTCCAACGAATGCAGCGGATTTTCGAGCAAATCCACCTCTTCCGCTTGGGTAAAGGGCAGGCGCACGCGCAAAGTGGTATTGACGCTGCTGCGCTGTGATTCGTACAGGCGCAGGATCATGCCTTGCCCGTCCTCCGCCTGTTTGACGGCTTCCACAATGATTTCCGGCGCGTCTACTTCCACCCATGAGAAACTGGCGGGCAGATTGCCGGATGCAGGGAGCACATCCACTTTGCGTAAGGGGATGTTAAATTCGTATGCCTGCTGAATGACCTTACCGGTTACCAGGTCGCCTGCGTGGGGCAAAATAGCGTAGCGGAAGGTGAGATCATTCTGGTCGGAAAAGGCAGGGTGAGAGCCATCCGCCAGCACGTCTTCGGGCGCTGCGACCTGCGTGCCGGGGTATGGCACACTGCGCAGCAGGTTTAGTTCAATCGTATGTCCCTTCACACGATGCCCATATTTGCTGTCATTGAGGAGGGCAACGCCGTAATCACGCTGCGAAAGGTCTACCCATTTTTGGGCAGGCACTTCATCTTTCGCCAGGTCCCAGGTGGTGTTGGTGTGGGTGCTGCGTAAGACGTGACCGTATTGAATTTCAAAGGTGGCTTGCTCGGCAAAGATATTCACTGGAAAGAGCGCGCGCAGCATGGTACGCGGTTCGCGCCAGTGCAGGCGAGCGGAAAATTCCAGACGCGGGCTGCCCATTTCCAGGCTGATCTCTAGCTTTAACTCTGAATTGCCCAGTGCATAGGTCTGCTCCACCATGGCGCGCGGACCGTCTACCCGCGCAGTGGCGTTGATAAGCTGCATGGCGCGAGCAGGTGCGGCGGCGTAATCCATCGGGAAGTCCCAGGCATCCCCGTGATCGGTATAGACCATCAGGCGGTTTGCCAATTCGCCCTGTGGCAGCGCCTCACGTTCGGCGATTTTATCAAACAAAGAAAGCAGCGCGCCGCAGGCGTCAAAAGTTACTTTCAAGCGATCATTTTCTAAGCCGGTGACGGTTGCAGAAGGCGCGGGGCAGGCAGTGGAACGCGCCGCATCTATCCCCTGATAGCCCAGGGGTGGAACTGTCACTTGCTGCCAGCCTGCTTTGACCTGCACCCAGGCAGTGCGCGCCCAGGAAAGCGAGTTGAAGAAGACCGCCGGTTGCGCGCTGGCATGGGTATCTACTTGCGCTGCCAGCGTGCGCAGCGCCTGAGCGATATTTTCTTCCACCTCTTTGAGCAGCACGATATAACGCGCAATGGATTCATCATAGACGCGCTTGATGGAGCTACCGGGAAGAATATCATGGAATTGATAGAGCAGTGTTTCCTTCCAGATGGCTTCCAGGCGCGCCTGCGGATATTCCGCCAGGTGACGAGTTTGCAGCAAGGTTGCCCAGGCTTCCCACTCGCGTAGCGCCTGTTCCATGCGGCGGTTGTACCATTTGTTGCGGGAATGGCTGGTGAGCGTCCCCTGATGGCGTTCCAAATACAGCTCGCCCGCCCAGGTGGGGAAGCGGTTGGAATCTTTTTCCCAACTGCGCAGGAAATCCGCCGTCCACTCTTGCTTGACGGGGCTGAGACCGGCAAAATTCTTAATCCGTTTCAGACGTTCCAAGTGTTCTTCGCCCGGACCGCCGCCACCATCCCCAATCCCAAACACCATCAGGGCATGATCCGAGACGCCTTTTTCGGCATAATTGCTCTCAATTTTCCCCACCGAGCGGGGTTGGGCTGGGCTGTTATAGTTTTCTTCTGGCAGGGTATGCACCAGAATCGCTGTGCCATCAATTCCCTGCCACCAGAACGAATGGTATGGGAAATGATTGATGAGACTCCAACTGAGCTTTTGGGTGGAGAAATAGCGCATTCCGGCTTTGTGGATCAACTGCGGCAGGGCAGCGGAGTAGCCAAACGTATCCGGCAGCCAGATGTATTCCGGGTCTACCCCAAATTCAGTGTGGAAGAATTGCCGCCCATAAAGAATCTGGCGCACGATGGATTCGCCACCGGTCAGGTTGGCGTCACATTCTACCCACAGCGCGCCCTGGGGTTCTAATTTCCCGGCTTTCACTTGTTGGCGGATGCGCTCAAACAAGCCAGGGTAACTTTCTTTCATCTGTTGAGTCTCATAAAATCGTATCCATAGAACTTTAACAAAGTCTCATAAAGTCGTATCAGGGTAAGCGAAAGGGAGCGCCAGTTGGTAAGCCACATAATCTGGTAATGCCAGAGCACTTCCCATCAGCGCCGACTTGGT
>JBBRAT010000012.1:0-109863 GCA_038206515.1 Anaerolineales bacterium | reverse complement strand
TGCGACTGAGTTGTTAAAAATACTTCCGGAAAAACCCGATGATATTTTAGTTGCCCAGCTTTTCCGCAATGTCGCCACTTTGGGCAGCATTCATGTCGCAAAATCGCCTGTTTCTTCAGCATAATTGGCGAAGGTATTGATATATATGTGTGTATATATATCTATAAGTATGGGGTTTATTATGCTTCTCTAGCAAAAAAAGCACGACAATCATGACAATAAAAGAATCATGGGTGAACGCCTCTGATGATTTTTCTTTGTTTGCACGTGTGGCAGGCAGCCCGGGTTTAGGGGACGTCTGAATCCGTGTAGTGGCTTACGGCAGGAAGCCTGACAAAGATCAGGAAATTTCTGTTTTGCCAAACGCATTGATTGTGCTGCATCAGGCTTCCTGCCGGAAGCCACTACGCAGACGGAGCCACGACATGGATCGGGTAGCGATGCCTGAGCAGCTGCAATGATTCTTTTATTGTCATGATTGTCGTGCCTTTTTCCGTGGAGAATGATAACAGCCCACTTTAATACACCGAAAAAATCTGCTATACTTGATTTCATTCACCTGAGAACAAGAAAGGAAAAAACCCTATGTCTCGATATTCCTCAAAAACTGCCTTGTTGGAAGGCGTTTATCAAGAATATATGCGCCTTGAAGCGGATTTATCTCAAATAAATGACGAAGAACAGTGTTCCCCTGCGGCGGATGGGCAGTGGTCGGTGAAGGATACGCTGGCGCACCTGGGTGATTGGCAAAAGCGTTTCATGGGCTGGTACCAGGCTGGCAAGCGTGGTGAAACGGTTCAGATACCGGCGCCAGGCTTCAGCTGGAATCAACTGGATGACCTTAATAAGCAAACCTACGATAAATATAAAGACCAGCCTTTGAATGAAGTGCGGTCTATGTTTGAAGAATCCTACCAGCAGATGCTATCCCTGATCGAGGAACTGACAGACGAGGAATTATTCACCCCGGGGGCCTACGCCTGGACGGGCAACGATCTACTGATGGATTGGTTGGATGCGAACACGGCGAATCATTACGCCGGGCATGATTTCGGTAAGAAATAAATACAGAATGCGATCAAGAGGCGACCATGAAGAAAATTGTGTGTATTTCCGCTGCGAATATTGAACCGGCGCGCAAAACCAGTGCATCCATCCAGACCTGCCAGCTGATTGCTGACCTGCTGAAGGCGGATGGGGTGCAGACGGAGGTGGAAATCGTTTCGCTGCTGGATTACAAGATGCAATCCTGCTTTATGTGCGGTGACTGCCTGAAGGCGCAGCGCTGTCAGCATGATGAGGACTTCAATCACTTGCTTGAAAAGATGGTTGGCGCGGATGGGTTATTCTTTGTGGTGCCGCATTATGCGCCCTTCCCTTCGAAAATGATGATTCTGCTTGAAAAGCTCGAGGAAATGGGTTTTTTGGGCTATAGCAACGATGAAAAGCATTACCGTTCCGATTGGGGCGGTAAACCGACCGGGCTGATTGGTCACGGCGGGCAGGTGACCAGCACGGAAACGTTGAATTATTACAAAAAGCAGCTGGTCGAACCACTGGCGATGGCGCTGATGGGCGGTGGGATGAAGATCATTGGCGCAGGGGAAGACAGCCCGTATGGCGTCAGCTTTGGCATCCGCTCCATCACGAAGCCGCAAGATTCCATCTTTGTGGATATTCAGCAGGATTGGGATGACGTCCGCCAACGGATTGCGCCCCTGGTGAAGAACGTAGCGGCGGCGTTGGCTTGATGGAAACAGGGCAAAGCGGCGCAGGCTGGCGGGTACGCGGTCACGAATGGGCGGAGCGGCTGTTAAAGGGGCATATCACTCAGGGGAAGGTGCGCCACGCCTATCTGTTTGTGGGTCCCAAGGGCGTGGGGCGGCGGACGCTGGCTTTATCCTTTGCCAAAGCCTTGAACTGCCTGCAACCACCCCAGCCCGGTGAATTTTGCGGCGCTTGCCGCGTTTGCCGCCAAATAGACGCCATGCAGCACAGCGACCTGACGGTCACCAGGGCGGAGGAGGAGGGCGGTACGCTGAAGGTGGAGCAAGTGCGCGACTTGCAGCGTTCGCTTTCACTAATGCCTTATGAGGGGCATTACCGCGTGGCAATGCTGCTGCATTTTGAAGATGCCAACCCCAGCGCGCAAAATGCCCTGCTGAAAACGTTGGAAGAAGCCCCCCAGCACGTGATTTTGCTGCTGACAGCGGAATCAGCGGAAAGTTTGCTGCCGACCATTGCGTCACGCTGCGAAACCCTGCGCCTGCGTCCGCTTGGCATTGATGACCTGGGTGCGGAGTTGAAAACGCGCGGAATGGAAGCCGCTCACGCCAAATTGCTGGCGCACCTGGCGGGCGGGCGGTTGGGCATGGCGCTGCGGATGCAAAATTCGCCTGATCTGTTAGCGCAGCGCAGCGCAGCCATGGAAGATTTGCTGTTCGTGCTGGGGATGACCCGCCGCGAACGCTTTGCTTATGCCGAAAAGATAGTGCGTGACCGTCAGGAACTGCGCGAACGCTTTGCTGCCTGGCTCTCCTTCTGGCGCGATGTGATGCTGCGGGTAGCGAACCCCTCGCTGGCAGTGGTCAACCTAGATTTTGCGGATAAGGTGGATGCCTTAGCGGGCAGGCTAGACTTGGAAACGGCTCGCGCGCGCGTCAATGACCTGGAGCGCGGCATTGCCCGCCTGGATGCCAACGTCAACGCCCGCCTGCTGACCGAAGTCATCTTGCTCGACTGGCCCAAGATCACCCTGGTCAACCATTATGACGAGGATGAGGAGTTCACCGAAGAGGAATAATTAGTGAATCGCATCCTTCAGGGTGCGGGCGAGGCGACCAAATTCGGGGGTGTAGCGCATTTCTTCCTGGCGCGGACGGGGCAGCGGCACGGGCAGGTTGAGTCCAATATGCCCGGGGCGCGGGGTCAGCACCAGCACGCGATCCGATAGCAGCAAGGCTTCTGAGATAGAATGTGTGACCATGAACACCGTCTGACGCTGCGCCTGCCACAGGGTGAGCAGTTCCGCGCCCATGCGCTCGCGGGTGAGGGCATCCAGTGCGCCAAACGGCTCATCCAGCAGGAGCAGGTCAGGCTCTTGGATCAGGGCGCGGGCAATCGCCACGCGCTGTGCCATGCCCCCAGAAAGATCGCGGGGCCAGGTATGCTCAAAGCCCTTTAATCCCATGCGCTCAATTAATTCATAGGCTTTGGCGGTGGCTTCCTCGCGCGGAGTATCCCCCAGTTCCAGCGGCAGGAGGATATTTTGCAACACGGTGCGCCAGGGCATCAGGGTGGCATCCTGAAAGACCAGTCCAATGCGCGGCTTTTGGGATGAAAAGCGCACTTCGCCAGAAGAGGGTTGCAGCAAGCCTGCCAATACGCGCAGCAGGGTGCTTTTGCCGCTGCCGGAGGGTCCAATCAGGCAGACAAATTCATGCGGATACAGCGCAAAGCTGACCGACTGCAAGGATTTTAGCCCTTCTGCGCCGTCATCATAGGTGACGCTCATGCCGCGCACCTGCAAGACTGGCTCTTGTTTGGGCGACTGCGGCGGATTGAGGACGGTATCCGCTCTGGTGGTCATTTTGCCCCCGGCAGCAGGTCATTGCGGTAGGCTTTGGTTAAATCCACCGGCTGAGAGATCAAGTTCATCTCTTTGAGCAAGGTATTCATGTTCTCCCAGGCTTTAGGGTCAGAATACCCGGGGCGATCCGTGCGCCACAGGTCAATCGAGGTGGCCAGAATCTTCTTCTGCACCGTCTGATCCGCTTTTGGCAGGGCTTCTACATACTTTTTGCTGATCTCAAAGGCTTCGTCAGGGTGATCCTGGGTATATTGGATGCCCTGCAAGGTGGCGCGGATCATGGCGCGCGCCTGGTCGGGATGATCTCTAAGGGTAGCTTCGTTGGTCAGCAAGCCATTGGCGACCAACTGCATATAATCGGAGACGGGCAGGACGTTCACATCATAGCCCTGGGCTTGCAGCTGAATGGGTTCGTTGGCAACGTAGATGGACGCAGCCTGATCGCGATCGGTTGCCAGAGTTTCCACCTGGGCAAAGCCGACCGAATCGAGGGTAACGTCCTTTTCCTGCAAATTCGCGCTCCGCAGCAAGGCGCGCAAGCCGATATAATTTGCGCCATACAGCCCCGGCAGGGCAATCTTCTTGCCGCGCAGGTCTGCGGGTTGGGTGATGTGCTGCGCAGTCTTGGCTGTCACACCCACCGGATATTTCTGATACCATGCCATGATGTAGACCACCGGCAGACCTTGGGCGCGACCCATCAACACCTGCTCGCCGGAGACAATGGCATACGGGAGCTTGCCCGCCCCCACCAGGGCAACGTTATCATTTTCCATGCTGTAATCCAGGGTGACGTTTAGCCCTTCGGCGCGGTAATAGCCTTTCTCAATGGCCACGTAGAGCGGGGCGAACTGAATATTGGGAACATAGCCCACCGGCAGGCGTATCTCCACCGGCGCGCCAGAGACAGACGGATTTTGGGGTACGCAAGCTGCCATCAGCAGCAGGGAGATAAGAAAGAACCATGAAAGCAGCTTTGTTTTCATTCTATCCTTGAATTAAAGTTTTGTTTGCCAGGCAAGCAGGTATTTTTCAGCCAGGACGACCAAGCCATACAGCGCCAGCGCCATGAAGATGAGCGTAAAGACAGCCACGAAGACCAGGGCGGTATCGTATTGCCCGCGCCCTACGTTGACCAGAAATCCCAACCCGCGATCAGACCCGACAAATTCACCTACCACTGCGCCAATCACGGAAAGGGTAGCGCCAATGCGCAGCCCGCCCAAAAAGACTGGCAGGGCGGCGGGAATCTCAAGGTAATAGAGGGTTTGCAGCGGGGTGGCGTGCATCGAGCGCATTAGGTTGCGCAGTTTTTGCGGCACGGCGCGTACCCCCACCACCGTGTTCACCAGCACCGGAAAGAAAACAATCAGACTGCAAATCAGCACTTTGGAAATCATCCCCGAGCCAAACCAGATCACCAGCAGGGGAGCGATGGCTACAATCGGCACTGCCTGACTGGCAACCAGGATGGGCGAAAGCAGGCGTTCTAGCAGGCGCGACTTGCCCAATAAATAGCCCAAGATCGTGGCAAGGCTGGCGCCCAGCAGCAACCCCAAGCCCACTTCAAGCAGGGTGGCAGCGGCATTGTGGAGCAGACTGCCATCTGCCAGGGCAGAGAGGAAGCGCAGGAAGACCTGCATGGGCGATGGCAAGATAAACGCGGGGAAGCCTCCCCACCAGGCGAGCACCTGCCAGAGCAGTAACACCGCTGCCACTGAAAGCAGGAGGATCAACCCGCTGATCAGCGAACTGACCCAGGGGGGCAATCCGCGTGAATGAATGGATTTGTTGCCGTTTTGCTTCAAGCTGATCTCCACAAAGACCGCCTTTCGGGATGGTGTATTTCCTCCCTAATTTTATGGAAGAAGAAATACATCATCCTTTTCGTTTAATCAAAAAACCCCGAAGCGAATTCGGGGCGTGGAGGCTGGCAAAAAGCGCGCGGCAAGAGTGCGCGAATGTCCATCCACCTTCTTTTATCCGGACTGTACCGTCGACCTCGGAGTTGCGCCGAGTCTTGCTTCTGAGCGAGAACCGCTCATCCGCTCGTGGGTTATACCACCGATCGGGAATTTCACCCTGCCCCGAAGGCTTGTTATAATTTTCACATTTAAGTATAGACCGGCGCGGGGGGATTGTCAAGTGAAATTGAAAAATCTGGCATCTGCGTGGTACAATTTGGCGCGTGGATACTACTGAACCCTTTTTCAAAAATTTAAATGAGCAGCAAATTAAGGCTGTTGGCGCGGATCGTGGCGCGGTATTGGTGCTGGCTGGACCTGGATCAGGCAAAACTCGGGTGCTGACCAACCGGATTGCTTATATGATTCATCAGGGCGTCAGCCCGTATCACATTCTGGCAGTCACCTTTACCAATAAATCCGCGCGCGAAATGAAGAGCCGCGTAGAAAAAGTGCTGGAACATGACGTAAATGGCATGTGGTTAGGCACATTTCACGGCATTTGCGCCCGAATTTTGCGCAGGGAAGCTGCTCACGAGGTATTTACTCTGGATTACTTAAAAAGATATCAAGACAATGATAAGCAAGTTCCTCTGTTTCCGTTTACTTCTTATTTCTCTATTTATGATCAGGCTGATCAAATATCATTAGTGAAGCGTATTATGCACGAGTTGAAAATTGATTATAAATTATTCAAACCCTCGAATATTTTAAATAAGATTTCAAGTTATAAAAATGAATTGATCCAACCTGAAGGCATCCAGCCCGAAGATTCATTTGAAAAAGTGGTTGTAACTGTTTACAAACGTTATCAGACGTTGTTGAATGAGTTTAACTCACTTGATTTTGATGACCTTTTATTATGGGTTTATCATTTATTGAAAGATAATCGAGAGAAAGACAGTCAGGAGGACAAAAAAGATAAGGAAAATAAACAGACAGTCCGTGGAAAGTATCCTAAATTATTTGAATGTATTCTGGTAGATGAATTTCAGGATACCAACAAGGTGCAGTATGAACTTCTGCAGTTGCTTGCCAAGGATCACAATGATATTTTTGTTGTAGGGGACGAAGACCAATCCATTTACGGCTGGCGTGGGGCGGATTATCATAATATTAGCAATTTTGAAAACGATTATCCGAAAGTTGCAACAATTCTTCTACTGCAAAATTACCGCTCGGTGCAGAATGTGTTGGATGCGGCTGGAGCAGTAATTGATAAAAATGGAAACCGCACAGCGAAGCACTTACAAAGTGCGCGTGAAGAAACAGGCGAAAAGTTGATCTTGTATGAATCAGAAGATGAATTTTCGGAGGTGGCTTTTATTACAGACACCATTCAGAGATTAGTAAAACTTCGTCGTTATTCCATGGGGGATTTTGCGGTGATGTATCGCACGAATGCCCAGTCGCGTATATTGGAAGAAGGCTTTCGGAAGGCGGGAGTGCTTTATCACATAGTAGGAACAAGTTTTTATGATCGTCGCGAAGTGAAAGACATAATTTCTTATTTGCGTTTAGTGCAGAACCCATCAGATCAAATTGCTTTAGAACGAATAATTAATGTACCTCCACGCGGTATCGGAGAAAAATCTCTACTGGTACTAAACGGAGCAGCGAAAGAAATTGAACTCTCATTATCAGAAGCAATTTTTAGTCTGGGTACTTTAGGTAATGAATCCCCTTTCTGGAATATTTTGGGGACACGCGCAGCAAAATCTGTAGCTGAATTTGGTGCGCAATGGGTGAAATGGCGTGGAGAAATGGATGACCTTCCACTATCTGAGTTATTTCATCAGATTTTAGAAGATACAGGTTACGAAGCTTATATCGTAAAGGATTCCGAAGACGGTGAAGACAGATTGGAAAATGTAAAAGATTTATATAACTCCACTTTTAAGTATAATGAAACAGGTGGATTGACCGCTTTTTTGGAAGAAGCAGCTTTAATGACCGATCAAGATACATTACCAGAGGACGCAGAGGTGCCTATTCTGCTTACATTACATTCAGCAAAAGGATTGGAATTTCCGGTAGTATTTATAGCAGGGTTAGAAGATGGTATTTTGCCCCACAGCCGTGCTATAAATAGCCTAACTATAAATAATCAACAAGAAAAAAAGAAAAAAGAAGAGGGGGGCTCTGGGAATCAGCGTGGTAGTGGTCGAGCGGGCGATATTCCCATCTCGACCACTACCACGCTAATTCCCAAAGAACCAGGAGAGGAAATGGCGGAAGAGCGCCGCCTGTTTTACGTGGGCATCACCCGCGCGAAGGATCGCGTTTACCTGGTGCGCGCAGAACGGCGTAACCGTTACGGCAATTTTGAGGATACAATCGCCTCTCGTTTTTTGGCGGACATCCCCGAGAAGCTCTTACGCGAAGAAGGCTTGCGCACGGGCGATAAAAACCGCGCTCGCAAAGATCGCCAGGAACGATGGGAAGGGTCAGATCGCCGTCAGCAGCGCAAAGATGAAGAAGCCGTGCAGCGCGCCTATGGCAGGATCGGGGTTCAATCTCTGCCGCCTGTGCCTGGTCCCAGCAAACCTGTTCCGCAGCCGGTGACGCAGTCCCAATTCCGCGCCGGGATGCACGTCAAGCATCCGCTGTGGGACGATGGGCTGGTGATGGAAAGCCGACTACTCTCGGATGGAGATGTGCGGTTGGTCATTCACTTTAAGAGTGTGGGATTGAAGACGCTGATGGCATCCCTGGCAAACCTGGTGATTTTGGATTAACAAAGAAAAGTCCGTTCCTGATTATGGTCAGGAACGGACAGGTTGAAGAGAGGAACCCACCAGGGGAAGATCAGTAGACTGGCTGGCTTTTCAGCGATGCCAGAATTGACTTGCACGTGCGAAGGGATTACACCTCAGACTTGAGGGTAACGAGGCTCAACGCACCAAACACGATCACGACCACAATGACGGCTAAATAAACGATCCACATAGCGTCCTCCTCCTCTTGAGCAAACGTAAACAGGTGTTGTCAGAGAGTGACCTTTCTTCTCCGATCAGGGGATTGCCCAGATGCGAAGAAGAAATTGATCCACAATCCATTGGAGAATGGCGCAACCTTCCTTTGGCGTAAGGGGAGCAGGTTGATGAGCCATTCCTCTATTAACTTAACGTAAGAATTCCTAAAAAGTTCTGCAAATTTCGCAAACTGGTGAAAACTCGTTTGGTCTATTTTCGAGAGCTTCTAAGAGCTTTGAGTGTAAAGTTTTTTTGGGTAGAACAGTCCATAAAGCCCCCATTCGTGCCGAACAACAATAACCAATGTATAGAACCAGTATAGCGCGTTTAAGGGTATTTTCACCTTAAATTTTTGTAAATTTTGTTGAGAATATCTTTACAAAACGGTTAGATTATAGATGGATTAAATCCACAAAGCCTTTATATTACGCTTTTCCAATGTACAATAAGGGTATGAACGCAATCTTCAATCGTATTGATGCACTGACCCACGCGGGCGAGCTGGTTCAGGAGGAGGGGGAAGGCGCGCTACGGTGCGTGGCGTGCGCGCATCGCTGCCTGATCAAACCCGGGCGGCGCGGCGTCTGCCAGGTGCGCTTTAACCAAGGCGGCGAGTTGCGCGTGCCTTGGGGATACGTGGCGGCTTGTCAGATAGACCCCATTGAGAAGAAGCCATTTTCGCACTTCTTCCCCGGCAGTGATGCGCTGACCTTTGGTATGTTGGGCTGTGATTTGCATTGCGCCTATTGTCAGAACTGGGTCACGTCACAGGTGGGGCGGGAGGAGCAGAGCGAGTGGGCGGCTTCGGCAATTCAAACGGTGACCGCCGAGCAGCTGGTGGCGTTAGCAGTACGCAGTGGGGCAAAGGCAATTGTTTCTTCCTATAATGAGCCGCTGATTACTTCAGAGTGGGCGGTGAACATCTTCAAGCAGGCAAAGGCGGCGGGGCTGCATTGCGCCTTCGTCTCGAATGGCAACGCCACGCCCGAAGTCCTTGCTTATCTGCGTCCATACCTGACGGCATATAAGATTGACCTGAAATCCATGCAAGACCGGCAGTATCGCCAGCTGGGCTGCGTGCTGAATAATGTGTTGGATAGCATCCGCCTGGCGCATGAGCTTGGGCTGTGGGTGGAGGTCGTCACCCTGGTGGTGCCGGACTTTAATGATAGTCCATCTGAATTATGGGATGCGGCGCAATTTATCGCCTCCATTTCGCGGGATATTCCCTGGCATGTGACCGGCTTCCACCCGGATTATAAGATGGATGGCGTCCCCACTCCGGCGGAAACCTTGCGCACTGCCGTGGAGATCGGTCAGGAAGCCGGACTGCGCTATGTTTATGCAGGGAACTTGCCCGGCAAAGTGGGCGGATATGAGAATACCGTTTGCCCCAATTGCCAGCAGACTTTGATCCAGCGCAATGGATATACCTTGCGATCCTATACCCTGACGGCGGATGGAAAATGCCCGCATTGCGGCACGAAGATTGTCGGAATGTGGACGGAGAACCCCGCAGAGGTGCGTCTTGGGGGCGTAGGCGTGCCGCGCAGTATGCGAATTGAGAAGCCTTAAGGCGTTGGCGTTAAGGTGGGGGTAGGGGTGAGGGTGGGCAGCGTGCCGGTGATGGTAGGGGTCGGCGTGGGAATCGTGCCGGTGATGGTGGGAGTGGGCGGCGTGCCGGTGACGGTCGGCGAGGGGCTCGCGGTATGGGTGGGCGCGAGGGTGTCGGTTGGGGCGGCAGAGGTAACGCGCGTGCCATCGAAAGTAGGCGTGAGGGTGGGGGTATCAAATACGCGCGGCAATACAGGCGTGGGTGGTTGATTATTAAAGGGCAGCCAGACAGTCGGTGTGGGCGTCAGTTGCAGCATTTGACTCACATCTTCCACGTACCCCACGGAAATCTGGCAGACTGCATCCAAATTACCGGCTACATTTAGCCAGGTGAGGGATTGGTGGGCGTTATACGCTTTTTGCAGCGCCGAAGAGAGGCACCCCGACCCGGCGTTGTAGTTGACCAGCGTAAAACGCCACAAATCTTCGTAACTAGCCACTTTGCCGGGGTCATAAGTAGTGATATTGGTGACAATCCGCCCAACCTGTGCGCAGTTGGCGCGCAAGCCTTCGGCAAAGACACTCACACTGTTATTCGCCTGAGTGAGGTCAATGGAAATGGGGCAATCGGGGCAATCGGCGTTGACCTTACGCACCAGCGCGCCGCGCAGCATGGCGGTGAGTTCGGGGTGCACGCGATTCAGGTTGCCGTAGCCCAGGTCGCAGTAACTTTTATGCAGCACCAGGGGGCAAAACTGGTGGAAGAAGTCAGGATTCCACAATAGGAAGGTATCCGCGCCGTTTTCCGTCAGTTGACCCAAGCCGGCTTCGCGGTAGGTGCGGAAGATGCCGGGCCAGATTTGGCTTTCACGGCTGAAGACGTTTTTCATCAGGCGGGCAGGCAAGCCCGTCTCCTGGGCGGTTTTGAGGATTTGCTGATCAAAGCGATTTTGCCACTCCGCCAGGTGTGGGCGAGCCGCCTCTACGCCGCACGGGCTGGCAATATTGGGGGCTTGCAAGCCGCCATCCGCGCAGGCAGAGGCATCCACCACGTTATAGGTGATGAGCGCGCCGGCAAGATAATAATAGGGTACGTCTGAGTTGAGTTCTTCCACCGTTTGCGGACTGGTCAGCCATGCCGGCGGACCGTTCAGGTCAGGGAAGGACGACCAGGTATCTGCGCAGCTCGCCAGCGGACCGCCGCGCCATTGGCTGCTGATGACATCTACGTAATAGCGCACCGGCGCATTGGATTGAGATTCAGGGTTCATAAAATCGCCCCAGGGAATGAGGCGCACCTTGGCGGTGTAATGTTGGGTGGCGTCACTAAAGCTGGAATCCGCCCAAAACTCCAGATCAATGCCATCCATGCCGGTAGGTTTGAGGGGAATGCTGCATTTGTCGCCATTACAGTGAAACGGCTCATTGCCCAGCTTGCCCTGGATAGAGACGATCAGTTCGTTGGGCAGCGGCTCTTCCCCGATCAGCAATAGATTCGGCAGGGTGGTGCAGCGTGTTTCGCCGGGCAGGGCGTTGCAATTTTCAATGGAGAGCCAGACCTGCGGCAGGGGTAGTTCAATCACCACCTGGCGGCTGCTGGGGGTGGAATTGACAAATTGTAAATAGAACCCTGGGCATTGCGCCACCGAGGTATTTTCAGCCATGTTACAGGGTTGGGTATTGCGCCACTCGTCAAAGATGTTTTTGGGGCATTGCGCCTCCACCTCTTTGAGCTGTGGGCGACCTTCATATTCTACGTAGACAGCACAGGTGATTTGATTATTCGACCAACGATTGAGCCACCATTTGTACTGGGTGAACTGTACGGTGATCTCGGTGGTGCGTTTGGGGGGTCCGCCAGTGGGGGTTGGTGTGGGGGCTAAGAAATTCCCCTGCACCGGCTGCGGATTCGGCGCATGAAGCCAGCCTTCGCCGAACAAGAGCAGAAGGGCGATGCCGATCCACAGGAATTTCCGCAGTGATGCTTTTCCCACACGATGCCCTATTCCCGAACTGAGGTTCGGTAAAGCGTATTTTTCTGATCCGTTTACGAAAAAGAGTCTAACATAAAATCAAATGTTTTGCCTGGTTTGCTTGACAAGAAAGCATACAAAATTGGTAGTTGCGAAGACATTTTCGCGTGTTTGTAATGATCTCTCAATCCGTGTAGCGGCTTCCGGCAGGAAGCCTGGCAATCATCAGGCAATTTCTGTTGTGTAAAGAGAATTACTCGACTAACTACAGGCTTCCTGCCGGAAGTCGCTACACGGATTGGGGGAACGGAGCAGTAACCCAAATGCAATACTAAGGGTGCGGCGTTAACGTGATGGTAGGGGTGCGCGTACTCGTTGGCGTGCGGGTAATGGTGCGGGTGAAGGTGAGCGTAGGGGTGAACGTCTTGGAGGGCGTGAAGGTCATGGTGGGGGTAAATGTTTCGGTGGCAGTGGGGGTGGGCGTAACCGTGAAGGTAAGGGTGGGGGTAGGCGAGGTGGTATATTGGGCTTGCAAGGTCAGTACCCGATCACTGAAAGAAGCCGGCGAGTTGACAAAATCAATGGCTTGCTGCATGAAAGCCACCAATTCCGCGCGATTGGGCAAGAAAACATCCGTTTTGGGGTAAGCGGAAAGCTCCCAAAGGTTAAGCTCGGTATCGGTAAGGTGAAAGAAGCCCACGCGACCTGGGTCGCCTAATTGTAAAAAGAGCGGCAGCGCGTCAAAAATCTCATGACCAGAGACGTTGGTTTCCAGGCTGTTCTGATACTTGGGATAGAGTTCTGGCAGGCGCGCCAGGTTGCCATTCTCCACCAGGCGCAGGAAGACAGTTTGAATCACCTCTTGTTGGCGGTGGTTGCGCGCGGATTCGTCATCCCCTTCGCGCAGGCGCATATAGCACAAGGCTTTTTCGCCATTCAAGATCACTACGCCAGTGGGAATGCCGGGGCAATAATGTTGCAGGTCGTAAGTGACGTAAACGTTGATGCCGCCCAGGTCATCAATCAGGCGAGTGAAGGTATCCACTTTGACAATGGCGTAAGAGGTGGGGCGTACGCCAAAGTTATATTGAATGGCGGTCTCTAATTCATCAATGCCGCCCAGCGGGTAGGCAGTGTACATGCGCTGCATGGTGTAGCCGGGGATATAGCCGAAAAAATCAGGCGGGATCGAGACCACGCTGGCACGCGCCAGGCGAGGGTGATAAATCACCAGGGCGAGCGCATCGGTGCGACCGGTCAACTGCCCGGGCTGATCCATGCCAGCCAGGAGCAAGACTTTCACTTCATCGGGGATGGCTAATTCGGTGATGGGGGCTGGGATGGGCAGGACGGGGGGGATCTGCGGGGCGGAGAAGCCTTGCCAGATGGGTAGATTGGCACGGGTGGGGCTTGGCGTGACGGATGCCGCCAGGGTAGGCGAGCGGGTGGGGGAAAGCGTCACCGTGGAGGAGGGTTGGGGGCGAGGGCTGGGACTGGGCTGCGGAACGCTGCTGCACGCCAACAGTAAACCACCGATGCAGGCAAAGAGCGCAACGCTGAACAGTAGGCTGCGCAAGGAAGAGGAGGGTGGTTTGAAAAGAGGCGACATGGTTTACAGACGTTGATCACAGGAATTGCGATAGCCACACCGCGCGCAACGCCCAGGTTCTTCGTGCGAGCGTTCCAATCCGCTGGAAGCGCTGCGGCTGGTTTTGCGGGCGGAACGCGCCACTTCAGCGCGCATGGCTTGCGCCAGGGCAATGACTTCTTGCTCTAACAGCGTAGTATAGTCTATTACGTAACTGCGGTCACGGTATTTGAGGATGCCATGTGTGGGGCGGATGCCATACACGCGCTGGACAAGCAAGCAATAGGCGGCTAATTGATAGACATGGCTGTCGTAGGGGGTGGAAGGGGCGCGCGCGCTTTTTACTTCTACGGGGATGAGCATTTTGCCGCCCTCTTGCTCGATGAGATAATCCGGGCGACCGGTCAAGCCGCTTTGTGGGTCATAAAGGGGTTTTTCAAGTTGAATGCCTGTGCCGGTATCGGAGGAAATCACTTTGCCGCTGGGCAGTCCACTGGCGCGGCGTTGACGGTTTGCGAACCAGAGCAGAAAGAGCGCGGCAGCTGCCAGAAGTATGGGAAGAAAAATCATCGTTTCCCTGTTTCAGGCGTGCAGAAATTGCAGGGTGAGCAGAATAGCGAAGGCAAGGATTGCCAGCATCAGCAAAACCCAACCAGCAGCGCGCAGAAAATCCGCGCGTAAGACGGTGCGCCCGTGCCGGTGATGGTATTGACTGCCCGCTGCCAGTTCTTTTTGGTTAATCGAAGGCGCGCCTTGCAGTTGATACCACCAGGCGCGGTGACAAAACAGGTAAGAGCCAATTTCAGAGGCGCGAATCGTCCGCATGGGGGTCATTTGCCTTATCGAAGCGCACGGAATAGGAATGCAGGGTCTGTTCGAGGTGCTGCTCACGCAGGGCGATGGTCAGGTCGCCGCGGGTTTTTTCCACAATGCCGCGCATCAGGTCGGTTTGGCGGCGTAAGCCATTGGTGACGGCATCCGGGTAATCCATGGTGACCACAATGCCGTAAATGTCATCCATGCAGGTCAGCAGACGCTCGGCTTCATCAGAGTAACCATGCCGCAAAATGTCCAGGCAGCGGCGGCGCAATTCACCCACGGCTTCCGCCAGCCCGTTCAGGTAGGTGGCATCTTCTACTTGCAATTCATCGGGGGCAGGCAGGGGCTGATTTTCGATCAGCGCGCAGGTGATGGAGGCTTCTACAAATTCTTTGATAGCATCCTGGGTATAGCCAGCATAGAAAAGGTCAGGGAAGGATTTGAGTTCGGCTTGGAGGGTATGCACCAGGGTACGGGCTTCGCTGACCTGCTCATAGGCGGTGTCGTGTTCGCCGCGATGAATGGCGCGGATGGCTTGTGAGGCATGTCTGGTGAGCTGGCGGGCATACGCCAGGGCGCGGTCACGAGTTTGGGTGCGAATTTCAAGCGATTGGTGAATTTTTTCAGCGATGGTCGGGAGGTTTTCCATAATTTCCTTGAGAATGGGGAGCGAAAAAGCAAAATGGTATGTTCAACGAGGTTTCTTCTCGTTGAACATACCGCTTTGTGATTTTGAAAAGGCTACTGCAACGTTTGATTTAGAACGGGATGTCTCCGCCGTCTGATTCGCCGCCTACTGGACCGCTTTCCGCTCCATCCCCGCTCATTTCCCCCTTCGAGCTAAGGAAGCGAACGGTGTTGGCAGTGATATCAAAGGAAGCGCCCCAGGTGCCATCTTTGCGCTGGAAGAGTTTTGGTCCCCCGCTTTGCTGGTCAGGTACAAGACGGCCTTCTACGAGGACTTTCGACCCTTTATGCAAGTATTGGTTACAGGTTTCAGCCTGCTTGCCCCAAACGGTGACACGGAACCAGGTGGTTTCATCCACTTTGCCGCCATCAGAATTATTGTAGGAGCGGCTGGTGGCTACGGAGAAGCTGGTGACTGGCTGCCCGGAAGGGGTGAAACGCATTTCTGGATCACGCCCAAGGTTGCCTACGAGAATAACAGTTTGGTATGCCATACGACTTTCCTTTCTTAAGGTAACTGCACTCTGTGTTGAAAACTTTCGTTTTCAGAACAATTGTACTACATAGTTTTAGAAAATGCAAGGGTTTTTTTCTTGCCTGGGGTAAATTGTACACGATTTTCGCGGTTTATTTTTCTTGACGAAGGGGTGAATTTTTACTATAGTAATCTTATCGGTGAAGGGGAATATTTATGGCTCAGGCTCGGGTATTGGTTGTTGAAGATGACATGGATAACCGCCAATTGCTCTGTTTTCTGTTGAAACAGCAAAATTTTGAAGTCTATGAAGCAGGGGATGGGCGGACTGGGTTGGAAAAGGCGATCAGCTGCCAGCCTGATTTGCTCTTGCTGGATATGAGCATTCCTGAGATTGACGGGTGGAAGCTGGCGCGGCAGCTCAAGGATGCGCCCGAGACGCGCAAAATCTGCATAGTGGCGGTGACGGGTCATACTATGCCAGAGGATCGGGAAAAGGCATTGGAGGCGGGCTGCGATGGATATATTAGCAAACCGTTGGATATTCCTACTTTTGTAGAACGGGTGAAAGAATATCTGGATGTTCAACGGGACGATATAGGGTAACGCGGCTGCCTTCATCGCGCGCCAGGCAATCTGCGCCGGTACGCAATAACCAGCCTGCCACCCATAAATCACCGACTGCGCCGCCCGCGTTGACGGTGGCAACGAACCAGATCGATAGTAAGAGCGATTGAGGCACGAAGGCGAATAATAAGATAGCTGCGGCGCTGATGCACAAGAGGGGCGATAGGGCGGTGATGAGGTAAGCGTTGCGGGGCATGAACCAGTCAGGGGCGGCGGCGTAGGCATACGTCCAATGAAATGCAAAAACGGGGCGCTGATGGGTGAACCAGGTGAAGCATAGCCCATGAATAGCTTCGTGAATGACGGCGTTGCCCAGGGAAAGCGCAATCACCCCAAGCATAATTTTTAATAAATCAACGATGTTAAGCGTAAATTGGACATTCGCTTGCTGCTGCACCAGAACAGGGCGCAGCCAGGCAATCACCTGAAAGAAAAACCATCCACTGATGAATAATAGCGCCAAGCCAATACCATTTAACCAAATGACGAGTTTACGATCTTTGGCGATGTCTAATATGCCAATGGCGTGATAATGATCTGGCAAGAGACGAGTTGCTTTCATGCTTTCATTATAGCTGATTTGTAATGGCTCAATTTGTTTGGGAGGGTAGCATCTCTTTGTAGCGGCTTCTGGCAGGAAGCCTGGCAATCATCAGGTAATTTCTGTTTTGCAGGGAAAATGGTTTGAACAACATTAGGCTTCCGGCCGGAAGCCACTACAAGAAGATGCTACCCTCCCAAACAAATTAGAAAATTGTAAGGTGAGAATTGGCATCATTCTTGCCCTGAACCTCTTGTAAGAATAGAACTCTCGTGCTATCATGGGGGCAGAGTTGTGATAGAATGTTCTTTTGAAAAGCGGAGAAGTTTTCTCCCCTTTATCTTTGAATTATTTTCAGGAATTAAACCCATGAATTCAGTACAGAAAGCCGTATTCCCTGGCATGGCGCTGGGGATTCTATTTCTGATCTTCTTCACCAACCTGCTGATTGCGCCAAGAGTATCTGCCAAGGGGCAATTGGCGCAGGGCGCGGCTCCCAAAGCGGCGCAGGCAAAACCAGCAGTTCAGGTGCAGGCGAACAAAACTGCGAATAAAGATGCAGGGAATTGCTCATTGAGCGCCACCTTTCCTGACTCTGTGCGTAAATGGTGCAGCTTAATTGACCAATATGCAAAGCAAAGCGGGATAGATGCCAACCTGGTAGCCTCGATTATGCTGCAAGAGAGCGGCGGCAACCCAGACGCATATTCCAAGAGCGGCGCGGTCGGGCTGCTCCAGGTGATGCCCAGTGATGGATTGGCGGCGAGCTTCCAATGTATTAATGGACCTTGTTTTTCGTCACGACCGACCAGCAAAGAGTTATACGACCCTGAGACGAACCTGGAATACGGTACGCGGATGTTGGCGGGGTTAATTCAGAAATATGGGGATGTGCGCGAAGCCTTGAAGCAATACGGTCCGATGGATATGGGCTATCAATATGCGGATATTGTCCTGAGCATTTTAGATCGCTATCGCCCATAGATTTGTTAGACAGATTAAAAATAATTGTTTGTTATGATTGAATGGCGAAGCCATTCAATCATAACAAACAATTATTTTTAATGTAGTCATCAACGAGTAGCGGTGACAGTGACAACGGGCAGGGGAGCGGTGGCGGTTTGCATTCTCCAGGGGGTCATGGTGGGGGATGGGGTGACTCTCAGCGCAGAGGTGGGGGTGACGGGTAAGGTGGCAGTCGTACCAGGCAGCACGTCAGCCGGAAGCGTGGCTTGCTGCGGCAAGGTAAGCGTAATGGTTACGGTCAGGGTGGGTTGGGTGGGAAGAGGCAGCCAGTTGAGGAACCATCCGCCCAACACGCCGCCCACGATGACACCCAACAGGATCACCCCCAGGCAGCCGCCCGCCAATACCGGCGCGTTTAAGAAGCGTTTGCGTTTTGTAGGGATGGGCGGAATAATCATCTGGATGGTGGGTTCGGGCGGAAGCTCAATGCTCACCAGAGTGATGTTATCATGCCCACCGCGCTGATTGGCAAGGTTGACGAGGTATTGCGCGGTTTCAGCTTGCGGCATGCTGAGGTACGCGCCGAGGATTTCCTCATCCTTGACTAGGTCGGTCAACCCATCACTGCATAACAAGATATGATCGCCAGCGAGCAGCTCCGCGCCCTGATTGGCAACTGCCTGAGCGTCATCCTCGCCCGCAGCCAACTGCATCCGAAAATCCACCTCGGGCGGGGTTGGAGAGCCTAAATATCGCCGGATGACGTGGGCGTTCGGATGACCCTCTACCTGATCGGGTTGGATCAGACCGCGATCCAGAGCTTCTTTAATCCAGGTGTGATCGGTGGAGAGCTGCTCAATGACGCTGCCGCGCATGAGATAAATGCGCGAATCGCCCACGGTGGCGGTATACAGGCGGTCTTTGGTAATCCATACACAGGCGCAAGTAGCGCCCATGCCCTGATAATCGCTGTTTTCCTGAGATAAATCCCGAATTTTCTGACTGGCCTGATGAATAGCTTCCTGCAGAATTTGAGGCGGATATTTGCCATCACTCTCGGCAGCGTATTCGGTAATGGCATCCACCGCCATAGCAGAAGCCACCTCTCCGGCGCGGTGCCCGCCAATGCCATCCGAAAGAATTGCCAGCAGCACAGGGGTGGGTTCGCTGCCGGGGATTTGAAAGGCAGTGACGCCGTAGCGATCTTCATTATTCTTACCCTTCATGCCAGGGTGGGTAAGAGCGACTACAGGTAAGGTGGAACTGGCAACGCGGTTCATGGTCAGTTGCTTGCTCCCTGTGGAATAGGATTTTCGAGGTCATACACAATCGCCTGGGAAGGATGTGCCAGGGCAGGGTCAGCGAGTTCAAAGCGGAACATACACTCGCCAATGTGGATCAGGTCGCCATGTTCAAGGGGCGCGCCGGAGGCAGTCACTGGAGCGTAGTTGATCCACGTCCCAGCAATGGTGCCTTGATCGGCGAGGAAAAAGGCATTTTGATGCCCTTGGAATAAGCGCGCGTGAAAATCTTTGACGGTTGGGGAATGGAGAACCTGGGCGGCAGACTGAGAGTCACTGCCAAAGGTGGTTTCAGGGGAACAAATGGCAATTGTTCCGCCAGGGATGGGGTCTTCGTGTTCGTTAAGGGCGACCATGCGCGCTAAGGTGGGCTTGGGCGGTTCAACCACGGGGGCAGGCACAGGGTCACTGGCTTTGGCTTTGCGGAATCGTTTGAGGAAGCCGAAAATGGGGGGAAAGGCTCGTTTTCTGGCGGCTTTGCTCTTTTTCCTGGCTTTTGCAGGCAGTTTGGTGGGGATAGGCAGCAGGCTGGCAGAGGGCTGCGGTTTGCGGCGACCGCGCAGCAAGACGAACCCCAGGGCAAGGGCAGCCAAGGCAATGGCTACCCCAATTTCAATCAGGTGACGGGCGCTCAGGTTGCCAAATTGGTTGAGCCAGGTCTGAAAACTGCTTAATTTTACCGTGGGCGCATCCACTTGAATTAAGACAGGCACGTCTATGCTAAGTCCGGTCAGCCCAAGGATATCTTGAACTTCTACCCGCAGTTGATGCGAGCCTGATTTTTTGAACTGGGCGAGCGGCAGGCTGAAAGCGTCAAACGGGGGATGGGTGATCTCTTGCGCCAGGGTGCCATCCACCCACAGGCGGGAAGATTGCAGATCGCGGGGGAAGGAATCGGGAAATTCGATCACAATTTGCAGCGCCAGTGTATTCGGGTTGATGGACTCTTTCAGGTTGCTGGCAGCAGTCATCTGGCTGACATGAACCGTTTGAGGCGGTGAAAGGAAGATCGGGTTGGGCGGCAGCACCGTCAGCGCAAAATTTTGCTTATCGGATGCCCATTGATTGCCGTTTGCCTCGACTGAAACGCTCAACCAGTGATTTCCGCTTTGCTGAATGGAAGAGGAATAGGAGACTTGATAGCTCTTGCGCAAGGGGGCGAGGGCGGCGGTTAGGTCAGGGAGGGCATCGGTGGGGAGGAGGTCTTGCAACTGCCCGCCGGTGGCTTCGCTGATCTGACGGAGTGGGTCAGGGGAAGGGAAGGTATCCGATGGACGCGCCATTCGCCAGATAAAGAGGGTGACGTGGGCTTGTTGAGCGCGCGCCGTCAGGTCTTTGAGCGCGGCTTCGGAAACGCTGGGAATGGGGGCGGTGATGAATAGCACGATATGCCGGGTGGGAGAGGACGATTTTTCAGGGTCGCTTGCCAAATTCAGGGCTTCGCTGAGGGTGGTTAGCCCGGGGGTAGATTTCGTCCAGTCAGGGGTGTAATCGAGCAGTGACTTGCTCCATTCTTGCGGCTGCTTCGAGTGGATGAGATACAAACCAGTGGGGGTGGACAGGCTGAGATCATCATCCGTTGTTTCGCTGGCTGCCCAGGCGGTTAATGCTTGGCGGATGCGCTCAAAGGGCGCTTTGCCATCCGCGCCGACAGCTCCCATATCCTGGCTGAGGCTGAAAGCCACGCTCATTTGCAGGCTGCTCTGGGAAGACTCTACCTGGAGCGGGGTCTTGGTGACGCCATCCTCTAAGATATGAATATCTTTCGCCGTCAGGTCAGCGAGGGGCTTGCCCTGGGTATCGGAGGCGGGAAAGTTAAATTGAATGTGCGGGAAAGCCTGGGTATTTAAGACAGAGACGTTTATTTTTCCAGCAGGGGATTTTGCGCCTGCGCGTCCGTTTTCGCTTTGCGCCTGAACATGCAGGGGCAACGCAAAAATCAGCAGGGTCATACTCAGGATGATCCACCATCGCCCCCAAGAAACGGTTCGGCTTGTCGAACAAGATGCTTTCACGATAGGTCCAGATATTCCGCTCTGCGCGTTGCGCTTGTGCGCCCGTTTTTAGAGGAGAATGCGGGGTATCCTTTCTTTTAGCAGATTGCCAATGCTCTCTTCTTGAAAGAAGAGGCAACCCTATTATAACAAATTTGGTGACTGCTCATGCATCTATCTCCGTGTAGCAGCGTACTGCGTGCGCCCATGTTTTTTTGCAAATTGTTTCTTTGGCAGAAACGACATGATCCTGCCTTAACCGTTGGCGCACGCAGTGCGCCGCTACACGGAGATAGATGCATGAGCAGGCGAATACAGGTTAAGAAAAGTGCAGAATAGATTGGCGGACTTCACCCCAGCGCAAGGCATCGGCAATGCTCTGTTCAATGGAGGCTTTGGCTTCCCAACCGAGCAAGCGTTTGGCGGTATCGGCGTTGGCGTACGCACCTGCCACATCCCCAGGGCGAGCGGGCGATTCAACTTTGTTGATGGTTTGCCCATAGACTTTTTCAAAAGCGGTCACTAATTCTTTGACGGTAACGCCGTGACCTGTGCCGAGGTTGATGACCACATAATGCGGATCGGGGTTGCCGGAGCGTTCAAAGATTTGGGGGAACTGCTCGACTGCCATGACGTGCGCCTGGGCGAGGTCCCAAACATGGATATAATCACGGATGCCTGTGCCGTCACGGGTGTCCCAGGTAACGCCGGTAATTTCAAACTGCGGAATCTTCCCAAGAGCAGTATCGACCAGTTTGCCCAAAACGTGAGAAGGGCGTTCAATGTGGATGCCGGTGCGCATTTGCGGGTCTGCGCCAATGGGGTTAAAGTAACGCAGTGCGATGCCTTCCATGCCATAAGCGGCGCAGAAATCGCGCAGGATCATTTCCATCATAAACTTAGTGCGGGCATAGGGGCTGGAAGGGTTGAGGGGTGCGTCTTCCGTGACCATGTAATCTGCCACTTTGTCATAGATCGAAGCGGAGGAACTAAAAACCACCCGTCCATGCCCCAGAGATTGGAGGGTATTGAATAACCTGAGCGATTTGCACACGTTCTCGCGGTAATACCCAAATGGGTTCGCCACGGATTCAGGGACAACGATCAGCGCGGCGCAGTGGATGGTGGCGTAAATATCGGGGTGATCCTGGAAGATACGTTTGAGCAGGTCTTCATCGGCAATATCGCCCTGGTAAAAAATATGCCCGCGCGTAAACTCTATTTTCCCTGTCACCAGAGAATCAAGAATGATGGGGGTATGCCCCACGTCTTTGAGGGCAGAACAAATGGTACTGCCAATGTATCCGGCACCGCCGGTGACTAAAATTTTCATGTTTTCACCTCGTTTTCGATCCTCTATTTAGGGTACACACGCATTTTCTGCGGCAATGGCGCGCAAAGCAGCGGTTTTTTCGGGTGATGGCGTAGTTTGCCGGTCAATTCGATCCCATACGCGGCAGAGGACGGGAGCCATGGCAGGGGTAATGGCGCGGGTTTCATGGCTAAGGGCGAGGGCGCGCTGCCAGTTGCCGAGATGCGCGTAGCCTTCGATAAAGGGCAGTCGCTCCACCGGGTCATTCGGATAATCTTTTTGAGCAAAGGCTTTATCACCCAGGGCAGCGACCTCATCCCACTTTTGCAATTGACGCGCGAGATCTGCCTTCTCAAAATAATAACACCAACTGCCGCCATCTGCCTGTTCTTTTGCCCAATTGGGCAAATGTGGGGCTGCTTGACCGGCGGGTGGGGCGGATAGAATGACAGATAGGTTACTAAGAGGCAACAGCTCCTTCAACGTGCTGGAGACAGACCAGTTGTATGGGTCAATTTCAGGGTCCAGGACGCGGAAACAGCCGGGCGGATTGAAGGAAAAGGATATTACCTGAGAAGTATTGCCATAAAAGGTAGTTGCCAGGTAGTCCCGTTGAATGGGCAGCCCCTTTTGCATGGAACTCAACCAGGTTTCTTGATCCTTGCGTAACGAAGGGTAAAAAAGGATGTACTTCATCCGCGCCGGGTCGTTTTGCGGATCATAGACCCAGTTGAGCGGGGCGGAAAGGGAATTATCGGTGTAGTGGCGGAAATCCAGTTCATCAGAAAGCAGGGTTGTGCCGGGTTGAAGGGCAGGCATGCGCCAGAGCATTTGTTGGAAGAGGCTGGTTTGGGTACTCCAATCCGCGCGATAAAAAAAGCCTTCGCCGAAGTGCAGCCCTACCGAGGCGGCGATAAGAATGGACAGAAGCGCAGCGGTTGACCAGCGCGGCAGGGGCAGCCACTCAAGAAGGACAGCAAAGAGCAAGCATGCCCCAAAGAGAAAGGAAATACTGAAGCGATCATTGGGAAACAACGTCCCGAGGGGCAAATCGGTCAACCAGAAAGGTCCGCCCGCCAGAAGCAAGGCAAAGAGTGCGATCAAGAAGGCAGGCAGCAGCTCTTTTCTGGAGCGGGCAGAGGAATCGCGGAAGAACAGCCAATACGCCAGGCATAGTGCGGCTATCATCGCCATGACCAGTGCATATCGGGGGTATTGCCCGGCGGCGGTGACGGGAAACGCGGGCGGCGTGAAAGCAAATCCCCAATTTTGCACCAGGATAATGCCCAGATCATGCACCATTGAACCGATCAGCGCAAATAAGGCGGGGAGGGCATCCACTTTCAGGCGGGCAAAGAAGCCGGGCTGGTAGGTATGGAAGCCAAAGACGGTGCGCCAGACCATTGCGCCTATAAACAATAACAGATAGGGTGTGCACATCCGCAAAACGCGGGTGAGGCGTTGGCGAACGGTCAGGGCTTCTTCTTGCAGAGCAGCCCAAAGCAGCATGGGGCGCAATAGTTCAAGCAGGAAGAAATATTCCATCGAAAGCAGGTTGACGGCAGCCAATATCCAGGCGCACACGGTCAAGAGCAAGAACCAGGCTTTTTTCTTCAACGCCCATACCGAGCAAAGCAGCGAGAGCAAAAAGGCGGTGAGAATGATATAGAAATGGCTGTAGACCAGGGAAATGGACTGTTCGCTAAAGCCGGGGTAGACTACAAACAAGGCGGCGGCAAAGGCAGCCATACGCTCTAAACGCTGCCAGACGGCACGCAGCAATGCCCAGAAGGCAATGCCAGTAGCGCAGCGCAGCAGCAGCGCGCTGATTTGCCAGACGAGCGGGGATGCCCCAAGGATGGGCGTAGTGAGTTGATAAAGTAACCCCCAAAAGGGGCGGTTGGTGGCAAAGTAACGGGTTAAGCCCGATCCGCCCATGCTTTTGGCGATCCACGCAAGAGGGAAATCATCCCAATAAAAGCCCAGCCAGGGAATCCACAAGCCATAGGCGGCAATGCAGAGCAGCAGCAAAAAGAACGGAAACGACCGGCGGCTGGTGAGGAAAGCAGAAATGGCTTGAATGGCGCGCTGGAACATGATAAGCGCTATTTTACTCTATTTATCAGGCTATACACCGCTAAACGCGCTGAAACCGCCATCCACCGGCAGAACGATCCCCGTCACAAAGGCAGAGGCTGGGCTGACGAGCCAGAGGGTTGCACCGAGCAGGTCCGCGGACTGCCCCATGCGCTGCATGGGGGTATGGGTCACAATGGATTTGCCGCGCGGGGTAAATTCTCCGGTATCCGGGTTGGTGAGCAGGGCGCGGTTTTGCTCGGTGATGAAAAAGCCGGGCGCAAGCGCGTTGACGCGGATCAGCGGGCAGTATTCCTGGGCGAGATGCACTGCCAGCCATTGGGTGAAGTTCACCAGGGCGGCTTTGGCGGCGCTATACGCCAGTACGCGAGTCAGTGGGCGCAGGGAAGCCATCGAGGCAATATTCAGGATCACGCCGCTGTTTTGATTCGCCATCTGCTTGCCAAATACCTGAGAGGCAAGAAATGCGCCGGTGAAGTTATTGCGAAAGACGGCTTCCACATCCGCGGATTGCAGGTTGAAAAAGGGCAGGGCGGCGGAGGTGGTGGCGCTGGGGTGATTGCCGCCCGCGCCGTTGATAAGAATATCCACCTGCCCGTAGGTTTGCAAAACCTGATCACAGGCGGCTTGTAGTTGATCCTTCACCAGCACATCCGCCTGACAGGCAATCGCTTCGCCACCGGCGGCGCGGATGTCATCCACAACTTGTTGGAGTTTGGGCAAGGTGCGACCCAGAACGACCACGCGCGCGCCAGCGGCTGCCAGGGTACGGCACATTGCCCCGCACAAGATTCCGCCCCCTCCGGTGACAACGGCAGTTTGTCCATCCAGGCGGAAAAGGGGAGATACGTTATAAGGGTTTTGGGTCATGGCAGCCTCTCGTTTTTACAGGATAATGAATTGATCTTACCGCAGAAATCATTTTACAGAGCTAATGTTTTCCAGCAAAAAGAGGGTACAATTAATAAGCAAGAACAAGACGTAACGGAAAGATATACAGTGGGGCAAGGGTAGCATGAGATAATTTTGCCCGCTGAAATTCTTCATCAGAACGAAGGTGAACTTTATGAAACTACAGGTTGGACAAAAAGCGCCAGATTTTAGCCTTCCGAGCCATTTAAATGGGCAGGTGAACTTGAGCGAGCTGCGCGGGAAGAATGTGGTTTTAGCCTTTTTCCCCGAAGCATGGACACCCATATGAACGAATCAAATCCCATCCTACGAGGCTGAAAAAGACTCGTTTGTGGGATTAAATACCCAGGTTCTGGGTATCAGCATTGACCACGTGCCATGCCTGCAAGCCTGGGCGGACAGCCTGGGCGGGATTAGCTATCCGCTGCTGAGTGATTTTTGGCCGCATGGCTCGACCGCCGAGCAATACGGCGTGCTGCGTTCGCCGGATGGGTTTAGCGAGCGGGCAATTTTTGTGATTGACGCGCAGGGCTATATCCGGCATATTGAAGTCTATCCGTTAGATCAGCAGCCGGATAATGACGCATTACGGCAGATCCTTAGCAGCCTTACGCCGCTGTCCACCCCGAAAATCGCCACGCCATCACAATCCGCGGCGGATGAAGAACTGCCCAAAGGCGGGATTATCATTTATTGCGCGCGCTGGTGCAAAGATTGCAAGCGCGCTCGCGCGTGGATGGATGAGCATAATTTGGAATATGTGGAAGTGGACATTGACTATCACCCGGCGGCGCGGGCGCAGCTGCGCAAGTGGGCGAACGGGGCATTGGTGACGCCTACCATTGACGTGGACGGTACGATTGTGATTGATTTCAACGTGCCGGAGCTGGAAAAGGCGCTGACCAAAGCGGGCAAGAAGTTTTAATTTTTTTCATCCTTGAAAATGCATCCTATTTTCAAGGATGAAAAGGATCCTTCCAAACCTGAGGACGGGCAAACAGGTTCGACCGCCCGCGCTTGCCTGCGGGTTGCAGTTCACCCATTTCTTTCAAGCAATAAATCATGCGGCGCGCTAACCAGTCTGGTTGGCGCGTTGCTTTTGCTAGTTCTTGCGTGGTGAATAGATTGCCAACCTCTTCCGGCAAAAGGGTGGATAAATCCGCGGGCGTGGTAAAGGTGCGCTGCCCGACCACCTGAATCAGGCGGCGTTCGACCTTCACCCAGCCTTTTTCATGCCTGCGGCGCGTTTTGCCGTTGGATTGGCGCATTTCTTCTTCCTGAATTAACAGCACTTGCAACGAGAAGTTTGGGTGCTGCATCAGTTTAGGCAGGTAGATGAGTTCACGGAAGAGGGAATAGAGACTATCGCGCCGCGGGGATTTGCGCCGCACGGGGCTGCCATCTGCTTCAAGCGGTTGCAGCACGACCCATTTTTCCACAGCCACAGGATAGACCAGGCGCACGGGATGATTTTCGCAAAGCACGGTCAGTTTTTTGCGGATCGCGCCAAAACTGCCGGTTTGTACTTCAATTAACACCTCTTCGTGGATGAGATCAATAAAATAGCCTTCCAGCTTGACCTCAAACGCATCCTCTGGCGCGGCTAACCACTGTTTGAGGGCGGCGTGCAAGGGTTTTTCGTTGAGGGTGTTAAATCCACGCGGGGAAGGCTGTTCGGCGGTCACGGAATGATTATACCCTGCGCGACCTCCCTCATCACCGCTACAAGTCAGCCGCTTTAAGGATAAGGGGAAGGCTGAGAGGTGGGCTTACCCGCTGCGGCGGGCGGTGGATAATATTGCAAGGGATTGGGCGTAAAGGTCACTATGATGGGAGTGAATGTAGCAGTAGGATAGAATGTTTCTCTACGTCTTGCGTCGAGCGTTTCCATATTGAGAGGATCATAGGTTGGGTGAGGTGTTCCCAGTCCGTAAGCTGGCGAATTAGACGCGAGAGTGTGGTCTGGCGCAGGCGTTCCGGGTCTGATTACCTGTACACCTCTATGTTCCAAAGAAACTACCAAACCATCATAGGCGCGAATTCTCCGTCCGATCGCAACCAATTCTACGCTGATGCTGTAATAACCCTCTTCTAAAGGGAATCGAATTACTCTCTTAAATGAGAGGGTCTGGTCCGCTTTAATGGCAAACTCCCAAGATTGCGTTCCAGCGTCGTTCCTACCGGCGGTTACAGAATTCTCCCAAGTTTGTGGTAGATCTACACTGATCGTCCCACCCTGGATAAATAAGGTGACATGAGTGTCAGAAAAATCTTTCTTGCTGCTTACATTAATGGTGATCGGCATTGGATCGCCCATGGTAATGGGTTGCACTTTGTCAATGACGATGCAAATTTCGCCGCCTGCACTGCAATTCAATGCGTTAGAGTCGTTGCCACCCTGCGCGCAGGACGCCAAAAAAATGAAACTGAGGATGATAGAGACAAGTAAGAAAATTTTGGGCTTTTTCATCGTTGATCCTCTTCTGATCATCAGGAATCGTTTATTTCGTTACCACTGGCAATAAAGTTCGCCGGATATTCGCGTAATCAATCGTATTCCACCAGAATGTAAGCCCAGATTTAAGATGGCTCTGCCCGTTATTGAGATTCCATGCATACCAGAATTGACTAAGTGGATGTATTCCAGGGTTTCCCAATGCAAGTTGAGATATGGGGGCGAAACCCGCGAAAACCATGTCAAAGCCTTCATTTGGATAATCATAAAGATCGTATAAAACCGCTGCTACACGACCTTCTACACCATCTCCCCAAGGGAATTGCGAAGGATCATCTGCTCTGCTGTGAATTTCTAGATTATAATAATCCATATCAGCAATTCCACTACAGGGGTTCAATCTAAAATTGTAACAAGGATCATCATTAACTGCCATCGCGAAAAAATCAGCCCAACCTTCCGACCAGGCACATTGTTGATCACTTACACCAAATATATAGTGACTCCAACAGTCAGGATAAGGGTACCACCATCCACCATTTGCCATAAACTTATGACCAGTTTCGTGAACCACTACATCCATCGAACCCATATTCGTATCAGCAATAAAAATATAATTAGGGGTTGAGTAAGAGTTACATATAAACTGATAACAGGAACTACCCATTGACCAATACGCGACTACTCCTCCTGGGTCATAATGTATTCCATTCCTGATATCATTGGTATTTACAAAATTCCACGCTTTTCGTATATCTTCAAATATCCACATCGCTTTATATTTTGTGAAAGAATGATCAATGATGAAGTCTTTCGTCCAATCTATAGTTGTGTCGCTATTTAAAAATGTAGTCGAGCTATCAAATTGATAGAGCTTGTTATTATCCAAAGGGTCGTAAACAGCGGTAGATTGGTAGGATAAATTTACTTTATAAAATACGTTCAAATATGGATCATGGGGTCCCCAATAATTCGTCGCTGAAAATGAAAAATCGCCATTACTATTGGTATAAACTGGCTGACTATTCAGTTTTGTTATAATGCCATCATAACTTTTTTCATAGAGATCAATTTCCACTTCTCTTGCCACAGAATAGATAAGTGGAACAGCTAAATTTCTAGGCTCATAAGTTACCTTCCCATGAATAGTGACAATTGATTGGTTGTTGCCTTGTACAGGATACGATACTAACGCACATAGAATTAGTATCATAATTAAAAACGATCTTGCATACACATTCATGTGCCATTTCATATTTCTCTCCTTTTATTTATAGCCAACTTATATATGTAACGAAAAATACCATCAACTTTGAGCAGCAAAGATTTTAATAGAAGACAATTTATGTTGCTATTTCAGAATAAAGACATTGGTTTTGGAATAATAGTCATTTTAATCACCTCACCGTATGACATATATCTCAATGGTTGTGCGAAAAAAATAAGCTCGCCTTTATTTGCTCCCCATCTCCAGCCACATTTGCAGCCCATCTGTGCTAACCGTCACCTGCTGCCAGATTTGGGTTTGCAGCCAGCCGCCAGGGAGGTCGAGGGGGGGATGACCGGTATTTGTCACCAGTACGGTGGATGCGCCCACTGCGTGAACATCCGCCGGGGTGAAGGTGGGTTGGAGCTTAAAAGTCAGCCCATCCAGGATGAGTATGCTTGGAGAGAGCGAGGTGGGGGGAGCGGCGAGTGAGCCGGGCAATACGGCGCAGAAATTTTGCCAGCGCAAAGCGAGCGCGCCTCCTTGCGCGTCATTGGCAAGCGATTCTACTTGAATGCCCTTCTCGATCTCTACGGATTGATTTGCGCTCATCGGGTAACTGCGGATGCCCTGGGCGGAGAAAGCGGCGATGACATCGGTATACGCGCGGGTGCCGATAGCAGAACAGGTCCACCAAGCCTGATGGATGGGAAAGCGCGCCACCAGGGCAGTCATGCTTTGCAGGGATTCAGTATCGCAGCGGGTGATAAAAATGCCATCCAGGTGATGATCGAGCGGGTTGAGTTTTTCGCCCAGGGCAGCGCTGATGCGGTTGGCGGAGGGTCCGGCATCTATCAGGTATTGACCACCGGAAGGGGTCTGGAGGAGCAGCACCGGCACGCTGCTCTGATCGAAAAGGGTCAGATGCAAGCGGCTATCGGGGGTAATGAGGGCAATGCGCAGTACAAAGGCAGCCGCCAGTCCGGTGACGACCATCCAGAAATAGGGCGATAGCTGCGTTTTCACTTTTGTGGGCAGCTGCGCAGCGATGGCGGGATACAAGCCGGGCGCGATGACCGCCGCCGTCAGCAACAGGGCGGGGAGGGTTTGGAGAGGCTCCAGGGTAATCGTTCCGCCGGGAAGGTGAGCGGCGCTCTGAATGAGGTGAATGGTATAGGTCGAGAGCGGGGTGGCAAACCAGGCGATGGGGCGCGCCAGCGGCAGCCAGATCAAGCCCACCAGCACCGCCAATCCGCTGAGGGTCATCAGCAGGGGTTGGGCGGGCAGCACCAGCGGATTGACCCACAGAGCGCTGAGGGAAAGCCGCTGAAAGTGATAGAGCATGATGGGCAGGGTGACGATTTGGGCTGCCAGGGTGAGCAGAACCCATTCGCCCAACATGGCGGCGATCTTTTGCGCGGCAGAAGGCGGTAAGCGCAGGAGGGTCAGCAGGCGGTTTGCAATGTTTTGCAGGGGGTCGGCGTAGAGCATTAGCCCTAAGGTTGCGCCAAAGGAAAGCTGAAAACTGATATTCCAGGGCAAGAACGGATCGCCCAGGCACATGATGGCGGCGGTGAAGAGGAGGGTATTGAGCCCCGACCAGCCTGAAAATCGCCGTCCAAGCAGACTTCCGGTCAACGCCAGACAGCCCATGACGGCGGCGCGCAGAACGGAAGGAGACGCGCCCACCAGCAGGCTGTAAAAGGTGATTGCCAGCACCGTCAGCAGGGCTGCCCACCAGCGCGTAAACAGGCGGCTAAACATGCGGGAGAAGAGCGCGGCGAGAATGGCGATATTAAACCCGGAAATGGCGATGATATGGGCTGTGCCGGTATCCTGAAAAGCGCGCATCACATCCGCCGAGATGTCATTATCTACGCCAAGCAGAATGCCGGAAAGCAACGGCGCTTCTGGGGCGGGAAATAGTGCATAAATCACCGCATAAGCGGATTGGCGCAAGGAGAGCAACCCCTGCATGACCGGGTCGCCCTGATCCGCTGCGGTGCGTCCAATGCGCGGATAGACCATGTTGCTGAAAATGCCGCGCTGGGAGAGGGAATCGGCGTAGGAAAAGCGATCATTTTCTCCCTGATTGGGTGGAGCGGAGGGCTGACCTTGCAAGGTGAGCTGGTCGCCATATTGCCATTCGGCGCGACCCGGCAGGCTGACCTGTAATTTTCCGGTCACAGGGAAGGCAGGCAGGGTATGACCTTGCGCATCCAAGCGGGCGGCGGTCTTTGCTTCCAAGGTGAGCAGAGTGGACTGATCGCGCAGATCAGGCGGGTCGGTGACGATGGCGGTGATCTGATAGATGCCGGTGTCGTTGAGGGCTGCCAGCATCCCTGATGTAAGGGTCGGTTGGGCGGACTGGTAACGCCACGCGCCCAAGGCAAGAGCAGCCAGGAGCAACATGGGCGGCAGTTTCAGACGGGCGGACTTGCCTGCGAAGCGTTTCAGTCCATGCAGGTGGGGCAGGCGGGAGAGATACCAGAGGGGCAGCCAGGCGCAGAATATCCCCACAGCCAGCCAAAGCCAGCCTGACCAGCCAAAGAGGCTGGCGAGGAGCAGTCCGGCGAAAAAGCTAAGGGAGAGCCATAACAGCGGCATGCGAGCCTCGGGTATGCCTAATGGCGCGAGAAAGGCAAACGAGGGAAGATCATGGGCGTGCGCTGGCGATATGCCTCATACGCCTGCCCAAATTGAGCAACCAGACGAGGTTCCTCTAAAAAGCGCGCTGCCAAGAGCATATAAATGGATAGTCCCAGGCTGAGCGCCAGGGTATTCCAGGTCATTAATGGGGAAAACCACAAAAGGATGAAGGAAAAGGAATAAATCGGATGGCGCACCCAGGCATATAAGCCCGAAACGACCAATCTTTCAGCGGATGGGCTGTTTTCCGTTGGAGGGAGAACATCCAACGCCTGATGGATGCCTAAAAAGGTGAGCGCGCCGGTCTGCGAGGCTGCCAGGAAGACGCCAATGGCTGCCAACGCCTGAATGCCCAGGGATAGAAAAGTCCAGGGGGCGGAAAGGCGGTAAATGGGTTGATCGGGCAGGAAAGCGAGCAGCAGCGGCACAGGCAGCAAAAACAGGCAGGCAAGAATCACGTAGCTCAGGCGATAGAATCGCCTGACCGCGTCTTGCCCCAACCAGCGCGCAACCGCCTTTTTGCAGGCGTTGGACGCCAATATGGAATGCAAAGAGGCATAGAGCACCACGAAAGCTAAAATCCAACCAAAACCGCTTGAGTTCACCCCTTAAGTATAGTATAAAAAGAGCGCAAGGAGCGAAAATGGTGACTTTGGCGATAGGGGAAAAATGCCCTGACTTCTTATTAGCGGATACTGCCGGTCAGCAAGTGCGATTAAGCGACTTCGCGGGGCAGGTGGTCTTTTTGAATTTCTGGTCGGCGGAATGCCCCTGGGCAGCGCGGGCGGATTTCGCTTTCGCGGAAGCGTATCGGCGCGAGGGTTGGCAGGGGAAGGTGGCGTGGCTCTCCATTGCCGCCAATGGCAACGAATCGCTGGATTTGGTCCGTCGGGTGGCTCTTGAGCGCGAGCTTCCACTTGTGCTATTCGATGAAAACCATCGCGTGGCGGATGAATATGGGGCGGAAACCACGCCGCATTGCTTTGTGCTGGATGCAGAAGGGCGGCTGCGTTACCGGGGTGGGTTTGATGACCAGACCTTCCGGCAGCGCGTGGCAACCCGCAGTTACGCGTTGGAGGCGGTGCGCGCGCTGTTGGCGAATCAACCTGTGCAAGTGAGTGAAGCCCCCTCGTTTGGCTGTACGATTGTGCGGTTTGCGGAGAAATAAAGGTTCAGTGGAAGAAAAGAAAAGGGATCGCTCTTGATAGGAGGGCGATCCCTTTTCTTTATTGGAAGAAAAAATTATTGAATCGGTTGAACGTCTGCGATGGCGGGCGTTTGCACGGCGCGACCGGTGACACGGCGGAAGAGCAACGTCCAGGTGGTGTTGACATACGCCTGAACGATGGAGCGTATCAGGATGAAAATGGGCAGGTAGATCAGGAAAAAGATCCCAGAGAAAATCATGCCGCCTATGACGCCACTTGTGGTTGCCTGTTGAGACCGGAGCATCAAACTGACAACCAGCGGAGCAGCCACCAGTATCAACGGCAAAGCTCCCAGGAAGCCCGCGACCGCCTGCCCTACCCATAGGATGAGCGCAGTGATGAGAACATCGCCGGGGCGGTTTTTGAGGATTGCCCAGGCGCGCTTGACGGCGTCAATAACCCCCAGGTCTTCATTAACAATGGCAATCACTGCCAGGTTGGTAAGAATGGTCAGCGCCCAGAAGACAATTGCCAGCACGCATAGCAGCGGCAGCAGGCAGATCAGCCCAACGCCCAGAGTCAGGACGGTGACGCCGATGGCAGGGATGACGACAATCAGCGCAAGGGTGATGGAGAGAGCCCAGAGGGCAAGCACCAGCAGAAAAATGCGCCAGAAATAATGCAACCCGGCGGACCACAGCTGCCCAAAGGTGGGGTGAGCGCCGCTTTCATCCGCCTGCCATGCGCCGCGCGCCAAGCCTATGTTGCCAAAGGCATTCAGCACGATGCACACGATGATGAGGAGCAGGATCAAGATCAGCAAAATAGGCAGCCAGACTGGGGCGCTGTCGCTGAGACGCTGCATCCATTGAGGGGAATTAAACGTGCCATTGAATGCGCCGTTGAACCGCCCGGTGTTGAAGTTGGAGCTGCTGCCAGCGCTGTTGCCGCTGCCGCCGCCCGCGCCTAATGTGGCAAAAAAGCCGAACAGCCACAAAACTTTATATTTCCAGATGATTTTCCATGCCTGGGTGAGGATTTCACCAAAATTGACCATGAGGGCATCTCCTGCAACGAGAATAAGATGGTTTACACAATTTGAAATAGCGCCGCTATTTCAAATTGTGTAAACGCCTTTACTCTAATATACGTCTATTCCCACTCAATGGTTGCAGGCGGCTTGCTGGTGATATCATAGACCACGCGGTTGACGCCCTTGACTTCGTTCACAATGCGGTTGGCAACTTTTGCCAGCAGGTCTTGGGGAATGCGCGCCCAATCGGCAGTCATAAAATCTTCGGTAGCGACTGCGCGCAGGGCGATGGCTTCCTGATAGGTGCGCTGGTCGCCCATGACGCCCACGGATTGCACCGGCAGGAGGACGGCAAACGCCTGCGAGATATGCCCGGGTTCGTCTTCAAAGCTGCGGTTGAGCAAACCAGCATCGGTGAGTTCGGAGGTGAAGATAAAATCAGCGGCGCGCAGACGTTCCACCCGTTCCCAGGTGACTTCGCCGAGGCAGCGTACTGCCAGTCCCGGACCGGGGAAGGGCTGCCGCCAGACGAGTTCAGCGGGCAGACCTAATGCCTCACCCACCGCGCGGACTTCATCTTTAAAGAGGTAGCGCAAGGGTTCGACCAGCTTGAAGGACAGGTCTTCGGGCAGTCCGCCTACGTTATGGTGGGTCTTGATGCGATGGGCTTTGGAGCGATCTGGCGCGCTGGATTCAACGACATCCGGGTAGATCGTACCTTGCACCAGGAAGGGGGGCTTGCCCAGTTGGAGCGCCTGGGCTTCAAAGGTGCGGATAAAGAGTTCGCCAATGATCTTGCGCTTCTTTTCCGGTTCGGTCACACCTTCGAGGGCAGAGAAAAATTCTTCCACGCCGTTGACGGTCACCAGGCGCACGCCCTGATTCTGGCGGAAAGCGACTTCCACCTGTTCACGTTCCCCCTGGCGGAGCAAGCCAGTATCCACAAAGACAGCGGAAAGCTGATCGCCGACTGCGCGATGCACCAGGGCGGTGGCAACGCTGGAATCAACCCCACCAGAGACAGCAGACAGCACCGGTTGATTGCCAACTTGCGCGCGGATGTGTTCAATGCTCTGTGAAACGATGGATTCAGGCGTCCAGGTAGGGGCAGCCTGGCAAATATCGAGGGCAAAGCGGCGCAAAATCTCTTTGCCGCCGGGGGTATGATGCACCTCTGGGTGGAACTGCACGCCAAAGCGGCGCGAAGTAGCGTCACCCATGGCGGCAAAGGGACTGTTGGAACTGGTCGCCAGGGTGGTGTAGCCTTCAGGCAGGGCGTCAATCCGGTCGCCGTGCGAAGTCCATACGGGTTGGCTGCCGGTGGGAATGAGCGGATTGGGGACGATGGTTTGCAGAATGGCGGGTCCGTATTCGCGTTCTGGGGCAGCCGTCACCTTGCCGCCCAGATTGACCGTCAGCAACTGCATGCCATAGCAAATGCCCAGGATGGGCAGACCGCTCTCCAGTACGTAAGGGGGCAGCCAGGGCGCGCCGGGTTCGTATACCGAAGCGGGACCGCCGGAAAGGATAATGCCTTTGGGAGCAAGCTCAAGAACGCGCTCGGCAGGCACATCCCAGGGGAGAAGGGTGGAATAAACGTGCAATTCACGGATGCGCCGCGCGATGAGCTGACTGTATTGTGAGCCAAAATCTAAAATGACAATTGAATCAGACATGGAAATTCCTTGCGCCTAGGAGCAAAAATGAATGCCGGATTCATCCATGGATGCAATGCAAGCCAGCGATTCAATGGGGATATTGAGATGAGCGAGGGCGGCGCGCCCACCCTCAAAGCCTTTCTCGATGAGCGCGCCAATGCCAATCACCTCTGAGCCGGCGGCTTGCGCCAGGCGCACCAAGCCCAGGATGGTGGCGCCAGAGGCAAGAAAATCATCAATGATAAGAATGCGCTCGTTCTTGCCGAGGTATTCAGGGGAGACGATGAGCTCTACCTGGCGACCTTTGGTATGGGAGGGGGCAACCGTCAGATAAACCGTATCGGGCATGGTAACGGGTTTGGTCTTGCGGGCATAAACGATCGGCAGATTCATGTGTAAACCAGTCATCAGGGCAGGGGCGATGCCAGAGATTTCGGCGGTCAGAATGCGGGTGGGGGCGAGAGAGGCAAACCGGCGCGCAAATTCCTGCCCACATTCGTTCATTAAAGCGGCGTCCACTTGGTGATTAATAAAATTATCTACCTTTAAAATACCATTTCCCAGGTACTTGCCGTCCTGGTGAATTCGATCCTGGAGCGATTTCATAGAGACCTCCATCAAGAGAAACAAAATTGATGTTTTGCCAGATTGTGTAGACAGCAGGAATTTTACTCGATATTTCTTCTGCAAGGGAGTACGTTTTGTGCAACCATGGAGGAAACGATCAAAAAAACGTAAAAAGAACAGCGCTTTAACAACAGAATCCAGAAGAAGTAAGCCTGGACAATTTTAACTAACAAAAGGGAATTAGCCATGCGTGGAATATCAAATTGTGCCACTTCCACTCAACGTGCCCGAATGGTGGTCTGAGCCGAGGACGATCTCGTTTGAGGGAATATTGATATTTGCCGTCCAGGTTTAATAGCACTATAATGATCCTAATTATATTATTAATGCCTCAAAGAGGTGATTTGGGTTGGTTAAAGGAATTGTGAACTCCCACCTCACTCATTTTTGAAACATCCGACTATGGAAAGGAAGTTTCTCATGAAATCGATCCAGAACCGTTTCACCCGTATCATCGCTGTAACCATCTTCCTCTTTTCCTTGTTCGGCGGCGGATTGCCCGTCTCCGCGCAGTCGCCCATTCCAGGCAATGGAGCGCAGCCGGGTGTGATTTCTGCGCCTGACCCTGCCGCTGGACAGGGCGCCGGTCTGAGGAACGCGGCGGATTTTCTGCCCAACAACGGCGAAATGCCTTCCCCTTCTCAGGTCTTTGCCTTCCATCCTGGTCAAGCTCAGCCCACCATTGCCCTGTCCGACCCCAACCTGGTGGCAGGGACACAGTCCTTAGCAGCGCCGGGGATTGCCGCGGCAGTAAATGTCGATGACAGCGAAAACAGCGATCCCACCGGCTGGGCTGTCTATGAACACCAGACACCTGCCCAGGTCTTATCAACTGCAGGTTCGACTTTGCGCGCAGTCGATCTCTATGTCGAAAATCCGAACCCGCCCTATGCGTTGACGGCTACTTACGTCTCCAACAGTGGATCTTATGCTAAAACCTGGTGGCTGATTGTGGATGTTACGCCAACCGCCCTGCTTAACTTTGCGGTAGCGAACAGCGCCCGTATCACGTCCTTGAAAACTTTTAACGATCCTTCTGTGGGAGGATCGGTGAAATTCTTCGCGGTGCTGATCTCCAACACCGGAGCGGATGCCAAAGGCTGGTGGTTCTACCAGGGTCAGTCTATCGCCCAGTTGACCGCACTCTGGCAGGCCAACAGCGCCCGCATCGTGCAGGTCAACGATTATATGAAAGGTGCAACCAAATACTACGCCGCAGTGATGGTTGATAATACCGGCGCCAATAACCGCGATTGGTGGTGGTATGTCGATGCAACTATCGGTCAATTGACGAATAGCATCAATGCCAACAACGCTCGCTTGATTGATTTGGATATCGACCCTGCCACCGGAAATTACAATGCTGTGATGACCAGTTGCTCCTCGGGCTGCCCGTTGTGGTGGTGGTACGTGGGCATTGCAACGTCTGACTTGCTTAATATCACCGCCCAGGACGGGGCGCGGATCATCGACGCCCAATCCACCAGCGGATGCGGCGACCGCTGTTGGTCGTTTGTGCTGATCAACAATTCCAATGCGATCACGTCGCGGGTAGGACAAATGCTGCGCGCAACCGATGGCACAAAGGGACTTTATCTCAAACAGGTCAATGGACCGGTCCTGGCCAGCCTGTTAGATGGAACGATCTTTGAACCCGCCAGCACGATCAAAGTCGCGGTCCACCTGTATACCGCCCGCCAGCTGCAAGCCGGGTCGGTCACGGAAACATCCTCAATCGCCAAATTTTCTCCACCGGTCAGCGGCAGCTGTCCGGGGAATGTCTCTAACGGCAGCGAGAGCATCCTGACTGCTGACCAAGAAATGATGTTCCATTCCGACAACACGCGCACACGCGAACTGGCTGATTATTTTGGCACCGCCAATATCAACCTGATGCTCAATTCTGTCGGAGCGTCTCACACCGCGATCAACCATATTATTGGCTGCGGCGGCCCGCCTGAGAACCAGACGACCTTGGATGACCTGGGGGTGATCTATGAGGGGGTGGCTAACGCGATACTCGTCAACCCGACTTATCGTAGCTACTTCTTCGATCATGAAGCCGGGAAGGCTCAGTTTAAAGCCGAAGGCTATGACTGGACCGGGCTGTGGAGTACTGACATCCCCAATTTGATCAACCAGGAAGCCCCTCCGGGCATGCCCGCGGCGGTCAAAGCACAGTTCAGAAACCGGATGGAACTGGCTTATAAAGCTGGCAGTTATAAAATCTGCCCCAATGGGAACTGCTCTACCTATAAAGATCACATTTCCATCTTTGGTTATGTCTCCATCCCAACCTGCAGCGCGCCCTGGTCGAACCAATATGTCTTTGGCACCTATATCTATAACTCGACCAGCGATCTGACCTCCAGCCAGGCTTTCAACGCTACCAAGGCGGAACTGCTGCGCGAACAGATCCATAACGGACTGGCCACCTTCGCATCCTGCGCATACAACACATATTTGCCAGACATCCTGCATTAGATGAGATGAAATGAAGCACCTCCGCACACTTGCGATTTCGCGCGTGTGCGGGGGTTTTGATTTTATCTCATCTAATGCAGGATGTTTTTACGTTTTTGATGGTTTCCTTTATGGCTGCACAAAACGTAGGCGAGGAGGCGCAAAAAGGGTTTGTTTTTTGTGTTAGAATCCTACTCTATGACCCCACTATTGATTTTAGCGTCTGGTTCCCCACGCCGCCGCCAGCTGTTAAGCCTGACGGGGTGGAGTTTTGGCATTCGTCCTGCCGATATTGATGAAACCCCACTTGTCAATGAAGCCCCTGCCGCTTATGTGACCCGCCTAGCATCTAGCAAAGCGCGCGCGGTGGGACGGCTTTCCGAAGGAGGGGCGGTTATTCTGGCTTCAGATACGACCGTGGCGGATGGGGCGCGTATATTAGGAAAGCCCGCTAGCGCAGCGGAAGCCAGGGAAGTGCTGGTGAGCCTGCGCGGACGCAGTCATCAGGTGCTGACGGCAATTGCCGGGCTGGAGCGCGATAGCAATCAACTGGTGACGGATTTATGCGTTACCCAGGTGTGGATGCGCGATTATACAGATGCTGAAATTGAGGAATATATTGCCACCGGCGATCCGTTCGATAAAGCCGGGGCTTATGCTATTCAACATGCGGCATTTCATCCGGTGGAACGGCTGGAAGGTTGCTATGGCTGCTTGATGGGCATGAGTGTGTGCCAGGTGACGCGCCTGCTGCGCCCGTTTGGGCTGAAATCTAGCCGTGATTTTGTTCAGGAATGTAAGAAGATGCTCACCTACGACTGCCAGGTGTATCAAGAACTGGCGGGAAAAGGCTCTGTGCCGGGCGTAGAGAAGCGCACCTCTTGAGGAATTGCTTTATGAAGTTGAAAGTATATTCTGTTCTTTTATTGTTGGTTTTGTTTCTAAACGCTTGCAGTGGAGTAAACCCTACCCCTGCGGCGACTGTATCGGCTCTGACTGCGCCTGCCGCCACTGCTACCCATGCGCTGCCCACCCCTCCGGTTTATGTGACGACTGTGCCGGATGCGGAAACGGCGGCGCACGCTTTTTTGGATGCGTGGAAGGCGGATGACACCGTCACGATGTACGGAATGCTCACCAGCGTCAGCCGCGATGCGATCAACCAGGATGCCTTTACCAAACGGTACAAAGACGTGGCGATTAATATCACCCAACAATCGTTGGAATATGAAATCCTGTCGAAGTTAACCAACCCCTCTTCGGCGCAGGTGGCATACAACGTCACATTCCATACCCAAATATTGGGCGACATCAAAAGCCGCGAAATGAACATGGGACTTAAGCTGGAAGATGCTGCCTGGCGGATTCAGTGGGAAGATGGGCTGATTATGCCGGAGCTGCATGGCGGAAATACCCTGCGGTTGGATTATGACGCGCCTTCGCGCGGCAATATTTATGACCGCAATGGGGTAGGCGTGGCGCTGCATTCGGATATTGTGGCGTTGGGCGTCAACGTGGGGGAGATGGATCGCAACCAGGAAGGCACGCTGCTTTCGGTCCTTTCGAACCTGACGGGCAAGACGCCGGATGGCATTCGCGCGTTATATATGGATAAGCCGAATGGCACGTATGTGGCGGTGGGTGAGATTACGAAAGAAGTAGAGAAACAATATTTGCAATCCCTCTCTGGGTTGGCGGGATTGGTGCGGAGTGACTATTCGGGGCGGTTTTACTCGCAGGGTGGGATTGCCCCGCACGTGGTGGGGTTTGTTTCAGCGATTCGTCAGGAAGAAGTGGATCAATATTTGCGGGCGGGGTATGCGTATGGCGACCGAGTGGCGCGCACGGGCATCGAATCGTGGGGGGATCAATATTTGGCGGGCGTAAAAGGCGCAACCCTGGATGTGTATGATCCGCAAGGGAAGCCGGTGACGCGCCTGGCAAAGGTGGATCGCAAGCCTTCGCAGAATATCTATACGACCTTTGATAGCAATTTTCAATTGGGCGCGCAGGAAGCCCTTTCTGGGTTTACGGGCGCGCTGGTGGTGATGGAGCGGGATACGGGGCGCGTGCTAGCGTTGGTATCTTCGCCAGAGTTTGACCCGAACGCTTTTGAGGGCGCGAACGCTAATAGTCGGGCTTTGTTAAATGAAATTTACAGCACCAACAATACCCCTGAATATGACCGCGCCACCATGGACGGCTATCCGCTGGGATCAGTCTTTAAAGTTGTTACCATAGCGGCGGCGCTGGAAAGTGGCGTGCATAAGCCAGAGGATACGCTGGACTGCCAATATAAATGGTATGGACCCGACAGCCGCGCCTATACGGATTGGACGTTGGAGAAGGGTTTTCCGCCCAGTGGCGTGCTGACCCTGGTGCAGGGGCTGGTGCGCTCGTGCGACCCCTGGTTTTACCAGATGGGGTATGACCTGTTCACCCAGGGACACGAAAAGGACGTGAGCAACATGGCACGCGCGTTTGGATTGGGCAGCAAGACCGGCGCGGTGGGTTTATTTGAAGCAAATGGCAACATCCCTGACCCCACTAGCTGGCCTGAAGCGGTGGAAATGGCGATTGGGCAATGGAAAGTGTTGGTGAACCCTTTGCAGGTGGCGCGCTTTATGGCGGCAGTCGGAAATGGAGGGACGCTATATGAACCACAGGTGATTGAAAAGGTGGTGGACGCGAACAACAATCCCTCGCTGGCGTTCCAACCCAAGGTGCAGGGGAAACTGCCCATCAAACCTGAAGACCTGGCGCTCATTCAACAGGGCTTGCGGGACGTGGTCGCCAGTCCGCGCGGAACGGCGGTGCAGGTCTTTGGGGGGATGTCTATTCCGGTATATGGCAAGACGGGTACCGCGCAGAATGACAACCCCGGTCATCCACATGCCTGGTTTGCGGGCTACACGGACGCTAAACGCACCGATAAACCGGATATTGCCATTGCGGTCATCGCGGAAAATGCAGGGGAAGGCGCGGATATTTCTGCGCCCATTTTCCGGCGGATTGTGGAATTGTATTTCCTGGGGCAGCCGCAAACTATTTACCCGTGGGAATCTAAGTTTAACGTCACCCGCACGCCTGCGGATCCTTCGGCAAAGACGCCTGTACCGCCGGCGAGTGGGGATACGGGTGGCGGCGCCGGCGGTAACTCTGGGGGCAACACCGATACGGGCGGCGACATTAATTTACGCACGGCGACCCCATCCAAATGAGTGAGGCGCGGTTCCGTGGGCGAATCATGCGGTTGCTATCGGGCTTTTATACTGTCCGATTGGGGGAAGATGGCGCGGCTGGGCAGGAAGTGATCTGTCACTTGCGCGGGCGATTAAAGCGGGCGCGCTTTACCGGCGATATTTTAGCCATTGGCGACCTGGTGGAGATTTCGATCCAATCGGAGGGGAACGGGATGATTGAAGAAATTATCCCGCGCGCGCGTGAGTTGGCGCGGATGGACCCGACCCCGCACGGCGAATATCGCCAGATTCTGCTGGCGAATCCCGATCAGGTGATGATGGTGTTTGCTGTGGCAGAGCCAGAACCGCGTTTGCGGATGTTGGATCGCTTTTTGGTGATCTGCGAAAAGCAATCCATTCCGGCGGTGATTGTGGCGAATAAGGTTGACCTGGTTGGCATGGAAGCGGCGCAGAAATGGTTTGGGCATTACCCCGCTCTGGGCTATCCGGTGATTTATACCTCGGTGAAGACTGGGGTGGGGATTGAAGAACTGCATGCGATGTTAATTGGCAAGATTTCCGCTTTGGCAGGTCCTTCCGGGGTAGGAAAATCAAGCCTATTGAACACCATCCAACCGGAGTTGGGGCTGGCGGTGCGTGCTGTGAGCGAGAATAACTCGAAAGGGCGGCATACTACCGTAACGCGGCAGTTGTTCCCATTAGTGGAAGGCGGCTATGTGGCTGACCTGCCCGGGCTGAAATCGCTGGCGTTGTGGGATACGGAACCGGAAGAATTAGATGGTTATTTTCCGGAACTGCGCGATTTGGTGTCGGCATGTCAGTTTAATGACTGCACCCATCGCAATGAGCCGGGTTGCGCCGTCCGGAAGGCAGTGGAGAAGGGGGAAGTTGCCCAGGCGCGGTATGAATCGTACCTGAAACTGCGTTATGGGGACGAAAATGATCGGTAATACAATGCTGGAGTTTAAAACGCAATGATTATTTATCTTTTTCTCGGAAGGGCTGCATGAGCTTATATCGCCTGCTTCGTTCATTATTAATGATTTGTTTTGTTATCTTTCTGGCGGGATGTAACGCCAGTACGCCCACCCCACAGCCTACGGTGGTGAATCCAACCCCGCAAGGGACGGCTACCCAGGCGGCAACGCCCACCCAAGGAGTGACCGCCACAGCAGCTGCCCCTCAAGAAAAGACGCTGGTGATCTGCGAGCCTTATGAACCGGCTACGCTATATCCTTATGGCGGATCATCCGGCAGCATGTGGAGCATCTTAGAGGCGGTGTATGACGGGCCGATCGATACGCGCAATTATGCCGCGCAGCCGGTGCTGTTAGAGAAGCTACCCACGATGGGGGACGGGGTGGGGCTGCGTCCGATCACAGTGCAAGAGGGCGATAGCGTAGTGGATGCGAGCGGCGCGTTGGTGACGTTAAAAGCGGGCATCAGCGTGCTGCCTGCGGGATGCAGCGCTACTTCTTGCGCAGTCAAGTGGGATGGCAAAACGGCTGTTAAGATGGATCAGCTGGCAATCACCTATCCACTGCGGAGTGGGGTGAAATGGTCAGATGGCGTGCTGTTAACGGCAGCGGATTCCATTTATTCGTATAGCCTGGCAGCAGACCCGGCGACCCCGGTGAGCAAATATGCTTTGGATCGCACGTTTTCCTATAAGGCGGTAGATGATACCCATGTGGAATGGGTGGGACTGCCTGGCTTTGCCGATCAGCAGTTTGGCGCGTATTTTTGGATGCCGCTGCCGAAGCACGCCTGGGGCAGTCTGGGCGCGGCTGATTTGCTCAAAGACCCGAAGGCGACTCAATCCCCGCTGGGGTGGGGACCTTACGTTATTCAGGAATGGGCGGCGGGCGATCATATTACTTTAAGCAAGAACGCCAACTATTTCCGCGCTGCTGAAGGACTGCCGCACTTTGATAAGCTGGTGTTCCGCTTTACCGGGCAGCCGGGAGATAACAACCTGGCGGCGCTGCGTTCGGGTGAGTGTGATGTGGTGGATCAAAACCCTGACTTTTTCGCCATGTTCCCTGATTTGCTGGACCTGGAAAAAGACGGTAAGCTGAAAACGTATGTTACCCAGGGACCGGAATGGGAACATATTGATTTTGGCATTCGTCCCGCGTCTTATGATAGCGGCAAACCGGAAGCGGGCAGCCGCGCCAATTTGTTTGGGGATGTGCGCACCCGGCAGGCGGTCGCGCAGTGCATTGATCGCGCTGGAATCATTAAAGAATTAATGTACGGGCGCGTTCAAGGGATGCAAACCTTTTTGCCGGATGGACACCCCGCCCTGACTCAGGATTTGCCGAAGTATGATTATTCCCCGGAAGCGGGCATGAAGCTGTTAGACGCGGTGGGCTGGAAGGCGGGCAGTAATCCGCAAGCTGCACGCACGGCAAAGGGCGTGGCGGGCGTGGCGGATGGTACGCTGCTGGCGGTGAAATACCTGACAACGGATGCGGATTTACGCAAGCAGGTGGCGGATCGGGTGGCTGTTTCACTGCGTGGGTGTGGGATTGGGGTTGAGGTACAGAGCCAGAGCGCGGCACAGTTGTTTGCCCCCGGACCGGATGGCGCGGTGTTTGGTCGCAAGTTTGACCTGGCGCAGTTTGCCTGGGCAGCGACTTCGCGCCCGAATTGCTTGCTGTATACTAGCGCGCAAATTCCGAATGCAGAGAATCATTGGGTGGGGGCGAATGTTTCAGGGTATAGCAATCCGCAATTTGATGCGGAATGCGCCGCGGCAAGCTATGTGAGCGCAGACAAGCCGGTTGCGAACCCTTATTCGGACGTGGAGAAGTTGTTTGCTCAGGAATTGCCCGTGATTCCGCTCTATCCGCAGTTGAAAATTGCCATTGCTCGCCCGGATTTATGCGGGCTGGAGATGGACGCCAGCGCGCGCAGCATGTTGTGGAATTTGGAAAATTTTGCGGTTGGCGCGGATTGCCCGAAGAAATAAGCTGAGATTCATGGGATGAATGATGAGAGAAATCCCTGACAAATCAGCTAAAGAAACTAGTCTTATGACTAGTTTCTTTAGCTGATTTGTGGATTATAGTAAATAGACCATTATAGCCATAACGTTATCATCACCTTGTGTAGGAATTTACGTAGAGCGGCGTTTTCTTTGTCTGGTATGGCATAATAAACAAAAAAACTGCCGTAAACGCGCATTTCGCGGAAGTCAATTCGGTTGACATTCGTAAAAGAATGTATTAAGATAAGATCGTCACGTAGAAGATAAGCACGTAGAAGATAGGCAAAGAGCGAACCGTTTTGGGAATGAAAAAAATAGTTTTCAAAATTCTCCATGACTTAAGAGGACAGGCGCAAGAATAATTTGTGCTTGACATTCTTTTTGGGTGGAGAAATTGCCTTATCTGCGCGTTGATCGCCTCTTTGTTCGTAGGGGAGGGAAAGCACGAACGGGAGATTCCTAATGGAGAAACCTCTTACGGGGATGCCAAATCCCGAAAAGAGTTTGCTCAGTGTAAGTGGGAAACTAGTAAGGATGGTTTTCCGGTCGTTCTCAATTCATCACTTATTTGGAGGAGAAACAGGATGAAAAGAAGATTTTCTGTTGTACTAAGTGTGCTGATTCTGGCGAGCATGCTATTTGCGGCATGCGCCCCAGCCACTGCTACCACTGCACCGGTCCCGGCTGCGACTGATACGTCTGCTGCGCCCGCGACCGATGCAACGGCGACGACTGCACCCACGGCGACCGCCGCTGCCACCGCCGCCGTAGTTGAACCGACGGCTACCGCCGCCGCGCCGACCGCCACCACCGCCCCGAAAAGCACGCGCACGGGTGGTTGGTTAGACAAAATCACCTTCTCGGCGATTGCCGATGCTCCGTCTGCGGTTGCTCAACTTCAGGCTGGCACCATTGACATGTACCCGGTAACCGTTGGTGATCCGAAAGTTTTTGAAACCGTCAAGGGCGACAAGAACTTGACCTATGCCAACGTCTATGGCTCGAACGATCAACTGCTGTTCAACGTAGTTGCTTGCGCGGATGCCAAGACCCTCAACCCGTTCACCGATATGAAGATCCGCGAAGCGATGAACTGGGCAATTGACCGCAATTATATTTCGCAAGAAATTTCTGGCGGTTTGGCGAACCCGAAGTTCACCGTCCTGACTGGCGCTTACCCGGATGCGGCGCGCTATGCAGGCTTAATTGGCGCAGTCCAGACCAAATATGCGTATAACATGGACAAAGCCAAAGCGGTCGTGAACGAAGAAATGCCGAAATTGGGCGCGAAGCTCGATGCTGGCAAGTGGACGTTCCAGGGCGCCCCGGTCAAAATCATTGGCTTGATCCGCACCGAAGACAGCCGCAAGCAAATTGGCGACTACTTCGGCACTCAGCTGGAAGCCCTCGGCTTCACGGTGGATCGCCAATTCAAGACTCGTAAAGAAGCTGCCCCCATTTGGCAGGGCAAAGACCTGAATGCCTGCAAGTTCAGCTACTACACCGCTGGCTGGATCAATACCCAGATCGTGCGCGATGAAGGCGCGAACTTCGTTCAGTACAACACCGGCAAGATTCAGGGCATCCCGCTGTTCAACGAATTCAAGCCCTCTCCTGAATTGACCAAAGTGGAAGATGCGCTCCAGACGAACGCTTTCACCACCATGGATGAACGCGCCAAGCTGTATGAGACTGCCATGACCCTGTCTATGCAGGAAAGCTGGTGGGGTTTGTGGGTGATTGACACCATTTCGTTTGAACCCTATTCCAACAAGATTTCGGGCGCTGCTGACTTAGGCGGTGGTTTCGCCAGCTCGCAGCTGTTCCCCTACACCGCTCGCCTGGTTGGCAAAGAGGGTGGAGAACTGAGAATTGCTCAGTCTGGTATTCTCGTTCAGGCTTGGAATCCGATCAACGGCTCGAACTGGACCGATGACAGCATGGTTCAGCGCCAGACGGAAGATTGGGCGACCATTGCTAACCCCTATACCGGCTTACAGATGCCCAAGCTCATTACCAAGGGCGAACTTGTAGCCAAGAAGGGTCTGCCGATTGTCAAGAATGCTGATTGGGACACCGTTACCACCGCCGATACGATCGCCGTACCTGACGATGCGTGGGCGGATTGGGACGCTGCCAAACAGGTCTTCGTGACGGCGAAAGAACGCGCCGCTGCGGATAAGACCTTCGTGCAGACTGCCAATATCAAGACCACCATCACCTACATCCCCGACCTGTGGAAGACCAAATGGCACGACGGTTCTACCCTGTCGATAGGTGACTTCGTGATGGGCATGATCCTGACCTTTGATCAGGGCAAGAAAGACAGCAAGATTTATGATGAATCTGCCCAGGCGACTGTTGATACGTTCCTGACCCACTTCAAGGGTGTCAAGATTGTCTCTACGGACCCGTTGGTCATCGAGACTTATGATGATACCTATCAGTTAGACGCGGAAAACAACTTCGCCACCAACTGGTACCCCGAATATCTGTATGGCATGGGCGCCTGGCACAACCTGACCCCCGCCATTCAGGCGGAAGCTGACAAGAAGATGGCGTTCTCACTCGACAAATCTGGCGCACTCAAGGTAGATCAGACCAGCTTCATCTCTGGCGATACCCTGAAGATTCAGTCGGATTACCTCGACAAGGATGCAACGGCTGGCACGTTGGTCTATGAACCTACCATGAGTAAATTCGTCAAGGCGGATGAAGCCAAGGCGCGCTATGCAAACCTGCAGAACTTCTACAAGGCGCATGGTCACATCTGGCTCGGCACCGGCGCTTACATGGTAGACAAAGTCTTCACCACTGAAAAATCCATCAGCCTGGTTCGCTTTGCGGACTACATGTTCCCGTCTGATCAGTTCGCTGCTGGTTTTGCGACTCCTCAGATTGCGACCGTGAGCGTAGATGGTCCTACTCAGGTTAAGGCTGGCGATGCGGTTACGTTCAACGTGACGATCAATAGCGGCGATGTTCCTTATCCGTCTAAGGATTTGGATAAGGTTAGCTACAGCATCTTCGATGCGGCTGGCACCGCTGTTGCCAGTGGCGAAGCGAAGATGAGCGCGGAAGGTCAATATACTGTTGACCTTCCCGCCGATGCTTCCGCGAAACTGACGGCTGGCTCTGCCAAGTTGTCGGTAGCGGTTTCCTCGAAGGTCGTGAGCTTACCCGCTTTCGCTACCTACGAGTTCGTTGTTGCCAAGTAGTAATTTGTAAGTCGGCTCTTTAAGCGATAAACCCGATAGGGGTGGGCTTCCTGCCCCTATCGGGTGTAATTTAGTATCACCTCAAAAATTCTCTCGAAAGATTGAGATGATACGTAATTTCAACGAAAGAGAGAATCAACTATGACAGAAGTGAGCACACCCGCACCCGCTCCAGGCGCATTAACGGAGAAAGTGAAGAAAAAATCTGGGACGAGCGCCTTTTCCAGAATAGCCCGATATACAATTGTCCGTGTCATTACGCTTGCCATTACTGTGCTCATTGGTCTTTATCTCACCATCCTGATTGCGAACATGGGCGGATACGTGGATACCATTCGGCTGAGTCAGATCCGCGAAGACGTGACTCAAAAAATGGGCAACGACCCGAACATTCGTAAGTTGACCCAGGACGCACGGTCGAAGTTAATTGAAGCGACCATTCAGAACCAGGTCAAACGCACGGGGATGGATCAGCCGTTTATCGTTCGCAGTTTTAACTACCTGTCGGACGCCGTCACCCTGAACCTGGGGCGGGCAATAAATATGACTTCTAACAGCGGGTCCAGCGCTGTGCGTAATATTATTCTGGAACGGATGCCAGCAACCCTGATTTTGTTTGGCTTGGCTGACATCATTTTGTTTGTTGTGGCTCTGGTTTTTGCTTTGCTGCTCTCCCGCGCGTATGGCAGTTTTTTTGATAAGCTGATTGTGGCGCTTACGCCGCTTTCTTCTGCGCCTGGCTGGTTTTATGGCATTTTCTTGATCTTGCTGTTCTCTTCGGTTTGGCGGTTGCTTCCGTTTGGCGGCATGGTGGATTCTCCGCCGCCGGCGAATGCGCTGGATTACACGTTGAGCTTGGCGCGGCACATGATTTTGCCTATCACTGCCATTACGCTCAGCCAAATTTTCCTCAGTATCTTCACCTGGCGTACTTTCTTCCTCATTTACTCGAGCGAAGACTACGTAGATATGGCGAAGGCAAAAGGATTGCCCGCACGGGATATTAATAACAAATATATCCTGCGCCCTACCTTGCCGACCATCATCACCAACTTTGCTTTATTGGTTATTGGCATTTGGACCGGCGCGCCCATCTTTGAAACAATTTTTAACTGGCCTGGACTGGGGCGCGCGTTATTTGAAGCGGTTGGGTTGTTTGATACGCCAGTCATTGTAGGCGAGACAGTCATTTTCTCGTACCTGCTGGCAATTACCGTCTTTTCGCTTGACTTTGTGTATGCGCTGGTCGACCCGCGCGTGAAAATTGGTGATGAAGGGAGTCGACAGTAATGAATCTTAAGGCTCTTCGGGAAATTAGCCGCTATCCGACTGCGCTAGGCGGCGTTGTTATTATTTTAATTTTGATTGGCATCTCCATTTATACGTTGATTGCCATTCCGTATAATCAAGCCATCCTGCTGTGGCGGGGTGGGGATAATATGTGGTATCAGAACCCCCGCACGGCTGCCCCGGTCTGGTTCAACTGGTTCCTCAAAGATAAGCTGCCTGAAACGATTGACTTGAAAAGCGACAGCCCCGGCGTGGAAAAGGTAGTGAATGCTTCTGGCACTTCTTCTACCGTGAATTATACCTATACCCTGCCGTATAATTACGACTCCTTTGCAGATGATTTTGCCGTTTACTTCAAAACGACCTTTGATAAGAAAGCTCCTTTTGTGGGCGTCATTTTGGTAACGCCCGATAACCGCAAGGTTCGCCTGGCGAATTTCTCGATCAAAGATGGCATGGCATACCGTATTTCGCAGGATGTGAAGCTTTCTGCGAAATTAGGCGGAGCTACTCCACACATCGGCTTGTTTGCAGGCCCGAAATATAATTCCCCGCAACCGCTGAAGGGAACGTATAAGCTGCTCATTGAGGGGACTGTATTCGAGCCAAAGTCTAGCTATACCGCGGAAGTGGTGTTGTATGGCAAGCTAGCGGGTTGGGCTGGGACGGATAACCTGCGGCGCGACATTGGCGTAGCCCTGTTGTGGGGTACACCTATTGCGCTCTCATTTGGGTTGCTGGCGGCAGTGGGTACATCGCTCTCTCAATTGATTATTGCGGGCGTCAGCACCTGGTTTGGCGGCTGGATAGATCAGTTAATTCAGCGTATCACGGAGATTAACCTCGTTTTGCCATTCTTGCCCATCCTCATTATGGTTGGTACTTTCTATTCCAGGAGTATCTTCGTCATTTTGGGGTGTGTGATTTTGCTGAGTGTGTTTGGCGCGGGAATCAAGACCTTCCGCGCAGTCTTTATGCAGATTAAGGAATCGCCCTATATTGAAGCGGCGCGTTCGTATGGCGCGAATGGCGGACGGATCATCTTTACCTACATGATCCCACGCTTGATCCCGCTTTTAATCCCACAGTTTATTACGCTGATCCCTTCGTATGTATTCCTGGAGGCGTCGCTGGCAGTTTTAGGGTTAGGCGACCCGACTTTGCCCACCTGGGGCAAGTTGATTGACGACTCGTATGCGGCGGGCGCGCTGTTCCAGGGATGGTACTATTGGGTATTAGAGCCTTCGGCTTTATTAATGATTACCGGTCTGGCATTTTCCGTAGTGGGATATGCTATGGATCGCGTCTTTAACCCACGCTTGAGAGGGCAGTAGCACATGGCCGAGAAGACATTACTTAAATTAGAAGATCTGGTACTTCATTTTCGGACGACTCGCGGCGTGGTGCAGGCGGTAGATGGCGTCAACTTTGAGCTAGGCTATAACGAAGCGGTCGTAGTGGTTGGCGAATCAGGCTGCGGCAAAAGCTCGCTGGCAAAGGCGATTTTGCGCCTGCTGCCGCGCAACGTGCATAAATACTCTGGCAGAGTATTCCTCAACAACGTGGATATCATGAAGTACTCGGATGAGGAATTCCGCAAGAATGTGCGCTGGAGCCAGATGTCTATGGTGCCGCAAGCGGCGATGAACTCGCTGAACCCGGTGCTGAAAATAGGCGAGCAGGTGACAGAGCCATTTGTCATTCACACGGGTGCATCGAAAAAAGAAGCCCTCTTGCAGGCAAAAAAGATGTTTGACCACGTGGGCGTGCCGGAAGAATTTTTGCAGCGGTATGCTTTTGAATTGAGCGGTGGGATGCGTCAGCGCGCGGCGATTGCGATGTCGCTGGTGACATCGCCTGAGCTGGTTATTCTGGATGAGCCTACGTCCGCGTTGGATGTGCTGACCCAGGCGAATATCTTTAACGTCCTCAAGACGTTGAAGCGCGATCTGGCAATCAGTTATATCCTTATCACCCACGATATTGCCACCTCCAGCGAACTGGCTGATAAGGTAGCGGTGATGTATGCCGGTCAAATTGTTGAAGTAAGTGACGCAGTGCGCTTCTTCATTGAGCCGCTGCATCCTTATTCCAGGAAGTTAATGGATAGTGTGCCACGCTTACACAGTGATAAAGAGCCTGATTTCATTTCTGGGCAGCCGCCCAGCCTTCAGGACCTTCCTACCGGATGTCGTTTCAAGGAACGCTGCCCCGCGCGCTTTGCCGCTTGCGATAAAGAGCCGCCGGTGTTCAAGAAGGACAGCCGTATCGTTAAGTGTTGGCTTTATCAGTAGGAAGGTAGGAGAGATGGCATGGCACAAATAGATGGAAATTTAATCACCAAGCCCAAATTGGTGGCGAACTCTGATGCAACAGAGGATGAAAAAGTTCTTCTTTCTGCCAAGGACCTGCAGGTGTGGTTTGAACTGCGCCGCTTAGGTTTTGGTAACGCCGGAAACGTTCACGCGGTAGATGGGGTGAGCTTTGACTTGCATGATGGCGAAGCAATTGCGGTAGTGGGCGAAAGTGGCTGCGGCAAATCGAGCCTGATGAAGACCATTTTGGGGTTGAACCGCCCCACCAAAGGCTCAGTCACGTTTGAGGATCACAATATTGCAACAATGAAGGCGGATGAGCTGAAACAGTATCGCTCACACGTGGGGTATATTCAACAAGACCCCTACGGCGCGATGGCTCCCTTTATGAATGTCGAGCGCATCCTGGAAGAACCCATGATTGTGAATGGCGTTCGCAACAAAGATGAGCGTATGGATCGGATCAACCGCGCGTTGTCGGAAGTGAAGGTCTTTCCGGTGGAAGACTTCCTGCCGAAATTCCCTCATCAACTGAGCGGTGGGCAGCAGCAGCGTATTGTGATTGCGCGCGCCATGTTGCTGGACCCGAAGTTGATCGTGGCGGATGAGCCGGTTTCGATGTTGGATGCCTCGGTGCGCGTGGAAATTCTGAAACTGCTGCGCGGCTTGCAGGAAGAGCGTCACCTGGCGGTGATTTACATTACCCATGACCTTTCTACGGTGCGTTACTTCTCGCGGCGCATCTTCGTCATGTATGCCGGTCAGCTGGTGGAAAAAGCGCGGGTGATGAACCTGCTCAATAACCCGCTGCACCCGTATACGCATGCGCTGCTGGCGGCAACCTCTGACCCAGATGGCAACAATGCCAAAGCCTTTAAGGATATTCCGCCAGGAGAGCCGCCAAACCTGATTGCCCCGCCCTCTGGCTGCCGCTTCCATCCACGCTGCCCGCACATGATCAAGGGGCTGTGTGACGTGGAGATTCCGCCGGAATTTAACCCTGAGCCGGAACATCTGGTGGCTTGCTGGTTGTACAAATAACATGCTTAGTCATGTGGATCCGCGCATTTTAATTGCAGTAGGGGTCGTGTTGATGCTTTTGGGCGTCATTCTGCCTTACTTGATGATTATGCGCGTATTGGAATCAACCTTTTTTCTGGATTTCTTTTCGTTCATTGCTTCGTTTTTGGGCGTTCTTTTAGGAATTACGGGGATTGTGTTTTCTACGATGAGGGGTCGGAAACGAGATCGGTAAAAAGTGTTTTCTGCCTTGAAATAAGGAAGAAAAAGAGTGGACTGGAAGGGAAAGTTTCCGTTCCAGTCCATTTTCTATATAAGAATTGTCAATTCCGACAGGCAATTTGAAGTTATAATACATTTGCTCCGATAGACAGAAACTTGAGAAATCGTTTCGCATTTTGCGATTGAAGAGGTGAGGAAGAGCGTGGCAGGTAACTTAGGTACCCCATTATTGGAAGTACGTGGCTTAAAGACTTACTTTAACACCGAAGACGGCGTAGTAAAAGCTGTGGACGGGGTTGATTTTGTGGTCAACAAAGGCGAAATTTTGGGACTGGTGGGCGAATCAGGCTGCGGCAAGAGCGTGACTTCTCTTTCTATATTGCGCCTGGTGGGACGACCGGGCAAGGTGATCGCTGGTGAAATCTTCTTTGATGGGCGTGATTTGTTGAAACTCTCTGAAGAAGAAATGACCAAAATGCGTGGCGACCGCATCTCGATGATTTTTCAGCAGCCGCAATCGAGCCTGAACCCGGTCTTTACGGTGGGGGATCAGGTGGCGGAAGTATTGCAAATTCATCAGAAAATGAATAAAGAAGAATCCTGGCAGCACGCGGTGGAATTGTTGAGCCTGGTTGGGATACCAGACCCTGCCAAGAAAGCCAAAGCATATCCGCATGAAATGTCAGGCGGGCAGGCGCAGCGCGTGATGATTGCGATGGCGTTGGCGCTTTCGCCGGAACTGCTGATTGCCGATGAGCCTACCACCGCGTTGGATGTGACCATTCAAGCCCAGATTTTAGACCTGATGCGCGGAATGCAGAAAAAGTTAGGGACTGCGGTGGTGTTAATCACCCATGATTTGGGCGTGATTGCTGAAATGGCGGATCGCGTGGCGGTGATGTACGCAGGGCAGATCGTGGAACAATCCAATGTCATCGAGCTATTTGAGCATCCCAAACATCCATACACCGTGGGATTGATTGCATCTATTCCAGTGTTAGGGCATGTGATTGAGACGCTAGAGGTTATTCCAGGCTCGGTGCCGAATTTGATCGAGCTGCCGGTGGGCTGCCGGTTCGCCCCGCGTTGCAAATTTGCGATGCGCATTTGCACAGAGCAGTCGCCTGATCTGCTGCCGGTGGTAGAGGGGCATGATGTGCGCTGCTGGTTATACCAGAGCGCGGCGGGGCATAAAGCGCCGATGCCAGCCGATATTTCGGCAAACGGGGTGAGGTAAATAATGGAAGCAATTAATGGTACGGAGAAAAAAGATTTGTTGGTGGTGCGTAACCTGGTGAAGTATTATCCGGTGAAGGGCGGGATTTTTCAGCGGGTGGTTGCTCAGGTGAAGGCACTGGAGGATGTGAGTTTTACGGTGAAGGAAGGCGAAACGTTGGGGCTGGTGGGGGAGTCAGGCTGCGGTAAGACGACTGTAGGGCGGACGGTGCTGCGCCTGGTGGAAGCTACCTCGGGGGAAGTTTATTTTGATGGCGTGAATGTCTTTAAGCTGCGCGGCAAGCAATTGAAAGAAATGCGCCGCAATATGCAGATTATTTTCCAAGACCCGTATGCCTCGCTTGACCCACGTATGCCGATTGGCGATTCGGTCATGGAAGGGCTGCGCATTCATGGCATTGGCAATGCGCGAGAACGATACGACATGGTGGTGGAAACGCTGCTGAAGGTGGGATTGGAAGAGTATCACGCACGGCGATACCCGCACGAGTTTTCGGGTGGGCAGCGTCAGCGGATTGGGATTGCGCGCGCGCTTGCCCTCAAGCCTAAGTTTATTGTCTGCGATGAACCCGTCTCGGCGTTGGATGTTTCTATTCAATCGCAGGTGCTGAATATTTTGAAGGATTTGCAAAAAGAATTTGGGCTGACCTATTTGTTCATTGCGCATAACTTGAGCGTGGTCGAACACATTTCAGACCGGGTGGCGGTGATGTATTTGGGCAAGATGGTGGAATTGGCGGGACGGGAGGAATTATTCCGCAACCCGCTGCATCCGTATACCCAGGCGTTGATGTCGGCGATCCCGATCCCTAATCCGAAAATCAAACGCGAGCGGATTATCTTGACGGGAGATGTTCCCAGCCCGGTGAATCCGCCCTCTGGCTGTCGCTTTCATCCGCGCTGCCCGGTGGCGATGGATATTTGTAAGCGAGAGCAGCCAGTTTTCAAGGAAACCACCCCATTGCATTGGTCGGCTTGCTGGCGGGTAGAATAGAATTACAGTCTTGAGAAGACGTATTCAGCAAAACCCAGTATAATCCTAAATAGGATGAATTATGCTTAGTAAACACATTCTCATTGTAGATGATGCAATTGATCTGGGGCGGATGCTGCAAGATATGCTCAAGACCGTATATAAAGGGACTTCGATTATGGTAGTCCCTTCTGCGGAAGAAGCTATTTTAGAGGCGACCCGGTTTGAGATTAATTTACTCATCACAGACATTCGCTTGCCTGGGATGACCGGCTTTGAATTGGTGAAGAAAATTCGCCAACGGCAGCCGGGGGTGAAGGTGATGATGATTTCAGGCTTGGCGTTGGATGATCGCTTGAAATCACAACTGGACGCTATCCAGGCGGATATTTTCTTCCGAAAACCAATGGGAATGACGGAATTTTTGGAGGCGTGCGCGCAACTTTTGGGGTTGAACAGCCCTGCTATGCCAGAAATGCCATCCACTCAGCCTGAGAAACGCACTGAATCGATTCTGGCAGTGAAAATTAAAGATGCAGCCAACGAATCACTGTTGAATGGATTGGCGCAGGCATTCCCGAATGTGCCGCGCAATGAATTGGTGATTAAGCCGGCATCTATTAAAACCGAAGCGGAAGAAGCGCATCCCAAGGGTTTGGAACAGACCGGGCTATCGGTGCATCTTAGCACGCTGCGGGCTACCTTGGGGGCGGTAAGCGTGGTTTTGATGGACGATCATGGTCGTTCGGTGGCGTTGGCGGGGGATGTGCTGGATTCGGGGTGGATGGAGCAGTTGATGGCGGATGGCATTACGGCGTTAAGCGCGGGGGTGAGGATATCGCATTTATTGGAAGCGGATTCTTATTGCGCGGCGCAAGTATTCCGTGGCAAAACGTACGATTTTACGCTTGCGCCGATTGGCAATTATGCCCTGGCGGTTTTTGTGAAGCGGGGCGGCTCGGTACTGCGGTTAGCGTTAGCATTGGAAGAGGTTTTGGCGGCGCAAACGGAGTTGCAGGAGCTGCTTGAAAAAATGGGTTTGCCGGTAGATACTTTTGCCACTGTGCCAACCGAGAGTATATCGGAAGCACCGCAAGAGAGCGCAGCAGATGCTGGCATGATCCCAGATACGCAATTTGTGCGGTTGGAAGAATTGTTGCAAAGCCAACCTGCTCAATTGACCCAAAATGCGGATGCCTTTTGGGAGGATGCGGACAATACCCAAAGGGTGAATATGAATACCCCCGATGTGCTGACGTATGAGCAGGCGCAAAAGTTGGGATTGCTGCCGGATTCGGGCAGTGAATCAGCATCTTCCTCTTTAAAATAAGCCTCTGGCTATTGCCAGAAATGGCTATATTGAGGTAAAATCTCATACGCAAGAAAGAAAGCCCTTGGGGCGTGGTGCAATGGCAGCACACCAGACTTTGGATCTGTGGATCTAGGTTCGACTCCTGGCGCCCCAGCCTGGCAGAAAGAATAAGCTTTGCAATCCGGAATAGGAGTGCGAGGCTTTTTTGATTCTTATAGTCAAAAAGTGGGCAGCGGGCGGCGGTAAATTTCAGAACGTGATATAGTAGAAGCGTGATGACCTTACTTTGGGCGTTGTGGATTCTTTTTTTGTCCTTAGATATGCTGTTGGTGATGGTGCGCGCCAGTGTGTTAAACGTGCGCATGGCATACCTGGTGACTTTGCGTGAGCAGCGCAAGGATGCTGTAGAGCGCGCTATTGGCTTGCTGGAAAAACCGCGCGTGCGCGTTTCATTGCGCTTGTGGGTGGTGCTGCTGCACTTTTTATGGCTTGCGGTCAGCATCTGGTTATTTGCGTTATCGAATGGCGGCAATATGCCAGGGGTGGGAGCAGGGTTATTCTTGGTTGCTATAACTGCCGCCGTGTTATTAGCTGCAGAATTTTTGTTGGAAGGAATTATCTTGCCGCGGGCTGAAGAATTGGCGGTGCGCATGGTTTATGTGACGGCTTTGCTTGACCGCTTGCTCAGTCCGGTTTCTGCGCTGCTGATGCTGTTGCTCGGTTCGCGCCGGATGCTGCAAACGCGGATGAGCGCGGTTACAGAGGATGAGCTGAAGACCTGGGCTCAGGAGGAGCAGGCGGAAGGCAGCCTGGAGCAGGGCGAGCGCCGCATGATTTATTCCATCTTCCAATTTGGCGATACCCTGGCGCGCGAGGTGATGATTCCGCGAATTGATATTTTGGCGTTGGAATTGCAAACGCCGCTGGACGAGGCGGTCAAAGCGTTGAGCGATTCGGGGCATTCGCGCGTGCCGGTCTATGAATCTTCGGTAGATCATATCGTTGGCTTGCTGTATGCCAAAGACCTGCTAGGAATGCCGCTGGAAGGCAAGCGGTTGGAATCCATCCGCAATTTGCTGCGCCCGGTGTATTTTGTGCCTGAAAGTAAAAAAGTAGACGCCATGCTGCGCGAAATGCAATCACGCAGCGTACACATGGCGGTGGTGGTGGACGAATACGGCGGAATTGCCGGGCTGGTGACGCTGGAAGATATTGTTGAAGAAATTGTCGGTGAAATCCGCGATGAATATGACCAGAGCGAAGAGCTGTTGTATGAAGCCATTGCGCCTGGGGAATATCGTTTTCAGGGCAGGATTGACCTGGATGGGTTTAACGAAGTGATGGGGACGCGCCTGCCAAAAGGGGATGCGGATACCCTGGGGGGCTATATTTACGAGCAACTGGGTCGCATTCCGCAAGGGGGCGAACAAGTGGATGCGGGAGAGGTGCAATTAACCGTAGAGCAGGTCAGCGGGCGGCGCATTCGCACAGTACGCGCCCAAATGTGCAATGCGGCTGACCAACCTGATGAGGTGGAGAGAGAAAATGAGTCTAAATCACAAACTGAGTGATGAAGTGCGTCAACAACTGGTACAAACTGCCATCCATGCGCGGCGCTGGGCGTATGCTCCTTATTCACATTATCCGGTTGGGGCGGCATTAATGACGACCTCCGGCAAAATATACGATGGCGTGAACGTGGAGAACGCGGCTTACCCAACGACCATTTGCGCGGAACGGGTGGCGGTATTTAAGGCGGTTTCGGAAGGGGAACGCCAGTTTACGGCGATTGCAGTCGTCACCCAAAACGGGGGAACGCCATGTGGCTCGTGCAGGCAAGTGTTGGCGGAATTTGGGATGGATATTGTGGTCATTATCGCGGATGAAGCGGGCAATATTATAGGGGAAAACGAATTATCGGAATTGCTGCCAGGGGCATTTTTGCCTGGCGACCTGACCCGAAAGTAAAATTTATGCCACGAACTGCGCATTCTTTACAGACGGAAGTGGTGGTGCTGCGACATTCGGATTGGGGAGAAGCCGACCGTCTGTTGGTGCTGTTTAGCCGTGAGCAGGGCAAGCTGCGGGCGATTGCCAAGGGTGCGCGCAAATTGCGGTCACGCAAGGCAGGGCATTTAGAGCCGTTTACGCGGGTGAAGCTGATGTTGGCGAAAGGCAGCGATTGGTGGATTGTCACGCAGGCGGAGACGGTCAACGCATACCTGCCGCTGCGCGAAGATTTGCTGCGGACGGCTTACGCCGCTTACGTGATTGAACTGCTGGACCGGTTCATCTATGAAGAAGGCGAGAATCGCCCAGTGTATACGCTGTTGACGGATACGTTGGAGCGCATCTCTACTCAGGCGGATCCGTTCTTGGCGGTACGGTATTATGAGATTCACCTGGCGGATTTGCTGGGGTTTCGCCCTGAGTTGTTTCACTGCGTGCGCTGCCAGACGGAAATTAAGCCAGAGGATCAGTATTTTGACCCTGGGCAAGGGGGTGCGCTATGCCCGCAGTGCGGTCCGATGGTAGCGGGGGCGCGTCCGGTGAGCATGACCACCTTGAAGTTCTTACGCCATTTTCAGCGCAGTATATTTGCTGAGGCGGATCGTGCGGTGTTGACTCCTGGCGTGCGCCATGAGATGGAATCGTTGCTGAACGCTTACCTGACCTACTGGTTGGAGCGCAAGTTAAATTCCCCCGATTTTATTCACGATGTGCGCAGAGACTGATAAGGCTAATCCTGTTATAATGTTGCCTGATTTTCGATTAAGGGAGAGTTTATGAGCCAGTCGCTCGATTTTCAATCTATTTTTATGAATTTACAGCGGTACTGGGCTTCCAAAGGCTGCCTGATCTGGCAGCCTTATAACGTGCAGGTGGGCGCAGGAACGATGAACCCGGCGACCTATTTGCGCGTTTTAGGTCCTGAACCCTGGAACGTTGCGTATGTAGAGCCTTCCGTGCGCCCGGATGATGGTCGCTACGGAGAAAACCCCAATCGTTTACAGCAGCACACCCAATTTCAGGTGATCCTGAAGCCTGACCCGGGCAACCCGCAGGAATTGTATTTGCAGTCTCTGGAAGCCTTGGGGATTGATCCGCGCGAGCACGATATTCGATTTGTGGAAGATAACTGGGAATCGCCGGCTTTGGGGGCGTGGGGGCTGGGTTGGGAAGTCTGGTTGGATGGGCAGGAAATTACCCAATTTACGTATTTCCAGCAGGCGGGCGGAATGGTGCTGGAGCCGGTTGCAGTGGAAATTACCTATGGGTTAGAGCGGATTGCGATGGCGCTGCAAAATGTGCGTCATTTCCGCGATATTCGCTGGAACGGCGAGCGCACCTATGGCGATGTGAACCTTCAGGCGGAGCAGGAACAGAGCAAATATTACTTTGAACTGGCGGATGTCGAGCGGATGCGGCAGCTTTTTAATGTGTATGAGGCGGAAGCGAACGCGGCTTTGGCGGCTGGGCTGGTGCTGCCCGCGCATGATTACATCCTGCGCTGCTCGCATACATTTAATATTCTGGATGTGCGCGGGGCGGTGGGCGTCACCGAACGGCAGGCGTTGTTTGGACGGATGCGCGACCTTTCGCGGCGTTCGGCAGAGGCATACGTGGCGCAGCGTGAGCAGTTAGGCTTCCCCTGGCGAAAGGAAACGGCTGCGGAAGCGATTGCTCCGGTTGAAAAAGCCACTCCGCTGACAGCTCCGGCAGCTTTCCTGCTGGAAATTGGCACGGAAGAATTGACCGCCGCGGATTTGGATTCGGCGATCATCCAGCTGCGCGAGAAGATGAATACCCTGCTGACGGATTTGCGCCTGGAGCATGGCGAAGTGGTGGTATTAGGGACGCCGCGCCGTCTAGTTGCTTCTGTGGCGGACGTATCACATCGGCAGACGGATCAGACCAGCGTGGTGAAGGGTCCGCCCGCCAGTCGCGCCTATGATGCAAGCGGTCAGCCAACCAAGGCAGCAGAAGGCTTTGCCAGGGGGCGCGGCATTCTGGTCGCCGATTTGCAGGTGCGCGAAGTGGACGGCGGTCAGTACGTGGTGGCTGAAGTTCACGAGGTGGGGCGCGCTTCGGTGGATGTGTTGGCGAATGCCTTGCCGGGGTTGGTTGCCTCTATCAAATTTGATAAAACCATGCGCTGGAATGCCAGTGGGGTGGCGTTCTCCAGACCGATTCGCTGGCTGCTGGCGCTGCAAGGCGATCAGGTACTCCCATTCCGCTATGCCGGGCTGCAATCCGGTCGGCAGACGCGCGGATTGCGCTTCCATACGCCGGAGATGATAGATATTCAACAGCCGCAGGATTATTTCCCTGCGCTGGCGGCGCAAGGAATTTTACTCGACCCGCAAATCCGCAAGCAAACGATCGCGGCGCAGGTGGCAAAGTTACAGCGCGAAGTGGGCGCGCAGGAAGACGTAGATGCCGGATTATTGGAAGAAGTAACTCAGCTGGTGGAAACGCCGACCGCGCTGCTTGGCAGCTTTGCGGAAGAACATCTGAAGCTGCCGCAAGAAGTGCTGATTTCCGTGATGAAGAAGCACCAGCGGTACTTCCCGGTCAAATCTGCGGATGGGAAGCTGATGCCTTACTTTATTGCAGTTCGCAATGGCAGCGATGAACACCTGGAGGTGGTGGCGGATGGCAACGAGCAGGTGATCCGCGCGCGGTTTGCGGATGCGACCTTCTTTATTAGCGAGGATTTGCGCTTTAAGCTGGCGGATTTCCTGCCGCGCCTCTCTACGCTAATTTTCCAGCTGAAGCTCGGCTCGATGCTGGATAAGACGCACCGGATTGAGCGGATGGTCGAAAAGTTCATTCCGCAGTTTGGGTTGACGGAAAAAGAAGCGCAGGTGACGCGCCGTGCGGCGCAACTGATGAAGGCAGACCTTGTGACCAACATGGTGGTGGAAATGACCACCGTGCAGGGGGTGATGGGGCGGTTCTATGCCTTGCATTCTGGCGAGGAGGAGGGCGTGGCGCAGGCAATTTATGAACATTATCTGCCGCGCTTTATAGGTGATACGCTGCCTGCCTCGATGCCTGGTTTTATCCTCAGCCTGGCGGATCGGCTGGATACGCTGGCGGGGTTGTTTGCCGCAGGGTTAGCCCCTACGGGGACGAAAGACCCGTTTGCGCAGCGTCGCGCCGCGCTTGGGCTGGTGCAAATGCTTGGTCAGCGCGGGGTGAATTTTGACCTGGCAGCAGGGTTGGCGTTAGCTGCCGCTGAATTGCCTATCCCGGCTAGTGTGGAAGCTTTGCGCGCCTGCCTTGAATTTGTGGTGGGGCGCGAGCGCAGCTACCTGATGGAGCGCGAACAAGGCTTTAAGTATGACGCGGTGGACGCGGTATTGGCTTATCAGCAATCCAACCCGGCGAGCGCGTTTCAGGCAATCGCTGATCTCACCCGCTGGGTGGGTCGGGAGGATTGGTCTACTATTTTGCCAGCCTATGCGCGTTGCGTTCGCATTACGCGCGACCTGAAAGAGGCGCAGACGATCCGCCCAGAGGCATTTGGTGACCCGAGCGAGCAAGAATTTTACGCTGCTTTGCAAACGGCGGAACAAATGCCACGCAGAGCGGGTTCGGTGGAGGATTTCTTTGCGGTGTTTATGCCGCTCATCCCGCACATCAACCGTTTCTTTGAGGCGGTGCTGGTGATGGCGGAAGAGCCGCAGGTACGCGCCAATCGCCTGGGCTTGCTACAGCGCGTAGCGCATCTGGCGGATGGTGTGGCGGATTTCTCCATGCTGGAAGGATTCTAAAGAGCGATTCAATTTATTTGGGTCTATTTATTTTTTAGCTATACTAAAAAATAAATAGACCCAAATTTTTCTTCCCTGAAATGGCAACCAATGACCGCTGTTGAAGAAATTAAAGCCCGAGTTGATATTGTAGACCTGGTATCAGAGTCGGTGCAGTTACGCCATACGGGCAAAAACTATATTGGTTTTTGCCCGTTTCACCCCAATTCGCGCAGTCCGGCGTTTGTGGTCTTTCCGGATTCAGGGACGTGGCGTTGCTTTGGGCAGTGTAATGAGGGTGGCGACATCTTTAAGTATGTGATGAAAAAAGAGGGCTGCGATTTTCCGCAGGCGCTGCAAATTTTGGCTGCGCGCGCCGGGGTGGAACTGACGCCGGTGACGCCCGAAAAAGTGGCGGAAGAAGAGCAGTTTGAACGGCTGCGCACCTTGCTGGAAGACGCCGTCATCTTTTTTCGCTATCACCTGAAGCAAACGGCAGCGGGCGCGCCTGCGCTGGAATATTTGCAGCGGCGCGGACTGCTGCCTGCCACGATTGAGACCTTTGGCTTGGGATATGCACCGGATAGTTGGGACACTGCTTTGCGCTACTTCACCGGCAAGGGTTATACCCCCGCCGAGCTGCTGCAAGTGGGGTTGGTGACAGAGCGCCAGGGCGGAGAGGGCGTGTATGATCGCTTCCGCCACCGGATTATCTTCCCCATCCGCGATGCAGCCGGGCGCATGGTAGGGTTTGGGGCGCGCATCCTCAACCCGGAAGATCAGCCCAAGTTTATCAATTCGCCACAAACGGATTTATTCGATAAGGGGCGGCTGCTCTATGCGCTGGATCAGGCGCGCAAACCCATCCGCGCGCAGGATCAAGTGGTGATTGTGGAAGGCTACCTGGATGTGATTGCGTTGCATCAGGGCGGCTTTACGAACGTGGTTTCGCCCATGGGGACCGCGCTGACAGAAGATCAGCTGAAAATGCTCAAGCGCATGACCCGCCGGATTGTGTTGGCGCTTGACCCTGACGCTGCCGGGCAGAAAGCCACTTTGCGCGGGCTGGAAGTGGCGCGCAAAACGATGGATCACGATGATGACATCACTTTTGACGCGCGTGGGTTGCTGCGTCACGAGGCGCGTTTGCAAGCGGATTTGCGGGTAACCACTCTGCCAGATGGGCAGGACCCGGATGAAATTGTATTAAGTGACCCGGAAGCCTGGCGCAAGATTGTGGAAGCCGCCAAGCCCATTGTGATTCACGTGATGGAAACCCTGGCGAGCGGGCAAAACCTGGATGACCCCAAGGTGAAGAGTCAGGTGGCGGCGCAGGTGCTGCCGCTGATCGAAGACGTGCCAAATCCGGTGGAACGTGAGGATTATCGTCAGCGGTTGGCGCGGATGCTGCGGGTGGATGAACGCTCTTTGTTGGGAACGCAGCAGGTTGTGCGCCCGGCGCGCCGCAAACGCGATGCCGCCACTCAGGGGCAGATTGCTGACGCACAGCAGCAGCAAACCTCCGCGCCTATGTTCAAAATGGCGCGTGAAGAACTGTTGGAGCAGCATTGTTTACATTTGTTAATCCTTCAACCCGAAGCCTTGTATTTGCTGAACCGTAATCTGCAAACTGCCGGGCTGGCGGGGTTAGCGTTGCAAGAATTTGAGCGGTCAGACTTTCAGGAACTGGCAGGGGTGATTTTCGCAGCCTTTGAGCAGGACGAGATGGAAATTAATGCGTATATTGATGAGCATATCTCAGAGCAGGTGCGTGACCTGGCTGTGGAGATGCGCAAACCCTTTTTAAAGCAAGAAGTTACGAAAGAAAACACCGTGACGGAGCTATTCCGCGCCTGTTTGCAAATGCGCAAATTACGTACTCAAAAACAAATTGACCAGTTGTTTTTCTTGCAGAGTGATTTATCGGATGAACAGAGATTAACGGAAGAAGATATAAAAGAAGTTTACAATGTTGTTAATCAGCACCTTTTGGCATTGAAAACAATCGACAAAGCATTATTGCAACCTATACAGATAGACTAGATCATTTTTTATTTGTGGTATATTTAAACCTATGGTCCGTAAGAAGAAACCCACTCCTACCCAATCCGCAATTGAAAACCAGAAGACGGAACGCAAGTCTTCGGTAATCAAACCGGCTGCTTCTCTCTCTTCTCCTATAGAAGAGGAACGATCCACCTCATCGAGCGAATCCGCTGGTGAAGAGTTGTCCCTTGCCATGGATGAAGATGATTTGTTAGTAGATAAGGATGAGCCTGAAGTCGAAGAACCCAACCTGGCAACGGTGGGCGAAGATTGGAGCGACCTGGCGATGGAAGACCCCTTAGAAGCGTTGGGGACTTCCAGCATGACGACTGAGCTTTCGGAAGACCCGGTTCGCCTCTACCTGAAAGAAATTGGGCAGATTAATTTACTGGGCGCTGACAGCGAGTTCCGCCTGGCAGCCCGAATTGAAGCCAAGCGGCATGTGGGCAGCCTGAGTCAACTGGTTGAGGCGGATCACCCACATCGCAATCAGGCGTTGTACACCATGATTGCGACCGAAATGCTGACCTCATGGGAGCGTTTACAAGAAGATTCGCGGCGGATTCAGCAGGGAGAGATTCCTGACCTGATTTTGATTTTATCGGAAGCGCAGCTGCTTCGGCGTACCTGGCAGGCGGACAAGCCTTCTGATTTGCGCCACTACCTGGATAACGGGATGTGGGGCAAAAATGAGATGTGGGACGGATTGGTGCGGCATGCCTTTGCGGTATTTATGAGCATGTACCTGATGCCCATGGAAGTCTCCGCGCCGTTGATGACGTATTTGCAGCGCGAAGGTCACTTCCCGCCTATTGAATTTTTTACGCAGCGATTCCCGAGCGATCAGGATTTAGCCATTGAGTTAGATGGGGTGAACTGGCGCAATGAAGAAGCCAATGATACCCTGACGCGCGCCAATTTGCGTCTGGTGGTTAGCATTGCCAAGCGTTACCTGGGGCGCGGCATTTCTTTCCTGGATTTGATTCAAGAGGGCAACCTAGGTCTGCTGCGGGCTGTCACTAAGTTTGACTCTACGCGCGGATTTAAGTTCAGCACGTATGCCACCTGGTGGATTCGCCAATCCATTAGCCGGTACATCGCCGAGCAAGCCCGCACCATTCGCATTCCGGTACATTTGTTTGAGGCAATTACCCGTCTGCTGCGCGTGCAGCGTTCGATGGTGCAGACGTTGGGACGCGAGCCTACCGCTGAAGAATTATCCTTAGAAGCGGGCTTTTTAACGGATGAAGATACGCAGGTCATTAAGCAGGCAAAGAATGAAGGAAGTTCGATTGATTCTGAGGTGCTGCGGCGGTGGAATTGGGCGACGAGCAAGGTTCAGCGCATTTTGCAATCAGCGGAAGAGCCCGTATCGTTGGAACGCCCGGTGGGTGATGAAGAAAGCAGTCAGTTAGGGGATTTTATTGAGGATAGTGACGCCCTGGAGCCAATGGATGCTGCGGCGCGCGAAATGCTACGCGAGCAGGTACAGGGGGCGTTAGGGGCGCTTTCAGAGCGCGAAAGGCAGGTATTGGAGCTGCGCTTTGGCTTGATTGACGGCAAAGATCACACCTTAGAAGAGGTGAGCCGTTACTTTAATGTTACCCGTGAGCGGATTCGCCAGATTGAGGCGAAGGCGTTGCGCAAATTACGTCACCCAACCCGCAGCCGTCACCTGCGCGAATATTTGTCGTAGGCGGCGAAGTTATTTCCGTGGACAAGCGGTAAATTACTTTGTCCTTTTTCTCTCTACTTTTGCTTTTCGTTTCGGCTTGCATTGTCTTGCTCTTGCCAGGCAGCTTGGCGCTGATTCTGTTGCCGCGCGACCATGCAAATGCTCTCAATGATCGTTTTCCCTGGTTAAGTTTTTTATCCGATGCAGTGGCATTGAGCATTTCCGTGACAGCCATTGTGGGGCTGTGGTTCACCTGGAATGGCGTGCGGGTAAATGGGATTGGTTTGGGGGCAATTTACGGCTTGTGCGGGCTGATGCTCGCCATCCTGCTCTGGAAGCGCTGCACGGCAGTTTTCACCTGGCGGTGGGCTGTTGGCGGGTTAGCGGGCGCAGCCATTCCCCTATTGAGTATTGCAGCTTTTCTTCTCTGGCGGTTTTATCAGGCGCGGATGTTGGCGTTGCCTGCCTGGGTAGACCCGGTTCATCACACCCTGATTGTGCGAAAAATCATGGAATATGGCGGGGTGCCGTTGGATTTAACCCCGTATATGCCCGTTCCCTTCTATTATCATTATGCTTTTCACCTGGCAACGGCGTTATTTGCCAGCCTGGCGAACCTTTCCGCACCCAAGGCGGTGCTGATTATGGGGCAGGTGATTAACGCGGGGATTGCGCTTTCGGTGTATCGCCTGGGCGTGACTTTTTTACCACACGCGGGGCTTGACGAAGAAAAAGGGCGGGTTGCCTCTCTGCGGGCGTTGATTGCGGCATTGCTGGTAGGCTTTGCCTTTCAGATGCCCGCTTATTACCTGACCTGGGGACGCTATACCCTGTTGACTGGACTGCTGGTGATCGGTCCATGTATGGCGGCGGCATACGAGGTATTTGAGAATCCGCGCCAGTGGGGAGCGATGATCCGCTTTGTGCTACTGTGGGCAGGGGTGTTCCTGGTTCATTATATGGCGGCGTTGATGGTGGGGCTGTATCTGCTGGTGTTGGGCATCATCGGGCTGATTCGGGCGGCGCGGGCGCGTCGGGTGGAATTATTACCCTGGCTGCTGATTGCGCTCAGTCTGGTGGGAATTGCGCTGGCGTACCCTTGGATTGAGCGGGTGTATTTGTTTACCAAGGCGCAAGCGCAGGTGAACGTCTCGATCCCAACGGACGCGGCGAACCTGAGCCAGTGGATGTCCCCGAATAACTGGACGTATCTATTTTACTTATGGGGCCCGCGCCGGAATATTGTGCTGCTGATCTTTGCGGCAATCGGCTGGGGATTTGCCTTGCGGCGCAAAGAATTGCGTTCGCTGATCGGGTGGGGCGGGATGCTCCTCTTTTTATCTTTACCCTGGGGGTTAAGGTTGGGTCCGTTCCGACCGGACTTGTTTAATATTGTCATCTTCTTCCCGGCAGCGCTGTTTCTGGCGGATTTATTGGTTTCTTCCACCGATGCGCTGGGGATGATTGTGCGTCCTCTTATTTCAAGAGTAGTGTTGGTTGGGGTGGTAATGGGGTTGGTGATCTGGGGGGTGAATGAAACGGCGGACGTGCTGAACTCGGATACACTGCTGGCAGCTCCGGCGGACGTGCTGGCGTTGGATTGGGTAAATGGGCATGTTCCGGCGGATGCGCGCTTCTATATCAACACGACGCCCTGGCAGGGGGTGATTTCGCGCGGGGTGGATGGCGGTTTTTGGCTGACCCCTTATACTGGGCGACAGGCGATGATCCCAGCAGTGGTGTATGATTGGGGCAGCAAAGAATATTTCGCTCAGGTGAATGATTGGGCGCAGCGTTCGCAAAAGCTGACGGGCTGTGACGCGGCGTTTTGGAGTTTAATGCAGGATGCGAACCTGAATTACATCTATTTGCGCCAGGGGGTAGGGAATTTGCAGCCGCAGATGTTGCAAAATTGCGCAGGGGTGCAGAAGGTGTATGAGAATGGCGGGGTATTTCTTTATAAGGTGAACCCGGCTGCGCCATAATGGGAAGAATCGTCCTGTTTCGCTGATGAATTTATCCGTTAAGGAAAGGGATAGTTCCTTGCAAATTAAGAGTATGTGGGTTATGATCCAAAATAACCTTTTTTCGTTTCAGACTGAAAAATGACTAAAATGATAACTTTCACTCTGAATAGGCAGATTCTATTTAGAGGCAGGTTTTTATAAAGAGGAGTTAACGAATGAGTGATCAGCCTGCAATCCTGGGGGGCGAACCAGCCTTCCAGAGCAAAGTCAACATTGTGCGCCCGGTGATGCCAGAGGCTTCTGAGATGACGGAAGGGGTGCAGAAGATTTTGCAATCGGGCATGGTGACGAAGGGCGAATATTTACGGGAATTTGAAAAAGCCGTCCGCGAACACCTGGGGGTGAAACATGCTATTGCTGTTTCCAGCTGCACGTCTGGGCTGATGCTCACCTATCGCGGGTTGGGGTTGACGGGGGACGTGGTGGTGCCGAGTTTTACGTTTATGGCAACCGTCAGTGCGTTGGTGTGGAGCGGACTGCGTCCGGTGTATGCGGATGTGAACGCCGGTACCACCAACCTTGATCCAGCCGCCGCGGAAGCTGCCATTACCCCACGCACGACAGCCATCGTAGCTGTGCATAATTTTGGCAACCCGGCTGAACTGGACGCGCTGAAGGCAGTGGCGGATCGGCATGGATTAAAGTTAATATTAGATGCCGCGCATGGTTTTGGCGCGCTGTATCAGGGGCAGCCGGTGGGGGGGCAGGCGGATGCGCATGTGTTTAGCCTGAGCCCAACCAAGCTGCTGATCGCCGGAGAAGGTGGTTTTGTGGCGACTAACCGTGATGACCTGGCGGAAGCCATCACCATGGGGCGCGAATATGGCAACAGCGGCAATTACGACAGCGCCTTTGCCGGTTTGAATGCGCGTATGCCTGAATTTAACGCACTGCTTGGCTTGCACAGCCTGATGCGCCTGGAAGATGCTGCTCAATCGCGCAATGCCAGCGTGGCGATGTATCAGGAAATGTTGGAACGCCTGCCGGGCGTCAAATTCCAGCAAATTCTGCCGGGCAATCGCTGTTCGTATAAAGATTTGTCCATCACGTTTGACCCTGAAAAATTCGGGTTGACGCGCGATGAACTTGCCGTTGCCTTGGCGGCTGAAAATATTGATACGCGCAAATATTACGAACCGCCGGTACATCGTCAGACGGCATACCGACAATTTTATGATGGGCATCCGCTGCCGAACACGGAATGGTTGGCGGCGAACAGCCTGAGCTTCCCAATGTGGTCAGCGATGAGCAATGATGTGATCATGCGTATCTGTCAGGCGGTGCAGGGCATTTACCTGAATCGGCAAGCTGTGAAGCAGCGTTTGCACGTGTAAGAGGTTTTGTATTGCTTTTTCGGTGCAAAAGTGGAGTACACTTTGCTATAGGATCGAAAAAGATGGCTGCTGACGTATTCCAGTGCGTGTAGTGGCTTCCGGCAGAAAGCCTGACAGTTAACAGGCAATTGATGTTGCGCAGAGAAAATTACTCGAATGACACCAGGCTTCCTGCCGGAAGCCACTACACGGACAGATCACTACTGCGAATACAGGGATGCCTGATCTGTTATGAACAAAGAAGTGCTATCCGTAACGAAGCCATTTATTTTGGGGAATGGCGGGAGTAAGCGATTGAAAGTCTGGAGCAATCCAATTTTAGAAAAAATTACCCCGGAAGGGGTTATACGCTTTTGCGCGGATATTGTTTTAATTAATCTTTCATTTGTGATGTCCATCATCGCGCGGCTGATGTGGTTTATCGTATTTGTGCCAGCGGCGGAGATTAATTATCGTTCCACGCTGCTCAGTTATTGGCAGGAGTATAACGACAGCGCGTGGTTATTGACCATTATCTGCATGGCGGTATTTACGCTGAATGGCTTTTATACGCAAGGGCGATTTTATCGTGGCTGGCTGAAGCTGTTTGTAGTGGCCCAGGCGGTCACTGTGGCGTATTTGATTTTTGGCGCATTCACCTATCTTTCACAAGGCATTTTCTTTAACTTCCTGAAAGGGTATTTAAATATGCCGCGCGGGGCGTTGATGGTGATGTGGGGCTTTACCATTTTGTTTACTGTGTCAGCGCGTACCTGGAGCCTGGTTTGGCGGCGGATTTCGCGCCCGGATAAGCAAAATGCAAACAAACAAGAAACGCCTAAGGTGGAGCGGGTGTTGGTGATCGGGGGGGCGGGGTATATCGGATCAGCGCTGCTGCCGCGGTTGCTTGAAAAAGGCTATCAGGTGCGGCTGTTGGACTTGCTGCTGTATGGCATGGATCCGATCAAGCCGTGGGAAAATGACCCGCGTGTCGAAATTATCCGGGCGGATTTTCGGCAGGTGGATCAGGTGGTGAGCGCGATGCAGGGCGTGGATGTGGTCATTCACCTGGGCGGACTGGTAGGCGACCCGGCATGCGCGGTGGATGAAAACCTGACGATGGATATTAACCTGATGGCAACTCGCATGATTGCCGAAGTTGCCAAGGGGTGTGACGTGCGCTACTTTGTGTTCGCCAGCACCTGTTCGGTGTATGGCTCCAGTCAGCAAGTGTTGGACGAGCATTCAGCTATCAAACCGATGTCGCTGTATGCGCGCACCAAGGCGGCTTCTGAAAAGCTGCTACTGCAAATGGCGGATGAGCATTTTGCGCCAGTGATTTTGCGCTTCAGTACGGTATATGGACTTTCCGGGCGGTATCGCTTTGACTTAGTCGTTAATTTGTTGACTGCCAAAGCCATGATGGATAGAGAAATTACCATCTTTGGTGGCAACCAGTGGCGCTCGTTTGTGCATGTGCAGGATGCGGCGCGTTCCATCATGCATGTATTGGCTACACCGGTGGATGTGGTGCGCGGGCAAATTTTCAATGTGGGTTCGGATGAGCAAAACTATACCATTCAGAAAATTGGCGAGACCATCCATAGCTACGTGCCTGACGCAGCCATGATTAACCGCGGCGATCACCCAGACCCATGCGATTATCGGGTGGGGTTTGCTAAGATTCGCCGCCTGCTGCACTTTACGCCGGAGTGGACGGTGAAAAAGGGAATTGAGCAGGTGATTGAAGCGATTGAAAGCGGTCAGGTAACGGATTATAAACAGCCGGAGTATAGCAATTTGAAATTCCTGACGCAGGAAGGGATTACCCTGCTAGATCGGCATGAGAATGATTGGGCTGCCCGCATGTTGGAAGATATGATCGGTACGGAACACCCGTAATAGGGTATAATTTCTATTATGAGTGACCTGGAAGATCGTTTGGTGACGCCCGAATCGAAACCCGATGAAAATATGGACCCGGCTCTGCGCCCGCAGCGGCTGACGGATTTCACCGGGCAAGAGCTGTTAAAAGAGAATTTGCAGATTTTAATTGATGCAGCCCGCCATCGCAAAGAGTCATTGGAACACGTCTTATTTTACGGTCCGCCGGGGTTGGGCAAAACGACTTTGGCGCATATCTTAGCCAATGAGATGGGCGTGAATATTAAGATTACGGCTGGTCCCGCGGTGGAACGCCCGGGCGACTTGGCGGCTATCCTGACCAACTTGCACGCAGGCGATATTCTATTTATTGATGAAATTCACCGGCTGGGGCGAGTGGTGGAAGAGGTGCTGTACCCGGCGATGGAAGACTTTGCGCTGGATATTATCATTGGCAAAGGACCGGCGGCGCGCTCTATTCGTTTGAAGATGCCGCGTTTTAGCGTGATTGGGGCAACCACGCGGCTGGCATTGGTTTCTGCGCCGCTGCGCGCACGCTTTGGGGCGGTGTACCGTATGGATTATTATGACGAAAAAGCCATTCGGAGCATTTTGCAGCGCGCCTCGGGCAAGATGGGCGTGGCGGTGGAAGCGGAGGGCTTTGTGGAGATTGCCCGCCGCGCTCGGGGGACGCCGCGCGTGGCGTTGCGTCTGCTGCGCCGCGTGCGCGATTTTGCTCAGGTGCGCGCAAAAGGGACGATCACGCAGAGTGTGGCGAACGAAGCCCTTAATCTGCTGAATGTAGACCCATTGGGGTTGGATGAGGTGGATCGCCGCGTGCTTTCGACCATTATTGAAAAATATAATGGCGGACCAGTGGGCTTGAACACCATTGCCGCTTCCATTGGCGAAGAACCGGATACGATTATGGATGTGGTAGAGCCGTATTTGCTGCAGCTCGGCTTTTTGGATCGTACTTCTCAGGGGCGGGTCGCTACGCGGCGTGCTTATGAGCATTTAGGGCTGCCTTTTGCGGATCGCGGGCAGCAGCCAGGATTATTTACCCAACTGTGAAAACAACCGATTTTGATTACTTTCTTCCGACTGAGCGCATTGCTCAGACTCCGGTAGAGCCGCGCCATGCTTCCCGGCTGTTGGTGATGGATCGTCAGAGCGAATCATTACAACACACGACCTTCTGGAACGTCAGCGATTATTTGCGCCCAGGGGATTTGTTGGTCATCAATCAGACGCGCGTGATTCCGGCGCGGGTGTTTGCGCATAAGCTGACCGGCGGCAAGATTGAACTGCTGCTGCTGCGCCGTAGGGATGCGTTGACCTGGGAGGCGTTGATTGGCGGCAAAAAAATGCAGCCAGGCACCGCACTGAAGGTGGAAGGCGGACCGGATGTGGAAATTGTGGAAGATTTGCAAGGATCGCGCCGCCTGGTGCGTTTTGCGGAGCCGGTAGAGCCGTATTTGCCGCAAATTGGCGAGATGCCACTGCCGCCCTATATTCACACGCGCTTGCAAGACCCAGAACGCTATCAGACGGTATATGCTGTGCAGCCTGGGTCTGCCGCTGCGCCGACTGCCGGACTGCATTTTACGCCGGAATTGATGGATCACTTACGTGCAAAGGGGGTGCAGTTTGCCACAGTCACCCTGCATGTGGGACTGGATACGTTTTCGCCGGTGCATGAGGATGACCCGCAGGAGCATGAAATTCACACAGAATGGTGCGAAGTGACCCCTGAGACGGCGGCACAGATCAACGCAACGCATCAGGCGGGCGGGCGCATTATTGCCGTAGGGACGACCAGCGTGCGCACCTTAGAGACAGCCGCTTTATCCGCTGCGGAGGGGGATGTGGTCGCGCCTTTTTGTGGGCCAACCAAGCTGTATATTTTGCCAGGGTTTCAGTTCAAGGCGGTGGAGGCGATGATTACCAACTTTCACCTGCCGAAGTCGACTCTGATGATGCTGGTCTCGGCGTTTGCCGGGCGCGAGCGGATTTTGGCGGCGTATCAGACGGCGATTGAGCAGGAGTATCGCTTCTTCTCGTTTGGCGATGCCATGCTGCTGCTGTAAGAATTCAGATATATCCGAGCCATTAACCATGCTTGGCTGCGCGGATCTCATTGCGCCCGGCAGCTTTCGCCAGGTATAGCGCACTATCCGCTTTTTGGAATAATTGGCTCAAATCATTCATTTCTTTGCTAGCCTGACATATCCCCTGGCAAATTGCCACCTGAAGGTCTTTTCCCTCTATTTGCATGGGCGGTTCTTGAATTGCCAGGCTTAGTCTCTTTGCAATTTTGACTGCCCTGGCAAGGTTAGTGTCCGGGAGGAGTATCACAAATTCATCGCCGCCATAGCGACATAAAATATCCGATTTGCGCAGATGACTTTGCACGCGCTTTCCAATTTCAATTAAGACCTGATCGCCAGCGGCATGACCATAGGTATCATTAACTAGCTTGAAGCCGTCAACATCCATTTCAAGGAGGGTGAGCGGATGGGCATAGCGCAAAAACTGCTGAAATTCAAGCGCCCCGATCTGGTCGAAGCCCTGGCGATTGTATACCCCGGTGAGAAAATCCGTTACCGTTAATTTCTGCAACTGCTCGTGCAAGCGAGCATTGCGCAGTGCAGCGGCGGCAGTAGCAGCAAAGCTTTCCAGCAAATCTAACTCGGCTGGCGAGAATGCGCCTTTTTCAGGTGATTCAAGGGATATTGCCCCATAGACCTGCTCTCGGGTGATGAGCGGCACAATCAACGCGCTTCTTATTTTTTGCGCATTTGGTTGATTCACGCTAGGTTCTCTGGATGAAATTTTAATTTCCGGCAGCAATAAGGGTTGTTTGGTGGTCAGAACTTTTTTCACGTATCGCCTTCTGCCGGAAAAGAGAAAGGTCTCTTCGGTGGCATCTGGGGAAAAGGCAGAGGCGGAGACATGAAGCAGTTCTACATCTTCTGAGGCGAGATAGATTAGCCCAAACTTTGCGGATGGAATTGCCTTGAGGATGGATTGGAGAATGCGCGGAAGAAGCTTATCTGTATCCAGGGTGGATTGCAAAGAGCTGGTGGCTTCGTGCAGGGCATTGAGTTCACGCAGGCGATGCGCCAGATTCTTCTGAATTTCTTGCAACGCTTGCATAATGCTCTTTCTTTCGGTAATATCGAAAAGAATCACCTGAACCTGAAACTTTGGGTGACTATTCAGAAGACTCTGAATCTGAACGTAGCGAGTGACGCCGCCCATCCCCAACATCCGAATTTCGTCAATCTGTCTTTCTTTATTTTTCAGGGTACGCCGGTAATGCAAATAAAAAGAATCCTGATCGTCTGGGTGGACAAAATTCGCCAGGTACTGACCGATCAGGGTTTTGTTGTCAACCCCAAACATTTTAGAACACATGCGATTTGTTTCTTGGATACGTCCTTTTTGATCGAGCGTGCAGTAGGGGACCGGGGCGAAGTCATATAAATCTGAAAAATTATCGCGCGAAATTGCCAATTCCTGCTGCAGCCGGCGCAATTCTTCATTTTGAAGCTGCAACTCTAATTGATGGACCTGCAATTCGTGAATGATGAATCCAATATCCGCTGTTGAAAGCCCGTCCATCTCTAACGGGTTGCCGCGGAGGACTTCTTCAGCGTGCTGGCGTAAATTGTCTATCGCTTTTTGAGCCTGCTTGGGGGGGGTCTCGTCTTTGCGGTTTGCCATGCTTACTGCCTAATGACCTTTCTTTTTTCTGGTTTATTTTCCAGATGGGGAAGATCAAAGATGAACTGTTTGAGCAGGTCAACCTCTTGAGTATCAAAAGAATCAGGTTCCGCGGCATAAATAATCAAGACGCCTGACGGAAACGCCTGGCTGGAGAAGGGTAAAGCCACAAAAGAGGCATAGCCAAACTTTTTCGACTCTTTTTGCCAGCGTTTTTGCTCTGAATCGGTGGAAATATGGCGGATTGCGGCAGGTTTTCCGGTGGTGAGCACAGAGGCAACCCATGCGCGGCTTGCTTTGGTGGAGAATAAGAGCCTTTTTTTCCCATCCCATTGGGCTTGATCGTGGGCTGCGTAAGCGATGGAGGTGACGGATTCGTCTGAATCTGCTGCTAAGTTGTTCGTAATCACCTGACCGACCCAAGCCATCTGGTAGCCTGCGTTTTTTACCAGAATTTGGCATAATTGAGTGAAGTCAGCCTGCGCGGAAGGATGGCGGATTAGAGCGTTACTCCAGGCGTGCAGGCTAATGAGGGCGCGGTTGCTAAAGCGCAATGAGCGTTCTTGCTGGGTGCGGGCGGTAATATCGCGTTCGGTGGTTGCAATGCGGATGGTGTCGCCCAAATCGTTGAGAAGGACGGTCATGGTCACCCAAACTACCACGCGCGAGCCATTTTGGATGAGCCGTTCGGTTTCAAAAGACTCGACTTTTTTCCCAGAAGCAAGCCGTTGAATAGCGGCGTGCATTTCCTCTTGCTTATCCGCAGGGATAAATTCATGGATATTTTTTTGCAGACTTTCTTTTTCACTCCACCCATACAGTTGAGTTGCTCCATGATTCCAGGATACGATGTTCCCGTGAAAATCAAAAACGATGATTGCGTCATTCGAATCTCTGAGCAGTACAGCCAGACGGCGGGCCTCTTCGCTCTTCTTTTGTTCAGTAATATCAAAGAAAGTGATAACCAGCCCGTCAATGCGATGCTCTACCGTCCGATACGGTATGATGGTCATTAAATACCATTCGCCATGATCCACCTGCACTTCTACTGGGTGCGAATAAAGGGTATCTAACACAGCCTGGCAATCTGCGATCATATTTTTGTAAGCCAGGTTCGAGACAAAATGCTGGATTGGTCTGCCAATGTCGCCGGGGAGCAGGTTGAAGATTTTGTGAATGGTGGGGGTGAAACGCCGAATTTGCAGGTTTAAATCCAGAAATACAGTGGCGATTTCTGTACTGGTCAGGAAGTTATTCAGATCGTTGATGGTGACGGATAGCTCTTCATTTTTACTTTGGAGTTCGGTATTGACCGTCACCAATTCTTCGTTAACGGATTGCAGCTCTTCTGTTGAAGTTTCCAGTTCCTCGTTGGTGCTTTGCAGTTCTTCATTTGCCGATGACAAATCCTGGTTGACCAGGTTCGCTTCCTGGTTGACCACTTCAAGGTCGTTGATGGTGGCGAGCAGGTAGTCATCTTTTAGCTGCAAATCCTGCTCCAAATCGGCAATCCGCTGATCTTTATTGGTCACGGCTGGGTCAGCAGAAAGCGCAGCTTTTGGGGCAGGTAAGAAGGGAATGTCTTCAAAGATAATCAGGATCAGCGTCTTCCCTTCCATTGCGTCAAAGAATGGCTTGATGACCACATTCACCGGGTGATCTTGTTGATTGACCTTGTAATTCAACTGGTTAAAGCGAACCTCCGCCTCTTGGTTCAACGCCTTGCGCAGCGCATTAGAGAGTTTTGGCTTCAGTCCGTCGCGAGCGATTCTGACCACATTGTTGGTCGTTTCACCGGTAGGTTGTTCCAGATAATTGCTGGTATGCCCGATGACGTAAAGGATGTTGAATTTATCATCCGTGACGACGCCAGAGGACGAAATGGAATTGAGCAAGGCTTTTTCAGCCCATTCTTTTAATCTACTTTGGCTATCCTGCTTTTCTGGGGGAGGGGGGGTGAAAATGGTTTTGCTCTCCAGCGGGGGGTGAAGTCCTGTATTGCTTGACCAGCGATGAACGGTTTCTTTTTTGAAAAAAATCTTGTTTCGGAGATCAAGCGTGCTGAAGAAATCACCAAAATCGCCCACCGTTTCCGCAGTCCCCAGGAAAAGGAAACCGCCTGAGACGAGGGCGTAATGAAACAGTGGGAAAACTTTCTGTTGGGTATCTGGTTCGAGGTAAATCAGCAAATTCCGGCAGCTGATCAAATTTATGCGCGAGAAGGGAGGGTCCATCAACAGGTTATGCACAGCGAACACAACCATATCGCGGATGTCTTTCTTCACCTGGTACTTGTTGCTCTCCAGCAGAGTAAAGAATCGCTGGAGGCGGTCTTCAGACAGATCCGATTGGATCGTGGAACGATAGATGCCAGCGCGCGCCTGGTGGATGGCTTGCGGGTCAATATCCGTTGCGTAAATTTGCACTTTGCGCCGCGTGTTCAGCGCGTCTAGCTGTTCCTGGAAGGCAATGGCAATGGAGTAGGCTTCTTCCCCGGTGGAACAGGCAGGTACCCAGACGCGGATGGGAATTTCATTGTTTGGATCATGCTGAATGGTAGGCAAGACCGCGAATTTGATGAGGGCTTCAAAGGCTTCGGCATCTCGGAAGAAATGGGTAACGCCGATGAGCAGATCGTTAAAAAGAAGCTGCACCTCAGCCGGGGTTTCTTGCAGATACTCGGCATATTGACTCAGATCGTGCAAAGAATTTACCTTCATCCGCCGTTTAATTTGACGGAGAATGGTGGTTTGCTTATACGTTGAAAAATCCTGATGGGTCAGCCCATAGAGCAGGGAGAAAATCTTGTTAAGTGGGGGGGTGATTACACTTTGGCTTTGGCGAGCGGTGCCAACGCCGATCTGATCGCGGGTTTGTGAATAGCGGAGCAGCTCGGCGGGCATTTCTTCGGGGGGCAAAGTAATATCCACGATGCCGGTGGCAATTGCGCTGCGGGGCATGCCATCGTAAGCGGCGCTCTCAGGCTCTTGGGCAATCACAATTCCTCCGGCGGCGCGAATATCTTCAATTCCACGGCTGCCATCGCTGCCTGTGCCAGAAAGGACGATGCCAATGGTGCGTTCACCTTGATCGTGCGCCAGGGAGGCGAAGAAGAAATCAATGGGGTTGCCGTGTTTTAACACTAATTCTGAAAGGATCAGCCGACCTTGCTGTAAGGCGAGGTTGCGATTGGGGGGAATGACGTAAACGTGGTTGGGGGCAATGGGCAGTTGATCCGTCACCTGGGTCACGGGCATGGATGTAAAGCGGGCAACCAGCTCAGACAGGATGGAAGTATGCCCAGCATCCAGATGTTGGGTAACGACAAAAGCCATGTTCGCATCGGCGGGCATGTGGGTGAAAAAACGTTCAAAGGCTTCTAACCCACCCGCTGACGCGCCAATCCCCACGATCAGGAAAGAGGCTTCCGAACGAGGCGTTTTGGGGGCAGCCTGAAGTGACTCTGGGGGAGCTTTCTGTGACTGGTCTACTTGGGGATGATCTTTCATGGGTCAAACGCCTCTATGTCGTTTGTTTGAAAATAATGGGAAATTTCTACATCTATTTTCATTATACCCTGCTACAGGTCATAAAAACGTAAAGCTTCTCCTGAAGCGTATTTAATTCCAGAAAGGCGGTATAATCGCGCTATGCCCAATCCACCCCCTCCCATTGTTATTGGAATTGCTGGCGGCACTGGTTCTGGAAAAACAACGGTAGCGAACGTGCTTTTACAGCGCGTTGGCGCGCATCGTTTGTCCTTTTTGCCGCATGATGCGTATTACCGTGATCTTCGTCATCTTTCGATGCAAGAGCGCAATCGGATTAATTTTGATCACCCTGATTCACTTGAAACGGACTTACTGGTGCAGCATATTCAGCAGTTGAAAAATTGGGAGAGTATTTGCTTACCGATCTATGATTTCACCACGCACAGCCGCACGCAGCAAACCATCCTGGTTGAACCGCATCCGGTGATATTGGTGGAAGGGATTCTGATTTTTTACGAGCAGGCGCTGCGTAATATTTTTGATGTGAAGATTTTTGTGGATACGGATGCGGATATTCGCTTTATCCGCCGTTTGCAGCGGGACATCCGTGAGCGCGGACGCACGACTGATTCGGTGATTAATCAGTATATTAATACCGTGCGACCCATGCACCTGGAATTTGTAGAACCTTCTAAGCGATACGCCGATTTGATTATCCCGGAAGGTGGGCAGAACTCGGTAGCGTTGGATATGCTTACCGCGCGGGTGGATGCCCTGCTTTCCCCATATCAAACTGGAGAATCGCTATGAAGGGTTGGAAATTAACGGTTGCGCGTATTGCCGCGCTGATTTTTGTTATTGGGCTGACGGTGTTCTTATTAATGAACCGCAGTCAGGTAAGCAAGTTAGGGGCGTTTGGGTACCCGGGTATCTTCCTGGTATCCATTCTGGCAAATGCTACGATCCTTTTGCCGCTGCCGGGGGTGATGATTACTTCGGCAATGGGGGCAATCTTCAACCCTTTTTTGGTAGCCATTGCCGCCGGGTCAGGGTCCGCGCTGGGGGAGCTATCGGGGTATCTGGCGGGGTTTAGCGGGCAGGGTGTGATGGAGCGCGTGCCGATGTATGACCGGATGGAAGCGTTAATCACCCGATATGGCAGTCCGGCGATATTTATTCTGGCGTTAATTCCCAACCCGTTTTTTGATATGGGTGGAATGATCGCGGGCGCGTTGAAGGTGCCTGTTGCTAAGTTTTTATTTTGGTGTTGGTTAGGCAAAATTTTAAAAATGTTTGCTTTTGCGTATTTGGGTTCGATGGGTGTTCATCTGTTCCCGGGATTAATGGATTAGCGAATCAGTTCTGCTCAAAATTAGGGCAGAATATAACATTGTGTAAAAGAGGGCAAATATGTCTGAGTATTCTGGAATAGATGCTTATTTGGAAGCGCATTTTGACGAGAGCGTGGCGGAACTATCCCGCCTGTGCGCGCAGCCGAGCGTATCGGCGCAAAATTGGGGGTTAACGGAGTGCGCCGAGTTGGTTTCGGGGATGCTTGCCAAACGTGGGTTTAGGACTCAAATCATGGCGACAGGCGGCGCGCCGGTTATTTTTGCCGAACGCAAGGGCAAAGGCGCAAAAACCATGCTCTTTTACAATCATTATGACGTGCAGCCGCCTGAACCATTGGAGTTGTGGGAGACGCCGCCCTTTGAACCCACCCAACGCGACGGGCATCTGTTCGCGCGTGGGGTCAGCGATGATAAGGGACACATCACCAGCCGCTTATTTGCCATTGACGCGCTGCTGAACGCCGCTGATGAGCTGCCTTGCACCGTGAAATTTATCATTGAAGGCGAGGAAGAGACCTCTAGCGTGCATCTGCATGATTTTGTGCGCGATCACAGCGATTTATTGGCTGCGGATGCCTGCGTATGGGAATTTGGCGGGGTAGACCATGAAGATCAGCCTGTGCAATATTTGGGGCTGCGCGGCATTTGCTACGTGGAATTGAGCGTACAAACTGAAAGTCAGGACGTTCACTCTGGTCTGGGCGGTTCAATCTTCCCGAATGCTGCCTGGCGATTGGTGTGGGCGTTGAATACCCTTAAGGGCGAAGACGAGCGCATCTTGATTCCGCATTTCTATGATGCCGTGATTCCGCCCAGCGCGCGCGACCGCGCCCTGATGGAAGCCTTGCCAGAAGTGGCGGAGGAATACCGTCAGCGGTATGGCGTGAAGAAATTTTTGGGAGATGCCCAAAGTGGGGCGGACCTGAAGCTGCAAGAGGTCTTCCAGCCTACATGCACCATTTGCGGATTGACGTCTGGCTATCAGGGAGCAGGCTCAAAGACGGTGCTTCCCGCCCATGCCAGCGCGAAGATTGATTTCCGCCTGGTGCCGGATCAGACCCCGGAAGAAATTGTGCGATTATTGCGCGCCCATTTAGACGCGCATGGATTTGAAGATATTCAGATTGATTTCCTGGGTGGGGAAGCCCCTGCTCGCACAGACCCGGATGACCCGTTTGTGCAACTGGTGGTGGACGCTGCGCGCGAGCCTTATGGCGTTCCAATGCGGGTGGTGCCGATGACGGGCGGCTCTGGACCAAATGCGATCTTCAAAGAGGCGCTGCGCCTGCCGATTGTGACGGCAGGGGTAGGGCATCCGGGCGCGCAAGTCCACGCCCCGAACGAAAATATCCGCCTGGATTTGTACTTGAAGGGTGCAAAACACGTTGCGCGCATCCTGCAAGAATTTGGCAAGATGTAAGACCCAATGAATAATCAAAAAGCGCGGATCGCCGCGCTTTTTGATTATTCATTGGTAGAAATATTCTCTTCGGGTTCTGGCGTAGCTTTGCTTTCAAAGAAAGGCAGGCTGGTTTGCTTGCGCAGGTTTTTCCAGAGGTCTTGCTCGCGCCATTTTGACCAATCGCGCACAAAGTTGTTGTAATATCGGTCACGGGTGGACTGACATTCTTGCTGGAATGCGAGGAGACCCGGTTTCAGACGGCTAAAGGAGCGAGCGTTGCCGAAGAAATTAAGCGTGCGCTGCTGTTCCTCTGCCATAAACACGGGCAGGAATTGCAGCCATACATCGCAATCATGCACTTCCCCCAGGCTTTCCTGGGCTTTTTTGACGGCTTGAATATATTCTTTGAGCGCATCTGGGTAAATGGGACCTAAATTTTCGAGGGTATAGCGCAGCCATTTTGCCTGAATGCGCATGGCGTGTAATTCCGCCACTTTTTCAGGCTGGCAAACGATTTCATCGTAAGCCAGGAATGCGTTTAAGTTCTGGTCAATGGCATGAAAGGCGCGCTGATAGAGAGCGGGGGTATAGAGGTAAACCTCTTCTTGCAGGTCGGCAATGGGCTGCAAATGCTCCGACATGGTGGGCAGCGTATTGGCTTTACTTAATTTTTCCATGGCTTCGGTCAGCCCCGCCTGCAAAGAATCGCGCTGTTGATGCAAACGCAAATCCAGGCGGTTGAGTCCGGCAATGATGCGCCGGTCGGTTTGCGTGGCGCAGAAATTTTGCAGCCGCTCGATTTGCACGTCCGCATCACGGGCTTGCCCTAAGGCGTGGGTGACGTTTTTAATGGCTTTTGCCCATTTTGCGCGGTGTTTATGTGGCAGGCAATCTTCAAATAGGGGGAAAGAGGCGCGCAGCCGCCTTGAAGCCACGCGGGCGCGATGCACAAATTCAATATCCTCTGCGCCCACGCTAACGCCCTGCACTTCGCCGATAAGGGCTTGGACGTGCTTGAGCAATACGCCTGCGCCATATACGCAGATGCTGTTGGAGAGGTCGCTATCACTGACGGGTTTCATGCTGTCATCTTTTGACGCTGGCATGGGGCTATTCGCTTTCTTCTTCGTCATCCGTTTCGGCGTCCATTTCCATCAGTTCGCCGGTGACAATAAACACGGTGCGCTCGCAGATATTGGTGGCGCGGTCGGCGGTGCGTTCCAGGTTGTGAGCGACCCAGAGGAGCAAATTCGCCTGGTCAATATTATCAGGATGCGCAATCATCAAAGCTATCAGTTCGCGGTAGGTCTCGTTATAAAGTTCATCTACCTTCGTATCTTCATCGGGGATGGCGTGAGCGGCGCGCGCATCGGCTTCAAAGAAGGCGCTGAGGGCGCGGTGCAGCATATCAATCCCTAATTTGGACATTTCCACGAAGTTACGCATGGAATAAAGCATCGGCGCATCCCCGAGGCGGATGGTCACTTTGGCAATGCCTTTAGCATAATCGCCAATGCGTTCCAGTTCGGTGATGACTTCTAAGACAGCCGCCAGGGTACGCAGGTCACGCGCCATAGGTTGTTGAGTTGCCATGAGGATGAGGATGGCATTTTCAATGGCGTATCGTTTTTCATTAATGGCGTGGTCGCCTTGATAAATAGAGTGAGCGGTAGTTATGTCTCGCGCAATAAGCGCATCCACCGAATGGCGACTGGCTTGTTCAACCATGCTACCCAAAAGCAGCACTTCATCCTGAATGTCGTGGATATGACGATCTAAGGTTGCACGTGGCATAAGAGTACCTCGCTTTGTTTCATTTTACCATTTTAATGGGTTCTGCTCAATCAACTTTAAGTGTTGCGAAAATATTTTTCCTCCAACTTTGGGCGCACGCAGTGCGCGGCTACACGGAAAGGGGCGACTGAAAGAGCGTCATGAATGGACTGGTAAAGAAAAAAAGAAGGCGCTGCCCTGATTGGGCGCGCTTTCTGCCCAAATGCGTCCGCCGTGCGCTTCAACCATGTGGCGGGCAATGGAGAGCCCTAGCCCCGTGCCGCCGCCTGAGCGGGAGCGATCTGCCTTATAGAAGCGTTCAAAAATACGCAGGAGGGCATCTGGGGCAATGCCTACGCCTGTATCGCGGACGGCAATGATTACCGAATCGCCTTGATAGGCAGCAGATACGGTAATTCTTCCGCCAGGGGGGGTAAATTTGATGGCATTGTGAATGAGGTTAATCACTACCTGAGCCATGCGTTCCGGGTCGGCGCGGATGATCGGCAAATCTGACGGGCAATCGAGGCTGAGTAGCAGCCCGGCGCGCTCCGCCTGGGTCATCATGCGGTCTATCGGCGGGGTAAGCAGGTCGCATAGCGAGATCGGTTGCAGATGGAGTGGCACGCGGTTTGATTCAATGCGCGAAAGTTCCAGAAGTTCATGCACCATTTGGGTGAGGTTATCAATTTCAGTATCCATGCGCTGCAAGAAACGCTGCGCAGCCGGGGGGTCATCCAATGCGCCTTCTTGCAGCGTTTCGGTGAGCGCTTTCAGCGAGGCAAGCGGGGTGCGCAACTCGTGGGATACGTTGCTGACAAAATCGCGCCGGACTGTCTCCAGGCGGCGGATGCGCGTCAGGTCTTGGAGGAGCAAGAGGGTTTGCCCGGGTTGGCTGGGTTCGAGAGGGGTGGCAATGCCCTGTACAAAAAGCCGGTCTGGGGCAGTTTCGAGGGTGATGATTTCTTGGATGCCGCTTTTTCGGCTTTTACGCCATAATTCCACAATTTGATGATTACGCACCACTTCAATGAGGGTCTTGCCGATAGTGGGTTCTTCGAGGTTAAAGATGCGACAGGCAGCCGGGTTCATTAACTGCACCACGCCTTCGGCATCAATGATAAAAATGCCATCGGTCATGTTGCTGAGGACGGCTTCCAGTTTGCCGCGCTCGGTTTGCAATTCCCCGATTTGACTTTGCAGCTGCTGTGCCATGGTTTGGAAGGCATTTTGCAACTGCCCGATTTCATCGCGGCGGGGCGAGGGCAGCAGTCCGGCGGCTTCTCCGGACGCTAAGTTTTTAACGACATCAGTTAGTTGTTTAATGGGCGAGACGGTGAGGAAGGCAATAAAAGTTGAAAGCGCCAACGCTAGAATCAACGCGCTCACCCCGGCGATCAACACCGTCTTTTGAATGCGGTTGAGGTTATTTTGAATATCATCCAAAGAAATTGCCACACGAGCCACCCCAACCGTCAGGTTTCCATTTAGAATGGGGGCAGCGGCATAGAGCATATCGCGATTAAGGGTGGCGCTAAAGCGCGTTTCTGTGTTAGTGATGCCTTGCAATGCGCGCGCAATCTCTGGGCGATCCAGGTGGTTGCCCATCTCGGCGGCAACGGTATCTGATTCGCCCAGCACCTTGCCGCTCTTATCAATAATGGTCACGCGCACCTTGAGCAGGCTGGCATACCGGCGTGCCATTTCATCAATGGTAATGCCTGCTGGCTGCCCTTGAATCAATGGAGAGACCTGGTCTGCTATCAGGCTGGCTTCTGACTTCAAATTTTCCTTTGAAATATTCAAGTATGAATCGCGGAAGTAGAAGGTGAGAAAAACGCTCAAAACCGCCATGCTTAGGGCGGAGATGACTGCAAAAGGAAAAACGATGCGTCCGGTCAGGCTGTGCGAACGAAAAAACATACCTTATCCTTCAAAGCGATAGCCTGCGCCGCGTACCGTGACCAGGCGAACGGGCGCGCTGGGGTCAACTTCGATCTTTTCGCGCAGCCAGCGGATATGGACATCCACAGTGCGGCTGTCACCGATGTAATTCCAGCCCCACACCCGCTCCAGGATAAATTCACGCGAGAGGAGCTGGGCGCGATGCTGGGCTAAAAAGAGGAGCAGTTCGTATTCTTTGGGCTTGAGCGCGAGGGGTTGATCGTTGAGACGCACCTCTCGGCGCAAAATATCCACGACCAAATTATCAAATATCAATTGTTGGGAAGGCGGAGGAATGACCGCTATGGGCGGAGGGGGCGGCGCGGCGTTGATGGCTTCATCACGGGTTTCTTCGCGCACCATGCGCACGCGCCGCAGCATTGCCTTTACGCGCGCCAGTAGTTCACGCATGCTGAACGGTTTGGTCATGTAATCGTCTGCGCCCACTTCCAAACCGACCACGCGGTCAATTTCATCATCGCGCGCAGTGAGCATCAGGATAGGGGTGTTCATTTCCTGGCGCAGGATGCGGCAGACCTCGAATCCATCCATGCCGGGCAGCATAATATCCAGAACCATCAGGTCAGGGTGAATTTGGCGAGCCATCGCCAGGGCGGCAACGCCATCGCCAGTCACTTCTACTTCATAGCCCTGACGCTTCAGGTTGTAGCTCAGGGTTTCTTGCAGGGTGATTTCATCTTCTACGACCAATATTTTTTCAGCCATGCAAATTTCTCCCTTGCGAAGCCTGCATTTCTTCAATCAACGCGGCTAATTTTTCAGCCAGAGTACGGCGATTAAAATGCATTTCAATATAGGCTCGCCCCGATGCGCCCATCGCGCGGGTGCATTCTGGGTCAGCAGCCATTTGCTGCACAGCCTGTACCAGCGACTGCTTATCCCCGGGTGGGATGGCAATTCCGGCATGGGCATCTTCGACTACCTGGCGGATGACGCCATCAATGACCAACAGCACCGCCCTGCCCGCTGCCATATAGTCAAATACTTTATTGGGATAGGTGGTTTTATAAAGTTCCAGCGGCTTGAGAATAGCGATGCAAGCATCTGCGGCAGCCATCACTTCCGCCATGTTTTCCTTTGCCACCGGCGGGCAAAACAGGGTATTGGTCAACCCCATGCGGAAGGCATCCTCTTCCAGGCGGTCTTTCTCTTTGCCATCGCCTACGAAAACAAACATAAGGTTTGGATCATTGCGCAATTCGTATGCTGCGCGTAATACCAGCCCCAGGTCATTGGAAATGCCATGCGCGCCGGCATAAAGGATGACAAATTTATCTTCCAGCCCATTTTCATGGCGAAAATCCGTGCCCCTGGAAGTGGGATGGAACATTTCTGGGTCTGCGCCATTGGGGATGAGTTCTACGCGCCGCGCTCCGCGCTCGGTGACGTGCTGCAAGAAGCCAGGCGAATTGACTATGACCCGGTCGGCATGTTGGTATAAAAAGCGTTCCAGCCACAGGGACATGCGGATGAGGAGGGGGTTGCGCAGTACGCCAATGGCAATGGCAAAGGCGGGCCACAGGTCGCGGATTTCAAAGAGGAAGGGAACGCCCTTTAGCCGCGCCAATAGCCAGGCGGTCACCCCCTGAAAGATGGGCGGTGAAGTTCCCCATACCAGGTCTACCTCTTTCACACCCAAACCGGTAATAAAGGAAGAAATCATAAAACTGAGGAAGCTGAGGACGCGATGCACAAAGCTGCGATGGAAAGCTGGGTAGGTATAGCTGCGTAAGAGGGTGATGCCGGGTTCGGGGGTTTGTTTTTCGAGCCAATGCAGACTTTGCGCGCGCGATTTGCCGGTCAGGTAGCTGATGTGGCTGGCAATAATGGTCACGCGATGCCCACGCTCCACCAAGCAACGCGCCAATTCGTAATGGCGGGTGCCGCCTGCTTCGTTGAGGGCTGCAAAAGCCTGATGGATGAGCAAAATGTGCATGCGTGGAATTTTACCTTAGTTTCCAGTCTGTTACGAATTGGAGCTGCTGTGAGGTTGTACAGGTGAGGGCGCAAGATAAGGCGGGCTGCTTGTGGGCATACGTTGGGGAGAACCAGCCATCTATGGGCTGCACGGATGGATTGCCTGACAGGCTGATTCCGGCGCGAGTCAGGGTGAGTTCAGCGGGCTGAGAAGCATTCAGCGTTAATTTCATGGAAGGGACTTCTTCAGCAGAACCGAATTGCAAGCAAAATTTCCCCGGGTTCGCGTCAGGGAGGAGCGACCAGGGCAGGTCGGGCAGCAGCCAGTGCAGGCGAAAGGCGTGCAGTTTGCTGCGGGCTGCGGGCAGGGTGGGGGTCAGGTCATCGGTGATGCGCCAACCATCCGCGCCCAGGCGGGTGAGCGTGCGGCGGTGGAGGATGCCCAGGCGTTCGTAGCCGTGATGCTGCGCTGCGATTTTTTCGTTACTGATGCTGAGAACTTCCGCCTGCGCCCAATCAATCCATAAAAAACGCCCGGCGCGCTGCATTTGATCTGCGTCATCCACCATGACGGTGTTATGCACGCGCGTACTTGCAAGTGCGTTCTGCCAGGGAGCGGGGGCAGTGTAGCGGTATGTGCCTGCGTCCAGCGTCACCGCTTGCCCGCGCCAGAATAGATCCACATGGAGCTGATCGGCGTGAGAAGGGCGGCTGCGGTAGGTTTCAGCGTGGAGGATTGCCCAACTGTCTTCTTTGCCCAGGCGCAACACAGAGGGACAACTGCCGGTGGATCGGGTCAAGTCAGTGGGCGGGGTGGGGATGCCTAGCCAGAGGCATAACTCATCCCAAACGCCAGCGGGGTAAGCGGCTGTGTGTAAAAAGGCGCGCGCGGCAGCCTGAGCCGTGGGGCGGTGATCGGCAAAGCCGCCGCTTGCCAGGGGCAGGATGTGCGCGCCGTCATTGGAGCCGTAATTGGGGGCTGCGCCGGAACGCACATCTACCTGGGCGATCAGCCAACGAGAGGCGACCGCCAGGCGGCTTTCCGCTGCTGCGCCCAGGGGCAAGCCGAAGGATTTTGCAAGCAGCGCGGCTTGCAGCATCAGGCGGTGATAGTTCAGGCTGTATTGCGCATAGACGCCAGAGGGGGAGATTTGACGAAGCAATCCATCTCGAAAGGCATCCGCCCCGGTTTTGCGCCAGCGGGCGGATTGGGGGTGCTGATGCAGGAAGCTGCCAGCCGTCCACAGCCCCAGGGCTTCAGTTAATAAGTGATTATTATGCTGCGCGCGGGCATAGCTGAGGGTAGGCAGGATACGCGCGGCATGTTCGGCGATGGAAACTGCCAGAGCCTGCTTTCTGACCTCCGTGCTTTCAGGGGAAGCGTGAAAAACCTGCGCGGCAAAGATAAAGGCAATCAACCGGAGCGCGACTTCTTGGGCGGATGCCCAATTTGGTCCCATCGGGGCTGGATTGGCAGACTGAAATGCCTCAAAGGATTGCCAGAAGGCGGTGGCGTACCGTTCATCGTTGGTTAGCCGGTAAGCTCGTCCCAGCGGATACACCCAGCCAAAACGCGCCCCTTCCCAGATGAATTTTATGTCTTCCGCCTGCCAGCGCGCTTTGCCGGTTTCGTAATCGCTCCAGTGCGCCAGGGGCGGGGCGGGGGTCAGGTCAAGGGGGACAGGCGATGACCCAAACAAGCGCGCCTTTCCACTGGTGATTTCATTCGCTTCGGTAATTACTTCTTCCATGCGTGCGCCGAGCAAGGTTTGCAGCGTATCGGCATCGGGCAGGGTAAAAAGCGGCTGCACCGTCAACGCGGATGCGGGCATCTGTTTAGGCTGGCGATGAGCAGGCGTTAAGGCGCGCCATAATCCGCTGCGTAGACCGGACTGGTATATTCCATACCAAGCAATCTGGCGTACCCCAAGCTGCTGCGCTGCGCTCACCTTCTGCTGAATCCGCTGCAAGCTGCGCCGGATACTCATGCAATCTGGACGGCGCGACCCTCTTCCAGGGACTGCATAATGGCAAACGTGGTGCGGGTGACGCCGATTAGATGCGCGTAAGGGATGGGTGGCGCGGAGTGAGCTTGGACGGCGTTCAGGAAGGCTTGCCAGGCAGCTTTATGCCCCTTATCCTGCCCTAAACGCGCCTGCCAGGAATGACGCTGACCATTCTGAATGACTTCCAGGCGGCGGTAATCGTCCAACATGCCTACTTTGCCGCCGCAAAAGACTTCTACGCGCTCCTTGGGGTAACTTTTATCGCCATTCGCCAGGTATTCCAGCGTGCCGAGCGAGCCATCCGCAAAGGTGAGGGTGACAATCACGTTATCCTGGTGATACTGTCCGCCATCTGGCAACGCCTGGGCGTAGACCTTCACCGGCGTTTGCCCCACTAAGAAGCTGAGGAAATCCACAAAATGGCAGCCTTCTCCGATGATGCGTCCGCCGCCGACCGCCGGGTCTTGCGTCCAGTGTTGGGCAGGGATAAAGCCGGCGTTGACGCGATAATAGGCGACCAGGGGCTGGGTGCGGTCTTGTAAGAAAGCGGCGAGCTTCTGCGCAAAGGGGGCAAAGCGGCGGTTAAAACCAACCATCAAGAGCGGCAAATTCTCCTGCGATAAAGCGTTAGCGATTTCATCCAATTCAGAGGGATGGATGGCGAGCGGTTTTTCGCAGAAAACGGCTTTGCCGGAACGCAGGGCTGCCAGGGTCTGGCGGGCGTGATGTTGATGCCGAGTGAGGATGGCAACCACGTTGACTGTGTTACTTTCCAGCACGGCTTGTTCCGAGGTGCTGGCTTGGGCGAAGCCAAAACGTGCGGCAGCATGTCGCGCACTGACACCCTGTGCGGAGGCGATCACTACGGGTTGCACGCCGCCCACTTTTTTGACGTTCGGGAAAAAGACGGCGTTGGCGTAATTGCCTGCGCCCAATACGCCCAACGCCAGGCTGCCAGAGGCTACGGGCTGCGGGGCGGCAAAGCCGGGCAGGGTGATTTGGCGTGATGGGGTTGCTTTATCCTGCGCATAGGTAATTAATACTCCCAAGAAGGGCTGCTTCAGCTTGCCGGTGATGAGGTCATAGGCTTGCGGAGCCTGCTCGATGGCAAAACGGTGGCTGATGAGCGGCTTGACATCCACTTTGCCTTCGCCCAAAAGCTGCGCAAAGGCTTGCAGGTTGCGCCCTTCCGTCCAGCGCACAAAGCCAGCCGGGTAATCTTGCCCGCGTTCTTCGTAAGCCGGGTCATAACGACCGGGACCGTAGGAGCGCGAGACCTGGAAGAATAACTCTTTTTCATAATACACTTTGCGCGGCAATGCCAACACCACTGCGCCGACCGCCACCACGCGGGCGCGGTCACGAGAGAGTACGCCTGCCAGTTCGATGGGATCATTGGAGCGGGCATCGGCGCAAATGAGAACGATATCTGCGCCCAAGCCCTGGCTGAAGGTGCGTACTGCATCTTCCGCGGAGCTGCGCACCACTGCCTGAAAGCCCATGCTTTGCGCCAACGCCACCCGCGCTGGGTTGACTTCTATACCCATCACCGGGCAGCCTGCCGCGCGCGCTAAACTGGCTGCCAATAGTCCCAGCAGCCCCAAGCCAATAACCACCACGCGCTCACCAAGCTGTGGCTGCGCCAGGCGGAAGCCATGCAGGGCAATTGCGCCCAGGGTAGTGAAGGCAGCCGATTCAAAATCCACGTTATCCGGCAGGCGCGCCAGCAAATTGCGTGGAACAACTTCATATTCGGCGTGTACGGCAGCATTTCCCCCCGCGCAAGCCACCCGATCCCCCACCTGAAAGCCATCCATGCCGCTGCCCAGATCAATAATGGTGCCAGCGGAGGAGTATCCTAACATCATAGGTTGATCCAGGCGATTAAAGGCAGCTTGAACCGTGGGCAGCAGCCCTTCGCGGCGGGCTTTATCCACCATCTGGCGCATCAGGTCAGGGCGTGATCGGGCTTTGCCAAGCAGGCTTTTTTCAGCAAAGGAAACCAGGGTGCGTTCTGTGCCTGCGGAAACGAGCGAAGCGGCGGTACGAATGAGGGCGGTGCCGGGGCGCGCAGCCGGGCAGGGGACATCCACTACCTGCGTTTTGCCGTCGCGAATATTTTGGAGGAGTTGCTTCATCATTCATCCCTTTTTGGTTATTGCTCAGATGTTCCAGTCCGTGTAGTGGCTTCCGGCCGGAAGCCACTACACGGCTGGGATGCCATTACAAATACGCGGGGTTGCCTGAGCAGTTCCTTTTTTAGTGTAGTTAGCCGTTCATTATACCGTAAGGGCAAGGCTGGACGCGCAAAAGGTGTATAATAATTCGAGTTTATCTTCTCGGAGGGGAATATGAGCGATTCGCGTATTCAGAGATTTGCCCAGGTGTTGGTCGATTATTCCGTCAATATTCAACCCGGCGATAAGGTGCTGTTAGAAGCGTCCACCGCCGCCGAAGAACTAATTGAACAGCTTTACCGCCGCGTATTGCAGCGCGGGGGGCATCCGCATATTTTGCTCAGTCTGCCTGCGCAAGAAGAAATCTTATACGCCGAAGCCAACGACGACCAGTTGGATTACGTCCCCGCGCTGCATCACATGGCAGTTGAGCAGTTTAATGCGCGCATTCGCATTTACTCCGAGGCAAATACCCGCGCCCTCAGCCGCGTAGATCCGGTGAAAATGGCGCGCCGCCAAAAGGCAATGGCGGTCTTACAAAAAGCCGTGTTCCGCCGCGCCGCGGAGGGGAAGCTGCGCTGGATCAGCACGCAATTCCCCACCCAGGCGTATGCAATGGAAGCCGAAATGGGTTTGCGCGATTATGAGAACTTCCTCTACCACGCCTGCCACGTAGATGACCAGACTGTCGATCCGGTGGTTTTCTGGCAGGGCGTTGAAAAAGAACAGCAGCGTTACATTGACTTGATTCAGGGGCATGATCAGCTGGTGGTGCAAGGGCAGGATGTTGACCTGCGCCTTTCCATCCACGACCGTATTTTCCTCAATTCTTGCGGGCATCATAACCTGCCGGATGGCGAAATTTACACCGGTCCGGTAGAGGATTCGGTGGAAGGGTGGGTGCGCTTCACTTATCCCGCCATTTACGCCGGGCAGATTGTGGAAGGCGTGGAGCTGACATTTGAACAAGGTAAGGTAGTGAAAGCGACTGCCCGTACCAATCAGGCACTGCTTGAGAAAATGTTGGATACAGATGCTGGGGCGCGCTTTGTGGGCGAATTTGCCATTGGCACGAATTTTGAAATTGACCGCTTCACACGCAATATTTTGTTTGACGAAAAAATTGGCGGCACGTTCCACATGGCGCTTGGCGCGGGCTACCCCGAAACCGGCAGCCGCAGTCAGAGCGTGATCCATTGGGATATGATCTGCGATCTAACGAAATCCGCCAGCATCCGCGCAGATGGCGAGACGATTTATCAGAACGGCAGATTTATCCTGTAAGCTGCTATCCCTTTCAAGGGAACAATGGAATTAAGAGACGGATATTTCCTTTTATGGAAGAAAATATCCGTCTTTTCTTGGGTTTCACCCTCTCTTTTGCGGTTTTGTTAACCGGAAGTATGCCTGAGTGACGTTATAATTCAGAGGCTTTCTAAGTATTTATCCTGACAAAATGAACGGATTACCCATGCCCATCACCTACCCTGGCTTGTTTTCTTCGCAAGCCTTTACGCGCGCCTGGGCAGAGGGGATGCCGGCGGAAAGAGTTGTGCATATTCCTACGCAGCAGAGCGTAGGAGAAAGCTTTTATGGGGTGGCACGCCGGAAATTTCCAGGATTGTGGGTCACTTCGCTTGGTCCAGCGGGGTTATATGCCGCTCCAAATTGCGCGGAGGCGGATTTGCCCAAGGTGGTGGCGGGAATATTATCCCATCTGCGGCGAGTAAATCAACTAAAATTCACCTGGACGGTGCGGTTCGATCAACCCGCTCTGGCACGCGCGCTGATTGCCACTGGGTTGCTACCCCAAAAGACCGCTACCCATGTGATCTTTCTGCGCGGGAAAAGTTACGAGGAGATTTTTGGAGGATTTACCAAAACGATCCGCTATCAGGTGCGAAAGGCGCGCCAGTCTGATTTGGTGGTGCGCGAAGCAGTCACCCCGCAAGATGTAGCGGACTATTATGCGGTGCATCAAAAACTGGTGACGCTCAAAGACAGGGCGAACCCTTATCTGCTTGAGTTATTTCTTGCGCTCTGCAAACTTAAACAGAATGTCCGTCTGTTGATGGTAGAACGGCAGCAGAGAATCATTGCTGGGGGCGTCTTCCTTTTAGATGGCGAGTCGGTTCTTTATTGGCATGGCGCGGCGGATCGTGAAGCGGATTCTGCTTATCCAACTAGTTTGCTGATTGATGAAGCGATTCGCTGGGCAATTTCCTGCGGCTGTACTTCCTTTAATCTAGGTGCATCCGGGGGGATTAAGAATTTAGCGGATTTTAAATCCTATTGGGGCGCTGAAATGGTAGAAAACTGGAAATTCCAATGGGTGAATCCGTTATGGAAGCCTGCATTGAAGCTGTTGGGGAGAGGAGAGTAGGAATGCCAGACGAATTGGGGAAATTTCAAACGAAGGGGTTGGCATGGTCGGAACGCGCGCGTTTGGGGGAGCTGAACGCGGTGATTTCCCCAACCGGCAGCCCCGCGTATAACGGGTTTATGCACGCCATTCACAGGGTGGCGGCTTCCGCTCTGGTAAAAAATGGGAAACTGCCTTCGAATGGACTGATTCTTGATTTTGGGTTCGGTACGGGGCGGTTTACGCGCTTTTTTCTGGAGAAGGGCTTTCGCGTCATTGGCACAGAAATCACGCTGGAGATGATTCAGAAGACCCTGGAAATTGGTCTTTCAGGTGCGGCGCTTCCTTTATTAACCGATGGAATCCAAATTCCCCTTGTGTCTCAATCGGTGGATGCGGTGTGGGTGTGTGGCGTGCTGCGCTATAGCTTATTTATCGAGAAGCCGGTGTATGATCAGATTGCGCGTGAGTTATACCGGGTATTAAAGCCGGGCGGGCAGGTTTGGAACGTGGAAATGTATGTGGATCAGCCTTCCGCTATCTTCACCCGTGATTTTGAGGCGGCGGGATTTGTCACTACGAAGGTGCATATTCTGCAACGTTATCGTCATTGGGTGGAAAAAGTCGGTCATAAGTTGAGTTTTAATCTGGGGATGGCACGCTGGCTGGGTCATTTATGCGGCTTGCTGCGCTATTCTTACGATCACGAACGCCCAGGGGATGTGGATTTGCGAGATTATTTGTTTATCTGGTCAAAACCCTGATGCTACCGTTTTGGATAGGATAATTCTTATGCAACAACCTCAATGGACAATGATCTTACGCCCGCGTAAAGCGTGGTATGAAATCAACCTGCGGGAATTGTGGGATTACCGCGATTTAATTGTTTTATTCGTCTGGCGCGACTTTGTGTCTTATTACAAGCAGACGGTGCTGGGACCGGTTTGGTTTCTGATCCAGCCGGTGCTGACGACCCTCACCTACGTGGTAATTTTTGGAAATATCGCCCATCTTTCGACCAATAACGTGCCGCAATTTTTGTTTTACCTGGCGGGGACGGTATTGTGGGGCTATTTTTCCAGCTGCCTGACCAAAACGGCGACCACGTTTATTGGCAATGCGCCCATCTTTGGCAAGGTGTATTTTCCGCGCCTGACCGCGCCCATCTCAGTGCTAATTTCCAACCTGATTACCTTTGGCATTCAGTTTGCGTTGTTTGTAGTGGGGGTGATTTATTACAGTCAGGTGAACGCTTACGTCCGCCCGAACTGGTTTATTTTGCTTACGCCGCTGCTGCTGCTGATTATGGCAGGGCAGGGGTTGGGGTTGGGGATTATCATATCTTCTCTCACCACCGCCTACCGCGATTTGCAAATGATTGTGATCTTTGGGGTGCAGTTGCTGATGTACGCTACGCCGGTGATCTATCCGCTTTCCAGCGTGCCGGAGCAATATCGTTGGCTGCTGGCGCTGAACCCGATTACTCCGCTGATGGAAACATTCCGCTACGCCTTTTTGGGACAGGGCGAATTAAGCCTGGGGATGATGATCTACAGCATTATTTTTACCATTGTGGTGGTCATGGCGGGCGTGCTGATGTTTAATCAGGTGGAAAATAACTTTATGGATCGGGTGTAGGGCATGAACACGGTTATTTCAGTTGAAAATGTGAGCAAATTTTACGCCCTGGGGGTCATTAGTCATCGCACGTTTTCATCGGATGCGGCGCGGTTTTGGGCATCCATGCGCAATCAGCCTGATCCGTTGGTGGCGAAGAGTGAGAAAGACCCGGCATCCATGCAAGGTCAGTTTATTTGGGCGCTGCGGGATGTGAGTTTTGATGTGCAGCAAGGTGAAGTGGTCGGCATTATTGGTCGAAATGGGGCGGGGAAGAGTACCATTCTGAAGATTCTGTCGCGCGTTACTGCGCCAACCTATGGACAGGTGAAAGTGAAGGGGCGAATCGCCAGCTTGTTGGAAGTTGGCACAGGCTTTCACCCTGAGCTGACGGGGCGCGAAAATATCTTTTTAAATAGCGCGATTTTGGGCATGAGTCGCGCCGAAACCCGCCGCAAATTTGATGAAATTCTCGATTTTGCTGAGGTGGAAGAGTTTATTGATACGCCCGTCAAGCGATATTCCAGTGGGATGTACGTGCGCTTGGCGTTTGCGGTGGCTGCCCACCTGGACCCTGAGATTCTCATTGTGGATGAAGTTCTGGCAGTGGGGGATGCGGCGTTTCAGAAGAAATGCCTGGGGAAAATCAATAACGTTGCTACAGAAGGGCGCACGGTGTTACTCGTCAGCCATAATATGGTGGCAGTTGGGGAATTTTGCCAACGCTGTATTTTGTTAGAGCATGGGCGGATTGCGCAAAACGGTCCAACCCAAAAGGTGTTAGAGATGTACGCGCATCCTCTTCGCGAAAGCAGTGCAGGCAGTTTTGATGGACTTCCCATTAAAGGCGATGGGCAGATTGAGCTGCTCTCTTATTCCGTCACCAATCAAAGCGGTGAGGAAAATATATTACCGCTGACGAATGAAGATGTGACCATTCATGTGCGGATGCGCGTGAATGAAGAAATTCATCACCCTGCGGTGGGAATTGGAATCCACACTGAGCAAGGGGTTCTCCTCACTTCGGTTAGTTCAGTGGAGCAGGGGATATTACTTGATCCATTTCATCAAGGGGAAATGGTTTTTGATGTAAAGCTATGCAAAATCCCTTATATTGCTGGCTTTTACCGGATGGATTTGTGGTTTACCAACCCGCAAGGGCACTATTACGCCCGCGCGGACGATACAATCCGTTTTGAAGTGGGGCAGAGCGCGATTTATGGGGTTAGTCAGGTGGATGCGCGCTGGGGAAGCGTATATGCCAAAATTCAATTTGGAGCCGCGCCTGACCTGAGCGCAGAAGTGAAGTAACGGCGATGAGAGTGATGATGCTGGGGGCGCGTGGTCTGGTGCATGGCATCCGACCGCTTAACCAATTATTAGCGCAGGGCTGCCAGGTTTTATATGTAGATTCCGTTAACCCTTATCCGCAGGGGCGGGAGGGGTATTCTTTTCTGCTATATCCAACTGCCAGCAAGTGTATTGATCGAAAAATAGGGGCGTGGGCAGGCAAGCTGGTGGCGCAGGGGGTGATTATTCCCTATTTGCGTTGGGCGGCCCGGCGATTCAAGACGGATGTGATCCATGTGCATTGGGTGGATTGTAACGCGGTGTACGCCGAGCAGGTGGGGGGAACGCCGGTGGTGGTGTCGGTGTTAGGGTCAGACGTAAATAATTGCTTTCTGCCAGGGGCAAAAGAGGGAGATCGTCAATGGGTGGCGCAGGCGTTGCGCGGCGCGCAGAGCGTGATTATTGATGCGCCCTGGATGAAAGCGCGATGTGAGCAGGTGGCGGGGCAGGCATTGCATACGGAATTGGCGCATTTGGGGGTAGATACGGATTTATTCCGCCCTGGGTATGCGCAGGAAGCAGTTGCCTGGCGAGAGAAATGGCAGGTGGAGCAAAACGCTACCCTGTTTCTTTCGGCGCGCGCGTTGGATGAACTTTATCAGCATGAACTCATCCTCCATGCCTTTGCGAAAGTAAATCAGGTTCTTGAACAACCCACGTATTTAATTTTTAAAGTATATAACCAGGTTGACTCTGCGTATCGGCAGCGACTAGAGGCAGAGATTGTTCGTTTACAGCTACAGGATCATGTCCGTTGGGTAGAGCAAGTGCCGCCGCAGCGTTTGCCTGAAATTTACGCGGCTGTGGATTTTGTGGTGAATGTGCCCAGCCGTGATACTTTTCCGGTCACTTTCCTCGAAGCAGCTGCCTGTGAAAAACCTGTCATTTCAATTTTGTTAGATAGTTATAAAGGTACTTTCGCAGAACAGGTTTTTAAGTTAGATTCTAATATGGATGCTATGCGTTTGGCAGAGCTTATGCTGGAAGCATACGAAGATGGGCGAAACCATCGTTTTTTGCTTGAGGAAGCCCGCCAAATTGTTGTCCATCAATTTAATGAGCAAGAGTACATTACTCACTTGCTGAAGATTTATAAAGACTTGCAAACATGTCTATTTTAGGCTAATTCCCAGAGTTCTTTATTTTAAGGGATGGTGGAATGGAAGTGACGTAAGTGAAAGCGTGTTTAAGACCTGATGAACCAGAGTATATTAAAAATGGAATTTCTCTACATTTTGTGCGTTGATCAACTGTTTTCTACACTATCGGAGGGCGCTGTGAAGAAAAGTATTGCTTTTGGGAATATTCATCGGTGGGGCAGCTTCTTTGTAAGCTTGTGCATCGCCGTGATTGGCTTAGGTGCTTATCACCAACCGGTCTCTGCTGCGTATTATTGCGTTCCTCATGCAGGAGTCGTATGCGAGACAGCGGATATTGCGAGTGACGTCACCTGGCACGCGAATAATATTCATGTTGTCACGGGGATGCTTACGATTAAAAGTGGCGTCACCTTGACGATTGAAAGCGGCACAATTGTTAAATTTAACGAAGGGGGAACATATGGGGGTGGGTTAGATGTGTTTGGCTCTCTCGCCCTGCCGGATGCTGGCAAAGTGACATTTACTTCCATTCGTGATGATAATGCGGGTGGTTATAATGATACCAATGGGGACGGGGGAAACACCAGTGCAGCAGCCAACGATTGGAATACGATCAAAATTTATAGCAGCAGCCAAGAATTTAAAAATGTCGTCGTGGAGTATGCGAATACAGGCTTGAGCGTGATTAATACAACCACTCAAGATATTAATCCGCACATCACGACCAATACCTTTAGCAATAATTCCTATGGTCTTTATTTAGATATTGACTCGAACAGCAATATTACCTCAGTCATTGAGCATAATGTATTCACAGGGAATGATTTCGGCTTTTATACCGAACTTTCGGGTTCTCACACGGGCGTCTCGTTGCCCATGTTGAGCAATAACGATTTCAACAACAACCATGACCTGCCCATTTTCTTGAATGGCTCGGCATATCCCACTTATGTGAATAATACCTTCTCTGGATATGCGGATGTAGGTGGGCGCGTTGGGCATGTGGGGATTGGCTTGGGCGGTAATTTTGTGCAAGATGGCACCTGGCCCAAAGTCTCTTATTCTCAGCAAGATGGCAAAATTTTGCCGTATGTATTACGAAACATTCTCAATGTAAATGCCATCGTAACCATCCCGGATGGACTAATTATTAAGGCGTATATCACTCCCCTCGAAAAAGATCGTCTGTGGATTGCAGTCAATGGTCTGGGCGGCAAGCTGAACGCACAGGGCAAGATGACGTTTACTTCCTGGGCGGATGATCTGGTGGATAATCAGGATACCAATGGGGATGGAACTGACCTTGAGCCAAAGGCTTTTGATTGGAGCGGGTTATACATCTATAACAATCTTAACTCCTTTGATAATGCGGTATTTAAGTACGGGTTGTTTGGTCTGCAATTTTTGAATGCAGACCAAACTTTTAATGTTTCTGTAACGAACTGTGTTTTTGATACCAACCAGAATGGGTTAGGTTTTTACGCAGGGAGCGACCCGATCAAAGCGATCAATGCCATCAATACCGGACTTGTTGGGCAGAATCGCTTTACTCATAACCAGGGATTTCCAATTTTCTTAGAAGGTACCAGCTATCCAACTTTTACCAGCAACACCTTTGACTTAAATGTTCACCCTGCCATTGGTTTGGCTGGCACGTGGGATCAAACCGGCAGCTGGCCCGCAATTGTTGGGGATGGTGGGGTTGTAATGCCTTATGTAGTGGAAAGCATTACGACCGTTCTTCCTACGGCAAAAATTACAATACCCGCAGGCATTGTGTTCAAGTTTGATACCCCTTCTCAAGTTCCTGTGAAAAAGCCGCTTTATTATCTGGATGTTCAAGGCATTCTGGATTTTAAGTCCACGGCGAGTAGCCCCATTGTTTTTACTTCTTATCGCGATGATACGTATAAAATGGATACTAATAGCGATACTACTCTCCCACAACACGGCGATTGGGATTCTGTGGTGTTTAGTAATCCGCTTATTAATATCCATGATCTTGTGGTGCGCTATTCAAAATATGGTTTTTACTTTGCTAATGAGGGCACGACTGCATATAGCCCGCCGATTACCAACGTGCTTTCAGATAATAACATTTATGGGATGTACTTTATCATTAAAAGCAGTGGCAACCTGGCTTCTTCAATCACCAATTCAAAATTTACCAACAATGACTATGGACTTGGTACGTTTGTGCAGCCAAGCGTTACGGGGGTGGTGCCTACGGGGGTGGTGCGCATTTCTTTAAACGGGAATACTTTCTCAAAGAGTACCTATTATCCGATTTACCTGGGCGGCACCGCGCAGCCTGTATTTGGTGTCAATACGTTTACGAGCAATCACTACCGCGCCATTGGTCTTTCAGGGTATTGGAATGCGAATGTGACCTGGCAAAAAGTGACGGGGGAAGGGATAACGCTTCCGTATGCGGTGGAGGATAACGTTACCGTTGTGTTGGGCGCTACGGTGACAATCCCGGATAGCACTTTGATTAAGGTAAAGAGTAAGAAATACATCGAAGCCATTGGCAACCTCAAACTTCTCTCGACTGGTTCTACGCCGATTACCTTTACGTCCTTCCTGGATGATGTTTATGATGATACCAATGGGGATGGCGCCGGCGTAACTGTTCCTGCGCGTGGAGATTGGGATTCGGTTTATATTGAAAACAACGGCACTACTTTTGCAAATGTCATTTCAAAGTATGCGAATGCGGGCGTAATTGTTTACAATGGCGGGGGAACGAACATCTTCCCGGCGGTGACGAATAATACATTTCAGGAGAATGTGCATGGTATTCAGTTGTCGATTGTCTCCACAGGTGATATTACCTCCACGATCTCTAATAATGTGATCAGCCATAATAATTATGGCTTATATACGTTTTTTGATCCCCACTCTGGATACGGCGGAGCGTTTCCAACGGTAAAAGGGAATACTTTTGATACCAGTTCAGAGTTCCCGATGTACTTTGGCGGAACAACCTCCGTCACGTATGATCCGCTCGCCTTGAATACGTTTAGCAATAGTTATCATAAGGGGATCGGGTTATCTGGTTGGTGGGGGGGCAGCAAAACTTGCACCTGGGATGCTGTGGTTGGGGATGGCGGTAAGATATTCCCTTACGTTGTGCTTGGGGATATTACCGCAGTTGACGTTGGGGGCGGCAAGGCTGTGTTGAAATTGCCAGCGGGACTTGTTGTCAAATTAGACATCAATAAATCTATTTACAATTATGGTTTATTTGATTTGCAAAGCACCAGCGCCAAACCCATTTACTTTACTTCCTATCGCGATGATACGATTGGCGGGGATACGAATGCAGACGCCGCGCTTACTAGCCCGGCAAAGAGCGATTGGAAAACCGTGTGGGTGATTGATACGCCCTATAAGGTGAATAGATTCCATGACCTGGTCGTGCGATATGCTACTGCCGGGTTGGGCGTGATCTATATGGGTCCAGCCAATACTTCAATTAACACGCCGATTATAGATAGCACGCTGGAGAACAACTACGCCGGGGCGATATTGGCGATTGAGTGTGATAAAAAGACAGCGGTTGATTGTGGTAAAAATAGCCTTAACCCGAATGGTGGGGCAGGAGATATTACTTCTACCCTAAGCAATTTGAATTTTACGGGCAACGATTACGGCTTGCTGACTTTTGCGCAGGATTATACGACTGGGCGTATTCTGCCAAGCTTAACGAATGTACATTTCAAGAATGATCTGGTTTATCCCATTTTCTTGGGCGGGACATCCTACCCGAATTTTGTGAGTGGAAATACGATTGAAGAAGGTTCAACGGGCGTTTCTTCAATGACGCTCACTTCGCAAGAGAAGCCTACCCTCACTTTGCCGAAAATGCCTGAGGTGACGATCCAACCTGGCAGTCATCCGGCTGATGAAGCTCTGTTGCCGCCACCGCAAACGAGTTCGGGCGGCATTAGCATTATCGGTAGCATTCGTCCGCCAATTGGGCTGGGTGGTGTCTTTAATAACAGCGGCACACTCCCGCAAATTGCGGGGCTGACATACGCTGTCGTGGGCAACTATCCCTTAACCCTCTACCTGGATGGGCGCGCGGATAAGGTTGACCCGAACCTGTACATTGGCTATCAAAATGCCAGCGGTACCTCGATGGCAGTTCAATCTGGTACAATTATTAAGATTGGTGCGGGGTTTAAGGTGGACGCGATGGGAAGTTTGGATGTGCAAGGGACGCAAACGGACCCGGTCATCTGGACTTCGATCAATGACGATACCGTGGGCGGTGATACGAACGTGGATAATGGCACCACCGTTCCTCACAAGGGAGATTGGTTAGGGGTATACCTGGGCAGCAGCGCTACGAACTTTAACCATTCCGTACTCAAATACGCAACGGATGGGCTGAATATTCACTTTGCGGGTGAGCTAAACCAAAATATCAACCCGATGGTTACGTATAGCACGTTTTCTCAGAATACAACCGGGCTTACCCTCTCTATTGAAAACAATGGGGATATCCTGTCGGAAATCCATCATAACATCTTTATGGATAACGACACCCACCTCTTGGCGCAAACGGCTGGCGGTTCAGGGCATTTAACCATCAAAATTTATGAGAATGATTTTGTGCCTGCCACTACTTTCGGGATCAATAACCTCACTACTCAGGTTTTGGACGCCAGGAATAATTATTGGGGAGATGCCAGTGGACCCAATAATCTGAACACGAACCCGAATGGTAAAGGCGTGCCGGTGAGTGATCGGGTGACGTTTACCCCATGGGGAACGATTCCTTATAACATCGTTACTTCTTCGTCCGTGGATGGGTATGTTAAGGTAGGCACAAATAAGGTTGGTTTGCAAGGGGTTACGATCACTCTTACCAGCACAACGCAGCCAACCCTAACGGCTCAAACGGACCAGAATGGGCATTTTAAGTTTGATAATTTGCCGGGTGGGCAATACATTGTGACGCCTACTTTGACGGGTTATCTATTTACGCCCAGTTCTTCTGCGGTGAACGTTCCCCCGAACAACACCACGCCTGATTTTATCGGCGAGCTTCAGGTTGTTTCTACTTATATTCTCTCGGGTAAGGTGACGGACCTGAACCACAAACCCGTTCCAAACGCGCGTATCGTGATTATCAATTCGTTGAATGCGGTAGCGGGAGAAGCCTTGACGGATGCTCTTGGGCAGTATCAAATTACCCAGTTGAAGACGGGAGTCTATACGGTAACACCCTCGTATGATCCCTTCACCTTCACCCCTGTGAATCAACAGGTCACCTTAACTGCGAATAACACCAATGTCAACTTTACCTTGAATGGCGTTCTACGTTTGCACAAGTCGTTTTTGCCAGATGTAGTACATAAATAAGGCTTCTGTTTTTCCATAAAATAGAGGGGGTGCGCCCCTCTATTTTATGGAAAAAGAAGTACACAACGGGCGCATCCATAGAAGATTGGAAACGATAAAAATTGACGCCACCACTTGTATCAGTTGGTTTGGTCACATGGAACAGCGCCGGTGATTTACCAAACTGCCTGAAGGCGCTTGCTGCGCAGACGTACCTGAATGTTGAATATATTGTGGTAGATAACGCTTCGGGCGATGATTCATTGCGGATCATCGCCCAAAGTATTCCACAAGCAACGGTGATTCGCAATCAAGAGAATCGCGGTTTTTGTGGGGGGCATAATCAGGCGATCCACGCTTCACATGGCGAATATTACCTGCCGCTCAACCCGGATGTGATTTTGGAACCGGGGTATATTGCTATCGTGGTGGAGCAGATGCGAAGGGATATGGGCGTGGGCATGGCGGCAACCCGTCTTTATTTGGGAACGCCTGAAGACCAGCCGCGCCGGTTTGATTCGACCGGTTTATTTTTGGACCGCAAGCGGCGGCAATATCTACGTGGCTTTCGAGAGGTGGACACAGGGCAGTATGATCGCACGGGAGAGGTGTTTGGAGTGGATGGGGCTGCTCCCATCTATTTGCGGGCAATGTTAGAAGACATCTCTGTGGATGGAGAGTATTTTGATGAACTGTTCCATTCGCATAAAGAAGATGTAGACCTTGCCTGGCGAGCGCGAATTTTGGGCTGGCGGTGTGTTTATATTCCGGGGGCGGTTGCCTATCACCGGCGTACTTTTCAGCCAGGCAGGCGCAAAGGGATCGCTGCGGAGGTGCGCTTTCATGCGGTGAAGAATCGGTATTTATTGCTGCTTAAAAATGAAAGCAAAGCAGGTTGGCAACGCGATGGCTTCTTTATTTTGCTTTATGATGTGCAGATTCTGGTTTATTTACTCTTCTTTGAACGCCATTCCTTACAAGCTTTTGTAACTTTGCGCCGAAATTGGGCGCGGATTCAGCGATGGCGGCGCGAAATTGCCCTTCGCGCCAAAGTTCCCCCGCAGGAACAGCTCGGTTGGTTTCAGAACCCAACTGAGATCAAAGATTAAAGATGGTTTATGGGGAATGGGCGTGTTAGTGGTTGAGAGAGAAAGATATTCTCTCTCAACCACTAACACGCCCATTCCCAGAGTTCCTTAGAGCTTTGTTGAGAAGAGGGATTATGGCGCCTTTTGTCGCGCGGACCAATATCTTGGGGGTAGGGGTCAGCCAATTAACGATGCCTTTGGCAGTAAAAACCATCGCTGAATGGATTCAACAGCGGCATCGCGGGTATGTATGCGTCTCGAACGTGCATATTATCACCGAATGCCAACGCGATCCGGTTTTGCGACGGATTCATAATCAGGCTGACCTGGTAACGCCGGATGGTATGCCGTTGGTGTGGGTTTCGCATTGGATGGGGCAGAAGCAGGTGCGGCGCGTTTATGGACCAGACCTGATGCTGGCGGTTTGTGAGGCGGGGGTAGCGCAGGGCTTCCGTCATTATTTTTATGGTGGCGCGGAGGGCGTGGCGCAGATTTTAATTGCTCACCTTACCGAGCGATTCCCTGGGTTGCAGGTTGCCGGATATGATTGCCCGCCTTTCCGTACGTTAAGTGAGGCAGAGGAAGAGGCGGCAATTGCGCAGATGAATGCTTGTCAGGCGGATATTATTTGGGTGGGCTTAGGCGCACCGAAGCAAGAGCATTGGATGGCAAATCATCGCTCTCAGTTAGATGCGCCTGTGCTGATTGGAGTGGGAGCTGCGTTTGATTTTCATGCTGGAATCAAGAAGCAAGCGCCTGGATGGTTGCAGCGGAATGGGTTAGAATGGCTCTTCCGCCTCCTTACAGAACCTGGTAGGCTCTGGCGGCGGTATCTTATTAATAACCCCTGGTTTCTTTGGATGATTTTCTTACAAATGAGCGGGTTAAAGCATTACAATGTAGAGAACCAGGAGAAAAGCCCCGATTAATATGAAGGTACTTACCCCTATCCGCTCTCGTCTTAATTTCTGGGTCGCCTTTTTGGCGATCACGCTTCCTTTTTTATTTCTTATTTTTCACAATATTTTTGATATAAACCTGGGGGAATGGGGAATCATTCTGGCGGTGCTCGTTTGCCTGGGATTATTGGGCTTTTTGACTTGGCGCGGCATCCGTAACAAAGGAAAGTTACCTCAGACAGGTTTAGAAGGCTGGCTTTTGCTGGGGCTGCTCGCCTTGGGCATCTCTTTGGCGCTTTCCAAAGATATTCGTATGGGAATTGAGCAAGCAGCTACTTCGATTGGGTTTGTCGTCTTGTTTTATTTGCTCATCTTGTGGTTTCAGTCAGGACTCAGTAAGAATGGTATTCTGGCGGGGGCTGGGGTGGTGAGCGGGATTGTTACGGGGATGGCGGGGCTGGAAGTGTATTACTGGTATTGGCAGTGGTTCCAGGGAAATGGCATGACCCTGGCAATGCCGCCGTACCCGTATCGCCTGGTGAGTGTGCTGGGGCATCCAAATTTTTATATGGCGTTTGTTAACCTGATGGCTCCCCTGGTATTGATTTGGATGTTGCGAACGCGCAAACGTCTGATTCGCCTGGGCGCAATGTTGTGGATGGCGTTTTATCTTCTTTCTGTGCCATTTTCATCATCGCGGGGCGGCTGGTTTGGGATGGTCGCATGGATGGGCATTCTGGCTCTGATTGGCTTTCAGCAAAGCAAATATTGGCTCAAATTAAAGGACTTATTCCAGCGGCATCGTATTTTGACCATTGCGGCGGGGCTTGTGGTAACAGCAGTTGCGCTTTTTGCTGCTTATAAAATGTGGGTCGTGTTTTCAAACAACCCTACGCATGCCACGGACCCGTTTGGCGGTCGCCTGGAACTGTGGGGGGATGCGCTCAACGTTTGGAAGCTGAGTCCTTGGTGGGGAATTGGTGTGGGGCGTTACTTATATGGCTATTTGCAGGTAACGGATGTTTTCCCGCCGGGTTTTTGGTCTTTTCATGCCCATGATTTATTTCTTACCACCCTTGCCGAACAGGGAATTATTGGGTTGATTGCATTTATGGGATTGGTGATTGCAGGTCTCTTGCGGTTGAACGAATGGCGGAGGCAGGCGATCCCTGAATGGCGTTGGCAGATGACAGCGATGTTTGCCGCGATCATTGGCTGGCTAATCCATTCTCTTTTCGATGATTTCACCAATACCTTGCCAGTCATGGTGATTGTGGTGATTTTCCTGGCATTGCTGCGGGCAGACGTGCGACCGGCGGAGGATTGCCCGAGCCGATTTTCGGTGAACTGGTTGTTTGCGCCTGTTTTGGCGGCGATTGTCCTGCTAGGCTGGCTGGCATGGGGAAATGCGCCGTTTGATTCAGCGTTGGGCGAGGCATCGCAATGGCGGTGGAAGCATGCCGCTCAATTGGCTGAACAAAGCACGCAGCGCGACCCGAACTTTGTGTACTATCAGGTGGAAGCAGGGCTGATCTGGTCACGGGCGTGGGGGCAAACGGGAGATACGGCTGCCTTGTTTATGGCGAGGCAGCATCTTAGTAAGGCGCTGCGCCTTGAGCCTTCGCTTTCGATGGTGTGGGCGAATGCAGCAGTTTTGGATTGGTACGATAACCGCCCTGATTTGGCGATCCCACGCATGCAAGAGGCGATCCGCCTGAGTGCATATGAGCCGACCTATAAGTTGAACCTCGCCTGGTTCTTTGAACAACAAGGCAACTTCATGGATGCAAAAGCCTTGTATGCACAGGTATTGCAGTCTTCCCCACAGTGGATCAACCATCCTTTCTGGCAGAGCAGCGAATTTCGGCGGGAAATTTCGGCTGAGGCGCTCTTACAACAGCAGGAAAAGGATAAGGAACACCCCCCGTACTGGCAATTGGCTTCTCAGGCGGCATTGCGCGGTCAGGTAGAAGAAGCTAAACGTATGGTGACGTTAAGCAAAAGCCAAACGGAAGACCCGATGGCGATCACTGTCAATCAAATTCGTATTGCGGAAGCGGAGAAAGATAAAGAGGCAGCGCAGAAAGGCTATAATGACCTAATGACCTTAATCGTCAGTAATTATATTGGCGATTCGCCGATCCTGGCGCAGATGTACGCACGCTTCCATAAACGCGCTGGGTTTGACATGGAAGTGGTGCCAGGATACTTGAAATTATCGCAGGATTTCGGTCAGTTTCAGGTCTTAGATGCTCATTTTTACCAGCAGCTTTCTACTGGGAATTGCCAGGGTGCGGAACAGATGCTTTTAGCATTGCAGAAAGCCAGAAACGGCGGTCAGGTGGTTTCTGAGCCATTCCTGGGATGTAGTTATCAGTGGGATGGTGAATAAGCAAGGCGGTTGGTATGTTTAGACGATTCTCAGTGAATTTTGCGGTCACTTCCATCTTTTTGGATTTCCTTTTTATTGACTTTGCTTTATGGGTTTCGTCTGAGTTGCGTACTTCTCTTAGCTTTCTTTCGTTTGTGAAAGAGATTCCCGCGCCGGTGCATTTGCCCATAGACCTTTATCTGTTCTTCCCCCCGATTTGGATTGGCGTTTTTTTGTTATTTGCGGTCTATGATGGGCGCAAAAACTTGCGAATTGTAGACGAATTAAGTAGCTTATCCCTGGGGAGTTTGCTGGCGGGGGTTGCCCTGGCAGGCATCCTTTATTTTAGCTATAGGGATGTTTCGCGCTTTCTTTTTCTGTTTTTCTTTTTGCTGGCGTATGGACTGTTACTCTTATGGCGATTTTACTTTCGTACGATGTTCCGTTACGCACACGAGAAGGGAATGCGCGAAAGGCGCGTTTTGATTTTGGGGGCTGGGGATGTTGGGCGATTGGTGGTAGATCAAATCCGCGCTCACCCGTACCTGGGATTGAAGCTGGTTGGCTTTTTGGATGATGACCCTGATAAACTTTCTGACCTGAAGGATGTTTTGGGTTCGTTGGATCAGGCGCATCAGATTGCGATTGAAAAGCGAATTGATGATGTGATTATCACTTTGCCGATGTCTGCCCATGAGCGTCTGACGCAAGTGGTGAGTGAATTGCATGATTTGCCGGTGCGCGTCAGAGTGGTACCGGATTATTTTTCGCTCACCCTGCACCGCGCATCCGTGGAAGAATTTGCTGGCATTCCCATGCTTGACCTGCGCGCGCCCGCTCTGAATGACTATCAGCGCATGATTAAACGCGCGTTTGATCTGATTGTGACGCTGGTTGGGCTGCCTTTTGCGCTGCCCGTCATGGCGATCATTGCCATGGCTATTCGGTTCGATAGCCATGGACCAATCTTTTACCTTGCAGGTCGGGTTGGCGAAAATAGCAAGCCGTTTAAGATGTTTAAATTTCGCACAATGGTCCAGGATGCGGACAAAATGAAACCCATTGCAGCGCAGACGATCACGGAGCAGGTTGTCCTTAAACGCGCGGATGATCCGCGAATTACGCGTGTGGGTCATTTCTTGCGGAAGACCAGCCTGGATGAGCTCCCACAGTTGCTGAATGTGCTGCGGGGCGATATGAGTCTGGTAGGACCGCGCCCCGAGCTGCCCGCTTTGGTGAAGCAATACGCTTCCTGGCAGCGCAAGCGGTTTGTCGTCCCCCAAGGGATGACCGGTTGGTGGCAGGTGAATGGTCGCTCGGATAAACCCATGCACCTCCATACCGATGAGGACTTGTATTACGTGCAGCATTATTCCATTTGGTTAGACATTCAAATTTTGGCGCGCACTATCTGGACGGTCTTGCGGGGTCGAGGAGCTTATTAAACTCCTGCTCGGCTTATCGCTTGACACCTATGCTCGCCTGGCGGATAATTGATGAATGTCTAACTCATTTCAGCGAACGGACAGGAATGAGCATTGTCCACGCCCACCCATCAGCAAGTAACGCAAACCGTTAGCCAAATAAGAGGAGATGCATGATGAACGAGGTTTTGATCGAAGCGTTCCAGCAAAAGGTTTGGGCTATGAAGGCGCTCATTGCTGCCTGTGAGGATCGTTCGGTTGACGAGCTGACGCGACCGGCTGCTGGGTTCGGCAGCATTCTGGCGACTTTGAATCATCTAGTGTTGGCTGACGCAGGCTATGTGGCGAGTCTTGGTGGTGGCCGCGCCGTCTGGGCAGTGGCTGATAATGAGACAAATGACTTGCGGGAGCTTGCCGCGCGCGTGGAGGAGAGCGGTGCCAGGTGGGAGCAGTTTCTGCGCGAGCCGATTGACGGCGAGCACCTCGCATTTCTGGATGATGGTGCTTACGAGACGCACGCAGCAGTGGTCGTGATGCAGGCGCTGCATCATGTGAGTGTCCATGGCGAGCAGGTATGTGCGTGTCTGGCAGCGTTGGGGGTTGAGGCGCCTGATTTGCAGCCGTGGGCGTATGCAGATGCGACGGGGCGTAGCCGTTGGCTGCGGCCTCAGGGTTGATTCGCTGCGTTCGGATCTCTCGGGTTCGCCCGTGCGTTTGCGCCGCTGGCTAACACAGCGTGCACCCGACTGGGGGGAGTCTGCGCCATCTCAGGCATTTTCGACACCCCCTTATCATCTTTCTGCTCGGAGGGCAAACCCACCGCTGGGACCACTGCCTGGTTAATCGATCCTACAGAAAGCGACCACTTTGCTCCCAGCAATGCATCCTTTATGGTTAACTACCGTGTCGAAGAGCTTCTCGGTATGGTCAAGGTTCTCAAAGAAGAGGGCTGCAGCGTCCTCGACAAGATTGACGAATCTGAGGTTGGAAAGTTTGCCCGGGTCATCGATCCCGAGGGAAACAAGGTCGAGTTGGGGCAACCGTTTGTCGGCCAATGAATTCGGTAGGAGCATGCAGGCGCAATTTGCGGCCTGACCCTTTCAACGAGCAACTTCCTCCGTCTGCCGCTCTGGTTAAGTATTAAGCAGAAATAACCACCCAAAAATTCGTTAAATAACGTCAGTACGGGATAAGGGACTCCAACTGAGATAAACTTGGGTTACTACAACACAAGCACCCAGGAGGAGCCCCGATGGAAAGTTTAGTCGAATTATTCTGCCATGTCGATGATTTTTGCAAAGTATTTCTGCCCACGATGGAAAAAAAGATGGTTTGCAGCGGTTTGCACACCCGGAAACGAGATCGTTCCTTGACGATGAGCGAAATCAT
>JBBRAT010000011.1:0-114274 GCA_038206515.1 Anaerolineales bacterium | reverse complement strand
GCTGGGGGAAGAAGCTGGGCTAGCTGAATTTGCCGCCGAAGTGGGGGCGCAGCATATCCCTGATGTGCAGTGCAATGCCAATGGTACGCCGCTGGTCAGTTCGATGTTCGCCCTGGCGCGGGAACATTCCACCAGTCCGCTACTGGCATGCGTGAATGCGGATATTCTGCTACTGCCCAATTTCGTCACGTCCGCCGTCAGCGCGTTGCGGCAGAGCAAGCATTTCCTGATGGTTGGGCAGCGCTGGGATTTGGACGTGACGACTTCGTTAGACTTCACCCCCGGCTGGGCGGATCGCCTGCAAGCGGAGGCAATGTCAAAGGGTAAGCTGCATCGCGCCTCTGGCAGCGATTATTTTATCTTCCCGCGCGATTGCTTTACGGATATGCCTGCGTTTGCGATTGGGCGCGCCGGGTGGGATAACTGGATGATCTGCGGCGGGCGGCTGCGCGGTTGGCATGTGATTGATTCCAGCGCGGACGTGTTTATCATCCATCAGAGCCATGATTACAGCCACCTGCCAGGAGGGCAACCGCATTACAAGCTGCCGGAAACCTTCGAGAATATCCGCCTGGCGGGGGGCAGCCGCGCTATTTTTGAACTGCCGGATGCCAACCATCGCCTGATGGGGGGGCGAATTGTGCCGCAGCCGTTCACCTGGCAACGCTTCTGGCGCGAGTTGGAAATTTTCCCGCTGGTGCAGCTGCATTCTTATCCGCTGGCGCAAGTAGCATATACTTTGTTTCACCCGCGCCGCGCCTATCGTGGTTTCCGCCAGGGGCAGAAAGCCTAGGTATCTCTCATGCGCATCGGTCAAAACCCTGCTAAATTTGTGAAGGACGTTGCCAAACCGGAACGAATTACGGTGGCAATCCTCAATTACATCCCCTTCCTGAGCGGCTTCTATGCCGAAGCTCTGGACGTGCTGAAGGTCTGCCTGGAAAGTATCCGTCAGAGCGCAGATTTGCCCTTCGACCTGATGGTATTTGATAACGGCAGCTGCGAAGAGGCGCGTCAGTATCTATTGGATGAGCATCAGGCGGGGCGGATTCAATTTTTGGTGCTTTCGGAAAAGAACCTGGGCAAGGGCGGGGCATGGAACAGCATCCTGGCGGGCGCGCCGGGTGAAATCATTGCTTATACCGATAGCGATGCTTACTTTTACCCGGGCTGGCTGTCGCGTTCGGTGCAGTTGCTTGAAACGTTCCCCAAGGTGGGCATGGTGACGGCGCGTCCCTTCCGCACCAAGCCGGAATTTTATACGCATACTCTGGAATGGGGGCAGCAGACCGGCGGCGTGACCCTGGAACGCGGTCAACTTTTGCCGTTTGAGACTTTCCGCGACTTTGACCGCACCCTGGGGCAATCCGATGAGGAAATTCGCCAGCATTACGACAGCAGCGAGGACGTGCGACTGACCGTTGCTGGCGTTACGGCGTATGCAGGCGCATCTCACTGGCAGTTTATGGCGTATAAAAGCGTCATTCAGCAATTTTTACCCTTCCAGATGGATCGCCCGATGGGGCAGGTGCGCCAGTTGGATCAGCGCATGAACGAGGCAGGCTTCTTGCGGCTGATGTTGGCAGATCCGCTGGCGCAGAATATGAGCAATACCCTGCGGAACGCTCCCGCGCAGCCTGCCGGAAAATCCGCGACGCCGTTGGCAAAGCGACCGGTACGCGGCAGCGCATTGCTGGATTTGCCTCCTGTGCGGCGCAGTTTGCTGTGGCTGTATGATTCTATTTTCCGTTGGTATTACGACCGAGGTTAACTCTTTTTTATGACAAACGCCAAAAAAATCTTTATCAGCGCGGATCACGGGCTGGCGATTGTATATTTCTTGCAAAGCGATATTCTGGCTACGCTGCTGAAAGCCGGCGTGCAGGTGATTCTGCTGACGGATGACGCGCTCAAAGAGCAAATTGAGCAGCGTTTTGGTCAACCCGGATTGACGGTGGAAGGCTTGCGTCTGAAGCAAGCCCGGCAGTACTTTGAGCAGAAAGATCACTCCATTCAACACTGGATGCACTTTTTGCGCTGGATGGGCGGCTCAAAGCGGATCAACACCACAGCGATGGATGGTCACATGCGCCAGATGAGCGTGGAAGCCAGCCCGCGCGGGAAGCAGGTTCTGCCGTTGATTAAGGTGCTCACCTGGGTGCTGCGCCGTTCTGCGTGGGCGCGTAAGCGGTTGGTGAACGCGCAGCGTCGCTACACCCCTGCCATTTACGCGGATTTATTCGAGAAATATCAGCCTGACCTGGTAATTGCCAGCACCCCGGGTTGGCGGTTGGATCGCTACCTGCTGCGCGAAGCGGCGGCGCGCGGCATTCACACCGCCGCGGCTATTGTTGGCTGGGATAACCCGTCCAGCTATCGCCTGCCAGGTGCGCAAGTGGATGACATCACCTGCTGGTCGGCAATTCAAAAGCAGGAACTGGTGTTAGGCTCAGATTGGCAGCCGGAACACGTCAATATTGGCGGGATCCCGTCTTATGATGGTTACTTCCGTCAGGAATGGTTGATGAGTCGGGACGAGTATTTCGCCTTGCATGGGCTGGACCCCAAGCGCAAGCTGCTTTCGTTTGCGTGCAGCTTTGTCACCTTCTCGCCAAATTATCAGGATATTGAGGCTTTGGCGCGCCTGGTCAATTCGGATCAATTGAGCAAGCCTTCGCAGCTGCTCATTCGCCTGCATCCCAATCACTTTATGCCAGGGTCACTCTATGAAAAAGAAGCCGAGCGGGTGCGTGAATTGGTCCGCCAGATGCCGAATGTTCATCTGGTGAACCCTGTGCCACTGGGGGGTGAACTCGGCTATTATTCTGGCGAAGATATGCCTGAAAAAGCCTCTATGATGGCGCATTCCGATGTATTCCTGACGGTCTATTCCACCATGGTGGTAGAAACGGCGCTGCACGGTCGCCCGATTGTCAGCGTGTGCATTGATGCGCCGGGTGGGTGGAATACGCCTGGGAAATTCTCCCTTTCCCTTTCCGAAATTGGCGAATGGCCCACGCATTTGCGCTTCCGGCTGGCGCAGGCGGGCAAAGTGGCGACCACCGAGCAGGAGTTATGCGCGGCAGTCAACGCTTATTTGCAAGACCCCGGGCTGGATGGTGACCGCCGTAGAGAATTTATCCGTGAGGAATGTACGTATACGGATGCTTCTGCCGGTCAGCGCACCGGCGAGTGGATTCTTTCTTTAATATCTGCTCGAAATTGAAATTCTATGTCATTGTTGAATAAAAAAACACGCAGTGTTTTTTTATTCAACAATGACATAATAAGGTTTTGGAAAACATTTGGGGATAAGATGAGATTTTTAATCGCTGGGTATGGCTCAATTGGCAGGCGGCATTTGCGTAACCTGCTGGCTTTGGGTGAGCAGGATATTATCCTCCTTCGCTCGCATCGTTCCACCCTGTCGGAAGAGGAGATTGCCAATTTTCCGGTGGAAACCGATTTGCACACTGCCCTAGCCCATCACCCTGACGCGGTGATTATCGCCAACCCTACCGCGCTGCATATGCAGGTGGCTGTGCCTGCAGCGGAAGCAGGCTGCGCCATTTTGATGGAAAAGCCAGTTTCGCATACCCTGACGGATGTGGAAGCCTTACGCGAGGCGATGGCTGCCAATCATCATCGCTTAGTGGTGGGCTTTCAATTCCGGTTTCATCCCACCTTGCGGTTGGTAGCGCAGAAGATCGCAGATGGGGAAATTGGCGTGGTGCAGTCGGCGCGCGCTCATTGGGGCGAATATCTGCCAGGCTGGCACCCCTGGGAGGATTTCCGGCAGGGATACGCTGCCCGCGCTGACCTGGGCGGCGGGGTGATCCTGACCCTCAGCCATCCGTTTGATTATCTGCGCTGGCTGTTGGGCGATGTGGAAGCCGTCTGGGCGTTCTTAGGCGCATCTGGCGGGTTAGACCTGCCAGTGGAAGACAGCGCAGAAGTCGGTTTCCGTTTTGCTTCAGGCGCAATTGGCAGCCTGCATCTGGATTACTTGCAGCAGCCTGCTACCCATACCCTGGAAGTGATCGGCGCGAAAGGCACGCTGCGTTGGGATAACGCCACCGGTGCGCTCTCCGTCTTCACGCCTGAGCAGGGTTGGCAAATCCGCCTGCCGCCGGAAGGCTTTGAGCGCAACTGGCTATTCATGGAAGAGATGCGCCACTTTATCCGCGTGACCAGGGGCGAAGAGCTTTCTGTATGCAGCCTGGAGGATGGCATCCGCGCCTTAGAGCTGGCGTTGGCTGCGCGGCAATCCGGGCAGAGCGGACAGATGGAAAGAATCGAGGTCTAGGGTTGACCTCGTCCAGTGCTGGTACATCCCCTAAACCAGGACGCGGCAGGGCTGCGCTGATTCACGCTGCCGTGTTGGGTTTCTATACCCTGCTCTCGTTGGTGATGACCTATCCGCTGGCGCTGCACCTGACTGATTCGGTTGCCGGACAGATTGGCGATAATATTTATTTCGTCTTTCTAATCAAGTGGTATCAGCAGGCGTGGTTTGGCTTGCACATTTCGCCATTTTTTAGCCCCCTCCTGAACTATCCGCAGGGTTGGAACCTGGCATCCACCGATACCAGCCTTGCGACTACCTTGCCTGGGTTGTTCTTCAGCCTGTTTGGCGGGGCAACCTTTGGGTATAACGCTGCCATGCTGCTGACCTTTGTGCTGTCGGGGTGGGCAATGTTTTATTGGGTGCGGCGGCTGACGGGTTCAACTGGCGCGGGGCTGGTGGGCGGCATGATTTATGCTTTCCTGCCATATCGCATGGCGCATTTTCTGATTGGTCATCTCAATCTTTCTGGCACAGAGTGGTTTCCGCTGTATTTCATGGGGTTGTATGACCTGCTGCGCAAAAAAGAGGGCTGGCAGTGGTCGTCCATCCTGCTGACGGCGGTCACGTTGGGTCTGATTGGCTTGACCTCGATGTATTACCTGTATATGACTTTGCTGATCTCGGTGGTGTTTGTGTTTGCCTATTGGCTGCTGGTGGATCGCGCCTTGCTGCGCAGCCGCTGGTTTTATCAGCGCATGGCGGGGGTGGGGGTAGCGTCCATTCCGCTGCTGGCTGCTGGAATTTTGCCGTTCCTGGGATTGAACAGCCAGGGCGGGTTAGCCTCGCGTTCGGTGAGCTACGCCAGCATGTATTCCGCCAGTCCAACTGACTTTTTCCTGCCGTCTACGTTGCAATTTCTGGTGGGGAAGTGGGTGGGGCAGCATTTTGACCGCTCTTTGTGGGTGGAAGCTACTTTATATATTGGCATTGTCGCGCTCGTCCTGGCAGGTGTTGCCTGGCTGCGCCGTAAAGAGAGCGAACATCGCCCATTGATGAAGGTCGCTCTGGTGGTAATTGGGGTGGCGTTTATCCTGGCGTTGGGGGTGCGGCTGCATTGGTTGGGGCAGGAAGTGACCATGCCCATGCCCGCTGCCGTGCAAACGTATTTGCATAGCAATGCCGTGCCTATGCCCGCGCTGATTCTGTTCCGCTTTCTGCCGTTCTTTGACAAAATGCGCGCCATTATGCGCATGGGCTTTTTTGTGTTGATCTTCACGACCTTGCTGGCGGGGTTAGGGGCTGCTTGGCTGTTGCAGTGGGTGGGGAAGCGGCGTGCGCCCTGGGTGACGGCGTTGCTGCTGATCCTCGTCTTTGTGGATTTTTACCCTGGCGCGTTCCCGCAGTTCGCGCAGGTGACGGGTCGCCCGGTGGATGAGTGGTTAGCCGCGCAGCCGGGGCAGGGGGCGGTGGCGCAATTCCCATTTGGGCAGGAAGATGATCAGCAACAGGTGTACAATACCCTCATTCATGGCAAACCGTTTATTGGCGGGTTCTTCTCCGCCAATCAGCCGGAGCAGTATGGGCGGATCAAGCCGGTGTTAGAGGCATTCCCCTCTGCGGAAGGCAAAGCCATACTGGGGCAGTTGGGGGTGCATTGGGTGCTGTTTGACTTATCCGCTTACCCGGACTTTGCCGCAGTTCGCGCTCAAGTGGAGCGTTTGGGATTAAAATACGATACTACGGTGAGCGGTCAGGCAGTTTTTGAACTGCCCGCGCCGTAAGGAAAAGAAGAATTAAGGAAATGAAGCTAAAAAATGCAAACCGCATTGCTCTGATCCTGATCGTGGCGGCTGCCTGCGTGGCAGTGGGGCTGGCGTGGGCGGCTACCCATTACGGTCCTGGTGTGGGCGGGGATGCCACCATCTACCTGACTTCCGCGCGGAATTTTGCGGCGGGCAAAGGTTTGGGTTGGGTGGAGGCGGATGGCACGTTCCGCTTACTGCCGTATTCTCCGCCACTCTATCCCCTCATCCTTAGCTTGGCGGGGCTTTTTACCTCGAATCTGGTAGGCGCGGCGCGTTGGCTAAATCTGCTGTTCTTCGCCGGGCTGGTGATGGTTGTAGGCGGCGGATTTTACCGCTTTACCCGCCAACCCTGGCTGGCGGGATTGCTCGCTGGGGTGGTGGCTACTTCTCCCGTAATTGTGGGCGTGCAGGTTTGGGCGATGACAGAGCCTATTTTCCTGCTGACGGGGTTTGCTGGGCTGTTTCTCTTGCTTGAATATTTTGAAACGCGCCAGATGCACATTTTTTACGCTTCCGCGCTGCTGGTGGGGATGGCTTTTCTGGCGCGTTATGCGGGGGCGGCGTTTGTTGGCACGGCTGCGCTGGCTTTGTTCATTTTCCTTGCCGCTCAAAAGCGATTTTGGGCATCATGGCGTTCTGTGCTGCTTTATGGCGTGGTGGCGATCCTGCCAACCCTCCTCTGGCTGATTGTTGATTTTGCGCTGACCGGTACGGTTGGGTCACGCAGCGGGCAGCCGGTGGGTAGCTATTGGGAGCGATTCGTTAGCTTCTTTCCCGCGCTCCAGCAGATTTACCTGTTCTGGCTGCTGCCTGAAAGCATGATTGGTCGCGTGCCGGGGGGGATACGCGCGCTGCTCTGGCTGCTGCCGCTGATCGGGTTGGGCGCGGCGCTGTGGTGGGTATTGCGCAAAACCCCTGGGCAGGGGAAGAAAGAAGTTCAGCCCGCTCTCCGCCGCACCCTGCGCGTAAGCTGGATGATGGCGCTGCTGATGGGCGTGTATCTGCTGGTGCTGGTGATTGTGCAGGTATTTACTTACCCGCCGGTGACGCTGGCTTCGCGGATGCTCTCGCCGGTGCATTTAGGCGCGCTGATTTTGGCGTTTGCCTTGCTTGCCTGGGGGATGGAAAATGTCATATGGAGGCGTCAGGCGGTGGTGGCGGCGATATATGGGGTGGCGTTGGTTCTTTTGGCGATGTATGGCGTGCGCGGCGGGTTGATTGCCCGCGATGATTACCGCACCGGCTTGGGCTATACCGCCCCGGAATGGCAGCATTTGCCCATTCTGGAAGCGGCGCGTAATCTGCCGCCTTCTGTTCCGTTGATTTCCAATGACACCACTGCCTTGATGTTCCTGCTGGATCGTCCGGCGTACCCATTACAGGAAATTTACGCCCAACAGCCCATTTTGCCGTATACTTCTTACGGTCAAGGGGATGACCCCTCTCAGCGCGCTTTCCGCGAACAGAGCGGCGCGTTGGTGTTGTTTCAAGCATCTTTACAAGATGATTTTGCCATTTACGGAGATCGCGCCCAGGGAAGGGTGGCTGCCTTAGTGCAGGGCTTGTATCCCTTTTATCAGGGTAAGGACGGCGCGATCTACTTCTTCAATCCATCTTTTGCCAGGAGGAACCCATGAGCGAGAAAAAAGTGATGCAACGGAACGAAATTCCAGAAAAATATCAATGGAATGCGGAAAGCGTCTTTGCTACCCCACAGGATTGGGATACGGAACTTGAGGCTTTGCGCACTGACCTGAAAGGCATGGAGCAATATAAAGGTCACCTCTCGGAAGGCGTGCCGGTTCTGATGAAAGCCATGCAGACAATGGAAGGGTTGTTCATGCGCGGCGGCAAAGTATATACCTATGCCGCGCTGGCGCATGAAGTGGATACCGCCAACCAGGACGCCGCCCGCCGCATGGGGCAGGTGATGGGTATGTTTGGCATGTTATCGGCTGCTTCTGCCTTCGTCAATCCTGAACTGCTGACCATTGGCAAGGATACTCTTTGGCAGTGGATGGCTGAAACGCCTGCTTTAAAGTTATATGAACACGAATTTGAGAACCTGTTCCGCCAGCAGGCGCATGTGCGCTCGGCGGAGGTCGAGCAACTGCTTGGCATGGCGGATAGTCCGTTCAGCGGCACAACCCAGACCGCTGCGCTGATGACGGACGCGGACTTCCGCTTTGCCCCGGCGCGCGGCGCAGATGGGCAAGAACTGCCTGTTACCCAGGGAACGTATGAAGGTATTCTTACCGCCGGCGACCGCGAAGCTCGCCGCTCTGCTTATGAGCATTACACCGATACCTACCTGGCGTTCAAGAATACCCTGGCAAATAACTTGGCGACCTACATCCAACAGAATATCTTTACGGCACGGGCGCGCAATTATTCCTCTACCCTGGAAGCCGCGCTATATCGCAATAACGTGCCGGTGGAAGTGTTCCATAACCTCATCGAGACCTTCAAGAAGAATATCCCCACCTGGCACCGCTATTGGGCGATCCGCCGCAAAGCCTTGGGCGTGGACTCGTTGCAGCCTTATGACATTTGGGCGCCGTTGACGACTAATCGCCAGAAGGTGACGTTTGAGCAGGCGATTGAGTGGATCAGCGCAGGGCTAGCCCCCATGGGCGAAGAATACGTCAAGACGCTGCGTCAGGGCGCGCTGCAAGACCGTTGGATTGACGTTTTCCCCAACCAGGGCAAATCTTCGGCACAGTTCTCGGCGGGCATCAAGGGAACGTTCCCCTTCATCTTTATCAACTTTGACGAAACCGTTTTCAGCGTCAGCACCCTGGCGCACGAATTGGGTCATTCCATGCACTCCTACCTCACCTGGAAGAATCAGCCGGTGATTTACAGCGATTATTCCATCTTTGCGGCGGAAGTTGCTTCGAATTTCCATCAGGCGATGGTACGCGCTTATCTGCTGGATCACTCCGAGGACCCGGAATTTCAGATCAGCGTAATTGAAGAGGCGATGGATAACTTCCACCGCTACTTCTTCATCATGCCCACCCTGGCGCGCTTTGAATATGAAGCCTACCAGCGCGCGGAAAAGGGTCAGGGGTTGCCGGCGGATGACCTGAATAATCTTATGGCGGACCTCTTTGCAGAGGGATATGGCGCGGAAATGCAGTTTGACCGCGACCGGGTTGGGATTACCTGGGCAACGTTTGGTCATTTGTATATGAATTACTACGTCTTCCAATACACCACCGGCATTTCGGGCGCAAATGCCCTGTCGCGCCGCGTGCTTGCGGGCAAACCAGAGGCGGTGCAGAATTACCTCAGCTTCTTGAAGTCTGGCAGCTCGCTATACCCGATTGATGCTCTCAAATTGGCGGGCGTTGACCTTTCTAAGCCGGATGCCATTGAAGAAACCTTTGCGGTGCTTTCCGGGTTGGTGGATCGCCTTGAAAAATTGATTGACCAGCGCAAAAAACCTTTACAATAGCGGACTTATCTCTAAAGAAATAGGGAATCATGAGCGATATTTTTGAGAAATTTAGTCTGAAAGGTCAGACGGCGATTGTCACCGGCGGAGCGGGACTGTTGGGCAAAGAATTTTGCCGCACGCTTGCCCAGGCAGGCGCGCATGTGCTGGTGGCGGATTTAAACCTCTCCCTGGCAGAGAGCGTGGCAGCAGCATTGACAGCGGACGGTTTGCTCTCCAGCCCGGTGGCGGTGGATGTAACACAGCCGGATTCTACCCGCTCAATGGTGGAGACAGCCTTGAAACTGACTGGCAGGGTGGATGCCCTGGTCAACAGTGCGGCGATGGACCCTAAGTTTGATAGTAGCCAGCAGGGGCAGCACAATAATAGCTTTGAGGATTATCCCGTGGATGCCTGGCGGCAAGCCCTGGATGTGAACCTGACAGGCATGTTCCTGTGCTGTCAGGCAGTTTCCAAGCCGATGGTGGCGCAGGATCACGGCTCGATCATCAATATTTGCTCAACTTATGGACTGGTGGGACCGGATCAGCGCATTTATGAGCGACCCGGCGAACCGCCTCAGTATAAGCCTGTGTTTTATTCCGTGACCAAGGCGGGTGTCATTGGGATGACTCATTACCTGGCGACCTATTTTGCGGGCAAAAACGTGCGCTGCAATGCGCTGACCCCGGGTGGCGTTTATAACAATCACAACGAACTTTTCAACGCCAATTACTCCGCCCGCACCGTGTTGGGGCGCATGGCGCATAAAGATGAGATGAACGGCGCGCTACTGTTTTTGGCATCGGATGCGTCCTCTTACATGACCGGCTCGAACCTGGTGGTGGATGGGGGCTGGACGGCATGGTAACGCGCCCGGACGTGCTGGCGATCATCCCGGCGCGGGGCGGCTCGAAGGGCATTCCGCGCAAGAATATCCGCAACTTTGCCGGTCATCCGCTGATTGCGTATAGCATAGCGGCGGGGTTGCAGTCAGAGCTGGTGACGCGCGTCTTGGTCTCTACCGATGACGCTGAAATTGCTGAGGTTGCTCGCCGATATGGGGCAGAAACGCCCTTCCTGCGTCCGGCGGAATTTGCACAAGACCGCACGCTTGACTTGCCGGTCTTTCAGCATGCGCTGGATTGGCTGGAGCAGACGGAAGGCTACAAGCCTGACGTAGTGGTGCAACTGCGCCCGACCTCGCCTGTGCGTCCGCCGACCCTGGTGGATGAAGCGGTGCAGCTGTTGTTGGATCACCCACAGGCGCATTCCGTGCGTGGGCTGGTGCCTGCCGGGCAGAATCCGCATAAAATGTGGCGCGTGGATGCCCAATCGGGCAGAATGCAGCCGCTCTTGACGGTGGAAGGCGTGGATGAACCGTATAACGCGCCGCGTCAGATTCTGCCACCGGTCTACTGGCAAACCGGTCACATTGACGCGATCCGCCCTGAGATTTTCAAACGCGGTACAATGAGCGGCGAAGTGATCCTGCCGGTGATGATTGACCCGTATTACACGGTGGATATTGATAACCCGAAGGATTGGGCGCGCTCTGAGTGGCTGGTCTGGCACAGTGATCTGGATATTGTCTACCCGGGGCGGCATCGTCATGCGCTGCCTGCCAAAGTTTCTTTGGTGGTGCTCGATTTTGACGGCGTGCTTACGGATAACCGCGTGTGGGTGGATGAGAATGGTCACGAAATGGTGGCGGCGTATCGCTCTGATAGCCTGGGGCTGAACGTGTTGCGCGAGTCAGGCGTGGAAGTGATGGTGCTTTCAACCGAAGTCAACCCGGTGGTGACGGCGCGCTGCCGCAAGATGAACGTGCCGGTGTTACAGGCTCAGGTGGATAAGGGCGCAACCTTACGCGCAATTTTGGCGGAGAAGCATATTGACCCGCAGGAAGTGATTTACGTGGGCAATGATCTTAATGATTTGCCTTGTTTCCCGCTGGTGGGCTGCGCGGTGGCGGTGGCGGATGCTATGCCTGCTGTGCTGCGTCAGGCGGATTTGGTGCTGAATCAATGCGGCGGGCGCGGCGCAGTCCGTGAACTGTGTGATCTGCTTTTACAGCGTCAGACGTTTTAACGGTGTGTTTTATGATGATATATTGAGAAACGTGCTTCTCAATATATCATCATAAAACATCCTCTTTTGTTTTTTTTTCTAGTAGGAGTTTGTTCATGGTAAGGGAAATGAAATTAGGCGAGCGTTGGGTGGGTGACGGTCATCCGGCTTATATTGTGGCTGAGATTGGTGTTAATCACAATGGTTCGATGGATATTGCAAAAAAATTAATCTCCGAAGCGCACCGCTACGGGGTGGATGCAGTCAAGTTCCAGAAGCGCACCCCCGAAATTTGTGTGCCGCGTGATCAATGGGAGATTATGCGCGAAACCCCGTGGGGATATATCAGCTACATTGAATATCGCCGCAAAATGGAATTTGGGCAGGCAGAATACGCGGAGATTGATCGTTACTGCCGCGAATTGGGCATTTCCTGGTTCGCTTCGGTGTGGGATGAGCCTTCGGTGCAGTTTTTGGAAGCCTACAACCCCATTTGCTATAAAGTGCCATCCGCTTCGTTAACGGATCACGCGCTTTTGCGCTGCTTGCACGACACAGGTCGCCCAGTGGTGCTTTCGACCGGCATGTCCACGATGGAGCAAATCCGCGTGGCGGTCAAAGAGCTGGATATGGACAAACTGATGCTGACTCACGCTACCAGCACGTATCCATGTGACCCAAGCGAACTGAATTTGAACATGATCCAAACTTTGCGCCAGGAATTTCCTTGCCCCGTGGGCTATTCTGGTCACGAAGTGGGGCTGATTACCTCGGTCGTGGCGGTGGCATTGGGGGCGTGCTTGTTGGAACGTCATGTGACGCTGGATCGCGCGATGTGGGGGTCGGATCAGGCAGCTTCGGTGGAGCCGCAGGGTTTTGAGCGACTGGTGAAATATGTGCGGGTGACAGAACAATCGTTGGGGGATGGCGTAAAGCAGGTGTACCCGAGCGAAATGGCTTCGATGAAGCGTTTGCGCCGGGTGCAATAGGTCAGACGGGTACAGAACGCAATGACCGGTCTGATTACACGAGTTTCACGTTCCGCCAAGGGAAGAGCGCGGCGCGCCTGGGGTGATTTTGCCATTGACTGGGTGAATTGCCAGGTGGCGGTGCGCGCGCATCCGCAAGCAGATACGCCGCCGGTGGTGTTTTTTAACGCTTCTACTCGTTTGCAGGGGATGAGCTTAAACGCCGCTTATAGCTTAATCACTAGCTGGGCGATGCGCATGGCGGGCGTGCCGGTCATTCATTTTGTCTGCCAGAGCGGGCTTTCGCGGTGCGTGTTAGGCACAAACCGCGACAAGCCGACTGATTTACCACCCTGCCCAGGCTGCATTGCCCAATCCCGTAAGGTTTATGGGCAAAGTGATGCGCATTGGTTTATCTTCAAAAACAGCGCAGACCTGGAAGAAGCGATTGCTCAGGCGAGCGTGGCGGAATTGATGGATTTCAGCTGGAAGGGCGTGCCGCTTGGCAGGTTGGCGCTGCCTTCTATGCGCTGGGTGCTGCGCCGCCATACGCTTAAAGAGGATGAATCTACCCGCTTTTTATATCGCCAATATGTGCTTTCCGCGTGGCGGGTGCAGCAGGAATTTAGCGCGCTGCTGGAAGAGAGCAAGCCGCAGGCGGTGGTATGCTTTAACGGCATGTTTTACCCCGAGGCGACTGCTCGATGGGTGGCGCAGCAGAGGGGCATCCGCGTGGTGGCGCATGAAGTGGGCTTGCAGCCGTACACTGCCTTTTTCACCACTGGCGAGCCAACCGCTTACCCGATTGATATTCCTGACTCTTTTCAGTTAACCCCCGAGCAAGATGCCCGCCTGGACGATTACCTGAGTCAGCGGATGCAGGGTAACTTTAGCATGGCAGGCATGCGCTTCTGGCCCGAAATGCGCCGCCTGGATGATGCTTTCCTGGCGCGGCTGGCGCAGTTCAAGCAAATGGTGCCGGTCTTTACCAACGTTATTTTTGATACCAGTCAGCCACATTCCAACGTGGTCTTTGCGGATATGTTCGCCTGGCTGGATAGCGTGGCTGAACTGGCAAAGACGCACGATGATACGTTATTTGTGATCCGCGCGCACCCAGATGAAGCCCGCCCCGGCAAGCAAAGCCGTGAGAGCGTGGCGGAATGGGTGGCGCAGAGCAAGGTGACGGATCCGCCCAACGTGATTTTTGTGCCGCCGCAGGAATATATCAGCTCGTATGAGTTGATTGAGCGGGCGGCTTTTGTGATGGTGTATAACTCGACCATTGGCTTAGAGGCGGCAATTATGGGCGCGGCAGTGCTGTGCGCTGGCAAGGCACGCTTTACGCAGCTGCCGACTGTATTTTTCCCGCCCACGCCTGAAGCGTTCCGGCAGCAAGCGAGTGAATTTCTGGCAGTTGGCAAGGTACACGCGCCGGAAGAATTTCAACGCAACGCGCGTCGCTTTCTCTACTATCAACTCTATCGCACCTCGCTGCCTTTTCATCAGTGGATTGAAGAAGATGGCTTGTGGCGCGGCTATGTGCGCCTGAAGACCTTTGACGTTCAGGCATTTGACCCGCAAAATTCGCCCGTCTTACAACTGCTGGTGGAAGGTATTCTCCATGACCAGCCTTTTTTGCTGAAAGCGTAACAGGAGGATCAAGCTGATGTTTGGCACGGCAAACCCACCCAAAATTGTTGCACTCGTCCCCATGCGCCACCATTCCGAGCGCGTGCCAGGCAAAAATTACCGTCCACTGGCAGGCAAGCCGTTATACAGGCACATTCTGGATACGCTGTTAGCCTGCGCGGAGATTACTCAGGTGGCAATTGATACAGACTCGCCGGTAATTATCGAGGGGCTGCGAAAGGATTATCCACAGGTAGTGGTCATTGAGCGACCGGAGCATCTGCGCGCTGGTACGATGCCCATGAACGAAATTCTGCTGCATGATAGCGCGTTGCTGCCAGCTGATTTTTACCTGCAAACCCATTCGACCAACCCATTGTTGCGGGCGGAGAGCATTTCGCGGGCAGTGCGTACCCTGGTGGATCATTACCCCTCTTACGACTCGCTTTTTTCAGTCACCCAGATGCAGGTGCGCTTGTGGGATCAGCTTGCCCGTCCAGTGAATCATAACCCGGCAATCCTGTTGCGCACGCAGGATTTGCCGCCCATTTTTGAAGAAAATTCGTGCATGTATCTTTTCACGCGCCAGACGTTGGAGCAGCGCCGCAACCGGATTGGGGATCGCCCCTATTTATTTGAGATTCCGGCGGCGGAAGCCTGGGATATTGATGAAGAACTAGACTTCACCATTACCGACCTCATCCTTTCGCGGGCGCTGATGCAGGAAGGAAAAAAGGAATGACCTCTGTTTTGTTGACTGCCCCCTACATGATTCCCTTTCACAGCCGGTTTCAGCCCGTGTTTGACCATTATGGCTTGCAGGTGATCGTGCCAGACGTGCGCGAGCGCATGGAAGAAGATCAGCTAATGAAATATGCCGGTCAGGTGGATGGCACAATTTGCGGCGATGATCGCTACTCTGCGCGGGTGTTGGCGTGCTATGCGCCGCGCCTGAAGGTGATTTCGAAGTGGGGCACGGGGATTGACTCGATCAACCGCGAAGAAGCGACTCGGCTGGGGATTGCTGTCCGCAATACGCCGAATGCCTTCACCCTGCCGGTAGCGGATACGGTGATGGGCTATATGCTGGCGTTTGCGCGCCGTCAGCCCTGGATGGATGCGATGGTGAAGGCGGGCGTGTGGGAAAAGCTGCCCGGTCGCAGCCTGAGCGAATGCACCCTGGGCGTGATTGGGGTGGGCAACATTGGCAAGGCAGTCCTGCGGCGGGCGCGCGCTTTTGGCATGAAGCTGCTGGCAACGGATATTGTGCCGATTGCCCCTGATTTTCTCCTGGAAAATGGCGTGGAAATGACCAGCCTGCCTGACCTGATGCGCTGCGCTGATTTTATTAGCGTCAACTGCGACCTGAATCCGACCAGTTATCATATTATCAACGCTGAAAGCCTGGCGCATTGCCAGCCGTGGGCGGTGTTGATTAATACCGCGCGCGGTCCGCTGGTGGAAGAAGCTGCCCTGGTAGCTGCCTTGCAGAGCGGTCAACTGGGTGGGGCGGCGTTGGACGTGTTTGAGCATGAACCGCTCAACCCGACCTCTGCGCTGTGTCAGTTGAGCCAGGTGATGCTGGCTCCGCATAATTCAAATTCTAGTCCAATGGCTTGGGAACGGGTGCATTGGAATACCATCCGCAATTTGTTGGATGGTTTAGGCTTGAACCCGGCCGATGTGGCTCAGTTTCAAGATCGGTAAGTGGAGGCAGAGATGCAAAACGACAGACAGCGAGTGGCGCTGATTACGGGGGCGGGCGGGGGGATTGGTCGCGCAACGGTGCGTGTATTCACTAGCTACGGCTGGCGCGTGATTGGCGTAGATCGCCGCGAATTTAACGAACCCTTCCCTGGCAACGGTGTATTTATTCGCGCGGATATTTCGCAGCCGGATCACCTGGAAGAGGTATTTGAGAAAGCCAGGGCGTTTTCGCCCACCTTAGATGCGTTGGTAAATAACGCTGCCATCCAAATTGCCAAACCCTTGCTCGAAACCAGCGTAGAAGAGTGGGATATGGTGATGGCGAACAACCTGCGCGCCTCATTTCTGGGGGCAAAGCTGGCATATCCGCTGATGAAAAATGCGGGCGGCGGCGCGATTGTCAACGTATCCTCTGTTCATGCGGTTTGCACATCCGCCAATATTGCGTCTTATGCTGCCAGCAAGGGCGGATTATTGGCGTTGACCCGCGCGATGGCGATTGAATTTGCGATGGACAACATCCGCGTAAATGCCATCCTGCCGGGCGCGGTGGATACCCCTATGCTGCGGGATAGCATGAACCGTAACACTATGGAAGGCGGAAGCGTGATCGACCGCCTGGAGAACCTGGCGCGTAAAACGGTCAACGGACGGGTGGGGCAGCCGGAAGAAATTGCGCATTGTATTTATTTCCTGGCGGATGCGACCCAATCTTCCTTTATGACCGGGCAGGCAATGGTTGTGGATGGGGGCGCCACCGCGCGCTTGAGTACCGAATGAACGCGATCAAGTCTACGGCGCGGCGCATCCTATCGCCGCAAACCTATGGCACTCTGGTAGATTGGCGTGACGCTGCGGTGCGCGCCGGGCAATTGCCGCTGGCAACCCTGCATCCCTGGCGGCGCGATACCGTTCAGCATTTACAAGCCATGCGTGATAAATATCATGGCAAACGCTGCTTTATCATCGGCAACGGTCCCAGCCTGAAGAATACCGACCTTTCCAAACTTAAGAACGAATACACCTTTGGGATGAATCGCATTTACCTGGGGTTTGAGGAGATGGGTTTTCAGACCAGCTTCTATGTGTGCATTAACAGCCTGGTCATTGAGCAGTGCGCGGCGGATATTCAGCACTTGACTATGCCCAGCTTCGTCTCGTGGCGGGCGCGTAAATGGCTGCATGCGCGCGAAAATCTCTTTTTCCTGCACAGCACCTATACCGGACCCAAATATGATGGCAACATCACCGGGCGCATCTGGGAAGGGGCAACGGTTACTAACGTAGCCCTGCAAATTGCCTACTTTATGGGCTTTCAGCAGGCAGTATTGATTGGCGTAGATCACAATTACACCACCACCGGCAAACCGAATGAGACAGTCATCTCGCAAGGGGCGGATCCCAACCACTTCAACCCGAACTACTTCGGCAAGGGCTTCATCTGGCAGTTGCCCGATTTGCAAACCTCCGAGATTGGTTATCAGATGGCGCGCAATTTTTACGAAGCGCATGGTCGTCAGGTGGTGGATGCAACGGTGGGTGGCAAGCTGCGCATCTTCCCGCGCGTGGAATATAATAGTCTGTTTTGAAATATTTCCTGAAAGGTGAACCGTTTGCGCGTTTCAGTAATTACCCCTTCGTATAACCAGGCTGCCTTCCTGGAAGAAACTATCCTTTCCGTACTCAATCAGGATTACCCTGAGATTGAGTATTGGGTGATGGATGGCGGTTCGCAGGATGGCAGTTTGAATATTATCCAAAAATACGCGCCTCGCCTGGCGGGGTGGGTGTCTGAGCGGGATCGCGGTCAGGCGGATGCGGTCAACAAGGGTTTTGCGCGCGCAACCGGCGAAATCATTGGCTGGATCAATTCGGATGACTATTACTTGCCGGGGGCGGTGAAAGCGGCGGTGGCTGCCTTTGAGCGTCACCCGGAATGCGGGCTGGTGTATGGCGATGTACTGGCGATTAATGGGGCAGGCGAGCCGATTAACGTGATGCGCTTTGATGCGTGGACGCTGGAAGACCTGATGCAGTTCAAAATTATCAGCCAACCGGCGGTATTTATGCGCCGCAGCCTGGTGGAGCGCACCGGCGGGCTGGATGTCTCTTATGGCTACCTGCTGGATAATCAGTTTTGGCTGCGGATGGTACAGCTTGCCCCGATGCACTACGTACCGCAGACCTGGGCAGCGGCGCGTTATCATGCGGCTGCCAAAAACCTGTCGGGCGGTGAAAAATACGGACAGGAAGCTTATCGCCTGGTAGAGTGGATGAAGACGACCCCCGGGCTGGCAGAACTTTATCCCCATTTAGAACGTAAGATTTTGGCTGGAGCTGCTTGCTTTGACGCGCATTACCTGCTCGACAGTGGGCAGAGCAGGGCGGCTTTGCGGGCGTATCTGCGGGCGTTAGCAGTGTATCCACCGACTGCGTTGAAGAATAGCCGCCGGATCGCTTTTGCCGCTGCCAGCCAGGTGGTGAATGTGGATGGCGTGCGGCGTTGGTATTTAAACCGGCGCACGCAGAGTTTTAAGAAATAACTGCAATCATTTTGCCTGTTTGAATGAGGTTTGCTGATGGTAGAAGTGGTATCTGTAAAACCTGTAGAAACGCCCCGCCGCTGGTTATCGCGCTCTCCCTGGTTGTGGTGGGGATTAGTCGTTATCATTCTAGCAGTGGGGGTGGGTATTCGTGTTTTTGACCTGACGGACGTCCCGCTTGACTTTCACGGTACGCGCCAGTTGCATTCTGCCCTGATTGCGCGCGGCATTTATTATCAGGATAACCCGGCTGTGCCCCAGTGGCAGCGGGATATGGCGGTTGCTCAATGGCACGGGGAAGGACTGATTGAGCCGCAGATATTTGAAACCCTGGTTGCCTGGACGTATAAACTGGCGGGGGACGCTTATCTGTGGATTCCGCGCCTGTATTCGATTTTATTCTGGACGCTGGGCGGGGTGGGGTTGCTGATGCTGGCGTGTGAACTGGTTGGCAAAGAAGGCGCGATTGTTACCCTGATGTTTTACATGATCTGGCCCTATGGGGTGATTGCCAGCCGCGCTTTTCAACCAGACCCGCTGATGGTGGCGTTGATGATTTGGGCGCTGTGGGCGTTGGTCAGGTGGGATCGCAACCCGAATTGGCGGTGGACGATTGCCGCTGGCGTTTTGGCAGGCGCAGCCATTTATATTAAGTCGACCTCTTTGTTTTTCCTCATTCCGGCAATTGGGGCATATTTCCTGTTCAACCGTGGGCTACTGCCTTCGTTGCGCTCGCCCAAAATTTGGGTATTGGTATTGCTGACGGTCGTCCCGTATGGCATTTATTACGTGGATGGCATTTATATTCACAAATATCTGGTGGATCAGCTGGCTTTGCGCTTTTTCCCGCAGTTGTGGACGAGTGCGGCATTTTATTTGCAGTGGAATGGCATGATTAGCGATGTGGTCGGCATGGAGCTGTTCCTAGCGTCTATTTTGGGCATGTTCCTGATCCGGCGCAAGGATTTCCGCGCGATGTGGGTGGCAATGTATATTGGGTATGTGATTTATGGCTTCTCCCTCTCGCATAATATTTCCACCCACGATTACTATTCGCTGCCGCTCATTCCTATGGTGGCGTTGGGGTTGGGGATGTTGGCAGAAATCGCCTTCCGAAATTTGCGTGGACCGGCTTGGGTGGTGATTCCGGTCATTGTAGGCATCTTATTTTATGAGGGCAGCATTCGCTCGTGGGATTCGATTGTGACCCTTAAGCGCACCAGTTACAGCAACGAAGTGGTCTTTTGGCAAAAATTGGGCAAACAATTTCCGCCGAATAGCCAGGTGGTTGGGTTGGTGCAGGATTATGGTTATCGCCTCTCGTATTGGGGCTGGGTGATTCCAACGAACTGGATGTCCTCGGGTGATTTTTCTGTCCGCGAGTTGACCGGGGCAACGTTTGATATGAAGAGCTTATTTAAGGAAACAGTGGCGGGCAAAGATTACTTTGTGGTGACGATGTTCGGGGAATTGGATCGCCAGCCCGCGCTGAAGTCAGTGTTGGAGAAGAATTACCCGGTCTATAAGCAGGCAGGCGATTATGTGATCTATGATCTGCGTCATCCGCTGGCTACCCCTACGCCGTGATCTAAATGATTCTTTGACCTGGAAGGCAATACCGGCAGGATTATAATTAAATACGGTAATGAAACTCTGAAAAGGGGATGATGTGATGATCGCATCATCCCCTTTTTTAGAAGGTAAATATAAGGGAGGAAACATAATGCAATCCATCTTTCCAAAAAGGCGTTTTGGGTATATTGCGCTGTGGGCGGCAAGCCTGATTTTATTGTTAAACAGCTGCGCGACCAGCTCAAACAACGCCTCTGCGCCAACAGAAGCGGCGAATGCGACTATCGCTAGCGCGCCCTTGCCTACCTCTACATTAGCGGATCAACCAACTTTGACTGTCGAAAACGCTACGGCAACCTCAAGCGCGCCTGGCAGTATTGAGGTAGCTACTGCCACTACTGTGGCGACCACAGCGGTGCAGGCAACGGCTACATCAGCAGCAGCGCAGAATGTTACCTCTTTCCCAGACCCGCAAAAATATAACTGGAAAGAGGTCGTCACCGGCTTATCCAATCCAGTGGATATGCGGGCGGCAAACGGCGATTCCTCGCGCCTGTATGTGGTGGAAAAGCGCGGCATGATTCAACTGCTGGTGAATGGCAAAGTTCAAGCCCAGCCGTTTTTGGATATTTTGTCAAAGGTGAATTCCAAGGGCAATGAACAGGGCTTATTGGGGCTGGCGTTTGATCCGCAATATGCCCAGAATGGCTATTTTTTCGTCAACTACATTGACCTTTCTGGCAATACGGTGATTGCGCGCTACTCCGTCACCAAAAATAGCCCTGACCTGGCAGATAATCAGAGCGAGATGGTGCTGCTGCACATTCAGCAGCCTTATGAGAATCATAATGGTGGCGATTTGATGTTTGGACCAGACGGGTATTTATACGCTGGCATGGGGGATGGCGGCAGCGCGGGCGACCCGCATGGCAATGGACAGTCGACCAATGTTCTATTGGGCAAGATGCTGCGGATTGACGTGCATAACGCGGCGGCAGGGCAGCCGTATAGCGCGCCGGCGGATAACGTCTTTGTGAAGGATGGCAAAGGATTGCCGGAAATTTGGGCATATGGGCTGCGCAATCCCTGGCGGTTTAGCTTCGATATGGCAAATGGCGACCTGTATATCGCAGATGTCGGACAGGATAAGTGGGAAGAAATTGATTACTTGCCCGCCAATTCGCCTTCGGGAGCAAATTTCGGCTGGAATTTACGCGAGGGTAAGCATGACTATAAGGGGACAGTTCCGCCGGGGACGCAATTAACGGAGCCGGTTTTTGATTATGGGCATGATCAGGGGTGTTCGGTGACCGGTGGGTTTGTGTATCGCGGCAAGAAGCTGCCAGAGTTCCAGGGCGTTTATCTTTTTGCGGACTACTGCACCGGCAAGCTGTGGGGGCTGTTGAAAGGTGCGGATGGCAGCTGGCAAACTCAAAAGTTGTTTGATATGAAGATGAGCATTCCGTCTTTTGCGCAGGACGCAGATGGCGAAATTTATGCGCTGGATCAAAGATCGGGTGGGGTTTACCAGTTGCAGGCGGCGAATCCATAGCCCTCATGAGGGCGTGAATTTCAAAAAAGAGAATGGAGCGGATGTTAAATCTACTCAATTCTCTTTTTTATGCCATTTTTCTTTGCGTTTTTTGGGAATAACAGGTAAACTATGGGAAATGGTGAGAGTGGCGTCATTTGTCTGACAGAAAAGTGACGCCTGTCACTAGTGAATGGCAGTGGAAAAAGGTTATATTACCTAATAAGATAACAAAGGGTAACATTGATTGGAGGATAAATGGCTGTAAAAGTCTGGCAAACAATCAAGGTTCAATACTGCCGCCATGCAAATAGTGAAGTTGCCTTAGAGGCAGAAGTTCTTTACCCAGAGGAACATTTGCCAGAGCAGGGTCCGCGCATCGTAGCACATCGCTGCTCACGAGGGGTGGAATGCGGTTTGGAACATTCACAGAACGCTTGTGTATGGACGGGTACAAACCCTGATTTTGATCCATTTGCTGAAAAGGCAGCCGATCAACCGGCTGAAAAATAAAGAAACATCCAAGAAACATTCAGGGCGAGCCGGTGGGCTGCCGGCGCGCTTGAAGAAGAAAAGATCAACCCGAGTACCTACTCGGGTTGATCTTTTGTTATTGGAAATGTTTTAATTTGCTAAAACGCCCAGTTTTTTACCCACTTTGGCGAACGCTTCCAAGCCTTTATCCAGGTCAGCGCGGGAATGGGCGGCGGAAATCATCACGCGAATGCGCGCCTTGCCCTTTGCCACGGTTGGGAAGCCAATGGGCATAGCAAACACGTCTTCCGCGAACATCTCACGGCTGAACTGCTGAGCCAGGGGCGCTTCGCCCAGCATAATGGGCGTGATGGGCGTTACGCTATGACCGATATTGAAGCCCAGCCCTTGCATGCCGGACTTGAAGTAGCGCGTATTTTCCCATAAACGATCCACCAGCTCGGTGGATTCTTCCAGAATATCCAGCCCAGCCAGGCAGGCGGCGGCATCTGCGGCGGTGACGGCAGAGGAAAAGAGGAAGGGACGACCACGCTGGCGCAGCCATTCGACCACTTTGGCATTACCAGCCACCACGCCGCCGACCACGCCAAAGGCTTTGGAGAGCGTGCCAATTTCCACGTCCACTTTGCCATGCAGGTGGAAGTGATCCACAATGCCGCGTCCACCGGTTCCCATCACGCCTTCGCCGTGCGCATCGTCTACCATCAGCATCAACCCATGCGCGCTTGAAACTTCGTGAATTTGATCCAGCGGAGAAATATCGCCATCCATGCTGAAAACGCCATCCGTCACAACCAGCCCACGCCGATATGCGCCCTGATTTTCGCGGATCACGCGATCCAGGTCTTGGGCAGAGTTATGCGCATAGCGAACAATCTTTGCGCCGGATAGGCGGCTGCCGTCAATGATGCTGGCGTGATTTAATTCATCGGAAAAGATCATATCTTCTTTGCCGACCAGGGCGGGCAGGGTTGCCAGATTGGCGGTAAAGCCGGATTGGAAGGTGATGGCGGCTTCCACGCCCTTAAAGGCAGCCATGCGCCGTTCCAGTTCAAGGTGCAGGTCAAGCGTACCGGCAATGGAGCGGACGGCGGCGGGACCTACCCCATATTGATCTATCGCGTCTTTGGCGGCGTTCACCAGACGCTCATCATTTGCCAGCCCCAGGTAGTTGTTGGAGCAGAAGTTAAGCACGCGCTTGCCATCCACCACCAGCCACGCGCCTTGTGGAGAGCTAATCGTGCGGATACGGTTATAGAGACCAGCCTCTTGCAAGCTATCCAGTTCTTGCTGAATCCAATCTAATTGTTGAGTCATAAACGTTCCTCCAAGATTGATTATACTTCAGGCATCCCTTCTAATTTGGCGGATGCCAGGTAGCCAGCTTCTGCCAGGGCAATCAGAATTTGCTCCTCATTGCCAGGGCGAACGATGACGGTGAGGTCATTTAATGCCTCGCCTAAATAACGCGCGGCGCGACCTTTACGCAGGGCGGTGATGATTTCGGCAGAGGTGACGCGCAGCAGCGCCACCCGTTCGATGCGCGCCTGCGTGCCTTCACGATCCCACCGTTCAAGCGCCTGTACCAGGTTAGGGGGGAGGGGAGCTTCGGTGTGACGTTTGAGCAGCGCCAACAGCTGACTGACGCGCAAATTTTGGGCGCGGGCGCGATCCAAAGCCAACGGACTGAGCCGGTAGCGGTATTCCAGGCGACCTTCCACGATCCTGGATTCGTCCCACAGGCAAAAGCGCGCCACCTGATAGCGCACCGCGCGGTTGGTGAGGGCGGAAAGCGTTAATCTGCCATCCGCGCTGACTCGAATGGGCTGATCTTCCACCGGTAGATTATCCGGCGCTTTGCCGGTCATCAACGCCAGGGCAGGGCGTGACCAGCGGAAGGCACTGATCGGCGCGTCTGCTTCCGTCTGCGCCAGGTCTAGCAGACCCAGCGGGTGCATGATGCCGGTGATGAGAAAGCGCACCAGCGCGCCCTCTACCAGATTCCACGAGACAAAGCCATGCAAATAACTTCCGGTGCTTTCCTGTCGGATAAACCAGGAGTCGTAGTCACCGCTGGGGCGTTGAAAATCAGGCTGGCGTTGGTGGATCGCCTCTACGAAGGAATCCAGGTTCCACCACTGCCCTTCAGGGATATGACTGAGCGCATCGAGCAGAATACGCCGCGCGGGCTGCGGGAAATTAGCCCACTCGCCTTCCATTTTTAAACCAGGGAGCAGGCGCAGTTCATTAAGCGCGGTGGAATCCACCCAATTGCGTACCAGCTGGGCTAATGCTGCGCCGCGTGGACTTTCGAGAAAGGCGCGGGTCTTTTCGGGGTTGGGCAGGTCGTCTTCTTCCAGCAGACCGGCGGCGATGAGAAAAGCGCGCAGATAAGTAGGCGATGTTTCGAGCGGCAGGTCGGCAATCTCCGCAGCGGGCAGCCTAAGGCGCAGAGCTGCCAGTAGGGTGCAAATATCATCCAGGATGCGGCTGGTGGCAGGCTGCGTCAGGGCGCACTCGGTGGGGGTCGCCGGTCTGCCGGGCATGGGCGGCTCAGAGGCTTGCAGACGGGGCAGCACCGCCAGCAGGTCGTCCGGGATGTAAACGTATTCCTGCGGTTCGCCCTTGCTTTGGGGATCCATAAAGTCAATGCCAATCAATGCGCGATACCAGAGGACTTCAGTGGTCCAGGCAGGCTTAAGGTCAGGGCGGTCGCGTTCTCGTTTGCCAGCTCCCATGGGGCGCAGCTCGCCGAATTGGTGGGCAAAGGTGGGCCAAAGCATCCTTCCGTCATGCTGCATGAGGACGGCTAACGCCTCCTGCGCATCTTTGGGCAGCGCAAAGATGACTTCATCCAGCGAAACGTGGTTGAGAATCGCATCTACCAGGATGGGCAGGGCGGTACGCAGGTCTGGGGCATTGAGATCAACGCCCCAGGCGTTGGCAACCATGCGTAAAAATCCGAGGTCTCTTTTTTGAAGGGTGTGCAAAAGATGAGGCATAGATTGATTGTAGTTCAGGATTTGTAAGGCAGGTGTAATTGACGCTCTTCTGGCTTACAGGTATAATTTTCAACAGGCTCGTTGTATCCTTTTCTATTATATCGCTTTCCAGAGGCCGTTCCGTATGGCGCTTAAAGGAAATTTACGTGATTTTACAATCACCCAGCTGCTCAACCTGATTAACCTTGCCCATAAAACCGGCACTTTGGTTATTGAAGGACCAGGAGATACTGCCAGGGTAACGTTCCGCGAGGGGAAACTCTCTTACGCGCAATATGGGCGAGAAGAAAGTAACCTGGCGGCGATTCTGCAGCGCTGTAATAAAATTTCACAGGGGCAGTTTCGCATTTTGCGTGAGCGTACTGCGCAGATGAGCGACAAAGAACTTGGCTTGCTGTTGATTAACGCCGGGTATTTGTCTCAGGAAGATGTGCTTTCTAGCTTGCAGCAATATTTTGTTGAGGTGGTGCGCCGCTTATTTACCTGGGTCGAAGGTTTTTTTCGCTTTGACCAGGGCGTACTGCCCATTGATGGCAAAATTACGGTCAAAATTGACCTGGAAAACCTGATTATTGAAGGCTCGCGCCAGTTACGTGAATGGGAGCAGCTTCAGGAAGAAATCCCCAGCCTGGAAATGGCGTTGAAATTTACGGAACGCCCTGGCACCAACCTGAAAAATATCAACCTCAGCGTGGAAGAATGGCGCGTAGTCTCGTATGTGAACCCCAAGAATACAATTAGTCAAATTGCGCGCACCGTGAAGATGAACGACCTGGAAATTCGGCGGGTGATATATAGCTTATTGCAAGCCGGGTTGGTGGAGTTGATCCGTCCGGGCAATTTGCCGCCCATTCAGGCGCAGGCATTCCCAACCCAAAACAAAGATGAGCAAAAATCGCTGGTCAACCGGTTGATCAGTCGCATCCGCTCTATTTAAGTGATAAGGATACGGTCTTTATGCAAACGGTAAAAATGGTGGTCACAGGACCTTTTAATGCAGGCAAAACGCAATTTATCCAGTCCGTCAGTGAGATTAACGTCGTCTCTACGGAGCGCAAGATTTCAAGCGAAGCCGAGCGGGTCAAAGAGACTACCACGGTAGCGATGGATTTTGGTCGTATCACGGTGGATCAGGACCTGGTGCTTTATTTATTTGGTACGCCGGGGCAGAAACGCTTTGATTTTATGTGGGAAATCCTCTCGGAAGGGATGCTGGGCTTTGTGGTGATGGTGGATAGCACCCGCCCGGAGACGTTCCGCGAAGCCCGCAGCATTTTAGAGACGTTCCGCGCCTATGCGCCCACCCCATATGTGGTGGTGGCGAATAAACAGGATATGACAGATGCCTGGGATATGGAAGATATTCGCCTTGCCTTACGGCTCGCCTCGAACGTGAAGCTGCTGCCCTGCGTGGCGAATCAGAAGGAAACGGTTAAGGCGGTGTTGCTTGAGCTGCTCTATACCATCCTGGCGGAAATGGAGGCAGGAGGGGCTTAACAAACTCCGCCTGAAAGAAACGTATTGTCTTCTATTACCACCGATCAAGGGATCGTTCATTATGAGGTGTACGGGCGTGGTCGTCCGGTGATCTTACTGCATGGCTGGTTAGGTTCGTGGGGCTTGTGGCAGGAGACAATGGCGTATCTGGGGCAGTATTATCGCACCTATGCGCTTGATTTCTGGGGTTTTGGGGAATCAGGCACAAAGCGTGGTACGTATCAGGTGCAGGATTTCGTCAGTCTGGTGGATCAGTTTATGGATAGGCTGGGCATCATGCAAGCGCCGCTGGTCGGTCACAGCATGGGCGGCACGGTGAGTCTTTCGGTGGCAATTCAATACCCTGAGCGGGTCAGCAAAGTGGTGATTATCGGCTCGCCGGTGATCGGGTCTTCGTTGGCATTGCCTTTGAAAGTGGCTGGCTATCGCCCGATTGCGTATTCGTTATTCACGTTCTTCAACGTGTTTCGGATGGCAATGCGGGTGGCTTCACCGTTTATTTGCAGTGATCCGCGCTTTCCTGAGATGATGGATCATGATCTTTCCAAGACGACATTGGAATCCTTTCTGGCGAGTATTGCCTCCTTACGCCGTACTGACTTGCGTCCACGCATGAGCGAACTGAAAATTCCGGTGATGGGCATGTTTGGCGACCGTGACAATATTGTGAATCCAAATCAAGGACGGGTGTTGGCGCAGTGCTATCCTTCCGCCTGTGTGGAAAAATACCCAAAAGCGGGTCATTTTATTATGTTGGACGAGCCAAAACAGTGCATGATGCATCTGAAGAACTTTTTGGATGGTCAGCCGTTGCAATGAACAGAATGACCTCTGCACAGAGTACGTATCCTGTTCACGCCGTTGAAAGCCACCTATGCTCAAGATCATTCTAAATTCCACAAAGCGAATTCCCCCATTTAACGAGCCTGCCCGTGATCTGCGTATTTTAAATAAGCCTCTCTGGTTGATTCAACGAGATGAGTTGGCAAAATATAGCAACCATGAGGTAGAACTTCCTCCGGGCGCGCCCTTCCCGCAGACGCATGAACCCTGCCTGGTCTACCGAGATAACCTGTTTTTTGATCAGGGTTATATGGATGAGTTTATCCGTCTGGCGCAAGCCGCCGGAAAGCCGGTGCGGGCGGCGTTTTCAATCAAAGACTTGGCTTTCCGCGAACATATCCTCCCCCTTTCTACTTCGTATACCCCCGCCGGTGACCTTTATTTAGCAGACCTGTGGTACTATCCGCGCGGACCGGAAACGGGCGCTGAACCGTTGGTGGTGGACCTGAAAACGCGCGAAATTGGCTATTATCACGTGCCGCTGTATATGGCGGCGGATCAGGGCGACTTGGTGTATCAAGTGCCGCTGCGCTGCTTGTTGGCAATTGATTCCTGGGTGCATATTTTTATTGCGGACGCCGTCTTTGGTTTGTTTGGACGTGGGGCGCGCTTTGAGCATCAGCTTAACGAAGACCTTTTTTTCAAGATCAAGGTGGTTTCGCGCGCCATGTACGAAGGTCGTCAGCTGTTACAATGCAGCGCGGTGAACCAGATTGGCAAAAATTGCATTATTGACCCGACCGCTGTGATTCACGGACCCACTTCTATTGGCGATAACGTCACGATTGGGGCTGGCACCGTGATTGAAAATTGCATTATTGGCGATAATGTGAATATTTCGCAGGGCTGCCAGCTGATGCTTTCGGTGGTGGGGGATGGCACGTTCCTGCCGTTCCGGGCTGCGCTGTTTATGTCGAGCATTATGGAAAATAGTCTGGTGGCGCAGAACACATGCTTGCAAATGTGCGTGGTGGGGCGCAATACGTTTATTGGCGCAGGCTCTACCTGGACGGATTACAACTTGCTTTCTTCGCCTATCAAAGCCAGAGATGGCAATGGCGATTTGCGCAATGCCAACCGTCCGGTGTTGGGCGGATGCGTGGGGCATAATTGCCGGATTGGCGCAGGGCTGCTTATTTACCCGGCGCGCACGGTTGAATCGGATGTCGTGCTGTTTTCCTCGAAAGAGCGGCGGGTGATTGACCATGACGTTGCGTATGAAGAGAGCGATCACCTGAAAATGCCCAAGACGGCGCACCTTCACCCGCGCCTTTTCCCGCGCGCTGGTGAGACAGTGGTGGAATCGTGGTGAAAAGCGCCTAAATTCCGCCTAAAGTTGTTGCGAGAATTGTGGATTCCGCTTAAGATTAAAGGAGTTCCATCCGATATTAAGAGTAGGACTCATGTCGGCTGAAAAGGCTATGATGAGCATGGGGTATTTTCTCTACCGAGAAGAGCGATCCATGAGGTTAAAAAAGGTTGAAATTTTATCTTGATAAGACAGATACGCCGGATTTTCAATCAAGCTGCATTAAGTTGTGCCGGACAGTGTGAATGGGAGGATGTAAATGGGTAAAGCGCGTCTGATGATCGTTGAAGATGATTTTGATATTTCAAATATGCTGCGCATTTATTTTTCTGGGCAGGGGTACGATGTAGATGTCGCTCCGCGTGGGAATGAGGCGCTTGAAAAAATCCGCCAGGGGATGCCGCACCTGATCGTGCTGGATATTATGCTGCCTGATATTAACGGCTATGAGGTTTGCCGTCACTTACGCTTAAGCACGCGCACTAGTCACATTCCGGTGATCTTTTTGACGCAAAAAGATGAACGCAGTGACCGCTTGCAGGGGCTAGAGTTGGGCGCGGATGACTATATCACCAAGCCATTTGACATCGAAGAGCTTAAGCTGCGCGTGCAGAATGCGATTGCCCGCTCGGAGCGCGAAAGTCTGACGGATCCGCAAACCGGCTTACCGGCGGGGCGGCTGATTGAAGATCAACTGCGCCAGGTGATTCGCAAACGCCAGGGCTGGACGTTTATGGATCTGCGCATTAACTATTACGATGCTTTTAAAGATGTGTATGGTTTTATCGCTGCCAATGATGTGCTGCGCTTTGCGGCAATGTTGATTGGCGAAGTGGTGGATCAATTCGGCACAAGCGATGATTTTGTGGGTCACGCGGGAGGCGATAACTTTATTGTCATCACCACCGATGAAGTCAGCGCCTCGGTACGTCAGCATTTAAAGGAACGCTTCAACCAGGAAATTCTTGCCAATTATAACTTTATGGATCGCAACCAGGGCTTTATTATGGCTCCAGATGAGGGCGGCAAGATGCAGCAAACGCCGCTAATGACCCTGGGCGTAGGAGCGGTTTCTCCATCTACCCACATGTTTGCGGATATTCGTGAAATTACGGAGCTAGCTGCCGAAGAACGCCGAAAAGATAGCGCACAAAGTGCTTAACATGAGTCGTCATGTACCCATTCGATTCTTTTAGTCTGGGATTATCGCTTACCGTCATAGGGTTGTTATTCTTTGGCGTGGTGTGGTTGTTGCTGCGTATCGTTGCGCATGCGCGCCCGCGCTTTCAACCCATTTTGCCGGTCGCCGGTGATTTGCTGCCTGACCATCAGGATGCAGTGCTGCTGGTGGAAACGGGCGGTCGGGTGAAGGCGATGAATCCGCGCGCTCGAACGATCTTTCAGATTCAGGAAGGGGATTTGCCCCGCCTGGAACGCCTGGCGCGCCGCGTGCGCCCTGGCGAGATGCTCTTAAAATTGTGCGCCGCCGAAGGGCAGGCGCGCTTTGTTTTGGATGGTCGCCTGATGGAAGGCACTTCGTACCGCGTTCAGACGGGCGCGGGCGCACCCATGCTGGTCTCTTTGCGCTACCCTGAATTGACTTCCGCAGCCGGGGAGCGGTCGGGCGGACTCAGCACGCATACCTTGCAGATTTTTACCCAGCTTACCCAGGATATGGCTGCCAGCCTTGACTTGCAAGAAACCCTGCAAGCCGTGATGAGCAATGTTGAAAAATTAGTCAATTCTGACTACCTGGAAATCACCCTGTGGAATGAGGAAGATCAGAGCTTCCAGCCGTATCGTTTCTCCGGTCAGCCAGGGTTAGATCGCACAGTGGAGCGGCTGCCGCAGCGTTACCTCATTCATAATAGCCTGTCAGGGAAATTATATGAAGATCGCGCTCCGTTGTTGATTTCGGATGTCAGTGCGCGCGCTGACCTACAGGCGCGGATGCGGCAGATGCCCATGCTCCTGCGCTCCTACCTGGGCTTTCCGCTCTTTGTGGGGAATGAATTTATCGGTACACTGGAGCTTGGTTCGCCAAACGCGGACACGTATCAGGCTAGCGACCTGGACCTGGTGCGTTTATTTTCAGGGCAGGCGGCAATTGCCCTGCACAATGCGCTGATGTATCGAGAAGAGCGTCAACGCGCTACAGAACTTTCTGGACTGGCAAAACTATCTCAGGCGCTGCACTCAGTGCGTGACCCATCGAAATTTTTTAGCAGCCTGGTCGAGAGCATCACGCCGCTCGTGCAAGTTGAAATTATTGGCTTCCTCATTTATAACGAGAATGAGCGCGTTTTAGAGGCGCGTATTCCCTTTCATGGCATCCCGGATGAAATTGTTGAACTCTATCGTGCGCCAGTCACGTTAGGGAGCCGCCTGGAACAACTGCTGATTGACCATCAGAGGATTATCTCGGAAAATGCGTCTGAAGACCCAATTTGGGAGCAGGTAGGGTTTGGGCATATTGTCCAAGCGGCTACCCTGCGCGAGACGGTATTTATCCCGCTGATTACCGGGGAGCATACGCTGGGATATTTGCAGGCGTCTAATCACAGCGATGGACCTGCGCCATTTGATGAATCAGAACTGCATTTGCTGACCATTGCCGCCAGCCAAGCTGCTTCCATTATTGAAAATGCGTCTCTGTTGCAGCAATCGCGGCAGCGGGCGCAGCGGGCAGAAGCTTTGCGCCGGATCGCTAGCCTGGCAAGCTCTACTGCCACCCTGGATGAAACCTTAAAATATTCCTTACAGGAGCTTGCCCATTTGCTGCGGGCGGATATGGGCGCGCTTTTCTTGATTAATCAGGATTACGGTCGGCTGGAGATGCACCTCCCATCCGCGATGATCTCCTCCTCTCAGGGGCTTGACCACGCTTTCGGGATGCCCATTGAGGACCCGCAGTTCCCCTTCACCGTCTCGGGCGGTCAGCGGGTATTTATCTCTGCCAATCTTTCTCAGGAAACAAACCCGGTCATTCCCTTTTACAAGGCATTGGTTGAGGAATGGAAGCTAGAGTCGCTCATTGCTGTGCCAATGGTGGCGCGAAATGAGGGCATTGGCGAACTGTGGTTTGGCAGCTGTTCGGCGAATTTCTTTGATCAGGGGGATGTACAGGCGGTATCTACGGCGGCCGGTCAGCTGGCAGGGGTGGTGGAGCAAACGTACCTGAGCGGACAGACAGATGAAAGTCTGCGGCGGCGGATTGATCAGATGACTGCCATCACCCGCATTGGGCGCGAACTTAGCACCACGCTAGACTTAAATTATTTACTGAAGCTGGTGTATGACGAAGCCTTGCGTACTACCGGCGCAGATTGCGGCACGATTTTGCTGCTGGATATTGATTCGGGCAGCCAGGGTACTTCCCGCGCCGTTCGTTTCTCTGTGGGGGATGTGCCTTCCAGTCCCTTCAGCTCTTTAGAAGAATTGGCATTCGAGCGCAACGCTGCACAAGTGATGGATGATTTCAGTCATTCGGCGTTGTTGCCCCCGCATGAAGGGGTGCAGTCTATGTTGGTTGCGCCGATTGCCTATCAACAGCGCCCCGCTGGGCTAATTTCTTTGCACAGCCGTCAGCCAAATGGTTTTGACCAGACGGCAATGGAAATCACGCAGTCGCTTGCCATTCAGGCGGCGGTGGCATTGAATAATGCGGTGGCGTATGAGGAACAGACGCGGCGCGGCGCGCTCCTCAAGCGTGAAGTGGATACCCTTTCGCACCTGATGGACGTAACCCGCGCAATTCGACCTTCTCAGAGCTTGCAAGAGTCGCTTTTGCCCATTGCCAAAGGGATTCAAGCGGCTACGCCCTTCCAGGTGGTCTTAATCAGTGTATATGAACCTGCCGCGAATGTTTTGCGGCGGACTATCGGCGTTGGGTTATCCGAGGAAGATTGGGCGCAGGCAAAAGCGCATTTGCAACCCTGGGGCGGCATTCAACAACTGTTGAAACCAGAATTCAAGGTGGGTCAGGCATATTACATCCCTGCCAGCAACCAACCTGCTATCCCTGAAGAGGTGCATATTCAGCGGGTTTTACCTACAATGGAAAAGACTCAACAGAATGCCTGGCAGGCGGATGATTTGCTCCTCTTCCCCCTTATCAGCAGCACGGGTGAGCTGCTTGGTATGGTCAGCGTGGATGCGCCGAACGATCAACGTCAGCCTGATCAACCCACCTTTGACGCGCTAGAGTTATTTGCAGCTCAGGTTGGCTTGGTCATTGAAAATACTCAGCGCACGCACAGCCTGGAAGAAGAAGTCAGCGAATTGAAGGCAGAGCAAGTGCGTATTGAACTGTCGGCGCACGAGGCGCAGCAATATTTACCGGTATTATTGCATCAACAGTTGGATCAGGCGGTTACTCTTAGTGGACTGAATCAGCGGATGGATCGCGTGCGCGCCAGCCTTGAAATTGCCGCGCAGGCAAACCGTCAGGATACGCGCGAAGGGGTGCTGCATACCCTGGCGAGCGAACTGCTGACTCGCTTTGCGATGCGCGTTGCTTTGTTGGCGGAGCGCAACACGGATGGGAGTATTCATCTGTTAGAGGTGATTGGCTCATTCCCGTCTGGCGCGAACCCTGAGGCTTTGTTTGGTCAACGTAATCCGCTGCGCCAAATGCTGCAATCGAAGAAAAGCATTGAAGAAGATGTGCTGCTGATTTCTAACCTGGAAGTGGATGCCGCCTGGAAAAACAATACCTTGTTAAATGTGTTGGAGGCGCGCAGCTTGCTCGCTTTCCCGGTCGCTTTAGATGGGGATGAGGCGGTGGGCGTGCTGGTAATTGGTCAGCGGACGCTGCCTACCTTCCTGGAGGAGGATAGGCGCGTCTTTGCTCAATTAAGTTACCAGGTGAGCGTGGGCTTGCAAAACCTGATGCTGCTCACCGAAACCCGCCGCCGCTTGCAGGAAGTAAATCTGCTGCTTGATTTTAGCCGTAAGCTGGGTAGTTTACAATCCGCGGATATTTTCACCGCCCTGGTGCAAAGTATTGCACAGGCACTGCCGAACGTGAATGCGGGTTGGGTGGGAATGTGGGATGAAAAGAGGTTGACGCTCATTCCGCAGGCTGCGGTAGGTTATGCTTCTTACCCAGACATTCTCGGCATTACCTATCCGCTGCAATCCACGAGCGGAGAAGTGACGGATACGCGCGTGGTGCTGCCACTGCTCGCTTTCCGCACTGGTAAGTCGGAGCGGGTGGTGGAAATTCACTTTGCCAGTCAATATCACCTGAACGCGGAAGATTTGCTGCGCTACCGGCGCGCCACCAGTGGTCGCCTGCCCATTTCTGGCATGGTCATTCCCTTGCGGATTGGCGATAACGTTTTGGGCGTAGTCTGCCTGGAAAATTTCGAGACGCAAAACGCATTCAGCGAGGAAGATGAAGCCTTGGCGTATTCGTTTACCCGCCAGGCAGCAATGGCGCTTGAAAATGCGCGTCTTTATCAGGCTTCTGAACAGCGCGCCGCCCAAATGCAGGCTTTGACGATGGTGTCAGGCGCGATTACATCCAGTTTGCAGCGCGATGCGCTCATTTCCATGCTGCTCGATCAGTTGAAGATTGTAGTGCCGTATAACACCGCCACCCTCTGGCTGCGCGAAGGCGATGCGCTTTCGGTAGCGATGGCGACCGGATTCGCGGATAATGACTTGCGGTTAGGCCTTTCGGTGGCGGTTGAGGATAGCGCCCTGTTTAAGACCATGATCCAGACAAGTGAACCCATTTCGGTTGGAGATGTGCGCAATGATAGCCGCTTCCCCATGCTGATTGACCCTGAGCATCTTTCCTGGCTGGCAATCCCCCTGATCTATAAATCAGAAGTCATAGGCGTGATCGCCTTGGAAAAGCACGAGGCGGATTTCTATACTACCGGTGAGATTCAGGCAGCGACGACCATTGCCAGCCAGGCAGCGGTATCGCTGGAGAATGCGCGGTTATTTGAAGAGAGCAATCGCCGCGCTGCCGAGCTGGATGAACGTTCGCAGCGGTTGGCGTTGCTCAATCGCTTATCTGGCGAACTGGTGGTCTCTTTGGACGTGGATTATATCTTCCGGTTGACTGGACAGCAGTTGATTAATGCGCTCCAAACGGATGGGATTTTAGCGGTGTTGATTGATCCTTCAGGGCAGTACACCCTTCAGGCAGAAGTTCCGGTGACGGATGAAACATTGCCCATCGAGCTGCCATCCTCGCCGATTTTCAACCGCCTGCGCGAATCGCGCGGCATTTTCCTCACCGACCACGCTTTGTATGAGCGCGACCTGGCTCCGATGGTCAGCTTTCTAGAGAAGCGCGACGCGAAATCGTTGCTAATTGTGCCATTAGCTGCTAGCAGCGCGTTGCAGGGCTGGTTTATGGTCTATAGCCACCAGGAATATCGCTATAACTCGGCGGAAATTGAGCTGGCGCGCACCATTTGCAACCAGGCAGCCATTGCCATCCAAAATGCGCGATTATTCTTTGAGACTCGCCGCCTGACGGAAGACCTGGAACGCCGCGTGGAAGAGCGCACCCATGAGTTGCGCCGCGAACATCAAAATTCGCAAACGATGCTGCATATCATCACGGAGCTTTCCGCTAGTTTGGATATGGGCTTAGTCCTCACCCGCACGCTTACCGTGTTGAATACGTCTTTGGGAGCGGAAGAGAGCGCGATTTTGCTCTCTCAGGGTGCGGTGGATCTGTACCGGGCGGGGATACAGCTTATTCGCCCCAACGGAAATAGAAAAGATGGCTCGGCGGAGCGGCAAATTGCCCGCTGGGTGGTACGTAATCGCAAGCCGGTGGTGATTGCATGCGTGCAGACGGATCCACGCTGGCAAATTCATGAGGATTTGCTGCCTCAGTATCAGAGCGCGCTGGCAATGCCCGTGATTATGGGTGAAGAAGTTTTGGGGACGTTGATTTTGTTCCAACGCCAGCCAAACTTCTTTAGCGAAGATCAACTGGGATTGATGGAAGCCACTGCGCGGCAAATTGGCATTGCCCTCAATAACGCCGAATTGTTCAACCTGATTCGAGATCAATCTGAAAATATGGGTAATTTACTGCGCGAGCAGCAAATTGAAGCCAGCCGTTCGCGCGCCATTCTGGAAGCGGTGGCGGATGGGGTTCTGGTAACGGACCCGCGCAGTCGCATTAACCTGTTTAACCTATCTGCCGAGCGCATTTTGGATTTGAAATCGGCGGAGGCGATGGGCAAATCGCTTGATTCATTTGCTGGGGTGTTTGGCAAAGCCGCCGCTGAGTGGGTGAAGAAAATTGCAGATTGGTCTGTGTCACCCAAGCAGATTGGGAGTGGCGAATCGTATGCGGAACGGATTGACCTGGAGAATGGGCGAGTGGTTGCCGTTCATCTTGCGCCGGTCGTCTGGCGGCAGGAATTTTTGGGGACGGTTTCGATCTTCCGCGACATTACCCACGAAGTGCAGGTAGACCGGATGAAGTCGGAATTTGTGGCGAACGTCAGCCATGAACTGCGCACGCCCATGACTTCGATCAAGGGTTATGTGGAAATTATGCTCATGGGCGCGACCGGCTCGTTGAATCCGCAGCAAGATCATTTCTTGCGGATCGTGAAATCCAACACTGAGCGGCTGGTGGTACTGGTGAATGATTTGCTGGACGTTTCACGGATTGAGGCGGGGCGGCTAACCCTGGATTCTCACCCGATCAACATGCGCGCAATGGCGGAAGAGATCATTGCGGATGTGCAACGCCGTTCGCGCGAAGAGAATCGCCCGATGGAATTTCACCTGGAAGCGGCTGAAGACATCCCCTTTGCACTTGGAGATGCAGAACGGATTCGTCAGGTGATGAGCAGCCTGGTGATTAACAGTTACAATTACACCCCCGAAAATGGGCTGGTGACGATACGCATTACTGAGGCTGAAGGGTATTTGCAGGTGGACGTGAAAGACAACGGCATTGGCATTTTACCTTCAGAACAACGTCGCATTTTTGAGCGGTTTTATCGGGGTGAAGACCCCCTAGTGTTGGCAACCTCTGGATTCGGGTTAGGGTTGGCGATTGCGCGTACCCTGGTTGAAATGCACCATGGGAGAATTTGGTTCTCAAGTATGGGCAAGCGTGGTGAAGGCAGTATCTTCTCATTCACCCTGCCTCGATCTACAGATAAAGAGTGAGGAACGCATGGCAAAAATATTGATAGCAGAAGATGAGCGCGATATTCGAGATTTGGTAGCCTTTACCCTCCGCTTTGCCGGTCACGAAGTGGTGGCGGTGGGGGATGGCGCGGAGGCGGTGGAAGCGGCCCGCGCCGAGATGCCTGACCTGGTCTTGATGGATGTGCGTATGCCGCGCATGACCGGGTACGAAGCCTGCGAAAAGATGAAAGCGGATGATGCATTAAAGGATATTCCGGTGGTTTTTCTTTCCGCCAAAGGGCAGGATTCGGAAATTCGTACTGGTTTGAATGTGGGCGCTGCTGAATATTTGCTGAAGCCGTTTGCTCCTTCAGAATTGACTCAGCGGGTAAGTGAATTATTGATCGAATATCACAAGTAGCCTAAATCAGGGAAATATGAGCGTTATTTTACTGGATCAACAGGTGGTTCATTACGAAGTGCTTGGGCGGGGTCGCCCGGTCATCTTTTTGCATGGCTGGGTGGGTTCATGGCGCTATTGGATTCCTGTAATGCAAGCCGCTTCCATTTCTTACCGCGCATACGCAATTGATTTATGGGGGTTTGGGGATAGCGCAAAGTGGGTGCAAAATTATTCGCTTGACCGCCAGGTGCGCCTGGTTGATGGATTTCTAAACGAAATGGGGATTGGTCGCGTGGTATTGGTGGGGCATGGGCTGGGGGCGATTGTGGCAACGCTGTATGCCATGCGCAACCCAGATATTGTGGATCGCCTGATGGCAGTTTCCTATCCAATGGAACAAGGACAGATCAACGCGCGCTTGCGCAACGCCGCGCCTGCGGAGTTGGCAGACTGGTTGTTGAGCAAATCCACGCTGACGGAACCTGTTCTCACAGATGCCCCCAAGGCAGATCGAGATGCGCTGCTCACTTCTTTCAATAATATGGCTCTTCCTGAATTAAAGGAAGCCAATGTGGCGCTAAAAACGCCGCGCTTGCTGATTAATGGGCAGAATGACCAGGCAATTTTTCCGCCAGAGTTTGACTCATCGCTCTCTCTGCCAGAACAAACCCATGCGGTGCTGTTTGAGCAGTCGGGGCATTTCCCCATGATGGATGAGACGAATAAATTTAATCGCCTGATGATTGATTTCCTGTCTTTACCCTCTGGGGAAAGCCCGCGCCAATTACAGCTTAAAGAGGAGTGGCGGCGGCGGGTACGTTGACGTTTGGTCAGGCGCTGGCAGGCTTTGCGTCAGCGAAGAAATCGGCTTGTTCTTTTTCAAGCGCATTTTTATTTTCTAATCCGCCTGTTTGCAACTTCCATTTGCCATGCTGATAAACGTGTTTCAGGGCATCAACACATTTCCCATCAAAATAACGACCGACATTGGCATATAAATACGCGAATGTGTTTTGAGCGTTCATCGCCTTGTGATAGGGGCGATCCGAAGTCATTGCGTCAAAAACATCTGCTACTGCAATAATCCTGCTCATTAAGGGAATCTGATCGCCTTTCAATCCGCGCGGATAGCCTTTTCCGTCTACGCGCTCGTGATGCCCCACCAGAGCCGGCAGAACCGCTTGCATGGAGCGAACTTTGCTCATAATTTTTTCCCCGATGAGGGTATGCTGCTTAATGATTTCAAATTCCTCCGAATCGAGGCTGGAGGGTTTGGCGAGGATGTGATCGGGGATACCAATTTTGCCTACATCGTGGAGCATGGCGCCCAGGCGAATGGTGTAAATTTCTTCGGCGGGCAAGTGTAAGGCGCGCGCAATTTCGGCAGCCAACTTGCTAACGCGCAAGGAATGACCTTCCGTATAGGGGTCTTTGGCATCAATCGCTGCGACCAGCGCCTGCGTGGTATCCATAAAGAGGTTATTGGCGTCCGAATACAATTGGGCGATGACCAAAATAGTCGCCGCGCCGCGCGCCAAAAATTGCAAGAGTTCTACATCTTCTGGTTGAAACGCACTGCCATCGCGTTTATTGATGGCTTCCAGTCCGCCAATAATGCGCTCGGAAGAAATGCCGCGATCCGCCCCCAGGTGAATGGGTCGGGTACGTAACGGCACCGCCAGAATGGAGCGGGTATTAAATCCGCTGGAATGGTCAATTTTAGAATAGTGTCGTTGATCTTGTTGGGCGTCATTCACAATGAGACTTTCGCCCGTTTTCACCGCACACCCAATAATCCCTTTGCCAAAGGGGACGCGCACCTTTTCCACGCTGATTTCTTTATCTGCCTGACTCGCCATTTCCAGCACCAGGTCGCCGCGTTCAGTGTCAATCAAGAAGAGCGAGGTTGCTTCCACATTCAAGAACGTGCGCGCTTGCTCGATCAGGGTATGCAATACTTGCTGCGGAGTCAGGATAGCGCCCATTTCGCCTAAAATACTGTTTAACTCTTTCAGACGCTCTTCGCGCTGGCGGCTTATTTCGAGCAGGCGCGCTTTTTCAATTTCAGTGCGCATTCGTTCAAGTAATATTTGCGCCCCGTGTATATCCGCAAAGGCGGCATAGAATAGCAAGAGAACGCCTTTGCATTCTAAAAGGGGCATTGGGAAGAGGAGGATGCGGCTGGATGCCGGGTATTCCAGGTTAAGCGCGCGAGAAACAGCCTGGGATTGCGCAGCAGTCAGTTGCGTGGGGGAATCTACGCGAATCCAATCCAGATCAGCAATTTTTTTCCAATCATCGGAGGGGGATGGCGCATTTCGCGGGTCGGTTGCGCCTTTTCCGCGTTGAACAGAGGCATACAGGCCAGAATCGTACCAGAAGACCAGAGCGCTCTCTGCCTGGCAGTATTCTAAAAGTAAATCCAACGTGCCTTCGATGAGAACTTGGCGCTGACTGTTTTGCGCGAGCTGATTGGCTTTGCTTAAAAAAGAAAGGAGGAGGGTAGGGTCAGGAAGTATCATAGGTAAGGAAACAGTGTCCTTTGGAAAGTAAGATGCTGGGCAGAAATCTTCCCCAGGAATTCTGTATTATCAATCATTCCAAATTTGTTGACATTCAAGATTGATCAATGATACTCTATTTTACCCCAGAACTGAAAGGGAACTGTAAGGATAAGGATTTCCCTTTTTTTGCTCAAGCATTCTCATATTCGCAGGAATATTCCAATCTATGTAGTGGCTTCCGGCACGAAGCCTTCGATTAGTTGATATAATTTTCTCTGCATAATAAAAAAATGCCTGATCATTATCAGGCTTCCTGCCGGAAGCCACTACTCGGACGGGAATGACTGGACAGTTCCTAAGAAGGGAAGAAAAGAGGGTTAAACCCCTCTTCACTTTTGGGCGGAACGAGATACAATAAGACCATAAGCAAGACGGGGAGCCTGAACGTGGGGCTGAGAGGAGGACGGATGTCCTCGACCCGCATAACCTGATCCGGATAATGCCGGCGGAGGGATAATCAGACGAATAGGCTTCGTTCTCATTTCCCCTCCCGATTAAGGAGGGCTTTTTGTTAAAGAGAGGCTGCGCTTTTATTTTTGCCAATGGGTTGGTGGCGCGGGTGGATTTGCTGAAGGAGCAAATTCTCCAGGCGGATTATCTGGTGGCGGCGGATGGCGGGCTGCGCTTTCTGCGCGCTTTGGCGCTTCTTCCTCATTTGCTGATTGGCGACTTGGATTCGCTCACGGCGGAAGAAGTGCAGGCGGCGCGTGCGGCAGGGGTGGAAGTACGCCAGTTCCCTGTGCAAAAGGATGAGACGGACCTGGAATTGGCGGTGACTGCCGTTGTGCAGGCTGGGTATCAGCAGATTCGCATTGTCGGCGCGCTGGGGGGGCGGTTGGATATGACCCTGGGGAATCTTTTCCTGCTGCTTTTGCCAGAACTGCAAGGGCTAGACGCGCGCCTGGAGGATGGACAGGAGGAAGTGTATCTGATCCGCGCGGAGGAAGGCGAAAGGATCATCAGCGGGCAAGTGGGGGAACGAGTGTCATTGTTGCCGCTGGGCGCGCCGACGGAAGGGATCGTCACCCATGGGCTGTACTATCCGCTGCGACATGAAACGCTGCTGCCAGAACGCACGCGCGGGATCAGTAACGTTTTAACAACCCCCAATGCGACCATCCGTTTGGAACGCGGGATTTTGGTTTGTATTCATTCTTACCATAGGATAGAAGAGGAAAAATGAAGAAAGTTTTTGGATTCTTATTCGTAATTTTAGGGGTAATAGTCTTATCCGCCTGTTCGGCGGCAGTGTCCAGTGCAACGGCAACGGTTTCTGCTCCAAGCGCAGCTGTTATGCCCACCTCGGCAGTGACCGCTACCGCCGCTTCTGTCCAGTCTGGCAGTCCAGCGACCTTAACGGTGATGACGCATGATTCCTTCGCCGCCAGCACGGGGGTAATTCAGCAGTTTGAACAGCAGAATAACGTGAAGCTGCAATTTGTCCCGAGTGGAGACGCGGGGGCTGCCCTAAACCGTGCGATCCTTTCGAAAGATGCGCCTCTGGCGGATGTCTTTTATGGGGTGGATAATACCTTCCTTTCGAGGGCGTTAAGCGGCGGCATTTACGAGCCTTACGCTTCCCCTGCTCTGGCGGACATTCCGGCTGAGTTTAAGCTGGACGCCCAAAATTTCGCCCTGCCGGTGGATTACGGGGATGTGTGCATCAATTATGACAAGGCATATTTTACGCAAAAGAATCTGCCGGTGCCGCAATCGCTGGAAGATCTGACCAAACCAGTCTATAAAGGCTTGCTGGTGGTCGAGAATCCGGCTACTTCTTCCCCTGGCACGGCTTTCTTGCTGGCAACGGTGGCGCATTTTGGCGAGCAAGGGTATTTAGAGTATTGGAAGGCGCTGCGTCAGAACGACGTGGTGGTCGTCAATGATTGGGAAACCGCGTATTACACCAACTTCGCGGGTTCGAGCGGGCAGGGAGCGCAGCCCATGGTGATTTCATATAGCTCCAGCCCGGCGGCTGAAGTTGCCCTGGCAAAGACGCCCCCTAAAGAAGCCCCGACTGCTTCCATCGTTGCGCCGGATACCTGCTTCCGTCAGGTGGAATTTGTGGGCATCCTGAAAGGCACGAAGAATCGCGCCCTGGCTGAGAAATTTGTTGACTTCATGTTAAGCAAGTCCTTCCAGGAAGATATGCCCTTGCAGATGTTTGTCTACCCGGTGAATAAGAATGCCAAAGTGCCGGATGTGTTCACCCAAAACGCGCAGGTGCCGACCCAACCGGCGCATTTAGATTATCAGAGTATTGAAAAGAATCGCGATGCCTGGCTGAAAGCCTGGAATGACGCGGTAATTAAGTAGGCGGGCGCAAATAGACGTGAGGAACACAGACGGAATGGGAAAGACGCTATTTCAAAATATGCGGCGCGGGGTTGCGATGCCCTTCTTGTGGGCGCTGCCGCTGCTCTTTCTGGCTGTGTTCTTCTTTTACCCGTTGATTGCTATTTTCCGATTGGCAGTTACAGCCTTTCTGGAACAGGGCTTGGGCGCGGATACGCTCCATGAAGTGCTGCAACCTTTGGAATTCACCTTTTGGCAGGCGGCGCTTTCTACCCTGTTGACGATGGCGGTGGGGCTGCCTGCGGCGTATGTGTTTGGTCGCTACCGCTTCCGTGGGAAAAATGCACTGCGGGTGATTACCACCCTGCCGTTTATCTTGCCTACCGTAGTCGTTGCCGCCAGTTTCAACGCTCTGCTTGGTCCGCGTGGCGGATTGAATCTCGTTCTGATGAATTTATTCCATCTGGCGGATCCGCCGGTGCAAATTCTCAATAGTCTGGCAGCGATCTTGCTGGTGCATGTATTTTATAACACGACCATTGTCATCCGCACGGTAGGCGGGGCATGGGAACAGATGGATCCGCGATTGGAGCAGGCGGCGCGCGTATTGGGGGCATCTCCGGCGCGCGCGTTGTGGGAAGTCACCTTGCCCTTACTGCGCCCCTCTCTGCTGGCGGCTGCGCTGCTGGTGTTTCTGTTTGACTTCACCAGCTTTGGCGTGATTTTGCTGCTAGGCGGTCCGCGCTTTGCCACCCTGGAAGTGGATATTTATATTCAAGCCACGCAGATGCTTAATCTTCCTCTGGCGGGGCTGCTTTCGGCGGTGCAGATGACTTGCACGCTGGGCATCACCCTGATTGCGGCTGCGGTGTCCGGGAAGGGGCTTACGCCGCTGGCTCCGCGGGTACAGGGAGAGGGAGTACAGCCGGTGCGTGGATGGCGCAGTCGGGTGGCGGTCGGGGCAGTGGTTGCCCTGCTAATTCTGCTATTGGTGACGCCGCTGGCAGCTCTGGTGGTGCGCTCGGTCACCCGGCTGGATGCCAACCGCGGGGAGCGCGGTCAGGTGCAAACTGGGCTGACCTTGGAATATTATCAGGAATTATTTATCAACCGCCGCCAATCCATTTTTTATGTGCCGCCGATCATTGCCGCGCGCAACTCGTTGATTTACGCTGGTGCAACGGTGATGATTTCTTTGTCGCTGGGATTCTTGACGGCGCATTTGCTGAATCGCCGTTCGCGGATGGCGCGCCTGTTTGATCCGCTGCTGATGCTGCCACTGGGAGCTTCAGCGGTGACATTGGGGTTAGGGTTTGTGCTGGTATTTAACCGCCCGCCGTTTAATGCGATTGGCTTCCCGTTTCTGATCCCCATTGTTCACAGTCTGGTGGCATTGCCGTTTGTGGTGCGCATTTTGCAGCCCGCCCTGGCTTCTATTCCCATTTCGCTACGCCAGGCAGCGCGGGTATTAGGCGCATCCTCCTGGCAGGTGTGGCGTGAGGTGGATTTTCCGATTGTCAGCCGCGCCGCATTGGTTGCAGCTGTTTTTTCCTTCACGATTTCGTTAGGGGAATTTGGCGCGACCAGCTTTTTGGCGCGTCCCGAATATCCAACCTTGCCGATTGCTATTTATCGCTTTCTTTCTCAGCCGGGGGCGTTGAATTATGGGCAGGCGTTGGCGATGGCAAGCGTATTGTTAGCCATTTGCGCAATAAGTATTTGGGTCTTGGAGCGTGTGCAGTGGGATACCCTTTCTTCTTGACGAGTGGAGCCTCATTTTATGCTTGAAGTGCAGAATATTTGGAAAACGTATGAGGGTCGCCCTCTGTTGTGTGGGGTTTCGTTTACGGTGGCGGCGGGTGAAACAATTTGCTTGCTAGGGGCTTCGGGCAGTGGCAAAAGCACCCTGCTGCGCATCATCACCGGATTAGAGCAAGCCGAGCAGGGCGTGATCCGCTGGGATGGGCAGCCGATGGAGGCGATCCCCGTTCACCGGCGCAATTTTGGGCTCATGTTCCAGGAATATGCCCTGTTCCCGCACCGCAGTGTGGCGGAAAATGTGGCGTTTGGGCTGCGGATGAAGAACTTGCCGCGTGCTCAGGTGGAAAGCCGCGTGCGTCAGGCGTTGGATCGGGTTCACCTGCTGGCGTTTGCGGCTCGTCCGGTGACGGCGCTTTCGGGCGGTGAGCAGCAGCGGGTGGCATTGGCGCGCGCCATTGCTCCTGAACCGCGCCTGTTGATGTTTGATGAACCCCTGGGCGCATTGGATCGCGCTTTGAAGGCGCAGTTGGCGGATGAATTGCGCAGTTTGTTGCATCAACTGGGAATCCCCGCCATTTACGTCACGCATGACCAGGAAGAAGCATTTACGTTAGCGGATCGGCTCATTATGCTGCACGATGGGCAGGTGGGGCAGGAGGGCAGTCCGCAAAGCGTTTATCAATCCCCGGCTTCAATGTGGGTGGCGCGCTTTTTGGGGTTAAATAATTTTCTGTCCGGCGCGCTGTTGACCGAGCAGCCGCTTTGCGCGCAAACGGCGTTGGGTGTTTTCCGCGGGAACTGGGCGAATGCGGCTCATCCTCCCGTTGCGGTGGGCAGCCCGTTGACGCTGCTGCTTAGACCGCGTGGCCTGGGCGTTGACGCGGTGGATAATCAGATCAGCGGGGTGGTGGAAGATTGTATTTTCCAGGGGGAGAGCTTTCGGGTGGCGCTGCGGGCAGCGGATGGGTCTCTGTTTATTTTTGCCATGCCGCAGGCGCAGCCGGTTGGGCAGCCGCTGACGTTTTCCATTTCGGCGGATGACGTTCAATTTTTCCAGAAGGAGTAGGATAATGACGGAGAAAGTTAATCAAACGATCAAGGTGGTCAAGTTAACTCCTGAACGGAAAGAGATGTGGCATTATTCCGCCACCGTGCTGCAACAACAGGGCAGCACGATCTTTTTGGAGGCAGCTTTTAATGCGCCAGATATGGATGTGCAGGGCGTTTTGCTCGAGACGGGCGACCGCTTTTTGGAAGCCTACTATACCGACCGCTGGTATAACATCTATGAAGCCCATAGCAAAGTAGATGACCACCTGAAAGGCTATTATTGCAATATTTCTTTGCCTGCCGAGTGGGTGGATGGCGAGCTGCACTTTGTTGATCTGGCGTTAGATTTGCTGGTCTACCCAGACGGTACACAGCGCGTGCTGGATGAAGATGAGTTTGCCGCATTGAATATCAGCTCGGAGGTGCGCGCTTCTGCTCGCAGAGCATTGGTGGACCTTCAAGAGCTGTTTACGTATCATCACGATGAGATTTTTCAGATGAATCAATAAGCCATCCCAACTGGGGTGGCTTATTGAAAGAAATCAAGAATCTATTGAAACAGGTTTTGAATGGCGGGTAATAACTGGTAATTTCCTGGGTTCATCAAGCTATCGCCATTAGTCCAGGCGAAATAGCCCAATCCGGCGACACAGCAGCAGCATAACAGCAGCACCACTACCACGGCAACGATAATCCAGGTGCGATTGCTCTTTTGGGCGGGTGGTGGGGGCGTGTAGGGGTAGCTGGTGGTACCCTGGGGCGGAATAGGCGGCAACTGGTACGCTTGCGCGCCTCCGTAGGGTTGACCCTGATCCCCTAATGGTTGTTGCGAGGGGATTTCTTCGGGCGGGTAGGGACTGTTGTTCTGGTCGGTCATTGCTCCTCCAATTGATGAAACAAAAAGATGAATACGTTGAGAGAACGCTTTTATTTCCCCTTCATTTTAGAGAGACGCCTCCCTAATTGTACAGGAAAAAAGAAACCATGATTCTTATGCGCTCAATGAGCGTTTGCGCCGGATGACAAAGCGCCAAATCAGCCAGGCGGTAAAGATGAGTACCAACACAGCGAAAACCACCGGTAAGGCTGCCGAAAGAAACGAAACCACCGTGGAAATGACGTCTTCCAAAATGCTAACAGGTACATTGCCTGCTCCAGCGGTGGTAGCGGTGACGGCGGGGCGAATGGCAACCGCTTTAATGGTATGTACACTGCCTGCCACAAATAGCCCCAATGCCAGGGCTAAAACGGGATGCACATCACTAATTATTTTAGCACTGGAGGCGAAAAGAATAGCCCCAGAAAGTGGACGAATTGCCGTTTGAATCAGGTCATTGACGTGATTAACCGCCGGAATTTTATCTGCAAAAAATTCAATGATGGAAAGAACGAACAGCAGCCCGATGACCCACCAGCTGGTGAGCGCATCCCAGGGGGAATTGAGCTGCACCAGGTTGGTAAACTTCGCCAGGAGGGCAATTACCAACAGTGGCAGGTAAGCGTTCAACCCTGCGCTGGCGGATAACCCAAATGCGCTGAGGATGTTAAAAAGTTCCATAAAACCCTGCCCATTCCTTCCTGTATAAGATAAGCTGAACGTTATTCATTAGAAACGGAATCCGCTCCAGGTTTGGGTGATCCAGAAGCGCACCAGATCAAAAGAAGAAATTTGCAGCATCGCCGTAAACGCGCCTGCCAGGAGAAAGGTCTGCAATTTTCGCAGGCTGGCAAAGGTATTTTCTTGCTTGCTGAGCATTATCCAAACGACTGTATAGACTGTGCCTAAGATGAGTACCACCGTAAGCGCGCTGAGGAGGGCGATAGGGTAGAGCAAAAGCGGGTTGCCCGTCAGGACGAGTGCATCCGCCAACCCTACGCACGCCAGCAGCAGGAAAAACGCTTTCCAACTGCCTAAAGCCGCCTCGTTTTTGCTATTTTGCCAAACGGCTTGATGAAACACGGGAACAAGGACGGCTGCAATCCCCATACCCACACCGCTGCCGGTGAGCAGACGCAGCCAGTTACGCGGTTCATATAACCCCGGCGCACCCGGCAAGAAGTGCAGGTATGAATTGACGCCATCTAAACCAAACGCAGCTAACAGCACGCCCAGGGCAATGAGAATCTTCAGTGGGGGCAGTTCCGCGGCGCGACCTTTGCGCAAGTTCAGGAAGAGCATGCCGACCAGCGTGCCGGTGTACATGCCGGTGCAGCGCGCGCAGAGGGGCATTTGCCAATCACCAGCCGTAAACGAATGGGAAAGAATGCGGTGGCAAACGGCGTAAGCAATGGCATTTGCCTTGCCCCATAGCCCGGCAGGGGTTTCGTATAGCCAGATGGAAAGCAAAATCAGCATGAGAATACTTAACGCCCAAAAAAATTTCTTCGATTGTAGGGTTCTGGCAAGGATCACATTCATAATACTCTCATTATAGAGGCTTCTTCAGGGCGCGCAAGCGGGAAATGCGAGCAAAGGATTTGTCCTCTCCTTTAGTATACGGAGTGATTTGGGAAAAGTTGCAGGAAATATCTCTTTTGGCGAGTGGTAGCGTAATTGCGTGTAGCGGCGCACTGCGTGCGCCCAAACTGTGCAGTTCACATTCCTATTAGAAACACGATAATGCTAATCCAACGCTAGGCGCGCGCAGCACGCCGCTACACGGATGGACCCTGAATAACTTCAAGGTGGTCATTTTACGCCAAGGTGTTGGCAATCCGCGCAAAGTTGTGTATGATTAACCTATTCAAGGATGGCATGATGAAAAAATTTCTGGTGGTTTGTCTACTGCTTTTTATTCTTTTAGGATGCGCCCCTGCTGCGGCGGATCAATCTACGCAGTCCACGCCGGTTGGGCAGCCGGGGAAAGGGGCGGGCATTCCTACGCAAACGCGCACGCCCTTTCAGAGCGTCAGCGCAACCCCGACCGCAAAAATCGCCCTTAAAACGCCAACCAGGACGGTAATTGCGGCTACCTCCACGCCTGCGATCACCGCTACGGCAGCCTACCCGCTTGCCGGGCGCGGACCAACAAACTTCGCTGCCAACGTGGACCCGCTGACGGGGTTAGTGGTGGCTGACCCTGCGCTTTTGGATCGCCGCCCCATCCTGATTAAGGTTGAGAACCTGCCGCGCATTCACCGCCCGCAGTGGGGGGTATCCCTGGCAGATTTGGTATTTGAGTATTATACCGAGCAGGGGACAACCCGCTTCTCGACTGTTTTTTATGGGCAGGATTCCACGATGGTGGGTCCCATTCGCTCTGGGCGGTTTTTTGATACCAACGTGGTGCAGATGTATAAATCCCTGTTTATGTTTGCCGGCGCGTATACGGATGTGATCAACAGCTTTATGAAATCCAATTTTGCCAACCGGTTGATTTTAGAGACGGCTGGCTCTTGCCCTGCGCTTTGCCGTTATGACCCGTCCGGGCAGGATTTGCTGATGGCAAATACGGGCGAAGTGAAAGACTATACCAGGCGCATTGGAATGGATAACAGCCGCCAGAATCAGGATGGGATGTTCTTTCAAATGACCGCACCGTCTGCAGGGGAGGCGGCTTCTCAAATCTTTGTGCGCTTTTCGGCGGCAATTTATAATCGCTGGGATTATGACACGGAGACAGGCAAATATCTGCGCTTCGCGGATGCGGATAATGCCTTTAACGTCCAATCAGAGACGTATACGCAATTAACCGACCGCCTGACGGACAAACCCATTGCGGTGGATACGCTGGTGATGCTGTGCGCGCCGCATAAGGTGTATAAGCGCACCTCTGCAAGCGAAGTGATTGAAATTCACCTGGAGCCGGAGTATACCGCTTCTTACGTGGCGTGCGATGGCAAAAATTATGCAGGCGGCAGCGGCCCCGCTTTTGTGGCGCGGGATGGAGAACTGTATTCCGTCACCTGGCAGCGCGCTTCAGAAACTTCGGTATTAACCCTGGTCGGCGCAGATGGCAAACCTTTCCCATTCAAGCCTGGGCAGACCTGGTTTGAAGTCCTGAGTCAGTCCAGCAAAGTGGAGAAGCAGGATAGCGGCGTGTGGCGCTTTACACACGGCATGGACTTTTAGTGAGTTAAAACTTTACAAATATGTACACATTTCTAACATGGATTTAAGCCTATACCGCTTGACTTTCGGTCTGAAATGTTGGATACTAGATTGCAGAGGTCAGGAAGAAACGCTAGAGCAAACAACGAATTTCCGCCCCTCGCGAATAACTTTCTCTTGCTATCCCTAAAGAAGAGGAGGTGGTGCTGTACAATGGATAGTAGTCTTTTGCCTCAGGCTGCGGCACACCTCCTCGTTATCTTGTAACGAGATTGTGCCGTAGCCGAATTGAAGGCCGCCAGCGATGGCGGTCTTCAATTTTAACGAGATACTTATCCTTTTTTTCTCTTTCTTTTTAATCGGGGCGGGAGCATAATGAATAGTGAATTGAAATTCCCAACTTTGTTGCATGAACAGGTGGCAGAAAGCGCATTCCACTTTTTTCATTCCAGAGCCGAAGTAGATACCGTTTTGGTGGTAAATTCTTGTGCGCGCGGGCAGGCTGTGCCTGAAAGTGACCTGGATATGGCGGTTCTGCTCCTCCCTAATATGTCCGAGGAAGGCGCAGCGCACCTTGAAGCGGAGTGGCAGCACGAGCGATCTGAAAATAAGACGCTGCATGACTATCTGGCAAGCAGCAAATTGGCTCACCTGCATCTGGATTTGATTCGTGGGAAATACACCCCGCAAGTTTGGGATGACGGCGGCGGACCGGATGGTTTTGAGCTAGAAATTGGCAATCAGGTGGCTTATGCTGCGCCGATGCACGCGGTTGGGGAGTATTACCGTCAGCTTCAAGCCCAATGGCTGCCCTATTATCCTGAAGACTTGCGCCTGCAACGGTTAGGGATGGCGCGCAATGCCTGCCTCTATGACCTGGATCATATCCCTTTTTTTGTCCGGCGGGGACTCTATTTCCAGGCTTTTGACCGGTTATATAAGGGCTATCAAGAATTTTTGCAGGCAGTATTTATTTCTCGTAAAGTATATCCACTGGCGTACAACAAGTGGATTCGCTTACAGGTTGAGGATTGGTTAGCGCTGCCTGAGTTGTATCGCGCCTTACCGCCGATCCTCTCAGTGAGGAATATGGAGAGTGATGAGTTGATTGAGAAAGCGAAAACGCTGACAGGTTTGCTTGAACAGTGGGTAAGATAAGGAGCATAGATGATTCGCAATCAATGGTACGTTATATTGGAATCGCGCGAAGTGCGCGGCAAAAAGCCGGTTGGGGTGAAACGGTTTGGAGAGAACCTGGCGCTGTGGCGAGATGCGCAGGGCAAGGTCATCTGCCTGTTTGATCGCTGCGCACACTTGGGCGCGGCGCTCAGTCAGGGAGCGGTTTGCTCGGAGGGGGAGCGGCTAATGTGTCCGTTTCATGGGTTTGAATTTGATGCTTCTGGGCAATGCCGCGTTATTCCCGCCTTGGGTAGAACGACCGAGCCGCCCAAAGCCATGCGCGTTACTGCGTACCCGACCTATGAGGCACATGGGCTGATCTGGGTTTACTGGGGGCAACCTACAGCAGGCTTGAAACCGCCGCGCTTCTTTGAGGATATTGATGAGAGCTTCTCTTACGCAGGCTATCGGGATTTGTGGCCTGCGCATTATTCACGCATGGTAGAGAATCAGCTAGACGTGGTGCATCTGCCGTTTGTGCATGCCTCCACCATTGGGCGCAGTCATAAGACGGTGGTGGATGGACCCATTTATACCCTGGAAGACGATGTACTGCGTTTATGGGTGTATAACCGCGTGGAAGATGGCACGCCCGCACGGTTGCCCGAACAAATGCCTCCGCCCACTCGACCGCCCTTCCTGGAATTTATCTTTCCGAATATCTGGCAGAACCGCATCAGCGAGGATTTGCGCATCTTCGTGGCGTTTGTGCCGGTGGATGAGGAAAGCGGCTTATTTTATATGCGTTATTATCAGCGCATGGTGCGCCTGCCGGTGCTGCGGACGCTCTTTAACTGGGTGGGGGCATGGGGCAGCAAAGTCATTGCAGATCAGGATAAGCGTGTAGTCTCCCGTCAGCTGCCGAAAAAAACCGACCTGCGCATGGGGGAAAAACCCACCCAGGCAGATCGGATTTTAATTGCATATCGGCGGCGGCGCAAAGAATTGCAAGAACAGAGCGAATTATCCCCTGTAGACCACCCATAAGATGCTAGGCAGCATGCTAAGCTTGCGCCATCCGCTGGTATGGGCGCGGTGGGTGTATACGCGGTATTCGACCTTCTCGATTTCATCTAAGATACGCCGGTAGAGCATCGCCGCAGCCCCGACTGCCGGGCGGGCAGAGGGATGAAGTAAGCGAATCCCGGGCAACGCCTGAAGGTAGAGGCTGCGGGCGCGCTCGATTTCGAACTTCATCAAGGCGATAAAGCGATCATCATAGACCTGGCGCAGAATATCGTTTTGGGTGAGACCAAAGCGCGTCAGGTCTTCGGTGGGCAAATAAACGCGCCCACGTTGCCCATCTTCGCCGACATCGCGCAGGATGTTGGTCAATTGCAGCGCAATGCCGAGCTGAATGGCGGGGGCAGCGGCTTGCTGGAAGTTTGCCCCGCGTGCTAACCCGATGATAGGCATAGAGAGCAGCCCAACCGTAGAAGCCACACGGTAGCAGTAGGCTTCCAACTCCCGCCAAGTGGCATACGGGCGGAAATGCAGATCCATGTGAATACCTTCGAGCAATTCACATTCATATTTGCGGTCAACGCCGTAGCGTTCGCGCACATGCGCCCAGGATGCCAGCAGCGAAGTCTTTTGCTGATGCGCCGTTAGATCAACTTCAGCGCGCCAGGCTTGAAAATCCTCTTCGCGGGTATTATCACAATCCACTAAGTCATCACTGGCGCGGCAAAAAGCATATAAAGCGCGGATGGCGCTGCGCTGCGCGGCAGGCAACAGGGCGGTGGCAAAGAAAAACGTCTTGGAATGCTGCCGAATCACCTGCTCAGTCTCCAGCATTGCCGCCTGATAATTCCAGACAGGCTGTGTGATTGAAATTCCCTGTTGAGTCATACTTGGCTCTCCTCTAAAATAAGTGACACGAAACGTTATACGCGCTCTGCTACCAAACGATCTGCAATAATGGAGGAAGAAAGTACCCCCGGCAAGCCTGCGCCTGGATGCGTGCCAGCGCCCACAAAGTAAAGGTTATCAAAATCTTCTGACAGGTTATGCGGTCTGAACCAGGCAGATTGAGTCAGGATGGGTTCGACCGAAAAAGCAGCGCCCTGATAGCTGTTGAGGGTATTTTGAAAGTGCAGTGGGTCAATGGTATGCTCGGCGACAATGTTTTTGCGCAAATCGGGTAAATAGTTTTCCTCTAAGAACTTGAGGATGCGTTCTTTATAGAGCGGCGCAGTTTTGACCCAATCAATTCCCTTGGCAGCCAAATTCGGCACAGGCGAAAGCACATAGAACGACTCACCCCCCGCCGGAGCCATCGAAGGATCGGTCAGGGTGGGCATGTGCAAATACAGCGAGAAATCGTCCGCCAGCACTTTGCGAGTGAAAATATCGTCCAGCAAATCTTTATACCGCTTGCTGAGAATAATATTATGGTGCGCCAGTTTGCCTGTATTGTACCGCTCTTTGGTGCCGAAATAAATCACAAACAGCGACATGCTAAAGCGCGTGTTCTTGTAGCGGAAGTCGCTATTCACCTTGCGCGAAGCGGAGGGGATCAGATTCATATACGTCCAGGCGACATCTGCATTGGAGATTACTGCGTCTGCTTTGCAAACGGTGCCGTCTGCCAGGCGGATGCCGGTGGCTTTGCGTCCTTCCACCATAATTTCCTGCACGCTGGCGTTCAGGTGAATCTTGCCGCCCAATTCCTCAAATAGCTTAACCATGCCATTGACGATGGAAGCAGTGCCGCCCAGGGCATAATATACGCCCCATTTGCGTTCCAGGTAATGAATCATGGCGTAGATGCTGGTGGTATCGAACGGGTTGCCGCCCACCAGCAGCGGATGAAAGGAAAATACCTGGCGCAAAAAGTCATTTTTCACAAATTGCGAAACGTATTGATAAACGCTCTTGTAGGATTGCAGTTTAATCAAATCAGGCGCTACTTTGAGCATATCTGTGACATGCAGGAAAGGCTTATCCGCCAGTTCTAGGAAGCCTTTTTCAAAGATGGGGCGCGTAGTCTGGATAAAGCGCTCATATCCAGCGCGATCTTCAGGACTCCAGCGTTCGATTTCGCTCAGAATAAACTTTGGGTCGTTGTTATAGTTAAAGCAGTTACCTTCGTGGTCAAAGATACGATAGAAGGGGTCTACCGGCACCATTTTGAAATAATCTTCGCGGTTGCGCCCGGCGGCGGCAAAAATATCATCAAACATAAAGGGTGCAGTGATGACGGTGGGTCCACCATCAAATTTAAATCCGTTGATTTCGTAGACGTAAGCGCGCCCGCCTGGCTTATCGCGCTTTTCAAAAATCTCTACCTCGTAGCCGCGTGCAGCTAAACGGACGGCTGCCCCCAGCCCTCCGAAACCGCTGCCGATCACAATGATTTTCTTTGCCATATCCCTGATCTCCCTGAATCCAAAAGAATATCGTCTTCTTGTCTCTATCCTACCCCCGACTGCGAGGGACGACAAGAGGCTGTACAAGGTTTGATTAATCTTTGTAATAGCAGGAGGGCGTTAAAGCTGCTTGCGCAAAATGGCTTCTGCTACGCGCCAGCCCCCCAAGGTGGTGGCAGCAGTGGATTGACCTGGGAAAATAGAGTCGCCCACCAGCCAGAGGTTGGGGATGGTGGTTTGCGGTCCGCGCACATCCAAAAGCGAGATTTGTGGGTAGCCACCCACGCTTCCAGCCGGACGGCGGGTGTAAAACTGGAACGTCACTGGCGTACCTGGCAGAATCAGACGCACGGCGGAGCGAATGCCTGGGATGGCGCGTTCTGCAGCGCGCAATACCCGTTCGGTATAATCGGCGCGCAAAGCCAAATATTCTTGCGGGCTGCGCTTGCGGGCATCCCACCAGGGTTGCACTGCGGTATGGGTAGAGAGGGTGACAGCCCGCATGCCTTCCGGCGCGCGCATGGGGTCATGTTCAGAGGAAAGTGAGAGGAAGACGGAATTGCCCTCTCCCAAGGGGCGCGAAGGGTCGAGGATGACTTGATGATGCTCGATGAGGTTTTCAGGCAGGCGCGCCGTTTCAACCCCCAAATAGAGCATAAAAGCGCCCCAAGAAGGCGCGCGTGGTTTTCGCTGAAAGAGGGATTTGCCAGAAACAGGCGCGCCAATCAATTCATCCAAGGCTTGCGGAGTGAGGTTGGCGACCAGGGCATCACAGCTGATTTCCATGCCCCGCGTGGTTTTGACGCCGCTCACCCGCCCCGCGCGTAGTTTAATTTGGTTGACCGGCTGACGAAAGAAAACCTCGCCGCCCTGCGTGCGAATCCAGTTGACCAGGGTTTGCGCCAGCGTACCGATGCCGCCCTGCACCCAGTTTACCCCACGGCGCGGCAGGTCAAGCGCGGCGCTGCCGTAGAGCGCATTGGCAAAGGTAGCGGTCGTCTGCGCGGAAATGATTAACTGCGCATCTAAAAATGCTAGCAAGCCGGTGTCAGCGGGTTTACTGACCATCTGGGCTATGCTGCCCAGGGCGAAGGGCGCGGCGGGGATGAGCGCCGGGCGGAAGGCTTGCGCTAACCGCAGAGTCTCATCCCACGAGCCAGGCGGCCATGGAAAACTACGCGCTGCCACCCGCCAGGCAAGGTCCGCCAACCATTCCTGCTTGCGCCAGAAGGCTTCTGCGTGCGGGAAAGCGCGTTGACGTTCCGCTTTCCATTGATTGCGGTCTGCCCATTGGGTGATGCTTTGTTCGGGAAGGTGGGTTATCCAGGCGGGGTCAATGGATTGCACGGGCCATTGGATGCCCAGTTTTTCAGCCAGACGCGCATGAGGTCCATCCGCCGAGAAGCCACCCGCCAGAGTCGCCCCGGCATCAAAATGGTAGCCTTTGTGGTAAAACGTCCCAGCAGAGCCGCCGGGATAAATGTGCGCTTCCAGCACAGTCACTTTGTGACCGGCATGTAAGAGTAATGCCGCAGCCGTCAGCCCGCCAATACCTGCGCCAATCACAACGGTATGGGGTGAGGTTGAGTGGGAAGGGCGAGGGGTGCGGCGCATATTCATGTGTTTGATCTGGGGGAAGTGTGGCGACTAGCGTTTGCTGGGCTTTTCCAGCGTGCGGCGGGTGATCCAATGCCGGTAGGCGAACATAAAGCGCAGCAGCGGACGGGCAAACAGCAACCGGGTCAGCAACCCTTTTGCGCCGCGTTCGTGTTCATACACCACCCGGTCGGTCAATAGGATATGGGTCGCATCCAGCGCTTGCCAGTGATGGGTATGCTGCCAACGGCGCATAACACCGCGCTTTTGGGTATCCACAAAGCCTTTGCGTGGATTCACCTGGGTATGCACCGCCAGCCAGCGTATGGGCAGTGGCCCAAACCAGAGCGTGAAATCAGACTGTGACCCTTCGGCTAAGGGTTCAATGGTATGCAGTTGAACAAAAATGGGGGGTGGGGTGAGCCGCTTGAGGGCTTGCGTGCTGTGATGAAACGCAGCAACCTCCTCAAGCGGCGCATGAATCTTTACCTGAGTCTGTAAAATAGGCATGGGACGAGCGATTAGCGCCGGCGACCAGGGGTGCGTACCGGCACTGGGATAGGCTGCAAAACGCGCTGACGGTTTGGCAGCATCATCCCCGCGACTGCGTCCGCTTCTTCACGGATGCGATCTAACATCCCCTTCATGGCATCGCGCATTCGATTTCCGAGGGATCTTTTGTTTTTATCAGCCTGTTCTTTTGTCATCTGTCTTTCTTTTCCCGTACCATAACTTGCCTACCAAATTCCGATAACAGTAAATCATTATACCAGATGCAAAACCCAATTTCTACACTTGCAAGGGGTGAAACGGGATTCTTGCGCATTTCTTATACTGCTTGCTTGACGGTTTGCTGCCTGCCCTGATAAATGTGCCGCCAGACGTAGGTCACGAGCCAGAACATGAGGAGGGCGGCAAATACGCCTGGAACGGACGTGCCAACCTGCGCGCCAAACTGGTTGCGGGAAAATTCGAGCAGCAGCCCGCCCAGCGAAGGAGCCAGGACGCGCGTCAGGCTTTCTAGCGAGGCGGAAATGCCTAACATACCGCCAATTTCATAAGGCGGAACGGATTTGCTGATGGCGCTGTTGATGACGGTGTTCAGCACGCCGCCTGAGAAGGACAGCGGCGCCAAAATAATCAGCAGCACAACGATGCTGGGGGATAATGCCCATCCCAACAAGGAGATAGCCATCAGTGCCGTGGAAAAGAAGATGAGGGTATTATCACTGAACCGCTCGGTCAATTTGCCAATACCCACGCCCTGTACCAGCACCGAAAGCAGCCCTACATAAGAGAGAACATAACCCACCTGGCGCGAATCTAACCCAAAGCGGTAGAGGGAGTACAGGGCAAAAATCGTTTGGAAGAGCGAGAAAGCCAGTCCGAAGAAAAAGCGGGTGTGCAGCAGTGGACCCACTAGCGGGCGGCGCAGCGCCTGTAACAGGGAACGCGGTGATAGCGTTTTGCGCGGAGCTTGATGGGCAATTGCCTCACGCCGTTCAGGGGTGAGTGATTCGGGCAGCCATAAGCCAATCAACAGCAAGTTGAATCCGCTTAGTCCGGCGGCTAAGAAGGCAGGGACGGCATAGCCAAACGTACTCAACGCCCCGCCCAGGGCAGGACCGATGATAAATCCAAGCCCAAAAGCCGCGCCGATCATGCCTAAGCCACGTCCGCGCGACTTCTCATCGGTGACATCGGTAATATATGCCTGGGCGATGCTCAGGTTTCCAGCGGTCATGCCATCCAGAATACGAGCGACAAACAGCATGGTGAGGCTGTGTGAAAAGGCAAGTAAGATGAAGCTAAGGAAGGTCCCGCCTACCGAGATCAGCAGCAAGGGGCGGCGACCATATTGATCTGAAAGCCGCCCTAAGATGGGCGCGCTTATGAGTTGGGCGGCGGCGTATGAGGCGACCAGCAGCCCTACTTGCAGATCAGAAGCGTTGAAGCTCTTCGCGTAATAGGGCAGCAGCGGAAGAATCAAACTGAACCCTAGAAGGTCAATGAATACGACCAAAAATATCGATAAAAGTAATTTTTTGTTCATGCTATCTATTTCCTCCTATGTGATGTCTGAGCAGTTACGAGATAATAAAAATAATAGGAATAAATTAATCCGTTGGCATCAGGCTTTCGATATTCTCAATGACCTGTGCCGGCGTTCCTTTCAGGTAAATGGCGGGCACGCTTTCAGCGAGATGACCGTAAGCGAACGCCTGCCCGCCCAGCACCAATTTGGGCTGTGGATGAGCAAGATGGGATAAAATCTCGGGCAATTTTTCTAGTTCGCGGGCGGTTTCTAACCGGTTTGCCGAAAAGAGTACAATTTGAGGATGAATCTGGCGCAGTGGTTCTTCCAAGCGATCCAACGATAAATTTGGACCCAGGTATTTCACATCCCAGCCGCGCCACCGCAGCATGACCACCAGCATCAGCAGCCCCATTTGATGTTCTTCACCAGGGGCGCAGGCTGCAACAATGCAACCTGGGCGGGTAGGGGCGGCAGCGGCAGCAAGCATGCTCATCAGGTGCTGCATGCAAAACTGCGTGGCGTAATGCTCTACGGCAATGGGCAGCTCGCCGCGGTGCCAGGCTTCGCCTAACGTCACGAGCGTCTCCTCGATGACTTCTGTTAGTACCTGATCCACTGCGTAGAGGGTGAAGGCACGGCGGATGATTTCCTGTGCTTTGGCTTCGTTGAAGTGCAGCAAGGCTTCCAGAAAGCCTTCATAGATGCGATGAATGCTTTGAGAAGAGTTATTCACGATAACTTCAGTGGGTGATGGGCGGATTTCGTGGTAGAGTACCTCGGCCGCCGGGTCATAGCCATTTTTACGGAGGTCATTCAAGTAGTCAATGGCACGACCAATGCTTAACCCTGATTCAATTTGCGCTTTTAACCAGCGCAGGGTGCGAATATCATATTCAGAATACAAGCGATAGCCCTGATCGCCACGCCCAGGCACAGGCATGCCATAGCGACGCTCCCATGCTCGTAGGGTGACAGGGAGCAAACCAACCAGGCGGGCAACCGCCTTGATGTTATACATGGGTTTTTGGTCGTTAGCAGTCATCTTTTCCATAGCCCTATGATAGAGTACCCATTCACCAATATCCAATGAATGTACAAGGTTTGTTTAATCGAAGACCTGATATTTTTTGATTTTTATCTTTCTAAAAATCAAAAAATATCAGGTCTTCGATTAAACAGTCGGAATGTGCCTCAGGCAGTGGCTTTGACTCGCGCCTGTAAAAGGTTGCGGATATTGGTGACTGCCAATTTGAGCGTATTGCCCAGGTAATTGCCTGGCACTTTTTTAATCAATTCAGGGTGCAAATCAAAGGCGCGACCGCCATACCCAAAGAGGGGGGCGTTTTTGCCTAATTTTTGCAACGATGCTTGCAGCCCGCGCAAGCCTTCGGCGCTGTCTTCCAGGCTGGCAGAGAGGACAATCATGGCGGGTGATTCATAGGATGCGTAATCCACCAGGTCTTCGAGAGGAATATCGGGACCCAAATACTCCACGCGGAAGCCTTCACTGCGCAGCAATACGGCGATCATTAGCGAGCCAAGCTCGTGCTGCTCCATCGGCGCGCCACCAATCAGGATATTGGCGGCATTGCGGCGGACTGGGTACGCCTGTAAAAGAGAAAGCAGCTTGCCGCGTAAATAGGCGCTGGCGAAGTGTTCGGTGGTTACGCGGATTTCGCCACGATACCAAGCTTCCCCAATTTCACGCAAAGTAGGCACAAAAACATCCAGGAACACCGTGTACAGGTCAAATAAAGCGTGTACTTCACGCAGCAAATCACCGGCGCGTTCTTCATCATGCGATACCAGAGCGCGGAACAGTTCCTTGGCGTAGTGATCGGGTGGGGTATTATTAGGTAAACTGGCCTGCCGAGTCGGCGCTGAGGCAATCGCTTCGGGCCAGATGTTGTTACTAGTCAGGCTGCGGAGTTCACTGATCGCGTTGCTAATGGAAAATCCATTATCAATCCGGTTTTTTAACCAGCGCAAAATGGCAATATCGCGCTCAGAGTACAGGCGATAGTGATTTTCGGCGCGGTGCGGGTTTAATACTTCATGGCGGCGTTCCCAGGCGCGTAAGGTAACAGGACGGATGCCTGTTTGAGAAGAAACGTCTTTGATGGTAAACGTTGGTTGATCGGATAATTCCACAATTTTCGTCATCTTGTGTCCTTCTAGTGGCATTCCTTGCTGATAAGGCAATCGGAGCAATTTCAAGAGATGTATATAGTATACCGGATTTTTGTATAATGTACAGAGTTGTATAAGGTTTAATTCAAAAAGAGGGTAGAATGAATAAGGTATGTATAAGAAAAATATAGAATGAACCCTATAATCAGGAAGATGGATCAGTTTACCCGATCTATCTTCCTGATTATTGTTTAAAGCGCATTTAACTGATGCGATACTTCCTTTAGGGCGGGGTAAAGCTGACGATAGGTTGCGTAACCTTGTTCATATTTTGCAACATGATCGGCTTGCGGCGTAGTGCAACCTGTTTGGCGGACGGTTGCCTGGCAGGCATCATCCACGCTTGCCCAGACGTGGGTGCCAACCCCAGCCAGCAACGCGGCTCCGTAAGCTGCGCCTTCGGTGGTGTTCACGGTGACGAGTTCAGCGTTGAACACATCTGCCAGAATTTGTCGCCAGAGCATACTTTTGGCGCCGCCGCCTGAAACGCGCACCTGGCAGATATTTTCCAACCCGGCGGATTTGATTAATTCAAAGCTATCGCGCAATCCATAGGCAACGCCTTCCAAGACGGCGCGGGTGAGATGCGGGAAGCCATGCCGCACGGTGAGACCGACAAATGCACCGCGCGCCAGCGGGTCAGGGTGCGGGGTGCGTTCGCCAGTGAGGTAAGGCAGGAAGAGCAGCCCTTCACTGCATGGGGCAATCCCCTCAGCGGGCAGCAAAAGATCATCATAACTGCTGCCAGGGGCGAAGGTATCCCGATACCAGCGCAGCGAACCGGCGGCGGATAGCATAACACCCATCAAATGCCAGCGCCCCGGCACAGAATGGCAAAAGGCATGCAGGCGACCTTCCGGCTCGATGAAGGGCTGGTCGGTGCTGGCGAAAACCACTCCGGACGTTCCTAAAGTAAGCGCCACAATGCCAGGTTGGACTGCGCCCACCCCAACTGCCTGGGCAGCCTGATCGCCGCCGCCCGCTACAATGGGCGTTCCGGCTTTTAGTCCCGTTTCCTGGGCGGCTGCCGCAGAGACAACCCCGGTCACTTGTGGACCTTCAAAGGTGGTGGGCAGCCATTCCGCAGGGATGCCTAATGTATCCAATATTTCTTGTGACCACTCGCGGCGTTTGATGTCCAGCAAGATTGTGCCGGCGGCATCGGCTTTATCCATCGCAAAATCACCGCTCAGGCAGTAGCGCACATAATCCTTCGGTAACAGAATGTGGCGCACCTGGGCAAAGGTGCGCGGCTCTTCTTCTTTGACCCACAGGATTTTGGGCGCGGTGAAACCGGTGAGCGCGTCATTGCCAGTGATGGCGATCAGTTGCGCCCGACCGATGCGCTGGCGGATTTCATCGCACTGCACAGCGGTGCGCTGGTCGTTCCACAAAATGGCGGGTCGCAAGACTTTGCCGTCCTGATCCAACAAAGTCAACCCGTGCATTTGCCCGGTCAACCCAATGCCGCGAATTTCCGCGCCTGAAATGCCCTTTTCCGCCAATACCTGACGGATGCTGCTCTTCGCCCCGTTCCACCAATCCGCTGGGTCTTGCTCGCTCCATAATGGATGGGGAATAGATAAGGGTTGTTCTGTGTTGGCGCTGCCTTGCACTTGCCCTGCTTCATCTATTAGCAAGGCTTTTACGCCGGTGGTGGATACATCAATGCCAAGAAGATACGCCATGAATATTTCTCCTGAAGGAATGAAAACGAGTGACAAAATTGTACTCTGTATCTTAATTTTCGGTATACTGTTTCTATAAGAAAGAATCGGACTTCATGCAAATCAAAAATGGAAAGGTCACTATGAGTATTTTACACGCTTCTGACGTTCTTCCAGAGGTTATTTCTCCGGGGCGTACACGCATGATCATGCACACCGACCACGTGATGATGGTGGTGGTGGATTTTAACGACGGTCCGCATCAATTTTCTGACCCGCCACATCGTCACCCGCATGAGCAAATTACGTATATCGCGGATGGAGAGGTGACGTTCTTTCTGGATGGTATACCTACCTATTTAAAAGCTGGGGATATGTTCAGCGTTCCGCCAGATGTTCCGCATACCGTGCAGGTGTTGACCAACAACGCGCGCCTGATTGATGTTTTCACGCCTATTCGAGAGGAATTCTTAAAAAAATGAACGCACTTCCGTTTGCAGGTTATCTGGGTCAGGTTGAGTTGGTTGATCGCCCAGCAGTTCTGGAAAATGGCGGCTGGGTACGCTGGGCTTCTAAAGAAGATGCCCTGGAATATCGTTTTGAAGCGGGGTATCTATGTTCGTTTACCCACTTGAGCGCGGATTTTTTGCTGGATGGCAACGAACTGCTCGTGCTGGCGTTGGAGTTACAGGAGGGGGAAGGCGGACCTGCCTTTGCGTATAACTTTGGCATGTTGAATCAATGCCAGGCGCGCTTGCGGATGCCGCTTAGTGCAACGGACATGAATGTGTGGATGTACCCGCGCGAGGGGGCATTCCTCAAGCCGCTTACCTGGGGGCAGCGTGTGGATTTAAAGAAAGTAGATCGCGCCCGGTTACACCTGGTGCGCTTTAGCGGTCGTCCTATTGAATTATGCCTGACTCCGCTGACCGGTTGGGAGACCGAACCTCCCCTGTTAACCAACCCGCTCTTACCGCAAGGGAAATTAGTGGATGAAATGGGTCAAAACCTGCTGCGCGATTGGCAAACCAAAACCCGCAGCGTGCCCGAGATGGTCGCTCACCTGCAAGAGCAGTGGCAAGAAGCGCGTTCCGCTCGCTTGCCGCAAGGGTTTTCGCGCTGGGGCGGCTGGCAGGCGGTTCAATGGCAGGCGACCGGGTATTTTCGGACGGCGTTCCAGGATGGGCGCTGGTGGTTGGTGGACCCAGATGGACATCCCTTCTGGTCTATTGGGCTGGACTGCGTTGCCAATAATATGGATTCAGTCATCAAGGGAATTGAATCCGCCTATACCTGGCTGCCCTCGCCCAAGGATGATCTGTTCCCCAGCCTGGAAACAACGGTATTTGAACAATCCGCCTGGAATATAGGGAAATCTAACCTGATGCGCGCATTTGGCGCGGATTGGTACGAACGCTGGTCTGAGATGACGACCGGGCTGATGCGCTCGTGGGGATTCAACACGGTGGCGAACTGGTCCGATTGGCGCATGGCGCAAAAGCAGGCGTTCCCCTACGTGCGCCCATTGGATGAACACCTGACGCGCAGTCGCCTCATTTATCGCAGCTTCCCGGATGTGTTCCACGCAGACTTTGAGGCGGATGCGGCTGAATATGCCTCGCAGCTATTGGAAACGCGCGATGACCCGGCTTTTATTGGCTATTTCTTGCTCAATGAACCCGATTGGGGCTTCTCCTCTGAATGTCTGGCGGAAGGAATGCTTTTTAACACGCCGAGTTGCGCTTCGCGGCGTGCCTTGGCGGACTTTTTGCGTCAGAAATATGGCAATGAAGGCACGCTGTGCGAAAGCTGGCAAATCCCCGTCACTTTTGCAGCAATCGCGGAAGGGGAATGGTCGGTGCGCCTGACAGAACCAGCGCGGGAAGATATGACTGCCTTCAGCACCGTTTTGGTGGAGCGATATTTTGGCGGCTTGAATCTCGCCTGCAAGCGGGTGGATCCCAATCACCTGAACCTGGGGGCACGCTATTATACCGTCCCGCCGCAGTGGGCGCTGACGGGGATGAAGGGCTTTGACGTTTTCAGCATGAATTGCTATGACCGCCAGGTGCCTGCTGAGAAAGTCAACCAGATCGCGGCGCAGCTTAACCTGCCGGTGATGATTGGCGAATGGCATTTTGGCGCATTGGATGTAGGCTTGGCTGCGAGTGGAATCGGTTGCGTGGCGGATCAGGCGGCGCGTGGGCAGGCTTACCGCTACTATCTGGAAACTGCGGCAGCCCTGCCTGCTTGCGTGGGCGTGCATTATTTCACGTTATACGATGAGCCGGTGATGGGTCGCTTTGACGGCGAAAACTATAATATTGGCTTTTTAGATGTCTGCCACCGACCTTATCAACCGCTGGCGGACGCTGCCTTGGAGAGCGCGCAGCAGATTTATGCAGTGGCTTCCGGCGAACGCCCGCCATTTGCGCATGCACCAGAATATTTGCCACGCACTTTTCTTTAAACCAAAGTCGCGCCTGCCATGAGACGCTGAGAATAAACATCGTTGTTGAAGAGAGCAATTTTCTCTCTTCAACAACGATGTTTATTCTCAATGAATCCCTGTCATACAGGTTGACGGGGTTTGACGCTAACAGTAAAATAAAACCAATCCATTGATGTTGTTCTTTCTAGAAAGGATTGACATGAAAACCACCGTTACCTTTGGTGAAATTATGATGCGGTTAAATCCGCCGGGTTTTGCGCGCTTCTCTCAGGCGCATACGTTTGAGGTCAGCTATGCGGGCGGTGAGGCGAACGTGGCGGCTTCCCTGGCAAAATATGGGATGCCGGTGCAATTTGTCAGCCGCCTGCCCAAAAACGACCTGGGCGATGCCTGTGAAGCTTCGCTGCGTCAGGCAGGGATTGGCACACAGTTCATCGTGCGCGGCGGCGACCGGTTAGGAATTTACTTCCTGGAAGCCGGGGCTGCTCAGCGCGCTAGCAAAGTCATTTATGACCGCGCTAATTCTTCTGCGGCAACCATTCAAAAAGGCATGGTGGATTGGCAGCAGGTGTTTGCGGGCGCAGGGTGGTTTCATACTACTGGCATTACTCCCGCCATTTCCGCCAGCGCCGCCGAAGTCGCCATTGAAGCGGCTCAGGCTGCTCATGAAATGGGCTTAACCGTCTCGGTAGACCTCAATTACCGCAAGAATTTGTGGAAGTGGGGCAAAAAAGCCGGCGAAGTCATGGCGGAACTGGTCAAATGGTGCGATGTTGCCATTGGTAATGAAGAGGACGCTGAAAAAGTTTTTGGGATCAAAGCGCCCGAAAGTGACGTGACTTCTGGCAAGGTGGATGCTGCCCAATATCGTTACGTGTGCGATCACCTGATTGAGCGTTTCCCGAATTTAGAGACGGTGGCGATCACCCTGCGCGGGTCACTATCCGCCAGTCACAATACCTGGTCGGGCGTGCTGCTGGATAAGGGAAAATTCTATTCTGCCAACACCTATGATATTGAGTTTATTGTGGATCGCGTGGGCGGCGGCGATTCCTTCGTGGGTGGGCTGATTTATGGAATGCTCAATTACCCTGATCCGCAAAAGGCGCTTGATTTTGCGGTGGCTGCCTCTTGCCTGAAGCATTCCGTCATGGGCGATTACAACGCCGTCAGCGTGGACGAGGTGGAGAAGCTGATGCAGGGCGATGCTTCCGGGCGCGTTTCTCGTTAATTTTTGCTTTGAGATATGGGCGTGTTTTCTTAAAAGGAGAGCAAAATGGCTCGTTTTAGTCGGTTAGAAGTATATCAGGCGATGATGTCCACTGGGTTGGTGCCGCTCTTTTACCAGGGCGATACCCAGGTGGCGCAGGCAATCGCGGATGCGTTCGCAGAGGGTGGCACGCGCGTGATTGAGTTTACCAATCGCGGCGAAAAGGCGCTGAAGGTTTTTAGCTTCTTGAATGAGTATTTAGAGGGCAAAAAATCGCCGGTGATGCTTGGGGTTGGCTCGATCATGGATGCGCCAACCGCTGCGCTCTACATTGCTCAGGGCGCGAATTTCATCGTCAGCCCCATCTTCAACCCTGAAATTGCCCGTCTGTGCAACCGGCGCATGATCCCCTACCTGCCAGGCTGCGCTTCCGCCACCGAAATTTCAACTGCGCAGGAAATGGGCGCGGAAATCGTCAAAATCTTCCCTGGCGAAACGGTGGGCGGACCGGCGTTTATCAAGGCAGTGATGGGCCCAATGCCCTGGTCGCACATTATGCCCACGGGTGGGGTAGAAGCCACTCGTGAGAGCGTGGAAAAATGGCTGAAAGCCGGCGCAGTTTGCGTGGGGATGGGCAGCAACCTGACCAAAAAGGAATGGCTTGCTTCTGGTGATTACGCTGCCATGGGGGATACAGTGCGCACGGTATTGCAAATCATTCAGGATGTTCGCAAGAGCTAAATTTTTATAAAAATGCCCTATCGATTGGCGTATAACCCCATCGATAGGGCATTCGCAACCTGCCTGAGTTTATAAACCCATTTTGACTAGTAATTCAGCGTTATAAATAGAGCCGCCAGCTGCCCCACGGATGGTATTGTGTGACAATACCACCATCTTTACGTCATAGATGGAATCCGCGCGGACGCGACCGACTACGGTGGTCATGCCGCCGCCGGTCATGCGATCCAGCCTTGGCTGCGGGCGATCCGCTTCATCCCGCACCAGGATGACTGGGTGCGGTGCGGAAGGCAGGTCGCGGCTGATTTCAGGAGCCTGGTAGGCGCGCAAGGCTTCGATTACCTGCCTGACCTGCACGCGCTTACGTGTCTCGACTGATAGGCAAACGATATGCCCATCGCTGACCGCCACGCGGTTGGTGTGCGCGCTGATGGCAAATTCCGCTAATTCGATCTCATCATTGTTGATATGCCCCAGCATTTTGCGCGGCTCCCATTCCAGCTTTTCTTCCTCGCCGCCAATGTTGGGAATTACGTTATCTAGAATATCCATTGCGGATACGCCCGGGTAGCCTGCGCCGGATAGCGCCTGAAGCGAAACGGCAAACACCAGCGATAGGCCAAAAGCATCCTGCAAGGCTTTGAGCGTGACCGTCACACCGGTTGAGGTACAGTTAGAATTGGTGAGGATATAACCGCTCCAGCCGCGCAAACGGCGCTGCACTTCTACAATATGCGCCTGATCGGGGTTCACCTCGGGCAGCAGAATGCTGACATCCGGTTCGCGCCGGAAAGCAGAAGCATTGGAAAAGACCTTCATCCCTGCCTGGGCGAACTGTGGCTCTAAATCTTTGGCAATGTCGGTTGGCAATGCTGAAAAGACGATCGGGGTTTGGGCGGCATCCGGATTCGTTGGCACAACAGTCATATTGCGCGCCCAGGCAGGCATGGGTTCAGGCAAAATCCAGTGGCACGCCTGCCCATAAGTCTGCCCTACGCTGCGATCTGACGCTGTCAGGGTAGTGACTTCAAACCAGGGGTGATTATCGAGCAGTTGGATAAAACGTTGACCTACGCTGCCGGTAGCAGCCAAAACGGAGACGGGGATGCGTTCGGACATGGTTTACCTCACTATCAATTCGTGCAGGGTTTGAACGGCGCTGCGCGTGTCGGCAGCATCTACGATTAAGCTGATGGAGACCTCGGAAGACCCCTGGGCAATGGCAATCACGTTCACCTTATGCTCGCCCAGCGCGCTGAAGATACGCCCGGCAATGCCAGGGGTATTGCGCATGCCTGCCCCAACCACCGTGACGATCACCACCTCACTGGTCGCCCAAATGCGATCCATATCACGGCTGGCAAGCTCGTAGGCAAAGGTATTCTGCAGGGCAGCCAGCACGCTGCGCGCAGATTCAACCGGCACAGCAAAGCAAATGGATTGCTCGGAAGATGCCTGGGTAATCAGCGGTACGCTCGTGCCGGTCGCCGCTACTGCGCCAAAGGTGCGCGCCGCCACGCCAGGCACACCCAACATGCCGCGCCCTTCAATGGTAATCAACTGCAATCCGCGAATGGCAGTAACGGCTTTCACAATGCCATCTGTTGAATTTGAATCAGAGACCAGGCGCGTGCCAGGATGAGTGGGGTTAAACGTATTGCACACGCGCAGTCCTACCCCGGCTTCGATGACCGGACGAATGGTCTTGGGGTGCAGCACTTTTGCGCCATAATATGCCAGTTCAGAGACTTCGCGGTAGGAAAGCTGCGGAATGGTTTGGGCGTCCGCCACCAGGCGCGGATCTGCGCTCATCACCCCGTCCACATCTGTCCAAATCCACACGTCATTGGCGGGTAACGCTGCGCCCAATAATGCAGCGGAATAATCACTGCCGCCGCGTCCTAACGTGGTAGGGATGCCTTCTGGGGTTGCGCCTAAGAAGCCGGTCGCCACAACCACTTCACCGCGCGCAAAGAGCGGCAAAATGCGCTGGCGGGTGGCTCGTTCGGTGGCGGCAAGGTCGGGGTGCGCGGATTGGAAGTTATCATCGGTGATGATTAGCTCGGTCGCATCCACTGGGCTGGCGGGAATACCGGCGGAGTTCAGCACTTCTGCCAGTACGCGCACGCATAACCGTTCGCCTAAGCTTGCAATGGCATCCATCGCGCGCGGGGTGGCTTCAGCAAGCACCGCCATCGCCTGGCAGCGCGCCGAAAATTCGCTGACCCATTCGCTCACCTGTGATTTCACCAGCGCGGCGCGCGCAGGGTCAGGAATGAGGGCGTCAATCATTTCTTCATGGCGCGTTTGCAGCTGCTGGGCTGCGCCTAGGTACGCGCTTCGATCCCCTTGTGCGGAACGGGTGGCGGTTTCAAGCAGCAAGTTGGTAACGCCATTCAATGCCGAGGCAACGACCACCAGGTTTTGCCATTCCTGCCGTGTAGATTGGACAATGCGCGTCACCTGGTTCATCGCTTCGATAGACCCAACGGACGTTCCACCAAACTTCATCACCAGCGTTTTGGGGGTGGATTCTGCCATAATTCGTACTCCTCAATGTTTGCAACAGTTAAGAAAAAACCCGGTAACGGTCTGCCACCAGGCTGCTTTCCATTCTACCAGAATTTTGGATTGTGTATTTCCTTTTCTGTAAAATAGAGGGGCGCGCTCCTCTATTTTACAGAAAATTAGAAGCATCATCGAATTTTGCGCGCTTCAGCGGTTAGGATTCTCGTTATTTTGCTCCCAAAAGAGTAGAATGCGCGTGCCTTTACCGGGGGTCGTCTCGATTCGATAGGTTGCGCCAATGGTTTCAGCGCGTTCTTGCATGATCCCCAGCCCGAACCGGCCAGAAGGGATGGTTTGGGGGTTAAAGCCCGCGCCATTATCCGCCACAATCATTTGAACGATGCCATTATGTAAAAAGAGGCTAATTTCCACTTCGCTGGCGCGGGCATGTTTTTGGACGTTATTCAAGGCTTCTTGAGCGATGCGATAAAAGCCAATTTTGATCGGAGAAGGCAGCTCCAGGGTGCGATCCACCTTCAGGCGAACCGGGACGCGCGCCCGACCGGTGAAGGCATCCGCTAATTGGCGCAGCAGGTCGGGCAGGGGAATGTTATCCAGTGCCGTTGGACGGAGTTCCATCAGCAGGTTACGCATCTCAGCTAATGCGCCGCGCGTCAGCTCGCGGATTTCTTCCAGCTTTTCCCTGCCCGCCTGAGGGTTGCGTTCCCATAGGCGCGGCAGCACGTCAGCGATCAGGCTGGTGGCAAACAAAGTTTGAGTGACAGCGTCATGGAGTTCGCGCGCCAAGCGGCTGCGTTCCGCCGAGACTGCCATTTCTTCTGCCTGACTGCGCAGGCGAGCGTTGGCGATTGCCAGGGCAGCGTGATCGGCAAAGCTGCGCGCAGTTTGCAAATCTTCTTCTGAGAAGGGATGTGGACGGCGGTACAGTAACACCAGTCCACCATCCACAATTTCCGTTGCCATAAATGGCACCGCCAACACTGCGCCAAAATCCGTCAGGTCTGCTTGCATTTCTGGGTTTTTTTTGCGCTGCTGGGCTAAATTTTGCGCCACAAAGGATTGTCCGCTGAGGAGGGGCGCGCTGATCCAGGGTTGAATTGCCTGCGAGGTGAAGCTGCCGGTGAAGGTAGAGGTGATGACCACGCAGTGACCGCCTTCCCCGCAGCGGAAAATGACCACTTCATCTACGCCCATCAGGCGGTGGGCTTGTTGAATAATATAATCCAGACATTCCTTCAGGCTGAGATTGGAATTAAGGATGGATAATATCTCGCGCAGACCTTCCGCCACTTCACGCCGCCGCTCTAGTTCGCCAGCCGAGTGTACAATTTCGGCGGTACGCTCGCTCACCTGCACTTCCAGGCGGCGTTGCTGCCTTTGCACTTGCTTGATCCGCAGCCAAAAAATTCCTACCCCTGAGCCAGAAATACCCAACACAATCAGTCCAATAAACCACCATTCTTCCCAAATGGGCGGGATGACGCGGATGCGCACGCTGGTGCCTGTTTGATTCCAGATGCCGTATTTGTTCGCGCCTTTTACCCGAAAGACGTAATTGCCGCCTTTCAGATTGGTATAAATGGCATTACGGCGGGTTCCGGCAGAGACCCAATCTTTGTCGAACCCGTCCAGGCGATAAGCGTATTCATTTTCGCTGGGGGTGTTGTAATCGAGTGCGGCGAAATCGAATGAAATGAAATTATCCTGATACGACAGGGTGATTTCTTCTCCATCCGTCAGGTTAGTACGGACTGTTTGATTAAATTTCTTAAACGCGGTAATCACCACCGGCGGGGGCGCTTGATTATCCTGCAAGGTGGTTGGGTCAAATAGGTTAAACCCCTGCACGCCGCCCAAATACACCCACCCCGCGCTGTTTTCAAAGGCTGCGCCAGGGCTAAACTCGTTGCTTTGCAGACCATCGCGCATGTCATAATTGCGGAATGTTTCGCTATCGGGGTCAAAATGCGAAATGCCTTTGTTGGTACTCAGCCATAAACTGCCGTCTTTCCCTGGCAAAATGGCGTAAATGGTATCGTTGGGCAGTCCTTTTTTTTCATCATAGTGCTTAAACGTTTGACTGGCGTGATCAAATCGGTTTAATCCACCTAAGAGCGTGCCAATCCACATGGCGCCATCGGAGGATTCATAAAAAGACAGGACGTGATCGTCATTGAGGCTGTCTATATTTTGCGGATTGTTGAGATAACGTTGCAGCCCGTAGGTGTGAATATCCATTACGGTGATGCCGCTGTTCGTGCCGACCCATAAAGACCCAAAATGATCTTCATACAGGGCGCGAATGTAATTGCCGCTCAGGCTGCTGGGGTTATTCGGGTCTGCCTGAAACCAGCGGAAGCTGCCTGTTGCGCGATCCATCAAGTTCAAGCCACCATCGCGCGTACCGACCCAAAAATTCCTTGCGCTGTCTTCCAGCAGGGCGGTGACGCGGCTGTCGCTGAGGCTGTTGGGCAGGGTAGGGTCGAACCAATAGCGTTTGAATTGTTCGCTGGTTGGGTCAAAGCGATTCAGTCCGCCGCCATTTGTTCCCGCCCATAATACCTGGTTGTGATCCTCGTACACGGCGCGCACATCGTTGGAACCCAGACTGTTGAAGTTTAAGGGATCATTTACATACTTCTTAAAGGTCTGGTCTGCACGATTCAAGCGATTTAACCCGCCATCGGTGGTGCCGATCCAGACCGCGCCGGTGTGATCTTCCCAGATTGCATTGACTACGTTATTGGAGAGGCTATTGGGGTTGCCCGGCTGGTGTTGGTAAAGCAAAAAACGGTCGTTGGTCTGGTTATATTTGCTTAATCCGCCGCTTTGCGTGCCAACCCATACGATGCCAGAGCGATCCTCAAGCATCGAGAGGATGGAATCGTTACTGATACTATGCGCGTTTTCAGGATTATGCTGTAAGCGCGAGAAGCTATTTTGACTGCGATCATAAAGATGCAGTCCGCTGCGTCCGCCCACCCATAGCCGCCCGCGTTTATCTTCGTAGATGGTGCGCACATCATTGCCAGCCAGGGTGCGCGGATCAGCTGCCTGATGGGTGAAACGGGTGAAGTTTTGCTCTGGCACATTTAGGCGATTCAATCCCCCTTCTTCTGTGCCGACCCATAAGGTTTTTTGATGGTCAATAAAGAGGGAAAGAATCTGATTATCGCTCAGGCTGCCGGAATTTTGCGGGTTGTATTTGTAGTGGATGAATTGATCACCCTGGGGGTCATAATAATCCAAGCCATCCGCAGTCCCGACCCACAACCCGCCTAATTCGTCCGCTGCTAAAGCAGTGACCGTATCGCTCGCCAGCGAGTCGCTGCGGTGCGGATCATGGCGCAAATGGGTAAAATTAACGCCATCTGCGTTGAGGCGATTCAATCCGCCTTCGCTGGTTGCTACCCAAACCTGCCCATCGGCTGTTTGAGCGATTGCCGTAACGGTCTGCCCGCTCAGGCTATTGGGATCGGTGGGAGCATCAAGATAGTGAGTAAAGGTGTCTTGCTGACGCTCAAAGCGATTCAATCCCTGAGCTGTGCCAACCCAGAAGCGACCCTGACGATCTTCAAAAAAGGCGCGAACGGAGCTATTGGAAAGGGTGGCAGGGTTATCGGGGTCATGCTTATAGATGGTAAAGGTATAGCCGTCATATAAATTGAGACCATCCTCTGTGCCAAACCACAGAAACCCTTGCGTATCTTGCCAGATAGCATGGACGGTATTTTGCGAAAGACCATCTTCGATGGTGAGCGGGTCAAAGCGAATATCACGCGATTGCGCCTGCGCTGCCTGTACAGTGGTCAACCCAAATACACCTAGCCACACCAGCAGCGTGACCATGCGTAACCAGGGAAAGCTGCGCAGACGCAAAGGTACGAACCTACTCATATTTGCCTTACAGGGCGTGGAGTACGCTCTCGATCACTGCTAGCCCCTCATCAATCAAGTCTTGATCGGCTTGCGTCCCCATGTGTCCCAGTCGGAAAACTTTTCCGGCAAGGGTTCCGTAACTGCCGCCGACCGCCATGCCTGCTTGGCGCAGACGTTGGTCAAAATCAGACCAGGCAATTCCATCTGGCACTTTGACCGCCGTCACCGTGGGGGCGGGGATGGCATCTGGGGCGGGGAAGAGGGTCAACCCCATTTCGGTCAAGCGAGAGCGAGTATATTTTGCCACGCTTGCATGACGCGCGAAACTATGTTCCAGCCCTTCGTGGATGAGCAATTGCGTAGCAGTATGCAGGGCAGCCAGCCCATGCCAATAGGGCGTATAGGGAAAATAGGCTTGCTCAACCGCTGTTTTGAAGGGCTGCAAGGCATCATAACCCGGGTAATTGACCTCGTCAATCGCTTGCCAGGCGCGCGGACTGATGCCCACGAAGGACATACCTGGCGGCGCTGAGATGACCTTTTGCGTGCCGCCCAAAACCAGGTCTACCTTCCATTCATCGGTTAGCACCGGCGCGCCGCCCATGGATGCCACCGCGTCCATGCACAGCAGTGGCACATGATACTTTTCTTTCAATTCCCCAAGTTCAGCAATCGGGTTCAGCGTGCCAGATGGCGTTTCACAGTGGATAATGGTGATCATTTTAGGGTGGAATTCGGCAATCGCCTGCTCCACGCGCGCCCAATCGTTAACCGTTTGGTCATATTCAAAGCCGACAGTCTGCACTTCTGCGCCCAAAGCGCGCGCCATATCCCCCATTCCATAGCCAAAAACGCCAGTGCCAATTGCCAGCACCCGCTCGCCAGGCAGGATACACGATTTTAATGCGCCCCACAACGCCAACATCCCTTCGCCGCTGAGGATGGCAAAGCGATTTTGGGTGGCGCAAATTTTCTGCAAGTCCGCTTCGGTTTGGCGGTACAGGTCAAGATATTCAGGCTCAAGGTCAGCTGACCCGTAATCGGTCAGGTAGGCTTGCAGCACAGATGGCGGCACTTTTACCGGTCCGGGAACCAGAGGAATGGGATATGTTTTCATTTCGCTCCTTGATTTATCACTTTGTAAGATAATTTTCTACAAAGTCCTCTTATAACGTGGCTTTGATTATCCCACAAAAGAATGGGGATACGCTAGTTTCCAATGAACCTACAAAAATTTCTTTGCATTTTATATTTCTTAAGGTATAATGAGATACAAATATCTGTTGGACAGGCTTGCGTCTGTGCAACATCGCGTTGGTCAACCTCCCTGAGAAGTCAGAAAAAGGCGCTCTAAAGGAGAATAAAAGCAAATTGCAACCGAGTCTGTTTCAAAATGAAGCCTTTGTCTGTCTCGGCTGTATCCCATTGACCAGCCGAGTTTTTATTGTTAGTACAGGTTTGCAAAAACCTTGTGCGACCCTATCTTATAACGAGAAGGGAGGTGAAAGTCATGGCAGGTGTGATTTTACGTCCAAACGAATCGCAGGATCAGTTGCTCAAGCGCTTCCGCAAGAAAGTTGTGAAGAGTGGTGTTTTGAGCACCGTTCGCCGCAAGCGTTGGTTCATTAGCAAGAGCGAACTGCGCCGCGTCGAAAAGAAAAAGGCTATTCGCCGCATTAAGCGTCGCCAATTTAGCAAAACGGTTGAGTAGCATTGCTCTAAACCCATACGCGCCGAGAAACTGTTTCTCTGATTTCTTTGGGCGACTTTCAGGAGGTGTACATGGCGAAAGAAGAAGATAAAATTCAGATGGAAGGAACTATTACAGAAGCCTTGCCGGGCACGCAATTTCGCGTCCACCTGGACAATGGTCACGATGTTTTAGCCTATCTCTCTGGAAGAATGCGTAAATACTACATTCGCATTCTGTTGGGCGACCACGTGCGTGTGGAAATGTCCCCTTATGACCTGACGCGCGGACGTATCGTCTATCGCCAGAAAAAATCTCACGAATCATCCCCTTTCGAGGAAGAGTAAGCTTCTCTGGCTTTATATTATTCATAAGAAAAGAGGTTGTGGTGCAAACCACAACCTCTTTTTTTATGAATAATATCGCTCGGCTTTTGGGGAGGTCAACTTTTAAACGACAAATGGAACGCGCAGCGTTCCATTTGTCGTTTAAAAGTTGACTTCTTCGGTTACGAGGTTCGGTTATCGTAAGAGGCAAGCGCCTTCATGTAATTGGCGCGCTCAAAGGCAGCCGGTTCAGCCACAGCCTGCTGGCTCATCGAACCCTGCATCTGGCGGATGGAGCTGTATTCAAACGATTCCATCCACATATTCATATCTTTCAGGATTTGGTCAATCGTGCCAACGCCATTTTCAAGCAAGGCGGAAGTCAACATGGTGACGTTCGCGCCAGCCATCATGGATTTCAGTACATCCTGAGCGGTGTGAACGCCAGAGGTTAACGCTAAATCCGCTTCAATACGCCCATAGAGGATGGCGATCCAGCGCAGGGGCAGGCGCAGTTCAGAAGAATTGCTCAGGCGCACTTGCGGGGTCACTTCCAGGGTTTCAATGTCCAGATCAGGCTGGATAAAGCGGTTGAACAGCACCAGGCTATTCGCGCCGGCTTTAACAATCCCATTAGCGAAATGGGGTAAGCCGGTGAAGAACGGACTGAGTTTGACCGCCAGCGGAATAGTGATTTGACTGCGGACTTCGCTCACTAGCTGCAAATAGGTCTTTTCGACTTCTTCACTCGAAAGGCTCAGGTCGGTTGGCACATAGTACATGTTTAATTCAAGAGCATCCGCGCCTGCTTCTTCAATGCGCCGGGCGTATTTCGTCCAGCCGCCAGCGGTCATCCCATTCAGGCTTCCGATCACAGGAATATCTACGGTCTTTTTTGCCCTCTGGATCAGTTCCAGATATTCTTCTGGCCCAATATTGTAGTTATCCAGGTCAGGGAAATAGGTGAGCGCTTCTGCAAAGGATTCTGAGCCGCGATTGAGGAAATGATCCAGTGCCAGACTCTCTTGCACAATCTGTTCTTCAAACAAAGAATACATCACTACAGCGCTCGCGCCGGCATCTTCCAGGCTGCGAATGCCGCTTAATTTTTTCGAGATCGGGGAAGCCGATGCGACTACCGGATTCTTCAGTTGTAACCCCAAATATGTGGTGCTCAGATCAATCATTTGTCGCCTCCAAATTGCTTATCAAAAATAGATAGGGCAGGAGGTGTTCGCTCCTGCCCTGTTATTATAGTCTAAATCTAGTCTTGCTCACTGGGCTTGTACTGAATGGAAGCCATCTGCTGATACAAATTCCAGCGTTTCTGAACATCTTCAGTCGCTTCGCGCATCAGAAGTTCAGCGCGAGCTTCATCCGCCTGCAACAGCATCTTATAACGGGTTTCGTTGTAAGCATATTCCTGTACGGAGGTAGTCGGCTCTTTCGAGTCAATGATCAGAGGGTTCTTGCCCTGAGCAGCCAGCTCCGGGTTGTAGCGATACAGGGGCCAGATGCCCGAGGTGACAGCTAATTTCTGCTGATCCAGCCCATGCCGCATATCAATGCCATGCGCGATACAGTGGCTGTAGGCGATAATCAGAGAAGGACCATCATAGGCTTCGGCTTCGAGGAAGGCGCGCAGGGTTTGCTGATCGTTGCCGCCCATCGCCACGTGCGCCACGTAAACATAGCCATACGCCATAGCGATCATGCCCAGGTCTTTCTTGGGCAAGCCCTTGCCATTGGCAGCAAATTTCGCCACCGCAGCGCGCGGGGTAGCCTTGGACGACTGTCCGCCGGTGTTTGAGTACACTTCGGTATCCACCACTAGCACGTTCACGTTGCGACCAGAAGCCAACACGTGATCGAGACCGCCGTAACCAATGTCATACGCCCAACCATCGCCGCCCAAAATCCAGACGGACTTCTTGACCAGGGCATCGGCGACTTCATCCAACTTGGCGGCGCGAATATCATTGATACCCGCCAGTTTTTCCTTCAAGAGCGCAACCCGTTCGCGTTGGCTGCGAATGCCAGCGTCAGTGGTCTGATCCGCTTCCAAAATGGCGGTCGCCAGAGCGTCACCAATTTGACCAGCCAATGCCTGCACCATTTCGCCGGCAAATTCAACCTGCTTGTCTAAGGTCAGGCGCATGCCCATGCCAAATTCGGCGTTATCTTCAAACAGCGAGTTTGACCAGGCGGGACCGCGCCCTTCTTTGTTCTTCGCCCACGGGGTGGTGGGCAGGTTGCCGCCATAAATGGACGTGCAGCCGGTGGCGTTGGCAATGACCGAGCGATCCCCAAACAACTGCGAAAGCAGCTTGATGTAGGGGGTTTCACCACAGCCAGCGCACGCGCCAGAGAACTCAAACAACGGGCGCAGAAGCTGCGAATTTTTAACAGTGGTCGGCGCAGTGGTGCATGGGTCGCCATCAGGCAGCGACAAGAAGAATTCCCAATTTTCGCGTTCCGTTTCGCGGATAGGCGGTTGCGAAGCCATGTTGATTGCCTTGCGACCGATCTGAGATTTGTCTTTGGCGGGGCAGACTTCCACGCATAGCGCGCAGCCGGTGCAGTCTTCGGGGGCTACCTGAATGGTGTACTTGGTGCCAGGAAGTTCCTTGAATTTGGCATCCAACGATTTGAAGGTCGCCGGGGCATCCGCTAACAGAGCCGGATCGTAAACCTTGGAGCGAATGACGGCGTGCGGGCAAACAAACGCGCATTTACCGCATTGAATGCACAGGTCAGCTTCCCAAACGGGGATTTCAAGAGCGATATTGCGTTTTTCCCATTGAGCGGTATCGGTCGGGAACGTGCCGTCTACGGGCATCTTGCTCACCGGCACATCATCGCCTTCAAAGATCATTAGCGGACCAAGCGAGGTGCGCACAAATTCAGGCGCTTTCACAGCCACTGCATCGCGGCGACCAAAATCGCTAAAGCTGTTCGCCGGCACTTTTACTTCGCGCAGGTGTTCAAGGGTTTGATCTACCGCGGCGAAGTTCTTGGCAACCACTGCATCACCACGCTTGCCGTAGGTCTTCTTGATGCTCTTCTTGATCTGCTCAATGGCTTCATCACGGGGCAGAACGCCGCTAATGGCGAAGAAGCAGGTTTGCATAATGGTATTGACGCGATTTCCCATGCCGGTCTTTTCAGCAACGACATACGCATCAATGGTATAGAAGCGCAGTTTCTTGTTGACAATATCCGCCTGTACTTCGCGCGGCAGGTGCGTCCAAACTTCTTCTGGCTCATACGTGCTGTTGAGCAGGAAAACGCCGCCATCCGCGCAATAGCGGGTGATATTCAGGCGTTCGAGGAAGCTAAACTGATGGCAGGCAACAAATTGCGCCTTGCTAATCAAATAGGGGGCGCGGACGGGTTTGGGACCGAAGCGCAGGTGCGAAATAGTCAACGAGCCGGATTTCTTCGAGTCATAGACGAAGTAGCCCTGGGCGTAGTTGTCAGTTTCTTCGCCAATGATCTTGATGGAGTTCTTGTTCGCGCCTACCGTACCATCCGAACCCAGCCCGAAGAACAGGCACTGGACGGTGGTCGGGTCGAGGATTTCATAGTTCGGGTCATAATCCAGGCTGGTGAAGGAAACGTCATCTACAATGCCAACCGTGAAGTGATTCTTGGGTTCAGCCTTGAGCATTTCATCATAAATGCCCTTGACCATCGCCGGGGTGAATTCTTTGGAAGACAAACCGTAGCGACCGCCGATGATATTCGGCAGAGTCTTGAAGGCGGTAATGCCCTTGCCCATGCCTTCGTTGATGGCAGTGACCACATCCTGATAGAGGGGTTCGCCAATCGCGCCGGTTTCCTTGGTGCGATCCAACACGGCAATTGTCTTGACGGTGGCGGGGATCGCCTTGATGAAATTTTCCACCGAGAAGGGGCGATAGAGGTGAATGGTGAGAACGCCAACCTTTTCGCCATGCGCGTTCATATACGTGGCAGTTTCCTGGGCAGTTTCAGCGCCAGAACCCATCACCACAACCACGCGCTCGGCATCCGCAGCGCCAGTATATTCAAACAGATGATAGGCGCGCCCGGTCAGAGCAGCAAACCGATCCATCGTATCCTGGACGATTTGAGGCGTCACAGCATAGAAGGGGTTGGAGGCTTCACGCCCCTGGAAAAAAACGTCAGGGTTTTGGGCAGTGCCGCGTAGAACGGGATGATCAGGAGAAAGGGCGCGTGAGCGATGAGCGCGAATATCGGCTTCATCAATCATGGCGCGCATGTCATCTTCCGTCAGCAGTTCAATCTTGTTGATTTCGTGTGAGGTGCGGAAGCCATCAAAGAAGTGCAGGAAAGGCACGCGGGTTTTGAGGGTGGCAGCCTGGGAGATCAGGGCATTATCATGCGCTTCTTGCACAGAGGAAGACGCTAGCATGGCAAAACCGGTTTGGCGGACAGACATCACGTCTGAATGATCGCCAAAGATAGATAGGGCATGATACGACAGCGAGCGCGCAGAAACATGGATCACTGCGGCGGTCAATTCCCCGGCGATCTTGAACATATTGGGGATCATCAGCAGCAAGCCCTGAGAGGCAGTGAAGGTCGTGGTCAGCGAACCGGTTTGCAGCGCGCCATGAACAGCGCCGGCCGCGCCACCTTCGGACTGCATTTCAGCCACCAGCGGCACGGTTCCCCACAGGTTTTTCGTCTTGACGGCGGCCCAGGCATCGGCAAATTCGCCCATCCCAGAAGAGGGAGTGATCGGGTAAATTGCGATGACCTCGTTCATTCGGTAGGCTACATAAGCAACAGCTTCGTTTGCATCAATCGTGATTGTTTCACGCTTCGTCATATAGTTCCACTCCATAAATAAAATAGTCACAAAAGCCCAGGTCATGCTCAGGCTTGAAAGTCCTGGTAGAACGCTCTCATTCGTTTGGAGCATACCCAAGGTGTTCCAAACACTAAGTTTATGAGGAAAGGGGTTTTTCGGGTAGTAATATAGGTCACTCTTTTAACCTGTGACCTGTCATATTGAGATATACCTGATAAATTTTATAATATTGATACAATTATGATAAATATTCAATTTTCCCCACGAAAATCGCCATTTTATGACAAAAAATGCTCCCCAAACAAGGATTCATCAACGGAGCATTAAAACGGGACAACTGCTTCCGTTTCGGAAGGCTTGTCCTATTTTAATGTCTTACATTTACGGATAGATGTACACGCCGCTTATGACGGTTGACACTTATTTCTGATACCGCTTAACAGGGATAATAACAGTGAGCTGGAAATCGGCGTATTTATGTCTTATTCGGAGGAAACCCCTCCGGTCAAGCTACAGGAGGATAAAATGGCTGTGAAGGGTCGAATTGTTGTCAATGAGTTGTATTGCAAAGGCTGCGAAATGTGCGTAGCAGCCTGTCCGCAAGAAGTACTGGCGTTGGCGGCGGATCGCATTACTGCCAAGGGGTATCACCCAGCGGAATTGATTGCGGATGGCTGCACCGGCTGCGGAATTTGCGCTGTGGTTTGCCCCGACGCAGCCATCACCATTTACCGCGAAGCGGCTCGCGCAGCTGCTCAGGTACGAGTACCTTAAGGAGAAGCCGTTATGACTCGTGAACTGATGAAGGGCAACGAAGCCATCGCTGAAGCCGCCATCCGCGCCGGGTTACAGGCGTATTTTGGCTACCCCATCACCCCGCAAACGGAATTACTCGAGTGGATGGCTCGCCGGATGCCGGAACTGGGGCGGGCTTTTGTGCAAGCGGAAAGCGAACTAGCAGCCATCAATATGGTTTATGGTTCTGCCTGCACCGGCGCGCGGACGATGACTTCTTCCTCCAGCCCCGGCATCAGCCTGATGCTTGAAGGTCTCTCCTATATCGCCGGTACGGAAATCCCGATGGTGCTGGTAGACGTGATGCGCGGCGGACCCGGTTTAGGCAATATCGCCCCAGCACAGGCGGATTATAACCAGATTGTGCATGGCGGCGGTCATGGCGATTATCGCGCCATTGTGCTTGCGCCTTCCAGTGTGCAAGAATCGATTGACCTGACGGTGCTTTCTTTCGACTTAGCTGAAAAATACCGCTCCATTGCCGTTGTCCTGTTGGATGGCAGTATTGGGCAGATGATGGAGCCAGCCGAACTACCCGCCATGCAGCCGATCCGCAAAACACTGCCTGCCTGGGCTGCCTCTGGGTGCGTAGGGCGGGATCGCAATGTCCTCAGCTCCATTTACCTGAACCCTTCCGAAGAAGAAGATTGCAACCTGCGCCTGATGCGCCGCTGGCAAGAAATTGAAGCCAATGAGATCCGCTACAAAGAGTATTATATGGAAGATGCGCGCTTTGTGGTGGTTGGTTTTGGTTCTGCCGGGCGCGTAGCATTATCCGCGGTGCGGGCTGCCCGTGCGGATGGTATCCCGGTTGGCTTGCTGCGCCCCATCACCCTCAACCCCTTCCCCATTGACGCGATTGCTGAAATCAGCAAAAAGACGGAAGCCATGCTGGTGGTGGAAATGAACGCCGGGCAAATGTTGGAAGATGTGCGCCTGGCAACGGCTGGCCGCACGCCGGTAGAATTCTTTGCGCGATTGGGCGGCATTATGCCCTTCCCGGATGAAATTCTGACCGAAATTCGCAGCCTTGCTGCTGGGAATTACTCGTTGGAAGGCCACCCGCGCAATCGCTGGCTGGCTCGCATGGTTAACAAGAATTGAAGGAAGGCGAAAAATGACTGTTGAATTGAAAAATGAGCTAAAAGTCTATTCGCGGCCCGAGTCGCTGACCGATACTGCTACCCATTACTGCCCTGGCTGCACGCACGGCGTGGCGCATCGCCTGGTGGCGGAAGTGATTGACGAAATGGGCTTGCGCGAGCGCACCATTGGCGTAGCCTCGGTGGGCTGTGCGGTTTTTGCCTATAACTACTTCGACTTCGATTTTGTCCAAGCCCCGCATGGGCGCGCCCCGGCGATGGCGACCGGCGTCAAGCGCACCCTGCCCAATAATATCGTCTTCACCTACCAGGGCGATGGCGATATGGCTTCCATTGGCATGGGTGAAATCGTCCACGCAGCTGCGCGTGGCGAGAATATCACGGTTATCTTCATTAATAACGCCAACTACGGCATGACCGGCGGACAGATGGCGCCCACCAGCCTCCCAGGGCAAAAGACGACCTCCTCCCCCAATGGTAGAGATGTTGAAACAATGGGCTATCCCATCCGCGCAGCGGAGATGCTCTCCACGCTGGATGGTGCGGGCTACATTGTGCGCCGCAGCCTGCATGATCCAAAAAATATCCGCATGGCGAAGAAAGCCATCCGCACTGCCTTTGAAACCCAGGTGCGCGGGTTAGGCTTCTCGATGGTGGAATTGCTTTCCATCTGCCCAACCAACTGGGGAATGTCCCCGACCCAATCGCTGCAATGGCTGGAAGAAAAAATGGTGCCTTACTTCCCCCTGGGCGATTATCGCGTATCCTCCGCTGTTGCCGAGATTAAGATTTAAGGACGGAGAAACCCCATGCAAACTGAAATTTTAATTGCTGGTTTTGGCGGGCAGGGTGTGTTATTTGCCGGGCAGTTGATGGCGTATGCCGCGATGGATGAAGGTCGTCAGGTGACGTGGATTCCTTCTTACGGTCCCGAAATGCGCGGTGGCACAGCGAACTGTACGGTAGTCATTTCGGATGAAGAGATTGGCTCGCCAATGGTGCGCTATCCCCAGGCGGTAATTGCTATGAACCTGCCCTCGCTGGAAAAATACGAAGCCTCACTCCTGCCGGGCGGACTGTTGGTGATTAACGCATCCTTTAGCGGGCATCCGTTGAAGCGCACCGATATTCGTTCGGTGGCTATCCCGGGCAATGAAATTGCCGAGGAGTTGGGTGATAAGCGCATGACCAATATGGTGTTATTGGGCGGATTGCTGGCAAATTTGCCCATCTTGCCTTTGGAAGCCATTGAAAAAGCATTAGCTGCCCACCTGCCAGCGCGTCATCAACGCTTGCTGCCGCTGAACTTTAAGGCATTACGGCGCGGCGCTGAATTTGTCGCTGAAACTGTCGGGCGGTAACCGTTAGGAATGGAGATAAAGGGATTTTGGGTAGGTTTGGATGCGCATCCAAACCTACCCAAAATCTTTTTTTTACATCCTGCCATTAAAATCTGCGGCTGCTTTCAACATGGCTAAATAGTTTTCAACGGGGATATAGTTCGCCACGGTATTCCCCGTCCCAATCGCGTAGCCGCCCCCTTTGGAGCAAAAATCCATCACGCGCTTGGTCTGTTCCATGATCTCCGCTGGAGAATGCCGGCACATAAAATCCACATCTATTCCACCCAAGATCGCCACGCGGTCGCCCCATCGGCGTTTTGCCTCCGTAACGGGCATGATGACATCCTCAAAGGAGTGTTTTGCGTCAATTTTTACATCATCAATCAGATCATCCATGACTTTTTCCAACTGCCCGCAGCTGTGCAGCAGGAAAGGTTTGCCCGCCTGATGAACCACTTCAACCACTTTTTTTGACCATGGGAAGACATATTTTCGCAAATGCGCAGGGGAAACCATCGTGGCAGTCTTGTACCCAAGGTCATCCCCAAAACGGTAAATGCCAATTTTATCCATTTTGACCAATCGTTTGGCAATCTCCACCAGCGTATTGCCAATTTGCTCGAAAAATCGGCTAACAAAGGCGGGATTGTCATACATTGCCATGCTCAACGGCTCCAGCCCCATCAAAAAGCTGGCATGTTCAAAGGGTCCCCCAGATGCGCCGCCAATAATTTTCATGCCGTCCGGCACCAATTCGGCAAGCGCCTCAAACATTTTGAAATCAAACGCATTATCACCCTGTGGCCAGTAAGCGGGGTTTTCGAGATCGCGCATTTCCTGGATCAGCCCACCATGTTCGTCAACCCAGCCCCGATTTCCCCTGGAATACATCGCCGTATCCTCTGAGATGAGACTCTCGCGCGCAGCAAATAATGGACCCATTTCAACCGGTACATACCCGTAACCCATTTGTTGGTAAAAACGGATCCGCTTGCGCCACAAATCAAGCTGTCCCTCAAAAGTAGCGGTATCAATCGTAGAAAAATCGTACCCCATGATTTTTTCTACGATCTCGTCATCCGCAAAATGCTCATAAAGCGGAACGGAATCTGGAATTCGGGTGCGCGTTACAGCTTGAAATATTCCATCAAATGGTTCAACCATAAGTCCTCTTTCAAAGATGCGTAATTTAATGGGAATTTAGGTGAAGGCGTGGGTCTCTAAAAGGCGTAAACTTTTGTCACCAAAACAGAGGTTGATCTCTAGGGAGCCTTTACTGGAAAGTTTACTCGTTTTATTCTGTGATGTCGATGATTTCTGCAGGGTATTTTTTGCCGATTTGGAATCACACATTGTTAAAATGAGCAATTTACATTCTTAAAAAAATTAAGTCTCCTACTCCCCTGTGGTAGAAGACCTAACCCCCCCGTTGACATAAACTATACCGTTTTTCCAAACCAAATAATATCCCATTTAACTGTGATCTTCTGCAAGGGGCAAGCGCGGCGCTTGTGGGTTCACGATGCCATTATGGATCGCCCAATCGTATGCTGCCATGTACGCACCTTTGCCTTTTGGAAATTGCGCGCCTGTTTTTTCAGCCAAAAGTGCGCGGCACTCTTTGATGTGGGTGTTGACTGTATCCACCGTGATAAATGTCTCACTGGCGATGCGCTCAGTGCGTCCATAAATGTCTGGGGAAACCCACAACAAAAAGATTTCCATTTGCCGCCAACTCAAAACTTCCCCCAACCGGAGCAGCCCGGCGTCCGTCAGCCAACCGCCATCTAACCAACCCGCCAGACGTTTTTCGACCGTTTCATTTTTACACTGCCTCAGTTTTTCGCGCGCCTGGGCGAGCGCTGCACCGCCAAGCCCGTGTAAGATACGCATAGCGCGGCTTCGGATGTCCTCATTCGGGTCATTGACCAGCAGAGAGAAAGGTGCAGCGTGGGCAGCGGTTAGCCGCTTGAGGCACAGCCTTTCGACAAATTCGGGCTCGATTCCGGCGCGTACTGCCTGGGCGCACATTTCAGCAATGATGTAGGGTTGCCAGATCAGCAGTCCTAAGTATCCATGTGCTGCCATTTGTGAAAAGACAAAGCGTAGGACATCCAGTGCTGCTTCTTTCCGGTCGAGCAATAAATATGACTTTGCCAGGTAAAGTTTGGTGGTGATTAATGCGTGAACTGCCCCATAACGTTCCAGAGTGGTAACGGCTTCCTCCAGGGAAGCGCGCGCTTGGGAGAACTCTCGTGTTCCCATCATCCATGCCACGCCCAGGCGAGCCTGAGCCTTGGCACGGGAGACGGGGGATGGGTGCGTGTCCAACTGCCGCCAGGCGACCTTTGCTAGTTCCAAAGCTTCTTTTTCTTCGCCAGGCTGCGCCAGTTTCAACAGCAAGAGAAAACTGACTGGTGGGTTTGTAACCTGATTATAGAGAGCCTCAGCGCCTGGGTAATCATAGTTTTCCTGGGTTAATTCTGCGCGCGTGATGAGGACATAATCGAGCAGCGGCGATGCGATTTTTAACCCGCGAAATGGAGCCAACAGGGAATCTGCTTCTTGGATATGAGCCAGCCCTTCTTCAATTCGCCCAGCGAAGAGACAATTCTCCGCCCATTCGTATTCCGTCCAGGCGAGCGCCCAATCGCCTAAGCCTAAAGCCCGGGTCAATTCGTGTCCTTCCTGATTAAGCGCAAGAGCTTCCTCGATTTGCCCAACGCTTTCATGAATCTGACTCGCGTGGCGGAATAAGCGCGCCAGGGCAGCCCGATCTTGGTGCGTATCTAGCTTACGCAGGAGTTGAATGGCTTCACTGGCACAGATGAGCGACCTGGAAAAGTCATCACTGCCCTGCAAGGTGACTGCCAGATAGTGTAACCCTCTGGCGCGCAGCCGGAGTGGAATATTTGGCTCTGACAGAGCCTCTTCCAATGCCTGCTGTGCCTCTCTATACTGGCTGTGGATGTAATAGGACCACCCCAACTCGATCATTGCCCTGGCTATGCCTTCTGAGTCGCCATTTTCAGCGAATAACTGCCTGGCTTGCAGGAAAGTATCCCGGGCAAATGGGCTTTTCTCATTGGATTGTATAATTCCCAGATAGGTGAGCAGCGCTGCATCTTTCTGAACCCAATCAGACGGAAAGAGCTTTAACCAGGCAGATAGGCGAGGAAGTTGGATGGTATTCACCAGGTAGCGGGCTTGTTTATTGATCAGCTGGCTTGCCAGCCCATATTTTTGCCCCAGGCAGTAATTCTCGATTGCCTGGTCAATGTCGCCCCTCTCCTGATAAATGTCTCCTAGATGTTTATAAAGACGGTTGATCTCGTCCTGACCATATTCTTCCAATAGAGCGTGCTGCAAAAATTCGCGGATGACCTCATGGCTGTGGATGAAACGAGTCTGGGTAGGGTCATTTCCGACTGGTTCAATGAACCCATTCCCACTCAGGCGCTGCAAGATAATTTGAGAATCCTGGTTTTCTAGCAGGGCATCGCATATTTGTGGATCGAGAACCTTGAGGGGGGAGGTTCGCCATAAGAAATCACGCACCCCCTGGCTTTCCGATTGCACATATGTTTTTGCCAGATAATCCGTGATATGTTGATTAGGGTCTGCTAGAACGCGCAAAGTTTCAATGATTTGGGCTTTGTCTTTCCCACGGCAGCTCTTTAATAGTAGGTTATGCCAGAAGGGCTTTCCATTGAGTCGAGCGGCGACCTCTTTGAAAAGATCAAGCGGTAAAGAAAGTCCCAGCTTATTCGCCAGGATGAGCGCTTCTTTTTGAGAAAATGCCAGTGCGTCTTCGTTTATGGTGGTCAGAGTCTTTTGGCTTTGCCAAAGGTCGCGCTCTGACCAATTCAGTGGCTCGCTTGTAATGACGATAAAATGAATATGCGCGCGTGTCTGTTCAATCAGATGGATGAGCGACCGATCAAACTCCGTTTCGTTGTGCAGCAAGTGATAGCCATCCAGCACGATCCACACAATCTGCGGTAGCGCGTTCAACTCGCTGACCAATCCTGGCAAAAATCCTGAAAACAACCAGGCATCATCATGCAGTTGAGAATCCACTTGCGAAAGGGTTTCGAGTACGCTGATGCTCTGCGCGCCAAATTCGGGCCAGATTGTCTGAACAGCCCTCACTAGATTCCAGAAAAACTCAGACAGAGTCTTATGCGCTAAATACTCCAACGGATACCAAACGGAAGGCGTTGGCAGTTCATGAATAAATTCTGTCACCCCAATAGACTTGCCGTAACCATCCGCCGCTTCCACCAGAATCAACTTAGCAGAACGCGCATTTTTAAAACGAACCTGCAAACCTTCACGGGGTACATACGGGTATGGAAAGGAAGGGGGGCGAAATAAGGCAGTTGGAATAATGTCGGGCATGTTTGGCTCGGCGGGTCAGATGGTAATATGCAGAATAAGTCACCCCTGAATTGCTATCGATGCGATGAGCCTACCCCCTATACCCGCCTTATCGCAACCCCAAGTTTACCATAATCTTAGCCAGCCCATTTTTGCGGGAGGATGGCTCTTTGGGAATTGGCATAGTAGCAGAGGGAAGATCTTCCCTCTGCTACTATGCCAATTCCCGGCGTTCCAGAAAATCCATCAAATGAGTCAGGAAGAACTGCGGATTGTCCAGTATAGCAAAATGCCGCGCGTTGGGGATGACGACATATTCGCAATTGGTTGCCTGCTTTGCCCAGAGGGGCGCAATTTTCAGAATATCGCCCATCTTATCATTATCGCCGTGCATGAGCAGCAAGGGTTGGCTGATCTGATAGCCCGGTTCATAATGCAGGCTCTTGCTCATTCCCTTCCAAATTGCCAGGAAGTTTTCTTTGGTGCTCAAGCAATAGGCGTTATAAACGTACTCCTGAATGGTTGGATTAGCTGAAACCATAGATAACCCGGACTTCTTCAGCGTTTCATACGGAAACCACGCCATCATATCGCCGGATGCGCGCACGAGCCAGTTTTCAAAGGTAGTTCGCTTACAGGTGATGCACGTGCCGTCCGCAATAACCAGCGCCTGCACGCACTCAGGATGCCGGAAGGCAAGCTCCTGCGAGATATACGTGCCATTGGAATGCCCCACGAAGACCGCTTTTTCATAGCCGACTGCGTGGATGATCTCCAACAGGTCTTCAGCCGCCAGGGGCAGAGTGAATGGATCACCCATCGGCTGCGATTGCCCATGACCGCGCACATCCCACAGCAGCACGCGGTATTGCTGCGCAACCGTTGGGAACAATGGATCAAATGAGTGATGATCCACACAAGCGCCATGCGTAAACACAACTAGAGGCTGCCCTTCCTGCCCACCAATCCAATAATGCAGTGGACAGCTTTTCCGATCAAGTACATACTCTGTTAAATTTGTATCCATCTTCCCACCCTAATCCTGAAAGGTTAATCTTAATTCAAGTATACAGCAGTCTTATCTGGTTCTCTTTCAATCTTGTCCGAGTTACTCCTCCGCAGCCGAATGGCCAATTTTCTTGCACAAACTTAAGACTTGTGCTATGATTACGTCATCCTCACGCATGTTGAGGATACTGTACGTTATTTATGGAAAAGCCGCTCCTTTTTAGGAGTGTTTTTTGTCATTTAACGGATGGAATTTTTCCTACCACTTCAACCTTAGATAAGGAATCCGCTGTATGCCTACCTCTTTCCTCACCCGTGAAGGCTACGATAAACTGCAAGAGGAGTATGAATATCTCCGTACCCAGAAGCGCGAAGAAATTGCCAACCGCCTTCACGAAGCCCTTGAGGGGGGTGAATTATTGGATAATGCCGAGTTAGAAGCTGCGAAAAATGAGCAGGCTTTTGTGGAAGGGCGGATCAAAGAGCTAGAGATTTTGCTGACCACTGCCCATATCATTGACGGCACTCCTGCAGCCTATTCTGATTGCATCCAAGTTGGCTCTAAAGTGACGATTAAAGAAGAAGATATGGATGCCGAAATATATACCATTGTGGGCGCAGCTGAGGCAAACCCCGTCAATGGCAAAATTTCAAACGAATCACCTCTAGGAAAGGCACTGCTCAACCGTAAAGTAGGCGAAAAGGTGCAGGTGGATGCCCCCGCAGGCGCATTTACGGTGGAAATTCTGAAGGTAGAATAACTTCAACACAACATACCGTCCCCGCCTTATGTTTTGTGGGCGGGGATTTTGTTTGAATCAGAGAAGAAAGCGCACAACAAAGGAATTTGCTCCCATGAACTTAAACGATCTTGAAAAAATCCGCGTTGAAAAAGTAAATCGAATGCGCGCCGAAGGTCACGAACCGTACCCCACGCGCAGCGAAGTTACTCATAACATTGCCCAAGCCACTGCCGCGCTGGAAGCCTTAAAGGAAGGCGAAGCCCCCGTTTTGGTAACGGTTGCCGGTCGCTTGCGTTCGATGCGCCTGATGGGAAAATTAATCTTTGCCCATATTGAAGACGGCAGCGGGCGTATTCAACTTTTTTTCCGCGTCAATGAAGTCGGCGAAGAATTGATGAACCGCTTCCGCGCTGATTTTGACTTGGGTGATTTTATTCAGGTAACGGGGACGATGATGCACACCAAGACCGGCGAGGTCAGTGTGGGCGTGCAGACCTTCAAGATGTTGGCGAAGGCGATCACCCCGCTGCCCGCTGCTAAAGATGAAATGGTGGATGGGCAGATCGTCCGTCATGCCACCCTGGCAGACCCTGAAGTGCGCTTCCGCCAGCGGTACGCAGACCTGGCGGTCAATGAAAATGTGCGCGAAGTCTTCCGCAAGCGGGCTGCCATCACCCGCGCCCTGCGCCAGTTCTTGGATGAACGCGATTTTTTGGAAGTGGAAACGCCCGTCTTGCAACCCATCTATGGTGGAGCGGCGGCGCAACCCTTTGTCACCCATCACAATCAGCTTAAGCAAGACCTGTATCTGCGCATCTCCTTCGAGCTATACCTGAAGCGGCTGCTGGTCGGGATGTTTGATCGTGTGTATGAGATTGGTCGCGATTTCCGCAACGAGGGTGTCTCCTATAAGCACAACCCTGAATTTACCCAGCTTGAGTTTTACATGGGCTATGCGGATTATCAAACCATTATGAGCCTCACCGAAGAGATGATCGCTTTTGTGGCGGGTCAGGTTTTAGGCGAGCGCAAAACGAATTTCAATGGGCATGAAATTAGCCTGGAAGTCCCGTGGAAGCGCGTGGAATTGCGTCAGGGGTTGATGGACGCGGTAGGCATTGATATTTACGAGCATCGCACTGCTGAAGCGTTGGCGGAAGCCATGCGCCAGAAGAATATTGGTCCCAAAGCGGGCGCCACGCGCGGCAAGTTGATTGATCAGCTCATTGGCGACTATTTAGAGCCAAACTTTATTCAGCCGACCTTCTTGTACGACTATCCGCGTGACATTTCTCCGTTGGCGAAGAGCAAACCAGGCGATCCGCAGACGGTGGAACGGTTTGAGGGTTTTGTGGGCGGCATGGAGCTATGCAACGCCTTCACCGAACTGAACGACCCGCTCGATCAGGAAGCGCGTTTCCTGGAAATGGGGCGCGATTATACCCAGAACGATGAGGAGCGCAACCCCATGGATGAGGATTATCTGCGCGCCATGTCCTATGGCATGCCCCCAACTGGCGGCTTTGGCATGGGCGTTGACCGCCTGACCATGCTTCTAACCAATAATCACTCCATCCGCGAAGTGATTCTTTTCCCGCACATGCGCGAAGGGGCGGAAAAAGCCGAGAAGTAAGTAAAACCCCAATCTGTAATCAAAAGAGAGAGCTAGCTTGTAAGTGAAGATAGCTCTCTCTTTTTTGGGATTCAAACGGAGATTGTGAAAAAAAGAACAACATGACGAATGTCATGTACATTTGTCACTGTATCACATTGTTATAGGTTGATATGATATAACTGTCACTCAATGATATAACAACGGATAACAACTGATGAATGATTTTTTTACAACTCGCCAGGTACAGGACATCCTCAAGGTAGATCGCATCACCGTCTACCGTATGCTGCAAGATGGGCGCTTAAAAGGCGTCAAAATTGGGCAGCAGTGGCGTTTTGCCCAGCAAGAAGTAGAGCGTATGGTGGGGATGCGCTTGTCCGTTGAAGATACTGCGTTTGAAAGCCCTGACCCGAACTTCCCCGCTCACTGCGTGCAAACTATTCAGGATTTATTCGCCGAGGTCAGCCAGATCAGCGCGTTGGTGGTGGATATGCAGGGCAACCCGCTGACCCAAATCAGCCATCCGACCCGCTTTTGCCAGCTTTTACTCTCTTCTAAGATCGGTAAGAATCTATGTCAGGCATCCTGGCAATCGTTTGCGCGCAGCAGCGTCAGCCAAGATGGGGCAAATGGCAGCAAATTCTTCATCTGCCAGGCAGGGCTGCAATATATTGGCGCGCCCATCTTTGATAAAGAAGAGCAGGTGGGGTTATTTCTGACAGGGCAACTTTACTGGCAGCCGCCGGACCCACAGGAAGAAGCCGGGCGTATTCGCCGGCTCGCCAGTGAATCTGGCTTACCTTCTGCGGAACTGCAATCTGCCGTGCGCGAAGTTCCAGTAATTCCGGTTGAGCAACACGCGCGGGTGGAATCGTGGCCCTTTACCGCAGCCCGCGCCATTCAGAGCATTTTGTACGAGCGTCTTTGCTTTGTCGAAAGGCTTCAGCAGATCGCTACGTTAACGCAGATTTCATAACCCTTCGGGCGTTATCAAGGAGCAGCACATGAAGAAATTGTTGATTTTGGGAGCAGGCAGCGCGGGTACGATGGTTGCGAACCGGATGAACCGCATGTTAAGCCTGGACGAATGGGAAATTACCATTGTTGACCCAGACGCGGTACATTATTACCAGCCTGGCTATCTTTTTATGCCCTTTGGCGTATACACAAAGAAGGATGTGGTCAAGGCGCGGCGTGACTTTCTGCCCCATACGGTGAAATATATCCAAGAAAAGGTAGAGATCATCGAAACCAGTAATAACCAAGTGCGGTTATCCTCTGGCACCGTGTTGGCATACGATTTTTTGGTGATTGCCACCGGCGCGGATATTCACCCTGAAGAAACCCCCGGCTTGGCGGAAGAGGAATGGGGCAAATCCATCCACACCTTTTATTCCTTCCAGGGCGCGACGGCGTTGGCTGAAAAGCTGCGCAAGTGGGAAGGTGGGCGAATGGTGGTCAATGTGGTGGAAAACCCCATTAAATGCCCAGTCGCCCCACTGGAATTTCTGATGTTGGCGGACTGGTACTTCCACGAGCGCGGCATGCGTGATCGCGTGGAACTGATTTACGCCACCCCCTTGCCGGGCGCGTTCACCAAGCCGATTGCCTCTAAGCTGCTCAGTGAACTGCTCACCACCAAGGGAATCAAGGTGGAGCCGGAATTTATGATCGAGCGCGTTGACCCTGACGCGAAGAAGATCATTTCTTATGATGAGCGCGAGCTGGAATATGATCTGCTGGTCAGTGTGCCGCTGAACAAGGGCGCGGACGTGGTGGGCAAGTCAGGCTTGGGGGATGAACTGAACTACTCGCCGGTCAATAAATTTACGTTCCTCTCGGATAAGCGGGATAACATTTTTGTCCTGGGGGATGCATCGAACGCGCCCGCTTCCAAGGCTGGCTCGGTGGCGCATTTTGCCATTGACCTGTGGGGCGAAAATTTCATCCGTTACACCGAAGGACAGGAACTCGTCCCGAATTTTGACGGTCACGCCAACTGCTTTATAGAATCCGGCTATGGCAAGGGCATGTTGATTGACTTCAATTACACCCAAGAACCGCTGCCAGGGCGTTATCCGATGCCAGGGGTGGGTCCGTTCCCGCTGCTGGAAGAATCCGAACTCAACCATTGGGGTAAACTTATGTTCCGCTGGATGTATTGGAACATATTAATGAAGGGACTGGAACTGCCCCTGCCCCCCACCATGAAAATGGCTGGCAAGTGGAAAGTTTAGGAGGGGCTATGGACCCACAATTAGAGGAACTCAACCGCAAATTGGATGCCCTGACCGCGCAAATTGCCTTTCTGACGGAGCAGGCGCATGATGCGCAGCTGGCGCGCCAATCGGTGGATGAACTCATTGAAACTGGCATGCCCATTGCGCGGGATGCCATGTCCATGATGACCACCGAATTGGAAGACGTGCAGGAATATTTAGCTCCTGCCGACCTGACTCGCCTGCTTAAAAAGGCCATCCGCCACGCTCCGCAGATGGAAATGCTGTTGGATCAGGTGGATGGCGTTACCGATCTCATTGATGTGGTAGGACCTATCGCCAAAGAGGGCATGGGGAAAGCCACTTCCATCATGGAGGAGCTGGACCGCAAAGGGTACGTGGCGTTTGGCAATAGCGCGCTGCGGATCGTGGATACCCTGGTGTGCAGTTTTAGCGCGGAAGACTTAGATCGCCTGGCGGATGCTCTGGCGTTAATGCCTGCCCTGGTGAAAGAAATCACCCAACCGGAACGGCTGACGATGCTGCAAACCGCAGTGAAACAGGCGAATGTTGATTTGCAAAAGCCGCTGGATACTTCTTTGGGCAGCCTGATGAAGCAATTCAATGATCCCGATGTGCGGCGCGGACTGGCGCTTTCCTTACGTATTCTGCGCGTCATTGGCGCGCAAGCAAACTAATTCTTTAATCTTTATTTGGAGGACGCAATGGCAACCAAGGTAATTTGTGGCAAGACCGTACAGGTCAATGACGAAGGATTTATGACGAACCCCGCCGAATGGGAAAAGGGCATGGCGGTAGAGCTGGCAAAAGAAGAAGGCATTGGCGAGTTAAACGAATCCCATTGGAAGGTGATTGATTTCTGCCGTAAAGAGGGCATGACCTCTGGCAAGGCGCCCACCTTGCGTCAGATCACCACTGGCACCGGGCTTACCACCAAAGAATTGTTTGGCTTATATCCCAAAGGGCCCGCCAAAAAAGTGGCGCGCATCTCTGGATTGGGCAAGCCCGAAGGTTGTGTCTAATTAATCAGGCATTTTATAGAGAAATGGCGAAGCCATTTCTCTATAAAATGCCTTTCCTGCAATATCCTAATTTGAGGAGAATTTTATGGCTGAAGATCGCAAGGTCGCGTTTATTTGCTCGAAAGGGAATTTGGATATGGCGTATCCTGCGCTGATTATGGGCTGGGCTGCCCTTGGCAATGGGATTGACGTTACCATTTTCTTCACCTTCTGGGGATTGGATATTATCAACAAGGCGCGCGTGGATCACCTGGAGCTAGCGCCGGTGGGGAATACCAGCATGAAGATGAACATGATGGGCGTTCCGGGCAACCTGGGCATCCCCAATTTTATTGGCGCGCTGCCCGGCATGACTGCCCTCTCGACCAAATTAATGAACGACAAAATGAAGACCCTGGGCGTGCCACCCGTTCGTGAATATTTGCAAATGCTCATTGACGGCGGCGCGAAGGTCTATGCCTGCAAGATGAGCGTGGACATGATGGGCTTGAAAATGGATGATTTCGTGGATGGCGTGTGTGATATTGTCACCGCCGGCGACTTTATGGATATGACCGACGGCGCTCAGATGATTTTTATCTAGGCATCCCCTCTATTCCTATAAAAAGAGGCAGACCACACGGTCTGCCTCTTTTTATAGGAATAGGAGAACGCTTTACTTCGAGCCACGCACCTTTGACCCGTTAAGGGGCGCGCCAAATAGAGGCGCGAGCAGGCAAAAATCGAATAGACCTGCCAGCAACGGCACAAGCCCAATCACCGCAACAATGATCCCGGTCGTGCCGCCAATACCCATCCATCCCCACAGGATAAGGGCGATACCAGCCACAACCCGAACAATACGACCCGCCGCAGAAGCCATAAACATCACAAATGGATTCATTTTTCCCTCCCGAACATAAATGAGGCGCTGCTCTGACCAGAAGAATGGATCACTTTATGCTCTTGCCCAAGCAGCGAAGATGTATCTTATTCATTATAGTCTCAATGTCTTATATTTGCTCACGCCGCGTCAAAATAAATGGGATTTGAAAGCAGCGCGGGCAGCAGCGACAAGCCAGGCAGGAACGCGCGTAGGATCTCAATGCGGGCAAACCCAGGCGCGCGCATCACATAATCGCCCTCGAACGCCCCCGCGCTGGGCGCTTGCAGGAGGACTTCCGCCGCCTGTGCCGTGATGACTCGCAGCACATCCCCAGCTTGCAATCCCTCCGCGCGGATATGCAGCTCGCGCACCGTTGACCAGTCTACGCTATCGCCCAGAATGGCATCCCCCGCCGTCAGCGCAAGGCTGGGACCGTCCGGCGCAAAGGTGATATAGGCGTGACCCTGTCGTACCGCCGTTAAAATATCCGCCGGGCTGGAAGAGAGGGCATAGACGCAGGTGGTAGGTCCGCCGGGAAAGAGGAAGGGCGTGTCGCGGTGAAAATCACTGCCACCGCTGATGGCAATTTTCTTGCCCGCCACTAACAGACTCTGCCAGAAAGCCACCGCGCGCAGGTTTGATTCGCGCATAGGTCCATTCCAGATTTCCAGGCAGTCGTAAGGGAAAGTATTCAGGTCAAACTGGAAGCCCAAATCCCCTTCAAAAGGATGGTTGAGGGTGATGAGCGCGCCGCGTTCATGGGCGGATTGAAAACGCGCCAGGGCTTCCGCAGGGGTATTGGTGGCGAATGTCCCCTCATAGGGTTGATCCACGCCCAAGAAGTTGGCGTGACCCTGATAATGCGTCCATTCCATGCCGGGGAGGATCGTCAAGCCAGGGATTTCAGGCAGCGCGGCTGACCGGGGCATCTGATTGTGGTCGGTGATGGCGATGAAGTCCAGCCCATGCCGCACAGCGCGTTGACCGAGTTCCGCCGCAGTCAGGACGCCATCCGAAGCCAGGGTATGGGCGTGCAAATCCCCTTTCAGCAGGCGCAGCTGCTTCTCTTCCAGGGTGATTTCATAGGTCACCCGGCAGCCCTCGGGCGCAATCTTATACGCCCCAACCAGGATTTTCCACTCGCCCGGCACCAGCGGATAAGGCGTGTACCCGGGAGTGGCGCGCGTTGCGGTGACGAAAAACTCGCTCTTGTCCGATCCTGATGCGCCCACCTGCGTCCCATCCGGCGCGATCAGCCCCAGATCAACGATGTTGATCTCTTCCTGGGACGAAAATACGCCCGCGGGGACGTGAATTTCATGATGAGCGTGGCGCGTGTAGTGATAGGTTAACGTCAGGGATGCCACGCGGTCGGGCATCTGGAAAGGCAGGAAGAGGAATTTGCCCTGCTGTTCGGGGCGAAGCTGCATGGAAAGGGTACGTGTGGTTTGCATCCGCTTAGTATAGCATGACCGCCCTTCCATCCTGTGCGTTTTCTACTGCGAACCGCGACCTGAGATCAGCGATTGAAAACCAGCGAACGCATACCCGATTTTGGGGATAGTAAAAAGCATCTTGCCTTCGGCGCGATTCAACTTCTGGCTGTCAGCAACGTTATTGGCATCCCCTTTGGTGGTGATTTGACCATTTTCCACCTGGATGGCGCGATGAAGCACCGGCTCATTGCCTGCATGGAACATAATCACATCCCCACTCTTGACCTCAAGGGATTTATCCACGTACACAATTGCCAAGTCCCCGGGGTAAAAAGAAGGCACCATCGAGCCAGTGCGCACGTACATCATGCGGAAGGGTAAAAACCCCAGCTGGCTGACCAGGATAAGCAGGAGAAGGATCGTCACCCCCCAAAAAATGACGTTACCAATTATTTTTTTCATCAGTTTCCTCTGGATAAAAGAAAATGGGGTGGCACGTATGTGCCACCCATCGTACTTGAATTAACTCAGGTTATGATTTAGGGGAAAACATGAATCTGTTCAGCGGTGATTTTCAGGTCGTAGGTCATGGCGTTGCCCTGGAATTCATTGCCAGCGGAGGGGTCAAATTGGAAAGCCATGTATAGCCATTGAGTAGAGCCAGCCTGAAGGAAGGGTTCGACATCAGAGGTGGCATCATAAGGCCAACCAAAGCGGGAAGAAAGAGCAGCTAATTCAGCCAGAGAGGTTTTACCATCTACATTGGTATCGGCAACAGCGGTTACCTGAGCAATGGCATCGGTTGTATTTTTCGAATCCCAAACATTCGTCAAGATGATTTTATCAGCCAAGGCTAGGTTGACTGGGTTATTGAGGATATTGCCCCATTCAAAAGTAACCTGGGTTGAATCAATCGTGCCAGTGTTTTTCATATACAGTTTGCCGTCAATGGTGTCACCGGGTTTCATGCCGCTGAAATCCCATGGCGTGCCAACATTGCCTTTGCCAAAATCATTGCCGTTTTTTGAGAGTTGCATGGTCAAAGTACCGGTGGAGACGGTGCCAGTGGTGGTTTGTACTGAATTGAAGTAAGCCATCGCGCTGAACACAGAAGTTGCAATCAAAAGCACTAAAACAACAGGGATCATCAAACGAGTGTATTTCATTATGTCCTCCAAAGAAAGTTGAATAAAACTCAGGTTGGGCAGCCATACAGTTTGCTGCCGTGGTTCAACAGGGTTCTTGGATATTTTCTTATCTGCCTCGGTTTCTAAATCCTTTCTCTTCAGAGGCAGCAGGAGGACCTTGATACAGAGGGCGCCATGCTGCTTCGTGAAGACTTTACAAAGTTGCAAATTGGTTGTATTGGCGTTGACTCTGTGATATACTTAATTTGATACAGAGGGCGCCATGCTCTTTTGTGCATAATTCCGAACGGTCACGACCCGGTCGGAATTTGCATTTTAAGAACACTCTCTCACGAGCATCCAAAGCTGGAGGCTCGATCAATACGGAGACAACAAAAAACCGGTCCGTTTCTGATACGGCCGGTTTCGCTTTTAGCTCCCCAGAAGGTTACCTCAACGTTTCAAGTTGAAGAAGCGACCAACTTAGCCCTCTGGTTCATTGCTCCAAAAAACGTATTCAATTGGTGTAGGTTAGTGCATACGGATAAGTAAACTGTGTGAGCCCCGTCTCATTTGCTTACGTTCTAAATTGTAGCAACGATTTCCGCTTTGTCAATACCAAATTCACACAACTTAGTTTGAAAAATTCACCCATTTTATTGTGAACCCCCTTTTTCTGCCCTGAAAATGCGTTTTTGCGCCGTTTTCGTACCTGTTTCAGCATTCCAATGGCTTGCCATTGCGTCCCGTTCTGGGTAGGGGTGGGCGGCAGAGAGGCGGAGGGCATTCAATCCATTCTCCCCGGCAATCCCTCTCCCAATGCGGCGGTCAAATAAAAATCAGCGAAGATAGGCTCTGGCAAAGCAGAAATGGATGGATGAGTGTCAGGCTGTCTGCCGCCACCCCTACGTGGACGGGGTCATATGACCTGCTCAACACCCCGTCATCTACGATATGCGCCCGCCACCCCTACGCGGACGGGGTCATATACGCGGTTGGCGCATGTCCCCCAAACTCGGCGCGGCGAATCGTTACAAGATTATTGTGAAGGGAGGATTGTGGTTGACAAATAAAATTGGGTATGCTATATTGTATCTACAGCAAAAAATAAGTATCTTCTCATTTTAGTAATTTCGAACGTGGATGCCATGATCTGGGGGAGTTGAATGGATCGCTCACTGCCAAGCGCGGTGATCCCCAGGGAGCAAATAGCGAAACCGGCCACATGCTTAGACATGGTTGACCGGTTTTTATTTTAACTGCCCATTCCGCCCGTCTTGCCCAAATAAACTACGTTCTTATTGTTAACAACGGTGCTTACAAAATCTGCAACCTACCCGATAGGTGTAGTTCCTGTCTGGAATTGTATCCAAACCGAATGAAAAATAACAGGAAACGCAACCATGATGAAAAAGCTGTTCCTTTCCTTGTCGTTGGTCGCCGTGATGATTATGGCTTTTGGGATGATCACCTCTGGCGCGTGGTTTACCAGCTCCGCCCAAACCGGCGGGACGCAGATCAAATTAGGGGTTTTGGCGCCGCATGTAGAAGCCGCCCCGATGACGATCACCAATGCTGCCCCTGGCATCGCTTCTGCTGAACAAACCGTCAAGATTGTAAACAATGGCGAATCCACCCTGGCAGTGAAATATAAAATTTCCGCTGGCTACGTGGGCGGCAATAACGATTTGTATAATAACCTGTGGGTACGGGTAGAACGCCCCGTTTGGGATAGCAATGCCAATGCCTGGACGCGCGAAGTGGTCTTCAATGGTTGGTTGAAAGATTTGGCGATCAACCCCGACACGCTTTCCCAGACCGCGCGCTTAAACGTGGATGAATCCCACATGTACTACATCATCCTTACCCCCAGTAAAGATCTTAACAACGATTTTCAGGCTCAATCCACCACTTTCCACCTCGTTTTTGACGCTACCCAGGTTGAAAACCCAGGCTGGTAAATCGCTTCATCTTTTTGCTGATCTAATCGCGCAGGCGAGAGGGCTACTTTCTATGCCTTCTCGCCTGCCAAACGGTTCTAAATAGATTGTGGAATTGAGGATGGAAAATGCAGTGGAAGCGCATGTTATCCAGTTCTGGGACTGCCCTGCTGGGAATGGTGATGCTCTTCACCATGTTCCTGGCATACGGAACGGTGGCAAACCGTTTTTATCGGGTAATTACCATTGATGGCAATAGCATGGTGCCGACCTTCTACTATGGCGATCAAGTGGTGGTTTTGCCCCCCAAACCAGACCTCCCCCCTGGCACGATTGTCCTTCTCTCTGTCAATAATCGGCTGGTAACGCACCGGCTGCTGGGCTATCAAAATGGCGTTCCCATCACCCAAGGGGACGCAAACCAGACGCCGGATGATTTTGCCAGCACGCGCGTTCAAGTGGTAGGCGTTTATTGGTTTCATATTCCAAAAATTGGGTATATCAGCCTTTTTGTTCAGCAATTAGCGACTGGTTTGCGGAGGTAATTTTTGTCTGCAAAAAAAGTGTTCTTCTCCGTTACGCTTTCCGTGGGCATCCTCCTGGCGCTGTTGGTATTTGTAATGTATTTTGTGCCAACCAGCGGCGCGTATCTCACCTGGAAAGCAACGGTTGGACCTAGTAGCCTGGAAATTAATACATTGCCGAAAAAAGGGACGCAGGTTGTCCTTCCGACTGAGACACCCCTAGAGACCCCGATCCCTTCCACCAGCACGCCGGAAGCTCCCATTCTGACTGCAACGCAAACTACAGAGGCAACTCAGACGCAGCCCGCTCCGCTCCCTTCCCCTGCTACGACCATTGAACTCAAATTAACCGCAGCCGGGGTATATGATTACGTGCATACATCCTTTGGGGTGACGGGGGAAGCGTGCGTGTCAAACACCGGCAAGAATCCCACCCAAGGGCTTTCGCTGATTCAACTGCACGTGCTGCGCACACAGGCAAAGCAAACTGCCGCGGGAGCGAAAGAATTTAACGTAGGCGGCGAGCTTGCTGCAGGCGAGAAAAAATGCTTCAATTATCAGCTGCCCTTTACCGCGGATGGGGGAGCGGAATTTCAGGTGGTTGGCAGCGTCAGTATCCTCAATTATCAGGATTGGCAGCCGCAGAGTATCCTTTGCCCGCAAGCAGATTTCTGCCCGCACGGTCCCATGATCTCAGTGGATTTTACGCTGCCGCAGGTTCCGGCAGACTCAACAGTAACGCCAGACATCCCCAACACACCGCTGCCGCCCACAAGCACCGCCGAACCAAAGGCTACGGAGCAGACCAAAGAGCTAACCGCTACCCCTGTGCCGCCATCGCCTATGCCAGTCGTCCCCACCCAAACGCCGACCGTTGAACCCACTTCCGTGCCCGCATTGCCGCCAACCCAGGCGCCAACTACCGTTTCCCCCAGTCCAACGCCGACACCGGAGAAGTAATTCCCTGGTGTTAGCGCACTCATTCAACTTTTCGTCATTGTGAACCCAAATTTTTCAATGTCGTAGAGAATTACACTTCCCTACGACATTGATATTGCTTGTTTTTGTGTATAATTATTCCGAATAACAACCTAAAAACCTGAACATTTTACAATTAAAATAAAGGCAAATGACTTCGCCTGCAAACCGCATCCATTGATCACCTATGGAGGAATTCCCGCATGAATAAACAACGCCAAAGCTTGATCCTATTTCTTGTCGCCACTTTTGTCTGGACGTGGGGATTTTACGCTCCCATTGCGATTGGGCAGCATGATCCATACGCCATGCCCTGGATGATCTTTTTTATTCTGGGTGGGATGGGTCCTTCGGTGGTTGGGGTGGCGCTGGTTTTCATCCTCTTTGATAAAGAGCAGCGTATAGATTACTTCCGCCGTTGTTTTTCCGTTAAGCGGATAGGTGCCTCATGGTGGGTAGTCATCTTGCTGACCTTTCCCATTATTTTTGGAATCATCACGCTCATCGGTCAGCTTTTTGGCGATACGCTGCCGCAGATGAAACAATTTATTAGCCTCATGGCAAGTCCGCTCATGTGGCCGCTGGCTGCTTTCATCAGTTTCATGTCCGGTCCCTGGTCTGAGGAATTTGGTTGGCGAGGTTTTGCTTTAGACCGCTTTCTGTATCAGTTTGGCGTCATCAAGGGTGCGGTTGGCTTGGGGTTGATCTGGGCGGTCTGGCATCTTCCTTTATATTGGATGCCAACCACCTGGCACGCGCAGATGGGGTTTCAATTGGCTGGGTTCTGGTCATTTATCGCGCTCAACGTAGGTCTTTCATTAATCATGACCTGGGTGTACCTATCCTGCAATCGCAGCATCCTGACGGGGCTATTGCTGCATTTCGCTTCTAACTTTACCGGCCAGTTATTCGCCCCTGTCTCTAACTCTTTTGAAATTTTGCGTTCAATCCTCATTGTGGCGATTGGTTTGCTCGTTTGTTTGCAAATGTCTCGCAATGTGGAAACGCAACGAACCAGAGCCGCTGCCTCATCTGCCACCGACTGAAGCTCCGCAGCGGAAACAATACCCAGCATCGAAAGTGGATCCACCAATGCCACTTCAATGCCGCCGTCCTCCATCTGCCGTACAGTCACATTGCAAGGCAAAAGTAGTCCCACTTCGGGTGCAGCCGTCAGCGCGCGGTGCGCCAGGGGCGGGTTGCATATTATCTTCGAAAGACCTTCTTTTGTCCTTCGAAAGTTCTTCACATCTGGTGGGTATCATTATGGATAGAAAGAACAAACCAAACCGTTTGAAAGAACGGCACAAATCACAAAAGGAAAAAATATCATGAAAAAATTTGGAATTGCTATCGCGATTGTGTCCACTCTGGTGGTGGTGTTGATGAGCGCCGGTTATGTGTTTGCCCAGGGAACCACACCTGCAACCCCGCAGACCCCTGGCAGCGGATATGGTTATGAACGCGGCATGATGGGCGGGCGTGGCATGATGGGCGCGAATGTGGCTGCCGGAGAGGGCATTCTGCATGATGCGATGATCGCCGTCTACGCAGAAAAGCTGGGCATCTCGGTTGATGATCTCAATGCCCGCCTGACCAAGGGCGAGACAATGGCTCAGATTGCTTCCTCAAAGGGACTCACCACTGAACAGTTCACTGCGCTAATGACCGATGCACGCACGCAGGCGATCGATCAGGCAGTCAAGGATGGCAAGCTCACTCAGGCACAGGCTGACCTGATGGAGACGCGCGGCGGCGGAATGAACCGTGGCGCCACTGGAAACGGTGGGATGATGAACGGAACGAATGGCCGTGGCGCTGGCAGAGGAATGCGCGGAGCTGGCACGGGCGATCCCGCTACCTGCCCACACTTCACTCAGACCAACCCGTAATCTCAATACTTGATCGATAGCCCCTGGCATAATTCATGCCAAGGGCTTTTAATTTATAACCGGATATCGCCCCTCTAGGGCAATTAGCCCAGCGAGTGAATGAACTCGATCCCAAGCAGCTGGCAGCGGTGATCTTCCAATATTAACGATCACAGCAAGGATCAGGCACAACATGTGGGATAAGTGAAGCTTGTCGAGGTACTGGCAAAACGGAGCGTGCGATTTGTCGCTTGCCAAAACCCGCTCGATCCCCTTAATATGCAGCGGGGCGACCTTCTGGATCTGGTTGAAGTTGTTCCCGCGGGAGTCAGCGCGCTGATGAAAAAGCAGAACGAAGGCTGGGCTTGTATCCGGCCGTAAAATCAATGAGCAAACGATACCCATCTTTCGAATCAAAAGACTCGGGCTGAAGGGAGACCGAGTCTTGCTTTCCAAAAGGCGTTTTCGAATTACCCCTTTCTAACTCCGTGCATGGACTACTCGCCCGCTGCAACCGGCGGACGCGCGCCAGAAACTGGCAGAGTAAATGTGATGCGGGTTCCATTCACTTGACCATCACCTTGGTTGACTGGACTATCCGCCCACACCCGGCCCCCATGCGCCTCGACCAACTGCTTGACAATCGCCAGCCCCAGCCCCGTACCGCCGCTGAACCGAGCGCGTGATTTATCTGCCCGGTAGAAGCGGTCAAAGACCCACGCCAGATCATCCGCCGCGATGCCCGCTCCAGTATCCGTTACCGAAACCTCCAACGTGGAAGGGTTGCCTTCAATGCGTTTACCTTGCAGGGTAATCTTGCCTCCCTCCGGTGTATAGCGCAGAGCATTACTGACCAGATTATTCAGCGCCTGATTGATCCGATCCACATCTATGGTTACCTGGGGAAGATTCTGATCTAAAACAAGCGCTAATTCAACCCCTTTTGGGGTACACTGCGCCTGGAATCGTTCCACAACCTTTTCAAGCAATCCGATCGGTTCGACCGGCTGTCGTTCCAGGCGCAGTTCCCCCGCTTCCGCAACTGAGATCAGACGCAGATCATTGACCAGCCGTCCAAGCAGCATGGTTTCGGCATGGATGGCGTTGATTTGCTCAATATCCAGTGGTAAAACTCCGTCCTGTATCCCTTCCGTATTCGCCTGGATCACGGCCTTTCGGCAAGAATACGCAACCACGTGTTTATTGGAACTGGACGAAGAAATTCTAGTCGAAAATCGGTTGGCATCGCGTGGCAAGCGCGAAAAGATTGTCCGAGATATGATCGCTTTATTAGATAAAGCGCCTTAAACCGAGGAGAACATGAGAACTGCAACCGCAAAACGCATTGATGGAAAATAGTTAATGGCAAAAGCAGAAGTCCATGCCGGGGTTTGTGGGTTTACAACAGTAATTGAGACCACGCTAGAAGGGGATATTTGCAGGATTGCTATTCAAAGCGATTGCGCTGCCATTCAACGCCTGGGGCAAGCGCTGACCGAAGTCAATCCGTACCAGGAAATCTCCTGGCGGCGAAAAACACCCCTGACACTAGAAATGGCTGCGAAGTATTGCGCGCATGCTGCCTGCCCGGTGCCGGTCGGCATCATCAAAACGGTGGAAGTCGAATCGCAGCTGGCATTACCCGCAGATGTGACGATTAAAGTAAGCCGCTCTGCGTAATTTAACCCTCATGTATAAAACGAAAAAACCGTAATTCAACTACAGCTTTTCCGTTTAACTTTAATGGGGCAGCCCCTGACAATTTACTCAGCTCGGACAAAGTCCTACTCTGGCTATGATGAAGATTATAAATCGCAGTGATCCGAGAACCCCGCCGGTGGAATTCCCAACGCCTGTATCAGCCGAGCCCAATAGTTCACCTGGGCAGCCGTGCTTGCCAAAATCACCATTTCGCGCTCGGTAAATTTCCGTCTGAGCGTTTCAATAAATTCGGGTGGAAATCGTAAAGGCGTTTGGGAAATCAGCCGGGCATACTCAATTGCCAATATCTCCCGTTCTGAAAATGTGCCAACATTCTCAACAGCTTCCCTCCCTTGCAGCACCCGCAGTTCAGCCTGACTGATTCGCTGGTCTTCATACTGAAAGCTGTTCATGTCAATGCAAAATGGACAGGCGGCCGCAAACGAGGCTTTCATCCGCACCAGCTTGAGGATGCGTTCATCCAGATTTCTATCCTTGTGTGCCACCAGCGACTCTAAAACACCCGAGCCTATGGCAGCCTTGGGATACCAGGCAAGCAGCCGCGCCGGGAGCATATCTTTTCCGGTTACCCGTTTGGAGATCCAGATGCCAATCCGCAGGTAGAACGGAATCCGTTTTGGGGGAGCGATAAATGCCATCCTATTTTTCCTCATGATGATATTCTGGTCTTGTTGTGTATTGTACGTCGCTCAATGATTTACCATCTACCGCGTAGAATAGTTTGCCCAATCTGCCTGTAACTTTCCGGGTAGATCAACATCTAAACCATTAGAAAAGAGAGAAACTCATGAAACCAGAAACTTTTTTTGCAAAGCTGAAGGCGAATCCGCGCCCGGTGATTGTCGATCTGTGGGCGCCCTGGTGCGGTCCCTGCCGGGTCATGGAACCTACCTTTAAGCAGATAGCCCGAAAATATGAGAACCAGGTGGATGTCTGGAAGATTAACGCGGATGAGTCGCCGGATGTGCTGCGATCTCTCAAAGTGATGGGAATCCCAACCACGATTGGGTTTGCACAGGGTCAGGAAATTATCCGCAAAACCGGTGTCCAGTCGCTCGAATCACTGGACATCTTGTTTGATGCTACGCTCTATCAGCGCAGCGCTGTTATTTTGCCGCCCGCGCCAATGGATCGTTGGATTCGTAGCATTGCGGGATTGGTACTCATCATCCTGGGATGGTTCCTGGGGCATTCCCTGCTGATTTCAGCAATAGGTGCAGTTATCTTGTTCAGCGCGTTTTATGATCGCTGCCCGATTTTTCGCGCCGTAGCGCCCCGGCTGATGAAGCTTGTAAAGAAATAGACGCGCCCACGAGCGCATGACGGAGGGTGATGCTTTTATTCGCTGATCGAATGAAATTTACAAAGCAGGGATGCTAGCAATATCAGCGTCCCTGCTTACAATCCGTTAAATCTCGAATTTTACGTTTAGAAAGCCATCTCTGGCTTCCAGATTTCCCAGACCTTGCCCACCAGCTCTGGCCCGGGGGTCAACGTTGGCTTGCCCGGCTGCCAGCCAGAAGGCGTGACTTCACCGGTTTCCCGCACATGCTGGAAGGCTTTTACCTGGCGGATTAGTTCCTGCACGTTGCGGCCCACTTCGGGGGTCAACACTTCCATCGCGCGGATGACAAAATCGGGGTCGATGAGGAAGCGGCCGCGGATATCCACCCCAGCATCCTCATCATATACCCCATAGATGGTTCCAACGCGCCCGCCGCCATCCGATAGCATCGGGTACGGCACGCCGTTCGGAACCATTTTCGTCAGTTCTTGTTCCTGCCAGACCTTATGGGTAAAGCGGCTGTCCGTGCTGATCGCCAGCACCTCCACGCCCAATGATTTCAACTCTTCGTATTTGACGGCAACTGCCGCCAGTTCAGTCGGTCAGACAAAGGTAAAATCACCGGGATAAAAGCAAACGATAATCCATTTGCCTTTATAGGTTGACAGCCTGATGTTCTTAAATCCCCCATCCAAGTAAGCGCTTAACTCGAAATCGGGAGCTGGTTTGCCAACGCGCGCGAGCATCTTTGGTGCCTCCTTTTGAATAACGGTTGCTGTTTCCCCATTTGAATGGGGCATCTCCTCCAATATCGGGCCTTTTGAAGGTTTGACACACCCATCTTTGAGTGATCCAGCTTTAGTATCAACCACTGGGAACTCCTTTCCCATATATCAAAACAAGCACAATGATCCAATCTGACAGTTAATATTATACACTAAACAAAAAAGGAAGTTTGGGCTTCCCTCGCGAGTGATTTAGAGCCGGCAAAACGGGAAATCAGACGCTTAGAACAGGAAGTGATGGAGATAGCTGAAGGGCGAGAGATCCTAAAAAAGTAGTAAGCATTTTTCCCCGGAAAAGCGCATGAAGTATACGTTCATCACAGCGCATGTGGAGTCCTCTTAGCATTTTTTCTGATTAGACAGCTTCGCCATCCCCGCTCCACCGCAGGTACGCAAACCGTTAGTCCGTTCTCAAATTTCAATGATGCTACAATGAAGATGTTGAATTCTTAAGGAGAAACAAATGCAACCGGATACTCGATCGACCTTAGATGTGATTTATGAGAACTGGCGAGGCTATAACGGAAAGCTGCAAAAATGTATCGCCCCGCTGACAAATGAGCAACTCTTGCTGCAACCTGAACCGCGCATGTGGCCGCTGGGGCAGATTTTGCAGCACATTGTTTCGGTCCGGGCAGGGTGGTTCAGCGGTACTCTCCAAGATGCCGACAAGGTGATGAACGACTACATGCTGTGGGGTCAGCGTGATTCACCAGAACGTAGCGCGGTGGAACTGATACGTGGCCTCGATGAGACGTGGGCATTTATTGAATCTCGCTTGCAGCGCTGGACACCCACTGATTGTGCCAAGACCTTCCCTGATGAATGGGATGGTCAGAAGTATGAGGTATCGCGTAGTTGGGTAATTTACCATGTGATGGAACACGATTTGCATCACGGCGGCGAAGTCTCATTGATCCTAGGGATGAACGGTCTGCCAAGTGTTGATCTTTAGGTGAGGTTCTCTGCGGGGTCAAGTCCTGTCACGGCTTCCAGCCTGTACCGCTCTGACAATGCGGACTAACACTCTATAAACCCAACGAGTGTTACGAATGGGTCACTTGGTAAGCTGAGTGCCATTACAAACAAGTAAGGATGCTCCCAACAGCGACCCCAAGCTAATTTAACATAGCAAAACGAACACAGATGTGGGTGCGCTTGTAGATAGAAATGGTACTTGTTATGCCAACCGACCCACTTGATGAGCGCGAAGGGGCTCGAACCCTTCCCAATGGCGGAAAAGGGCAATGCTCTACCATTGAGCTACTCGCCCAGAACAAAGCGGACGAAATTGTATCACGGTGCTGCGCGTCTGCACGCGGAGTTTGCAAACGGCATGCGCCTTGATGTGAGAATTTTCACGAATTAATCCTCAGAGACAGGTTTGCTCCTGGTGGGCAGGCGCACGGTGCAGCCCATGCCCTGGGTTGTCTTTTCCCCTGTGCCACACAACTCAGCTAACCCACTCAGCGCATGCCAGGCGCGCAAATAATCCTGTAGGCGTGTATTGGGCACATCCCGCGAATCACGAAAAGCGCGCTATTCCACCTCGCCAGTGGCGCCTTTCCATTCGTTATTTTCTGCGATATAGGCATAAGTGGTCTGAAGCTGATTTCGACCGCCTGAACCTGCCATTCCACCCAGCGGCTAAACTCTGGCGGGAGGGGAATGCCGGCGTAAACGTCCCAGCTCCGGGCGTAGCCATCCCATATCCAGCGCGGCGCCGGCAGCACGGTCTCATGTCCCAGCACTTTCAGCCGTACCGGTGATAGAAAACCCAAGCGTATCCCAGTGGAGGTGGAATTGTTGGCGGGCAGCTCTCCATAACTGGCGGCTGGTGCCTGTCCAGGTCGGACTGCGGTGACGGACATCTGGGCGGATCCCAGGCGTACCTCAGCATGATGGGCTGCTAGGTTGGACCATACTTCCGCCGCCCGCTCGCCCGCGTCACTTTCTAGCAGGTTTACTCTGAACCCGCGCACGCATCCGTCATCAAATAAAAGCGCCAGTGAGAACGACAGCGGGCGGTTGAGCTGGTGCATGCACTCTACCCAATCGGAATGTTTGCGCCTCATCTCGGCATAGAACAGCCCGCTAAGCGCATTCGCCCGCACCGCTGCAACGGGTAGTGGTCCACCGTGGTTGCGGAGGAAAATTTCAAAAGTAGAGAGAGGTTGTGTCATTTTTTACAAGTGCATAACCAGGGGATCTATAAGTCAAACCTTCTGGGGGATTATTATGCAGCCTTAACTGGGGCGTCCGCTGAACATCAGAAATGCCTGTTCTTTTCTTTAGAGATTAAACACAAAAACCTGCCATCAGGCAGGTCTGGGTGGAAGAAATACTCTATTGTTACCTTCACTTTAGAGATTGAAGTGAGTCCTGTGTGAGCGCGGACGGGCTCGAACCGTCAACCATTGGCTTAAAAGGCCACTGCTCTACCATTGAGCTACGCGCCCAGATCAAAGCGGACGAAATTGTATCACGGTGCTGCGGATGCGTCAACCATTTTTGCGTCCAATTTGCAGGTCACTTTTAGCCTTTTCCTCTCAAGATTCATCGCCCCAATTGATTGACGTTCCCTGTAGGGTATGATAAAATTTTCCCGTCTAAGCCGCCCCCATTGTCTAGTGGCCCAGGACGTGGCCCTCTCAAGGCCAAAACTCGGGTTCGAATCCCGATGGGGGCATCCTCTTTTCCCTTCTCAATCATCCCGCTTTCAGCCAATCCAAAATCTCTCGCATAATTTCATCCGGTGTTAAGGATATATCCACCGCCAGGGCTTGGGTGGGTTCTTCCAGCGTTCGAAACTGACTATCTAGCATGCTTGGCTTCATATAATGGTTGTGACGACGTTGCAGCCGCGCCAGGATCGTGCTGTAATCCCCTTTGAGGTAAACAAACTTTACTTGAGTCTCATCCACACGCAGCAAATCGCGGTAGCTTTCCTTTAACGCAGAACATGCCAGCACGCCACCCATACTGCCTGCCAGGTTGGCGCGGATGATATTTGCCAGGGTATTGAGCCATTCCGCGCGGTCATCATCATTGAGGGGCATACCGGCTGCCATCTTGGCGATGTTGGCTGGTGAATGAAATTGATCCCCGTCATAAAACGGACAGCTTAATTTTTTAGCAAGCGCTTTGCCAATCGTTGTTTTGCCACTCCCCGCAACACCCATGATAATGATAAACATCTTTGCCTCTGCCCTACTTTGCCAACCGATAAAGAATTTCACCGGCACGGGGGACGTATAGCGTGCCTTCCTCCTCGCGGTTTTGCCATACACGGATGTCTATGCTTGCTGGGTTCAGGTAGCTCAAATTCAATCGCGCGCAATCCTCTGCGGAAATCTGACTGGCTAACGTCACGCGCAGATTGGGCTTTTCGATGCCATTTTCCATTTTTCCACCGCCGCGCACGTGGGTGCTGTGCGCTAACACGCCCAGCGGAATATGCTTGAACCGCTCCCAATCGTTCAGAAAATAGGGCAGGGTGTGATAGCCGACTTCGTAGATGTATTTCCCATGCGCATAGCTTACTTCTCTTAAATGAGGCGCATAAATAATCACTTCTCCGCCCATTGCCATAGCGGGTTCTAGCTTATACATGGCCTTGCCCGCCGTCCAGAGTTCATCGTACATGGCAGGCGCGCAAGAAAGCACCCGCTGCACTGGTCTTTCTAGCCAGCGAATATGCAACTGTGCCGAAAGGTCAGCGGCTGCCTGCCAGGCTTCCAACATCTCGCCAATAAAGATGCCCGCCAGGTCATGCCCTTCTACGACCAACGCCGCCAAGGTGACAGGGGTAGCCAGGCGGCGCGCTGCCGCATGGATCATGGCGCGCACCGGCGTATCCGCAACGCCAATAGTTCGCACCACGCCAGCCAGCGCGCCCAACCAATGGGTGGCGTTAATCATATCCGCTCCGGCAATCCCAGGGAACAGGTATTTTGCCCCGCCTGAAAAGCCAACTACTTCATGCGGAAAGGTGGGTCCTAAGATGAGAATATGGTCATAACGCAGGGCGGCTTGATTAATGCGTATATTGACTTCCTCCGGCAAAGAAACGTGCCACGATTCCCCTGCCAGCAGCCGAATCTCATCCTGTTCCATCCGCCCCAGGCTGACCAGAGTGGTCGGGTCATCCCAGGTATGGTTAAACAAGCCAACGTTTGCATAAACCCCAGCGCGTTCTTCCGCAGTGATCCCCACCAACTGATAGAGAGACTCTTCTGAGAGGGCAGGGTGCGTTCCCAGCGCCACCATAAAGTCAAGCTGGCGTGCATCATGCAAAATCTCGATCGTCAGGCGAAACAATTGCGCCAATGGTAAAGATCGGGTGTGGTCGGGGATTAATACCAACACTTTTTGTCCGGTAAACTTGCCAGAGAGTCCCGTTGTAAGCGTCTCTTGAATTGCAGAAGCGGACAATACCCCGCCATTCGCTACTGTTTGGGCATCAATCATGATTCGGTCTTCTTTCCAGTGCTTTTCAAGTTCGTTTTTGTAACTGCTCAGGCATTCCCATATTCGCAGTGGTTTCTCAGCCCGTGTAGTGACTAAGTAGTAACCGTTTTTTTTTGCTCTTTTGCTGAAGGGAGCAAATCTCTTTCTTCCTTATTATAGTTGTCTCTGCGCTTGTAGTGTGATGCCAACACCTGAGAATTTTCCATCCCGCGCCCCAAATAGATGGTGACTTCTCTTGAATAGATGTAAAATCTACATGGCAGGTTTTCCGTAAAGCGTCCCTTTTGGAAAACCGTTTCAATATTTTAACGGAATAACTGGGAGAGCAAGGGATGAATACGACCAGACTTTACCTGATTCGGCATGGCGCGACCAGTCTGAGTACAGAAGATCGCTTTGCCGGTGGCACAGATGTGGATTTATCGGATGAAGGTCGCTGGCAGGCGGAATGCCTTGCCCGGCGTCTGGCGGATGATCATATTGTGGCTTTTTATTGCAGCCCTATGCGCCGTACGATGGAGACCGCTTCTATCATTGCCAAACCATTTAATCTGCTCCCTGAAATGCGTGATGGCTTGCGCGAAATTCATCATGGCCGCTGGGAAACGATGACCCGCGCCGAGGTGGAAAAAGAATTTTGCGAGGAATATGCCTCCTGGCAGGAAGACCCCTTCACCTTTGCTCCGCAGGGTGGGGAATCAGGCTTGATGGTCATGGCGCGTGCTCTGCCGGTGATCCGTGAAATTGTGGTGAACCATACCGGCGAAACGGTGGCGATTGTTTCTCATAAAGCCACTATCCGCCTCATCCTCAGCAGCCTGCTCGGCTTTGACGCCCGCGGCTACCGTGACCGGCTTGATCAATCCCCTGCCTGCCTCAATATTGTAGACTTTAAAGACCCCGTGCGCGCCCGCCTGATGCTCTTTAACGATGTCTCGCATTATGTGGATCAGCCCCCTTATTCCCGTAACCGCCTCTCCAAGTGGTTTGATGTGCAGTCTTCCATTTAATGCATCCCATCACACCACATCTTCTTTTAGACGCATCCCTCTGTGAATCTACCTTAAGGAACAAAACTTATGACCTACCTTGAAGATTTACCCGCCTGGCAAGCTCTCCAAAGCCATTCTCAGGCAATCATGCCGTTACAAATGCGCGACCTGTTCGCTCAAGACGCTCACCGCTTCAGTCGCTTTTCGCTGCGTTTCGGGAATATCCTATTTGACTTCTCGAAGAATCGCATCACCGATGAAACGCTGCGATTGCTGCTTGACCTGGCTCGCCAATCTGGTCTTCCTGAGCGGATTGAGGAAATGTTCACCGGTCAGAAGATTAACGTCACGGAAAATCGGGCTGTCCTGCATATTGCTTTGCGCAATCGCTCCAATACCCCCATCTATGTGGATGGGCAGGATGTGATGCCCGAAGTGAACCGTGTGTTGGTGAAGATGCGCGCGCTGACCGAGTCGGTGCGCTCTGGCGAATGGAAAGGCTATACCGGCAAAGCCATTACGGACGTGGTGAATATTGGCATCGGCGGCTCAGATTTAGGTCCGAAAATGGTTTGCGAAGCCCTCAAGCCGTATGCCAACCCTACTTTGCGCGTACATTTTGTCTCCAATGTGGATAGCACCGATTTGGTAGAGGCGCTCAAGCCCCTGAATCCTGAAACGACCTTGTTTCTGGTGGCTTCCAAAACTTTTACCACCCAAGAAACGATGACCAACGCCCTTTCTGCCCGTCAGTGGCTGCTGGATCGCGCCAAAGACGAAACCGCAATTGCCCGCCATTTTGTGGCAATGTCTACCAATGCGGAAGCAGTCAGCAAGTTTGGCATTGATACCCGCAATATGTTTGAATTTTGGGATTGGGTAGGTGGGCGGTATTCCTTGTGGTCTGCCATTGGCTTATCCATTGCCCTCGCGATTGGCATGGATCATTTTGAGGAATTGCTGCTGGGCGCACATCAAGTGGATCAATACTTCCGCGCCACGCCCTTTGAGCAAAATATTCCGGTCATTATGGCGGTTTTAGGCGTGTGGTATAACAATTTCTTTGATGCGCAGTCGTACGCGATCTTGCCTTACGATCAATATTTGCTCCACTTTGCCACGTATTTTCAGCAAGGCGATATGGAAAGTAACGGCAAGAGCGTCACTCGCGATGGGAGAGCGGTCACCTATTCTACTGGTCCAGTTATTTGGGGGCAACCCGGCACCAATGGGCAACATGCTTTCTATCAGTTGATTCACCAAGGTACCAAACTGGTCCCGTGTGATTTCTTGGCGGCTGCCAACAGTCAAAATCCGCTGGGCGATCATCAGCCCATTTTGCTTTCAAATTACCTGGCGCAGACCGAAGCGCTGATGAAAGGCAAAACGCCTGAAGAAGCGCGCGCTGAATTGGTGGGCCAAGGCATCAGCGGCGAACGGCTTGATTTGCTCACCGCCGCCAAGACCTTCCCCGGCAACCGTCCAACCAATTCGTTCCTTTATCCTTGCCTGACACCCCAAACACTTGGCTCGCTGATTGCCCTCTACGAACATAAAATTTTCTCCCAGGGCGTAATTTGGGGAATTAATTCTTTTGACCAAATGGGCGTAGAGTTGGGCAAGCAGCTGGCGAAAAAGATTCTGCCTGAAATCCTGGCTGCGGGGGAAGTACAAACCCATGATTCTTCCACCAACGGTCTGATGAACGCCATTAAAGCATTTCAAGAAAACGAGGCTTAATTTGACAGATCATTCTAATTCGCAGGCGCGTATGCCGGTTCTCTTTGTGGGTCACGGCAGCCCAATGAATGCGATTGAAGACAATCCTTTCTCGCAGGAATGGCGGCGATTGGGTGAAACTTTACCCCGCCCCAAAGCGATCTTGTGTATCTCAGCGCATTGGGAGACCCGCGGCGTGGGTGTTACGGCGATGCCCCATCCGCGTACCATCCATGACTTTGGCGGATTCCCGCGCGAATTGTTTGCCGCGCAATATCCCGCTCCAGGCAACCCTGAGCTGGCTGCCCAGGTTCAGTCGGTGATCCAAACTGAACCAGTGATCCTGGATGATGCATGGGGGTTAGATCATGGCTGCTGGAGTGTGTTAAAGCCAATGTTCCCTGCGGCGGATATTCCGGTGGTGCAGCTCAGTCTGGATACCCGTCAACCGGGCAGCTGGCACTATTCCCTCGGCAAAGAGTTGCTCTCCTTACGCGATCAGGGCATTCTTATCCTTGCCAGCGGTAATATTGTTCATAACCTGGGCAGGGTGCGGTTGAATTTTGATGACCCGCGCGGGTTTAATGTTCCTTTTGCTTTTGATTGGGCAACCGAAGCCAGTGACCTGTTCAAGAAGCTTATTATGGAAGATCGCCATGCTGAACTGGCTGATTACCTGAGCCTTGGCAGCGCAGTCCGCATGGCTGTGCCAACCCCAGAGCATTATTTGCCACTTCTCTATGCCCTCGCGCTCAAGCAGGCGGACGAAACGGTGACGCTATTCAACGACCAGGCGGTCGCCGGGTCGCTGACGATGACTTCTTTGCTCATTCAGTGATTTTTATCGGTCTTTAAGTCCCCTCAGCAAGAAATGGGGGGTTTCCCCTAATCCAATTAGGGGTTTTTTTATTAAATTCCTTTCTCAGTTCGATACAATCAATACGGATGAACTGTAAAAAGTGCATTTCATTCCGTTATTCCCTTTACGAATTTTTATCGGTATTCTTTATTATTCGGCATTCCATGATTGCAGGTTTTGTTTTCGATGCAAGATGCGAAAGCAGTGGAGCATGCCCGGTTAATTTGCTTTCTAAACTTTTTACTCAACTTTAAGGAGGTGGCTCGTAGATTTTACGCCGCATTTTGTGCTTGATGAATTATGAATGAGATTGAATATGACTATTCACCCTATGGAGGAAAGAAATGAGTAAGAAATCGAATCGTGTTGCTATGATCATCGTGGCGATTCTTGTCGTCACCAGCATGATGCTGTCTGCTTGCGCCACCGCCACCCCTGCCCCCACGCAACCAGCGGCTGCCGCTGCTACAGATGTCCCCGCCGCCGTTGCTACGGCGACCCAACCCGCTGCCAATAAATTAGCGGTTGGTATTGTTCTGCCGACCAAAGATGAACCGCGCTGGATTCAGGATGAAACCCGCTTCCAGGATGCACTGAAAGCCGCCGGATACGATGCTGAAATTCTGTTCAGCCAGGGTTCTTCCGCCAAGGAAAAAGAGAACGTTGAAGCTCTGATCACCAAGGGCATCAAAGTTTTGATTATCTGCCCACAAGATGGTTCAGCGGCTGCCGCTGCGGTCGAAGAAGCCCATCAGGCTGGCATCAAAGTCATTTCGTATGATCGTTTGATCCGCGACACCAACGCTGTAGACTAC
>JBBRAT010000010.1:0-115672 GCA_038206515.1 Anaerolineales bacterium | reverse complement strand
AGCACCAGGGCTACCTCTGAATACCTATGCCCCAATTGCGGGGATTGAAACTCGTCATGAGGCATCTCCTTGGATATCTGATGTGTAACTCTGAATACCTATGCCCCAATTGCGGGGATTGAAACACAATAGTCGAATTCTCGACAAGGTAAGAGTTCATCGTCTCTGAATACCTATGCCCCAATTGCGGGGATTGAAACATACGATAGCAGGCGGTACGAAACCGAGAATGGCGCTACTCTGAATACCTATGCCCCAATTGCGGGGATTGAAACGAGAATGGCGCTAATCATCTCTTTTCCCGTCCCGGTGACTCTGAATACCTATGCCCCAATTGCGGGGATTGAAACTTGTCGGTGACATTCACCCAAACAACGCTCGAACATCCGTCTCTGAATACCTATGCCCCAATTGCGGGGATTGAAACTTTCATCAATGACTGCGATCGTAGAGGTGGGGGTGATCTCTGAATACCTATGCCCCAATTGCGGGGATTGAAACTGGAAAACTTCAGCCTTAGCACTGGCGGCTTCGATCTCTCTGAATACCTATGCCCCAATTGCGGGGATTGAAACTCACAGGCATTGATCTTGATGTCGAGCCAGGTCTGCTCAACTCTGAATACCTATGCCCCAATTGCGGGGATTGAAACTTCCATGCGATGGTGGGGAAGATGGTGCGGCGCGACTCTGAATACCTATGCCCCAATTGCGGGGATTGAAACGACCAGGTTTCAAACACCTTAAAGCCAGCAGGATACTCTGAATACCTATGCCCCAATTTCGGGGATTGAAACTGAGCGGGATCCTTAACGGAACCGCACAACTGTTTACCTCTGAATACCTATGCCCCAATTGCGGGGATTGAAACGGTGGTGGCGGTCGGTTCAGCAATCGGCTGGGCGGCTGCTCTGAATACCTATGCCCCAATTGCGGGGATTGAAACCAATTGTTATTGTCGTTTATGACACCACAATATTGGCTCTGAATACCTATGCCCCAATTGCGGGGATTGAAACATAAGGGAGACCACCTCAGGTAAGGGGGCTCCACATTCTCTGAATACCTATGCCCCAATTGCGGGGATTGAAACTTAGTTCCGTATTTCAACTCATCGTGCACATCGAACGACTCTGAATACCTATGCCCCAATTGCGGGGATTGAAACCTTGTTCCGGTGTTCGGTGTCGTGCCAAAGCACTACCTCTCTGAATACCTATGCCCCAATTGCGGGGATTGAAACTCATCCATGCCTTCCCCGAAGGACTGCACGAAAGTTCTCTGAATACCTATGCCCCAATTGCGGGGATTGAAACCCCGTTTCGACTGTGAGCTGTTCTTCTGGCGCCACCTCTGAATACCTATGCCCCAATTGCGGGGATTGAAACAAAGCGAGGCGTCAGTGGGTCTGGTTATCTCACGAATCTCTGAATACCTATGCCCCAATTGCGGGGATTGAAACACACGTCAATCGACGTCCGAAACAGATACCACAAGGCGACCTCTGAATACCTATGCCCCAATTGCGGGGATTGAAACGTTTTTGGAACGAGTCCATCTTAGGCTCCTTAAAACAACTCTGAATACCTATGCCCCAATTGCGGGGATTGAAACTCGTCTCCGATGTTCCGGATGAGGTCATATACACCACCTCTGAATACCTATGCCCCAATTGCGGGGATTGAAACACTATGACGACAATCACTGCTGCCCAAGCGAGGGCCGCTCTGAATACCTATGCCCCAATTGCGGGGATTGAAACACGATAGTCGGGGCAGCCTGGGTGGCAGTCTCATTGACTCTGAATACCTATGCCCCAATTGCGGGGATTGAAACTTTCTTGGGAGACGTCCCTGCGCAAAATGCAGCCCTCTGAATACCTATGCCCCAATTGCGGGGATTGAAACTAAAGCGACCACCGCTGCAACCGCCACACCGGAGGCTCTGAATACCTATGCCCCAATTGCGGGGATTGAAACTAACTTTTCCTGGTTGTACTTCTTCCATCAATTCCACCTCTGAATACCTATGCCCCAATTGCGGGGATTGAAACGAACTTGATGATTTTTTTAGCAGATTGGCTAGATTCCGCTCTGAATACCTATGCCCCAATTGCGGGGATTGAAACTGAGTGCAAACGCTAGGTTGGCCAACCACATGCCGACGGCTCTGAATACCTATGCCCCAATTGCGGGGATTGAAACCCAAACGAGAGATTGGTTTCCCAAACGTTCCCCCCGGCTCTGAATACCTATGCCCCAATTGCGGGGATTGAAACTTTCATGCGTTCTTGACTTAGAGGTCGAGCAGGGACCTCCGAATACCTATGCCCCAATTGCGGGGATTGAAACTTAAAAACTCAATCGAAATAATTACAAAAAAACTGTCTCTGAATACCTATGCCCCAATTGCGGGGATTGAAACAATGTGGTGAGGGCAGGCCAGAACATGTTCAGCCACTCTGAATACCTATGCCCCAATTGCGGGGATTGAAACAAAATGAGTCCGATCAGGACCAAAATCGCCAAAACTCTGAATACCTATGCCCCAATTGCGGGGATTGAAACAAACTAGCGAGCAAACTTTCCCAGTCTTTTTGATATTTCCTCTGAATACCTATGCCCCAATTGCGGGGATTGAAACTTAAAATTCATTCCAATCCTCCAAGATCAAGTATGTACTCTGAATACCTATGCCCCAATTGCGGGGATTGAAACTCCCATTGACCAGTTCCGGCCATCGTCACTGGCTGGCCTCCGAATACCTATGCCCCAATTGCGGGGATTGAAACGTGAAGTGGATTAGGCTTTGTGGCTGGGGCATCGGCTCCGAATACCTATGCCCCAATTGCGGGGATTGAGAAAAGTAGGGGTTAGTTACTCAGGGATCAGTTGATTAGGGAAGAAAGAGCCTTGCTTTATTACCTGGCGATTCATCGCCCGGCTTTTACAAAATCACCCGATCGATCGGGTTGAAAGTCCCATTGATGGGATGATTTTTTGTAGCCGGATGGATTTGCCCCAACGGAAAGAATTCGCCAGCAGCATCAACCTGTGCTTATTCATAATTGGGTCTCTGTCTTGCTAACCACTAACTGCTAACCGCTGTCTACCACCCACTGTCTCAAGCTGTAACTTGAGGCGGTTTCTTTTTAACCGCGTCCCGACTCATCCCAGCCCAAAAACACCTGAAAGGATTGGTAGAAACCTCCCGACTTTTCTGGATGAAGTCAAAAGCCCAAAGTGTTATCGTCATAGTGCAAAGACAACTTCTATGGAAAAAGACGTACGGGGTTCCTTTTGAAAAATCATACCTTGTTTCGATTGACTCGTTTTTACAGCCTGTCTATACTTATTTTTACAGACACAAAGTATGACTTTGACAACATCATCCGGATAGAAGCTGGTTGTTTCCTGGAAATCGGAACCACCGGCATACTATCGTTACTCATCTGACCCGACAGGGAAAACCGCCCGCCTGGCGATAAAAAAGAAATGAGACTGAGGAGTGCATGTTAAAATCCGCTTTAATTCACCTCACTGCCACGCAGCCGGTTTTAATCCTCGGTCCATTAGGGCGTCCCATACAGGCCTGGTTTTTAGGCTTGCTGTGCCAGGTTGATGGAAAACTGGCTGCCGAGATGCATCAGCCCAATGGAGTGCGTCCCTACACGGTTTCTACTCTTTTGGATGACCGTGGTTATCCGCTGCGTGCGAATTACCGGATGGAAACTGGGCAAAGCTGTTGGCTGCGTATCACCACCTTCCGTCAGGATATTTCGGATATCCTGACGAAGAAACTTTTATACGCGCTGCCAGAACGGCTAGAAATCTACAAAATGCCGTTTCGTATGGATGAGTGCACCTTCAACCGGTTTCAGCACCCCTGGGCTGGTGAGACGAGCTGGCAAGAGATCGTCAATCCTGCCAACCCTTTGGAACGAGAGACGGAAAGAAATATCCGCATGATGTTCTCCAGCCCGACCGCCTTCCGCGAGCAAGGGACGGATTTGCCGCTGCCGCTGCCGGGCTGTGTCTTTCGCAGTCTGTATGAGCGTTGGAATGCCTTTGCGCCGGCTGGACTGGTACTGGACAGTTCCTGGCCCAACTTTGCGCGCGAATGCGTGGTGGTGGATGAAATGACCTCGGTCAATACGCAGCGTTGGAGCTTTGCTGAGGGGACGCACGGGGTTGCCACCGGGTTTATGGGAACGGTTGGGTTTCAACTGCTGGCCCAGCGAAGAACGAGAGAATGGGCTGATCAGTGGAACGGCGCTGCATGTGTTCTTCAAACACTGGCGCGGTTTGCCTTTTTTGCAGGGGTGGGGCACCATACCACCATTGGGATGGGGCAGGCACGCCTGCTAATATAGCGGGTGACAGAAATAAATGGAGGGGAGCATGAAGTCATATATATTAACCGTGGTAGACACGACCGGCATCCAGGGCTTTGTATTTGGGGCAAACCAACTGCGTCAGATTGTAGGCGCTTCCTATCTGGTAGACTGCGCCACGCGCGATTGGGCTGTGGATGCGCTGGAGGGCATGAAGCGCAATTCCATCCACTTAAAAGAGGTCTCTCAGCCTTTTGGATCAGAGCGCATTGAGCGAGATGATCTGGATGCGGAACTGATCTACGCGGGCGGCGGGAATACCGTGCTGTTGTTCAAAACGCTCGATCTGGCGCGGGCCTTTACCCGCAAACTGACTCGCAGAGTCCTACAAGATGCTCCAGGGTTGGGAGTGGTCGTAGTCCATAAAGAATTTGCCTGGAACGTGCCATTGGGCGGGAAGGGCGGCATATTCTTCCAAACCATGCAAGAATTGGCGCGGCAGAAGGCCCACCGCGTACCACCTATCCCAGCTTTGGGACTAGGTGTAACGGCGGAATGTGTGTATACCAGCCTTCCGGCAGTTGCATTGGATCATGGGCGGTTGATCTCGACTGAGGCGCAAGCCAAGCAAAAAGCTGGAACCTGGCCGAATGAAAAGACTGCCAGCCCGGCGGATCGTCGCCTGCAAGAGTTCATCGCCAACACTGACTTTTTTGCTCCACGCGAGTTTGAAGAGCTTGATCAATCCCCTGGAGAAAAGAGTATGCTGGCGGTCGTACACATCGATGGTAATGGCATGGGGAAACGGATCGAGCGCTTGGTGGGAGGCCATTCTACAGGTAATGAAGCCAATCGGGAGTGCCTGGACGATCTGCGTGCCTTTTCGATCTCAGTTCAGACAGCTTCTCGCAGTGCGCTCCAGTCCCTGGTTGGACACCTCTTGCTGCTGGATAAAACCTTCCGCCCCATTGTTTACGGCGGAGATGATATTACCTTTGTCTGTGACGCCAGGCTGGGATTAGGCCTGACCGTCTACTACTTGCGGAAACTGGGCGAACAGACTCTTGCCGATGGGTCGCAGTTGGAATGCCGGGCTGGCGTGGCAATGATCCCTTCCCATTATCCCTTTGCCAGGGGCTATAACCTGGCGTCTGAACTGGCCGATTCCTCTAAGAAGATTATCAACCGGGTGAAAGATGATTTTGAACAGCAGCAAGGGCACGTGGAAGGTGTATCCTGCACCGCAATTGACTGGCACATGGCAACCAGCGGGTTGGAACAGGACCTGGAATCCATTCGCCAGCGCGAATATCAGGTTCGGGCAGGGAAATTGTATTCACGCCCACTGTTTGTGGATGTTACGCTAGAGGGTCGGCCCGCGGTGCAGCTGCTGCCGAATATGCTACGCTGGCGCTCGTTTGATGCGTTCGCCTTTGCCGTGCGCGAATTTCAAGGAGGAGAGGATTGGGAGGGCCGCCATAACCGCATGAAAGCTCTGCGCGAGACCCTCCGGCGGGGAAGCGATGCGCTGCGGCGGTTTAAGGTAACTTACGATGTGCATTGGCCCTCTTTTCATCTGCCGGAAGATGTTCAGGACGGGGGCTGGTGGGACGAGCGCAGCCTGTATTATGACGCTGTAGAAATGGCGGACCTGATGGACCTGGAAGTGAACGAGGTGGTAGCGTGAATACCTATTCCCTTAAGTTTACCTTGCAGAGCGATGCCGCTTTTGCCCGCGGAGATGGCCTGGCAGGCATAGTCGACAGCGAAGTGCAGCATGATGAATTGGGCTGTCCGTTCTTAAGTGGGCGAGAAATCAAAGGGATTCTGGCGGAAGAATGCGCGGATATATTGTATAGCCTGCCTCATGCAAAGAAGGAGGTCTGGGAAATTGCCGCCGCGCGCCTGTTTGGCAAGGCGGGCAGTTCCACGGGTGACACAGCCTGCTGGTCTTACGGAGATGCTCGTCTTCCGAGCGATCTTCACCAGGCCCTCGAAAAGCAGCGTGATGAAATCTTGTCGGCCTCTCTGCCTGAGAAGACAGACTCAGATTATTACCTTCGCATGAGGCAGATCAAGGAAGATTTCCGCCGTGAGATTCTCGCCTCACTGACAACCATCCGGCGGCAGACCGCTATGGACAGTAAAACCGGGGCGCCGAAAGATCACAGCCTGCGGGCTATGCGTGTTGTCTTGCGCGAAACGCCCTTTGAGGCGGAATTGGTTACGCAAGATGTGCCGGGTTCCCAGGAAGAAGCGCAGGACCTGGCCCTACTTTCCGCCTGTGTCCGCGCCTTTCGGCGCGCAGGAACCGGACGAAACCGCGGGAAAGGACGCTTAGCAGCGGTTTTATGTGGGATCGATGAATCGCCACTCAATCCTGCTTTTGAAAAATTTGTTCAGGAGGTGCTGTTATGAAAGCCCTTCTATTGACTCTGGATTTGCTTCAACCGGTGCTGGTCGCGCGCCCCCGTTCTGGTGAGGAAAACTCGTCCCTGAGTTATCTCTACCTGACAGGTTCTGCTGTGCGCGGCGCACTGGTCAACCTGTATTTGCAGAAACACCCGGATGTCGATCTTTCCAACCTGGCGGAAAAGGAAGCCCGCCGGTTCTTCTTTGAGGGGGGCTGCTGCTTTCTCAATGGCTACCCGGCCCGGTCTGGGACCGGAGAGCGTCTGCTGCCCGCGCCCCTTTCCTGGCGGACGCAGAAGCCTATCCCGAATGAAATCAAAAAAATGGGCGAGAAGGAACTGCCGGATGTATATGATTTTGCGGTGCAGTTCAGGGATGACCTGGAAAGCCCAAAATCTGTCGCTCCTTGCTTTGCCTGGGTGCGTGAGAACCAGGTGGAACTGCTCAAGCCGGCAGTGTTTTCACAGGTGCATAACGCCAGCCTGGAGCGCGGCGTCAAGCGGGCAGAAGATAGTTTTGTTTTCCGCTACGAGACGCTGGCCCCCGTGCAGAGGTTGATCGCCCCGGTAGTTGGCGAGGCAGTTGATCTGCTGAAAGACCAACTCGGACTGGCAGCCGGGCAAATCCTCATGCTGGGTGGTTCGCGCAGCGCAAATTATGGGCGGGTGGTTATCCATTCAGTGGAATTCAAAGAGGACTGGCTGGAAGTGCCCTCTGGCCCAAACAGCGAAGGTTTACTGAAATTGACCCTTTTGAGTGATGCCATCTTCACTGCACCCAATGGGCAGCCATCGATGGATCTATTCACCGTGGTTAAGGCAGCCGGAATTACGGAGAAGACTTATTCCGCCGCTACGCTGGTGGGCGGGTTTAACCGGAAGTGGGGGATTCCTCTGCCGCAGGCGTTTGCACTCCAGTCCGGTAGCGTGTTTGTGTTCCCCTCGCAGGCAATCGACCCGGCTCTTCTGGAACGCCTGGTTCAGGATGGGATTGGCGAGCGGCGGGTGGAAGGGTTTGGTCGCATCGCGGTGAACTTATATGACCAACCTTGGTATGCGCAAATAAAGCCCGGAACAATTGGCGCTGAGGAACAGGACTTCGCACAGGGAGATGCAGGGAATGGCGGTTTGCGCGGGATGGTTGAATTGACTCAACCAAGCCGGCAGGTGGCAGTGCGTATGGCCTACCGCCGCCTACGTGCTGCGCTGGAAGAGAAGTTAGAGGAAGCCCTGGCGGTTCGTCAGATTGAGGGAGATGTCATGAGTCTATCTCAGATTTCTCGCCTGCGCCAATTGGCGCTGATGGCCCTCAATCAGAAAAAAATAGAAGTGATCGCGCAAGGCACTTTGGAGATTAAGACCCAAAAAGGCCAGTTGGAGCGGGCGAAAGTGATTCGCCGGGTGGGGGTGGAAACCCATGAAACATCTCTCCATGACTGGCTCACGCAGGAGGTCCCTTCGTTGTGGGAGACCGATTTACTGCCAAAGCTTAACGAGTATAAAACCGCTGGAGAGACGGTTCCCACGGAAGAATTGGCGAACCTGAAAATTGAATTCACCACCCGACTGGTGGATGGGTTGCTCCGCAAGACGGCCAAGCGCATTCAGACATTGGCTAAGGAAGGAGAGCGCGAATGACTGCACAATGGCAAAACCCGAAGCGGTTGGTCGAGCGGATCGTCATCCGCGGCAGCCTGATATTCGACTCTGCCGTCCACCTGGGCAGCGGCGACGAGGAAGGACTGCTGGACATGACTTTGTTACGTGATGAGGGCAGCGGCGGCTACCTGCTGACCGGCAGCACTCTGGCAGGCGGCCTGCGTGACTATCTGGCAGAGTTGGACGGTTCAGATTACCGTGCAAACCAACTATTTGGCGCTGTCTGGCGCGGTTCAGCCGCTACAGGTGAGGAAGGGGAAAGCGTTGAGAGCCTGCTGATGGTGGAAGATGCTTTTTGCAACTCTGGTCAGGTAGAGGTGCGCGATGGGGTGGCGATCGACCCGGAAAGTGGGGCAGCCAGGGAGCAGCAGAAGTACAACGTGGAACTGCTCAACGCCGGGTCAGTCTTTGAGATCGGCGTGGAACTGCTGGTTAAGGAGCCCAAAAATAAAAAAGAAGAAGATGGAAGTTGGACGGTCGATGCGCTGGCAGACTGCTTGAAGGGACTGGAAAAAGGCGATATTTCTTTTGGCAAGCGCAAGCAGCGCGGGTTTGGTCACTGCCACGTAATGAATTGGCGCATCTGGCGCTTTAAGGTATGCACGCCCGAAGGAATGATCCGCTGGCTGCAAAGCTGGCCTGATTTGGGCAAACCAGACGGTAAGGATCAGCCGATTGACATTTTGCTGACGGGGAAGGAATTGCCTGAAGCCCGCTTTGCCTCTCGTTGCGTACTGGAAGCTAAGTTTATGCTCAAAGGTCCACTGATGATCCGCTCTACCCCGCCGCCAGAAGATAAAGATGGTCCGGATGCAGTCCATCTGCGTTCGAACCGCTCTGGAAAGATGTATCCCGTGGTGAGTGGAACCAGTCTGGCAGGCGCACTGCGTGGGCGCGCGGAATTTATTGGCAATGTTTTGGGTCTGGACGGTGAAGTCCTGGCAAAGCGCGTATTCGGCGGAGAAACCCTGGTCAAACGGCCCGGCAAGAAAGAAAAGAAATCATTCTTTGCCAGCCGCCTGAAAGTAGACGAGAGCTGGGTTGAAGAGCCTCAGACGGAAGACTTGATGCAGACTCGCCTGATGGTTGACCGTTTTACCGGAGGGGCGCATGAAGGAGCTTTATTCAGCGAAAAGCCCTTGTTTGGGAAACCGGCAACCCGCCTGCCACTGCGTTTCTCCTTAGATGTGCTTGATGTGGATGGCCGGAAAAGAGAGGGTGACATTGGCTTGCTGCTCTTGTTGCTTAAGGACCTGTGGAGCGGGGAATTACCCATCGGCGGAGAAAGCAGCGTGGGACGTGGCTGTCTGCAAGGCATCGAAGGAAGTCTTTCCTACGCTGGCGAAACCTGGTCGATTACAACCGATCCACATGGCTGCCCGGTGTTTGGAGGCTCCCGTGAAATACTGGATGGATTTTTGGCCCAACTGCGAAAGGGGGAATAACCATGCAGACGTATGCAACAGAATTAAAGCGAATTAAAAGTGTTTTGATGGAACGCATTGAAGATGGTCCGTCTTTCGCGGATAACCCGCTTGCCTGGTTAAAGTCCAGACAGGGGATGGGAGATCACGCCTTCCTGCTGGCTTTTGCCGATGACGGGATTATTTGGGGCAGCTTGGACAGCGGGAAACTCACCTTATCAGGAGATGTGTTTCCGAAAAGCTCACCCGAGTTCCATGCTCAGACGCTCTGGCGCGTTCACTTGTTTTCAAACAAAGCTGAAATTCGCGTTTGGAAACAGGATGGGGGCTTTCAGGCCGTCCGCATCGAGGATGGACCGGATGGCGCGGAAGAGCATATCGATGAAGAAATCATCTTATGGGGAGATTCGATAGCCGAAGGCCCAGAGCAAGGATTTACCTGGATGCAGGATGGCGCGCAAGGGCTGCGCCATGCACCACCCGTCTCGGTTTCCGCGGCGGATCTACGCAAAGCCAACCCATCTGCTGCGCCGCGCCACCCCCTCCGCCTGGTGCTGCGCCGTTACGTAAATTATCTTGAGGAGGATGGTCAGGCGTATATACAGGCATGGCGGTTGGTTGACTTGCGAAAGGAGTAGACGATGCCCCAATACAACCTAATCATCACCTGTGGCACCTCGCAGATCAACCCAGATAAGAAAAGCCTGTGGTCTGGCATTGATGCTTCTCTTACGATAGAGTTCTTTCGTGATTTAAAGAGGAGGGATAATAGGCCAAACCCCCAAGCGTTTTACCAGAACCATAATAAGCTGGCCGGAAGGCTGCTAACAACCCTGCTCAACCGGAAAGAGGAGTTGTCTAATTCGACTCTTTCCGACTCTCCGTTTGGGGCAGAAATCTCAACCCTGTACAAGCTAAAAGAGTTGGGCAAGCCCACAGAAAATGGGAATAGCACGAACTGGCGAGGTTGGACGCCCGAAAAGGATACCTGCTACACTATCCTCTCCTCCGATACACCTGATGGATACTTCTGCGCACAAATTCTATATGGGCTGCTGGTAAATCAAGGTTTCTGGCAGATTCCACCAGAGAAGGTGAAGCCAGTTTCGGATCAGACGGTTATCTTCGGGTTAAAGCCTGATGCTGCCAATGCCAAACAAACCGAGACTGGATTGGCGAACTTGATCCAGCGCGTGCATGAGCACAAGCAGCAAGAGGAGCAGTGCCGAAATGTGATTGTAGCCAGCGGCGGTTTTAAATCGATCCTGCCGTATCTTTCTCTGTTCGCGCTGCTGCACTGCTGGGAAATGGTGTACCTGTTTGAAGATTCGCCGGTCATCCAGCCCTTCTTTTCCCCGCGCTCAGGACTCACAAGTAAGGAGCGGAAAGAGTGGAAAGCAGCCTGTAAGAAGCTGGTAGACCTGAACGGGAAAGAAAGCTTAAATATCAGCTCAAATACTCCCCTGGATTTGATCTGGTATGGTCCTGTTTCTCCTGAAAAACCTGTGGGCTAACCATGAGTGGTCAGTTTAAGTTGGAAATGTTTTTTTATGAACCCCAAGATAACTGCCCTTGTGCGAAAACGCCGCTGGCCAATCCAACCGTGCGCTGGAAGTACAGTCTGTGCCTTTCTGGCAAGAAGTCGGTAACGCTGGCAGGGATGAGCGAGCTGGAGGCGGAACGGTGTGGCAGCCTGGCTCCAGCGATCTGGCAGCGCGTGGCTCAGTCGCCTGAGTTGTATGAACGCCTGGTTCTGACGGTCACGGGCGCGCTATCTGCGCTGGCAGAAGATCCCCAGGCATCCGGGCAAGCTGGGGATGCCTGGAACAACGAGGCTCGTATTGGTTCCGAGCCAAAGCTAAACCCACTCGTTCAGGCGCGGTCTGCTTTTTACGAGGTTTTCAGTGACCGAAATTGGGAGACGACTCAGGGATTCCCCAAGGTGATTGGCGCCCCGGCTGCCATCCCCGTCGATGCGACTGGCAAATTAAAGCAAACGAGTTTGAGGGCGGTCCACCCGGCGGAACAGGCGGCGGCGCTGGCAGTGCTGTATCAGGCGATCTACCGTTTCCTGATAGAAGGGGAACGCTTTGTCGGTTTCAACGCTTATACGGCCTGCTTTGCCTGCGCCTGGCAGTGGTACAACCTGGTGAAGTATCTGTCGGTGAAGGTGTATCCCCGGCAGGGAGCGCCATCCTCCCCTCTGTATTCCCAAATGCGGAGTGAACTGATGGAAGCGTACCGCGCTGTATCGGCCCTTCTGCTCGATCCGCGCTTTGCTGGAGCAATTCGATGGTTGTCTTACTATGAAAATAAGGAAGTGAAGGAAGGCGCGTTACTGCGGGAGGGAATGCGCTTATCGCTCCCATTGATCGACACGCGCTGGGAAGTCGACGCCCAGGGGAAGCATCCCAAAGGCGAGCCGCTGGAGCCTCTGGATGGACTGACACCTGTCCATGCTCCTGGGTGGGAATCTGGCCAGATGCCCGGCAAAGTGAACTGGAAAAATGCCAGGCTGCACCGTGAGTTTGAGGGCTATGGCGGAGAAACGCCCGGCAAAAAAGCCATGCGGCGGTTAATTGTGGAGTGGACGTTGCCGCGCTATGACCTGGAAAACTCGCTGCACCTGGCGCACTTATTGAAACGCAACGAGTCTCCGCGATTTCCTGCCAGTTATGCAGGCTACACTTTGGTCACACTTATATTCATTGGGTGGGTAGCTGTGCTTTCTGGGTGGGTGGTTAGTCAGGGTGGAATTCATGCCCCCTTGTGGATGAAGTGGACGGCTGCGCTTGGCGGTTGGTTGGGTGCAGTAGAGTTGGGATTGTGGCTGTATTCCCAGGTTGATGGTTCGGCGGTTCCCTACTTGATTTTGCCACGCCTGACCGGGGGTATCACGGTTGGATACCTGGGATTGGTGCTGCAAGGCGACTCGATCGGTCTGGCAAGTTTTTTCTTCCGTGAAAACTACGCGATCTGGGTGCAGTGGGCGACGGTGTTTTCTCTCTGGGTGGGCGTGACTCTGGCAGGTTGGGGCTACCTGTACTTTGATATCCTTCCCCTGGTTGGGTCGCGGCTGAAGCGTGAGGCGGCTCGCCGGGCTATCTTAATCCTGCTGCCCGCCTGGGCACTGGCGATCTTTATCGGGCTATTCGCCTTGGCGTTTGCCGCGCATTTATATCCCACTCCCGCCAACTGGGTTATTTTTGGTCCGTTGGGTTGGGTAGACTACCAGATGATGTTGGTGTTTACCCCGGTGTCCCTGTTTACCGGGCTGGTGACGCAGTTCATTTTTGAAGAAAAATCAGTGACGGCTTCGGTCTGGTCGCCGGAGCAGGAATAAGGAGGTTGGAATGAAAGGCAAAATTATTAAGGTGGATCTGGAGCGAAAATTTGGCTTCATTGAATCGGTGGATAAGCAGCGTGTCCACTTCCGGTTGATGGTGGTACAAAGACCCACCCGGTGGGAAGACCTGCATCCGGGTATGGAAGTGGACTTTGAGATCACCAACGGACAGCAAGGCCCGACGGCTGCCTGGGTGAAACCTGCCGTCGAAGTTCAGCCCCAGCCTGGTCGCTCGGCGGAACGGATCACGGAACAAGCTGGACGAGTGTCTGGGGAGGACTGGCCTCCATCACGGGGCTACCGATTTCTGAACCCGTATAATTTTGCGCGCTATTTTCCAAAAGAACCAAAAGAGGCGAGCGGGGGATTGGGACGCTCCAAGCCGCTGCCGCATAATCAGCTTGCGCCAGGCACGCTCAGTGGCAAGATTTCCTGCACCCTGAAGGCTGTGACGGAGTTGTTCGTGTCGTCTGGCAAGGCGCTGAACCCTGGGGAGAGCCATCCTGAGTTTGAATTCTTTAAGATCGGCGGGAAAAAAGTAATCCCTGGCTCTACTCTGCGCGGCATGACGCGCACGATTTATGAGACGGTCACGAACTCCTGCCTGTCTACCATCACAGACGAGCGCTTGTCCTACCGGTTGGAGCCGCACCTGGTTGGCTTTCTGGTCCCGGCGCGGGTGGAAGGCAAATCAGGGGCCTTCAGTCTTCGCCTGCTGACAGGCACGGCGCAATTGCAAATCGAATCCAAACCAACGGAACTGTATCCGGCTTCCGTGCGCCAGTACAGGCCCATCCGTTCGACAAGCAAAAACCCGCGCGCTGTGCCTCCATCAATCGTGCCTTTAAAGGTGATTGGGGTCAAAGCATTTGCATCGGAACAGCATGGGGTGGAATGTTGGGCAGCCCTGGAGCGGCTGACCTTCCCGCCGTCCTGGCGTGCCGCCGGACTCTTTGCCAACCAGTCTGCTGCGAACGCCTGGATTGCCAAAGCGCAGTCCGGGACGAAAATCTATCGCGGCTATTTGTGTGCCACCAACCAGAATATTGATAATAAAGCCTCGGAACGCTTCTTTTTTGAGGCCTCCAAACCGCAAATTTTGCCGCTGCACCCCGACGTTTGCCGCAATTATGAAGACCTGATCCGTGATTACCAGGAACGGCATGCCAAAGAGGTGGACAAATGGAAGAAAGCAGGCTGTGACCCCCGCGATGTCCGCACTGTCACAAATAATCGGAAAGAGGCAGGCTTCAGCCGCTTTATCCTTAATCGTGAAGAACGGCGTCTGCGTGGCGGTGAACTGGTTTATGCGCTGCTCTCAGGACGCTGGCCGAATGCGCGGGTAGAATTTATCGCGCCAGTGTCGATTCCGCGCGTGGCGTATGATCACACCATCGCGGAACTGCTGCCTGGGGTACTGCGTCCCTGCCGCGAAGTGGAAGCGCTCTGCCCGGCCTGCCGGACCTTCGGTTGGGTCAGCCCGAAGAAAGGTAAATCGGAACAGGGGGAATGGAAGGGCTACCGCGGGAGGGTCCGCTTCTCTGACGCATTTTTGCAGGGCGACCCCAGTCCGGCGAGGCCGATGCGCCTGGCGATCTTGGGCGCGCCCAAACCCACGACGGCCCGCTTTTATCTGTTCGGGTCTGATTACCTGCCCCACAGCGGTCGCTCAGAGACGGATTCTGGGTATGACGGCATGGAGGGCGGCAACCATCTGCGCGGGCGGAAGATTTACCGCAACTTTACGCCCAACCGCTTTAGCCTTTCTAGCGAGCGTTCAGATCAGAACCGTACGATTAAAGACCCTGAGCAGCCAGGGGCGACCTTCACCTTCAGCGTGGCATTTGAGCAGTTTACCCCAGTGGAGTTGGGTGCGCTGCTATGGTCGCTGACGTTGGATGGAAAAGGCGTGCAGCGGGTGGGTCTGGGCAAGCCGCTAGGACTGGGCAGTGTTGAGGTGCGCGTGGACTCGCTGCAACTGGTGGACTGGAAAGCGCGGTATGCATCCCTGCAAGATTGTGGAGTCACCCCAGAACCGAATTGGCGCGAGCGCTTTGTAACTGCTTTCCAGCAAGCCGCAGCTCTGCGCTATGCCACCCCTAAAGAGAAGCAAGCGGGGAACAGCTCAGAGCAAATCTTCTTATCGCTGCCGCCCATCCAGGACCTGTTGGCGCTGTTGTCAAAAGAACAACCCCCACTGCCCGTACACTACCCGCGCTCACCAGAAACGGAAAGCAAGGGCCAGTTTGAATGGTTCATGGGGAACAAGCGGAAGGATGGGCCGAAGATCGAGTTGGACCTGGCGGCGGAGGATAAGGGTCTGCCGTTGATTAATAAACGCGGCGAGCGCTGGTAGAGAGGTGCAACGATCAGGAGGGGTAAACGATGCAAGCACAAAAAGAAGACTTTGGATTTTCGCCCTACAATCCATTTCCTTTAATCTCCTTTGGGAAAAACTTTGCCGAGATTGAATCTCTTTCTCCAAGGTGTTCACCCGAAGTTATTACAAGGGTCATCTCTGCTTTTCAAGAAACTGCGAAAGCGGTGAATAAAGGGATAGAAGAATCAGAACCATATAACAATCTTTCCGATCTTACTGAGGCGATTACCGATTTTGAAGGAATATGGATAGAGGACTGTGATCCACCGGTAGGATATGATGGGCTAATAGATCAGATAGTGAATTGCACCCAAACCATTTATCAACTCATTCGTAACCGGTTAGGGCAATTGCATATCGAAATGAGAGTATCTTATCCCCTCTTTGAACTGCAGCGGCCTTTGATTGATTATTTTGCCGAGATGGATCGGCAAGTTATCCCAGAAAGCATACGCATGGACTGGAATGAGGCAAATGAATGTCTGCTACATCATCACTGCCGTTCAGGAGTATTCATGGCTTACCGCGCGGCGGAGGGAATGCTCCGCTACACTTTCTGGAATGTGACCGGCAGTGTGCCAGACGGACAAAAAAGATCCGTGGATATCTTAAAAGAACTGAGCGATGAGCTTGGTGAAACTTTGACGGATTTAGTTAAACAATCGTTGGACCGAAGGAATTCACTCGCTCACGGCGATCTGGAGTATTCGGGCATTACACCCGAAACTGCGTTGATCGATTTGGCTACAACACTCACAATGATCCATTGTCTGGTCATCTTTCTCAAAAACCGGCAGAAAGCTCTGCGGCTTGCGGTCAGTTACGATGCTGATCTCGATACTGGGACGGCTATTTGGTTGTTAAAAAACTATGGGGGTGGAATTGCTAAGGGTGAAAAAGGGATCGTATATTATGGATCCCGTGAGAAGAAAATATCCAACTGGTATTCATATCATATTGGCATAGATGGCGTGTATGCCCGTTCGCCAGATCATAGTATTTCCGATAGAGTATTATCTGACTTGGTCAGTGCAAGTTTGATCCCATCTGACGAGGAGAAATTCCGGTTAGAAAAGTTCGTGTCCGAAATTCCTCCTTTCATAAAGGACAAAAAAGAGGATCGTAACTCAATTCACTTCTTGATTAAAAAACTGACGGATTGCAACAAGCCCAATCTGTATACTTCACGAATTGTGGATCTGGTTGATATTTTACTTAAAGAGCAAATTGCTCTTAAAGATCGAACGGAAGTAGAGCAGTTACAAACGCGCTTGGTCGAAATAGGTTGGATCGAAAATTTGGAATAGTCAATCAGAGATAGCGAACTGGTGGGAGATGTTGAGCCTCGCTTAGCGTTCGATTCTGGCGCAGGTGCGGGTTGAACCGGGCAGGAGGGAGTTACGGCGAGTTTGTCTTGCACCTGAACGCAACGGTTTTTGACCCTGGAAACGGTATTTTCGTTCATGTGCAAAGAGTTCGCGAGGGTACTTGTAAAACCTCGTAGAGGTGTGCTATAATGAGCAAGATCGAGCTAGACCCAGGGTTTTTTAAGGCTCTCCGAATACCTATGCCCCAATTGCGGGGATTGAAACTTGAGAACCGACGAGCCGTCGGCTGCGATGTGTCGTTCCCTCCGAATACCTATGCCCCAATTGCGGGGATTGAAACCACCAACCTGTGGATGACTATTTACCCGAAGATAGCCTCCGAATACCTATGCCCCAATTGCGGGGATTGAAACACATCCACCACACTCCACTCAGCGAGTTCCCGGGATTTTCTCCGAATACCTATGCCCCAATTGCGGGGATTGAAACTTGCAGGCGGACAGCGCGAGCGACGCAACGAGCACTCCGAATACCTATGCCCCAATTGCGGGGATTGAAACAAACGGTACCGGACGCGGTGGCGCCGTAGGTCAACTCCGAATACCTATGCCCCAATTGCGGGGATTGAAACAATCAAGAAGGCGGCGAGCAGGAGCCCAGCAACAGCGACTCCGAATACCTATGCCCCAATTGCGGGGATTGAAACAAAGTACTACCACCATGGCGCAAATCGCTGAGTACAGCTTCTCCGAATACCTATGCCCCAATTGCGGGGATTGAAACTATTTTTATTCGATCGACTAATGCCCGTTCATCTTTCCTCCGAATACCTATGCCCCAATTGCGGGGATTGAAACTTCATCATCCTTCTTAGAGGTGCTCGCGCCAACGGCTCCGAATACCTATGCCCCAATTGCGGGGATTGAAACGCAATCTTTTGTGCTTTGGTAGGGGTAGTCATTTTTTCCTCCGAATACCTATGCCCCAATTGCGGGGATTGAAACTAAACTTGCATCTTTTGGAGTGGAAGCAGGGGCAGCAGCTCCGAATACCTATGCCCCAATTGCGGGGATTGAAACGCTTCGCCTAGCTTGCGTTGAGCTAACTGTTCGTACGCTCCGAATACCTATGCCCCAATTGCGGGGATTGAAACAAAAAGAATATGTGTTCATCTCATGCCTCCTACAGCATCTCCGAATACCTATGCCCCATTCGCGGGGATTATCATTCGCTGGTAGTCTGAATTGGGACTCTAGCTTGCTAACCTACTCTCTGACTACCTATGTTAACAACAGAAAAGGGCTGACCCGTTAGGTCAGCCCTTTTCTGTTGTTAACTTTTTATTTAATCTTGTTCTTTAGCTCACAAACTTCTCTATAGGTTGCACGTTAACCTAGCATTCGCTATAGCCGCAGGCGTAGCATTTGCGGCAGCCTTCTTCATTGATGACGGCAGCCTGGCCGCATTCGGGGCAGAGGTCTCCAATTTTGGCGGTGGTAAACAGGGCGGGCTGCTCAGCCGGGGCGGGCTTTTCGATGAGCGTAGGCGCGGCGAATGTGATCTGCTGACGCTCTTCCCAATCCGCCAGGTAGTCCGCTAAGACCTGCGAGACACCATCCGGCAGGCTGCGGACGCGGTTGGGACCAAAGCCCAGCGGACGACCGCCGCCAATGCCTTCTAGCTGGCGCATGACTTCCGTCAGGCGCTGCTTGGGTTCAACGGGCGAAGCCAGGCGCAGCACGTAGGAAATGAGGCGACCGAGCGCATCAGAGACGGCGGCGGTATCTGATCCGGCTTTGGCGCAGGTGATGAAGACTTCAAAGGGCTGCGATCCGCCGTTTTCGTTGACAGTGATAAACGTCTTGCCAAGCGGGGTTTGCAGGTTATAGGTATAGCCTGGGAGAACGTGCGGGCGCGGTTTTTTGGATTCATGCCAAATTTTTAACTGCTCTACCGCCTGGGCTTCCGCGGCAGGGGTGATGCCTTCTGACTCGGCAGCGGAAGCTTCTGCCGTTTGTTTCTTATCGGCAGTTGCATGCGTTTCTAACACTACGACATCGCGCGAGCCAGTAACGTATACAGTGATGCCTTTGCAGCCTAATTTCCAGGCGAGCTGGTAGGCTTTGGCGACTTCCTCTTCTTTCGTTCCTGCTGGGAAGTTGATCGTCTTAGACAGGCTGTTATCCACAAAAGCTTGCAGGGCGGCTTGCATGCGCACGTGTTCATCGGCGCTGATGTCAGCGGAGACGGCAAAGGTGTTGCGCACGTCTTCCGGCAGGGATTGCACGCCCTGGCAAGTACCTTCGCGCATGATTTGATCCAGAATATCATGGCGGGTGGCTTCGTCCAGTTGGAGCGTGTCAAGCGCCTGTTCAAATTGTGGGCTGGCATAGGTCAGCTGCAAATCTTTGCCGTTATCGTTGACGTGGCGGATATACGCCAAGGCAAAGACCGGTTCGCAGCCATAGCCTTCGCATCCGGCAACGGTGGCGATGGTGCCGGTCGGGGCGACCGTGGTCTGGGCGGCGTTGCGGATACCATATTGCAGGATACCCTGGGTAATCTCATCCCAATGAATAGCGGGTCGACCCCAATCATGCTGGTAGGGGATAATCGAGGTGGGCGGCTGCCAGCGCAAGGCTTGCGGATCATAAATGCTGCCGGTGATCGCCGGGAACGCGCCGCGCTGTTGGGCAAGCTGCAAACTGGTTTGCATGGAAATATAGCGGACGTATTCCATGACCTGCGCGCCAAATTCTTGCCCTTCTGGCGAGCCGTAGCGGATGCCCACATGGTACATCAGATCCGCCAAGCCCATAATGCCCAAACCAATGCGGCGGGCGCGCAGGGCAGCCTCGCGCAGGGCTGGAACGGCGGGGACGTAAGCGTTGGCTTCGACCACGTCATCCAGGAAGATGGTAGCAAGGCGCACGCTTTCGCATAGCTTTTCCCAATCCAGCGTGCCATTGGGTCCGAAGTGCTGCGCCAGGTTCACTGACCCCAGGCAGCAGTTTTCGTTTGGGCCTAACCATTGCTCGCCGCAGTTATGCGCCACCAGGGCGTTGGCGATCAGGCTGTGGGTGGTGGGTTCGGTGAAGTCATAGACATCAGCAACGCCGGCGGGCGTGACAGCTACGACCATGGTTTGGAAGGCTTCCTGGTTGGAGCGGCGCGCTTTTGAGCGGACAAATTCAGCGGCTTTCTCCTGTTTTGCGGCGTTGATAAACCCAATTTCCTGTAAGAACAGATCGCGGTTGGCTTTATCGAGGATGAGTTCGTAATCGGCATGGGCAGCGTAAGAATGAGAACCTCCCTTGCCATCCGGATTTGAGCGCATACCGGCTTCACGGCGTTTCCGAATGGCGCTGACGATGCCAAAGTTGCTTAACAGCATTTGAACTTCCTGAAGAAGCGACTGGGACGCGCTGCTGAGGCGAATAGAGCAAGAACGTTTGGCTTCGGTAAGGTTGACTGTGCCATCCGTGGTGAAAAGTCCCTGCAAAAAGCCAATGACCGCCTGACGTGGGGCTTGCCAGAGGCTTGCGGGAACGTGTTTCTCATGGGCAGGAGCTTCCAGCACGCCCAGGCTTTTGAAAAATTCATAGGGCAGGCGTCCATAGGTGAGCTGATGGACGGATTCTCGTTCGTGCAAATGACCCGCGCCGAACCACTCTTGCATGGGGGCATGGAATGCCTGTCGGGTTTCTTCATCGTTGCGCGCAAAGACAATACCCAGAGGAGCGTTGCTGTTGGCACTCAACCAGCCATCGCCGACAAGGCAGCCCATCACCAAGCCTAAATCATGTGACCAGGTAAGCGGCAAGTGGGCATATTGTTCCGCAAAATCATGGCGCGTTGTAAGATGACCGGTTGCGCGGTCGCCGCCCTGACCCATCACTGCCATTTTTTCCTGCAGGATGGCAGTATTGGGTAAGCGAGATTCCTTGCTCCATGCGCCTTCCTTTGATTGCAGCAGCAGATGATCGCCAGGGCGCAGGTCGGCGAGCGCAACGTATCCCCGTTCCGCTGTTAAGAAGGGGTGATCGGAGGTGGCGGTAATGGTATAGCCATGCCGCGTAGAGAGCTGGAAGACGGGGGTATTTTCACGGGTTTTCCAGGCTGGGGCGGCGGGGCGGTAGGCAACCCCGAATGCGCCATGCTGGGCGCGGTCATCGGTGGCAGCCAAGAAAGGCGTTCCCATTTCAGCGAGCTGCTGAATGGTGAGTAACCCTTGATCGGTGGCGATGCGCGTAGAGCCGATAAAGCAGGGGTTGGTCGCTTCCAGTTGATACAGGTGCGGAACGGGGTTATAACGGTTGGCGGCATCCTGGAAAAGCACGCCCGGCTCGCCATTGTGATGCGCCTGGCGGACGATTTTCTCAAATAGTTCGCGGGCGCGGACTTTTTTATAAACGCGGAAGGGGATGCCCGCGGCTTCGGCTTGCTCAAACGTCCCCTGAAAGCCTTTATACAGCGGCGAAGTAATATCGGGGAAGCGCAATTCCCAATCTGTACCGGCTTCAACCGCCTGCATGAAGGCATCCGTAATGCCTACGGAAATATTAAAGTTGGTGATGGCGTTTTCATTGGTCTTGCAGGTGACAAAATCTTCAATATCTGGGTGATCTACGCGCAATACACCCATATTGGCGCCACGCCGGGTATTGTGGGTAACGACCCCATACGCCAGATACGTGTGATTGTCCTGCACTTCCAAGTCAAGGGTAAGGGATTCCCCAGCTTCTGAGACTTCTTGCACCTGCACAAACCACAAATCATTAAGAGGGGTGGCGTGATGAGCAAATTCTGAGAATTGGCTGGAGAGATTGTCGTAAGCGGAACGAGTCAATTGCCGCTCATCACGGACATAGCGCAATAAAGAACGGCGCATTTGTGGGGCATTGCTGCGGAATTTATGTCCAATGGCGCGCGGGTCCATTTGAGCGGGGGTAATGGCAGATAAGACTGGCTTTAGCCAATATTGTGAATTCGGCAGCGGATAGACGCTTTCGCGCTGGGTATTCACCTGCCACGAATAAGACGCCACAAAACGAGAACGTAAATCACAGCCGATCTTTTCGCGCCAGGCTTGCAAACCAACGTTGGATTCAATACGCACATGATATACCGCCGCGCTGCCATAATGCTGCACGCCGGGCATTAACGACGAGATACGCACAGGGCAACCTAAGCCCATCAGCAAAGTAGCGGTCTCTTCTGCCAGGCGGGGTGAAACAGTTGTCAACATTGGATAGCCGTGTGATAGGGTTCCATCTGCTTCCAACAACCCACGCAGATAAGCCCCTACAACGGAAGGCGGTGATTGGCGGATGAGACGCGGAACAGAGGCGATGCGGCTTTTCTCTTTGCCTAAGCCATTGATGAGCAAAAATTCTTTTACCGCACGGTTGTCCATCACCAGGGTGATTGAACGATCATCTGGTTTTTGAAAAGAGTGAATATTCACACCAAATAAGGTTTGCATGAGCTGGGGCATGGCTTCCATCAGGTAGGAAGTATGCGAAATGCTCACGCCAACGCGATGATCGTCTTCTGCGGATGCCACAAACCCATCCCCGGTCAGATAACCCAGAAAGAAGGCAAGTTCTTCATCCAGTATAGGCGGAAGCTGCGACACGATCTGGTTTCCATGTTGTTTAGTGGGTTGGCGCAAAGCCTGTAACTTGCCTTGATGCTGCCCAAGTTTCACCAACAACCAATCGCCTTTTCGCAGATCGCGTAAAGTGCGCCACTGTGGTCCTTCATCGGTCATTACTTTTACGCGGTGTTGATAAGTCCCCGCCAGGCTGATTCCTTCACGAGTATGGACGCGCAGGACTGGGGCAACGCCGTTATTATATGCGCGCGGTGATTCGCGCCAACCTTCGTCTGTAGCCACGTTTAACGTATGAGATTGCCATCCGCTGATTTGCGGATTAGCGATTTCATCCAGCCGGAGCAGCCCGCGCGAAGTGAAAACCAACGTCTCTGGTAACAGGCAGCCACCCTGAGCCACCTCGCCAAAGGCGTTATCGTAGACGCGCAAGAAGCCGACTGGTCCCGTGGCTTGCCCGGCAGAGGAGTTGACCAGGGTGCCATGCGGGCGCAGGCGAGAGAAGGAAAAGCCGTTGCCGCCGCCGGTTTGCTGAATGAGGGCAGCGTTGCGCAGCGTTTGGAAGATGCCATCTGGGTGACGGCCCATATCATCGGCAATGGCTAATACGAAGCAAGCGGCGAGCTGCCCCAGGGGAGTGCCTGCGCCGGTGAAGGTGGGGGAATTGGGGAAGAAACTTTTGGAAGTGAGCAGCAGGTAAAAGGCGCGAGTGCGTTCCATTACGTTGCCATCCCAGGTTTCTTCGACCTTTGCCACGTGATAAGCTACGCGCCAGAACATTTCATCTACGGATTCGATCAGCTTGCCATCTTGCCCGCGCCTGACGTAGCGGCGCTCTAATACCTGACGGGCGTTCTCCGTCAGGTCAATCGAGGGCAAATCAGACGGCAGGGGAGGGGTGGGGAGTAACCCTGAAACGGACTCCTTTGCTGCGCTGATTTTACTTGCTGTGGGCTGCTGGTTTTTCATGTCCTGAATTCTCCTCTTCTTTCAATAAGCGGTCAATTTCATCACGGATAGAATGTAAGTCTCCAAATTGGAGATAAACAATAGCATAACGTACGTAAGCGATGTGATCTAATTCACGCAGGCGAGAAATAACGATGTCACCGACTACCCGCGAGCTGACCTCTGCGCGCCCTAGCTTTTGCAGGGCAGTTTCAATTTCACCCACCACGTGCTCGATGGCTGCGGCTGAGACGGGGCGCTTGGCGCAGGCAATCCGAATGCCGCGCATGAGTTTTTCGCGGTCAAATTCCTCGCGCGTGCCATCTTTTTTGACGATGAGCGGGGCAGCCATGAGGGGGCGTTCCACGGTGGTAAAGCGGCTGCCACAGGATTCACATTCACGGCGGCGGCGCACGCCCCCATGCGCATCGTGAGTCGTATCCAGAACCCTGCTCTTATCGTGCTGGCAGTAGGGACAATACATATAGTTCCTCCATAGTTAGGAAGATCAGTTAGGAATGTAGAGAAAAAAATTACCACCATATATGGTGGTATGGGATCGTTGCCCCCGTACATATACTACTCTTTTGATTTTAGCACACTTGATCCAACCTTACAAGAGGAAAATAGATTTGTTAACCTTAAAATTTTTCAATGCACATTCTTTGGGCTGGAGGTGTTTGCGAAAGGCTTTTTAGTTCGCGTACTGCTAGAAAGTGCGTGGCTTTCTAGGATCAGAAAGCCACATTTAGGGTTCAGCGTATCGGGTTTACGGGAAGGGATGCTGCGAAATCTTAAGAAAAAACAGCGGGCTTCCTGGTAGGTTTGCGTTCCCTTAGCGCCTGAATCAGAGAAGCATCGTTCTCTACTGTGGCAGGGAGTTGTGTAAAATATTGACCAATGACCCAGGTACGGTGGGCATCGGAATTGGTATGCAGCGCTAACCCCAGTTCGGCGGATAGGGCGCGGATGTCGGCTTCGCGGGTGGGCGGGGTATTATATGAGGAAATTTCGACGCCATCCGGCGGGTAGCGGCGAATATCCACCTGGATGGGGTGATAGCGGAAGGGATGCGCCAGAAGCATATAACCGCCTTTTTCTTGCACAAAGGCATGCAAGTCGGGGTAACGCCAACCAATTTGTTCCAGGCGCGGGTCATCTATGCCAATAATGACCCAATGTTCCTGATCGCAATCTACTTCAATGCCGGTAAAGATTTTGAAGGGAGCAAAGCGTTGGTTAAGAGCGATCAGGTGATCGTGTCCAACCAATCGGTTATGGTCAGAGAAGGCGATTCCGTTTAATCCGGCTTGGATGGCGGCTTGAATGAGGCTGATTTCCGAGGCAGTTGAGCAGGCAGAACGTTCACTGGCATGTACGTGTAAATCTATTTTCAATTTCTCTCCATTAGACTTCCGGTTTTGCCGGATTTCTCGCGCATTTTGCCAGAGTGCATTAGGGTAAAAAAGGTCTGCACAATGTTTGGGTCAAAATGCGTGCCTGATTGGGCTAACATATATACCTGGGCGGCTTCAGCAGTCCAGGCAGGGCGATAGGGGCGATCTGAGGTCAGGGCATCCCATACATCTACAACAGCAAAGATGCGCGCCCCAAGGGGGATGTCATTGCCCTTCAATCCGCGCGGATACCCTGTGCCATCCCATTTTTCGTGATGGCTGGCGGCGAGTTCAGCGGCAGGGCGCAAGAAGGGGATGGGCGAGAGCATTTGATAGGCATACATGGGGTGCTGGCGCATGATTATCCACTCATCCTCATTGAGCGGACCGGGCTTGAGCAGGATATTATCGGGGATGCCCATTTTGCCAATATCATGCAGCAATACGCCGCGCCGGAAAGAGACCATTTCTTCGTTGGGCATGCCCATCTCGGTCGCCAGGCGCTGACTCCATTCGGTGACGCGCTCGCTGTGCCCTTTGGTTTCTTTGTCGCGCAGTTCTAAGGCGCGTGACCAGCCTTCAATGGTGGCTTCGTAGGCGTCACTGAGTTCCTGGCTGGCGTGTTGCATCCGAGAGAGCAACTCGGCATTTTCGATGGCAATTGCCGTCTGCATGGCAAGCGCATCTAGGAAGTCTTTCCATTCCGCGCGGAACAGATCCCTTTGCTGGCTGAATAAAAGCAACACCCCGCGCGTGGTATCTTTGATTTGCAAGGGCAATACAGCACAGGAATAGAACCATTTGCGCAGATTTGGGGAACTGTTGAGCGAGGCGGTATGACCGGAGGTGTGTTGATTCAAATCAGCGATAATGACCTCGTGATGAGGATCATAGATGGGCAAAGCGCAATAGTATTGATTCCATCTTTCATAGCCCTCATCTAACCACTCGTCAGGCATGCCCACTTGCGCTTCTAAGGTAAAACTATTTCGGAAGGGCAGGAGAAGAGCGGCAGCGTCAAAATCATCCATGTGAATCATGTGGTTCAGGATCGTGATGATGGTTTGATGCAGGTCTGTAGAGAGGGTGACAGTCAGGTCAATGTCGTGAAGGACGGTGAGCTGCTTTAAGCGGCTTTGCATCTGCTGACGGCTTTCACGCAGCGCCCATTCCACCTGCACCCGTTCGGTGACATCTTGCAACGTGCCGAAGAGATGGGGATGTTCCTCTTTTTCGTCCGCTACCAGGCGCGCAATGCCATGAATGGAGCGATATTCGCCATTGCCATCCCGCAGCCGATAAATGCGGTCTGCGGGGATATTCTGTTGAACGCAAAGCTGGAAATCATTCTTGAGCACGGGGCGATCTTCAGGGTGAACGTGATCGAGAAGCTGGGAAAGCGTATTTTCATCCTGCGGAAGTACTGCCCCGATTAATTCAGAAACCTGTTCAGAGCAGATCATTCGGTGCGTGACCAGGTCTAATTCGAAATTACCTAGACGGGCAAGACGTTCGGCTTCTTCCAATTTTTCATTTGAGCGGCGCAATTCATCCTGAATGTGTTTCCGTTCGGTAATGTCATACGCCAGGATCAGGGTAGCCATACTGCCATTGTAGAGAATGCGCACGGCGGAGGTTTCAGTATAGATCATTTCCCCATTGCTGCGGAGCACTTTGGCTTCAACCGTTTTGCGTCCTATGCCTTCGCTTAGAAGAAGCCCTCTTTTCTCATTAAATTTGGCATAATCGTCAGGATGCACAAAGAAATTCCCAACAGAGCCAATGATTTCTTCTTCTGGGTATCCGGTCATTGCGCAGGCGGCAGGGTTGACAAATACGTAGATGTTGTTTTGGAGAACAAAGACGGCGTTGGGCAGGGCAATAATGAGTTCGCGGAAGCGTTTTTCACTGGCAATGAGGGCATTTTCGGCATTGCGGCGCTCGGTAATATCTTCCACGAAACCTTCTAAATATTGCATTTGATTCTGGTCATCGTAAACTGCCCAGGCATGCAGGTTTGCCAGGAAGAGACTGCCATCTTTATGACGGTATTCATTTTCGATAGAGACCGGAGTCTGGCTATTCTCAATCTGCTGGACAATTTTCTGACGTTCTTCGGGGCGACCATAATTGACCTGGGCAACATCCCGCCCACGCGCATAGTGCATAAAGTCTGCAACGGAATCATAGCCAAAAATACGGGCATAAGCAGGGTTGATGGCGATAATTCTACCGTCACGGGTGGATTGGAAAAGCCCTACGATTGTATTTTCAAATAACCGCCGGTAGCGCATTTCGCTTTCGCGTAAAATTTCATCGGTATAGCGGCGAGCGGTAATGTCATCGGCAACGCCCGCAAAGCCCATGGTTTTTCCCGCCTCGTTCTTCACCGAGTAAGCGCGTGCCCAAACCCAGCGTTCAGAGCCATCCGGTCGAGTAAGGCGATATTCCTCTGAAAAAGGTTCATCTTCTTCTTGCAGCCGCTTTTGCGCTTCTGCGATGTGTGGGCGATCTTCTAGGTGGATACCGGTGAAGAAGATTTGCGAATCTTCCAAGAGTTCCTGGCAGGTTCTTCCCCAAATCGATTCAAAGGTAGGGCTGATGTAGACAATCTTGTTTGTCTCTTTATCACGAAACCAGAAGACTTCGTGAATATTTTCAGCCATTGCGCGCAAACGCCCTTCGCTGATGCGCAAATCCGCTTCTACTTTTTCGCGCTCATGCAAATGGCGGTTATATTGCTTAGCGATTGCGTAGGAAACCAGGGAAAGACCATAGAGGGCGCTGAAGCTAAGGTAGTTGATGGGAAGAGAACGATGGTTATAGAAAAATGCAACAAAATAAAAGATGCTGGCTAATAACGAAAATAAAAAAGAACTGGCGGGAAAGAGTAAGAAGCTGGCAGCCATCACCGGAATGGAATAGATAATTAATCCGCGATCAAGCTCGGCAAAGGGAACCAGGTAGGTGGCACCGATAATGATTGTCACCAACATGAGATAGCTTGCCAATTGCACTTTGCCCATCTTGTTTAACTGCCAAAGGAGCAGAAAGAAAGCGATGGTAATCGCGTCTGTAATCAGGTAAAGAATGGAGGGGCTATTCGGGGTAACCAGAGCGTCAATGAAATTAAAAATGGTGAGTAAACCGAGATTAAGAAGAACACCCAAAAGCACAAGACTGAGGATGCGGCTGCGGTTTTGGGTTTCTGGGTCGGTGGATTTAACGGCGGAAACGCGGTCAATCCAGACATTGATTTTGGGTATCATGGTTCAATCATTTCATTATGATTTTCGATTATTGTTTGGCTAATCCCTTCCATTGTAACCTAAATTAATCAAATTTTGACGGTATCGGCAGAAATTGCAACATTTCATTATGCCATGCTATCCCAGGATTGGGACGGCACGCGGAACTTGAGCGGCTCGCCGTGCAGGTAGCGCAGCAGATCTTCAGCGGCATATCGTCCCTGGCGCAAGCGAGCTTCCACACTATTGCCCGCTTGATGCGGGATGAGGACGCAGTTTTCAAGGGTAAAGAAGGGGGAATCCGCTGGGAGAGGTTCAGTAGGGTCGGTAACATCTAACATGGCGGAGATGCGCCCGCATTGCAGTTCTTTTAACAGGGCATTGGAATCAATGAGGACACCACGCGCCGTATTGATGAAAAGCGCGCCGTCTTGCATGGCGGCAAAGTGTTCGGCGCGCAGCATATGGATCGTTTCAGGGGTAATGGGGGCGTGAAGGGAGATAATATCGCTTTCGCGCATGAGTTTCATCAAATCTACTAAGGTAGCCCCGTAAGCTGCCGCTGTGGAGGGCGGGCAATATGGATCAGCGAGTAGAGTATTGACGCCCCAAAAACGCAAAAATTCCATCACGCGCTTGCCGATGGCGCTGGCGCCAATGATTCCTACGGTATTGCCGCGCAATTCGTGCATGGTGGTGTAGGATAAAGTAGGTTTGCCAGCGCGGTAATGTTCTGCGCTGGGGATCATCTGGCGGCGCATGGCGATCATGGCGCCGATGGTAAATTCAGCCACTGCTTCGGCAAGGGATTCGTTGGAATGCGTCACCAAAAGCCCGCGATCCAGCGCAGATTTGGGCAGCATATATTTGATAGTACCGGCAGTGTGGGCAACCATGCGCAGGGGGCTGGTTTCAGGCGACCAATTTTGCAATAAATTTATTAAGGAAGGCGTTCCCCAGCCAGTGACCAATACCTGCGCGCGTTCAAGGACTTCAGAAATCGCTTCCAGGGTGGGGTTGCCTTCCCCTTGCCAGGATTCAACCTGCGCGTTCGCCTCTAGCCAGGAAAGGTATTTTCCGAGTTGCAATTCGGTAAATAAAGATTTTGAAATGGCAAAGTAGATCACGGGTTTTGCGCTCATCATGCTCAACTCCTTTATCGTCTCTGGGGAAGGAAAGATAGGATATAAACCAGGTTTGTATTTATTATAACTAGGTTTTCATCGTATTTGAAATTTTTGTACAACAAGCCTATAATTTCCAATAGGAGAATTAATGACACAGACTGGCGCACCCTTCCCTCAACGCTCACGCGCTACACCCCCGCCCACCAAGCCGGTGGAATCGCTCCCCGTTAACCTGCGCTCAGAACCGGCTGCCATGACACCGCTTTGGGTTATGTTGGCAGCCCTGGCGTTGTTGATAATTGGGTTTTATTTGCTATTCGCCGAGCCGGTGAATCGCAAAGTGGCGGCATCCCAACCAACCCGTACGCATACCCCGCAGCCAACGGATACGCTCACCCCAACCTTTACGCCTAGTCCGCTGCCAAGCGCTACGCCAACCCTTACGCCCACGCCACAGCCGCGCGTTATTTTAGATCCGGCAAAAGATTTGCGCTCGGTGAAGATGTTTGACGCGCTGGACGGCTGGGGCGTAGGCGAGCGGTCCCTGTGGCATACACAGGATGGCGGCAAGACTTGGGCGGATATTGCCCCGCCTATGATGGATGCGCGCTCAGAGGGGATGGTAGCTTCCTTTTTGAATGCCGATCAAGCCTGGTACCTGGTGCCGGATTTGACGCCCAATGATAATCATGCCACTTTGTTTGTTACCAAAGATGCCGGAAAGCAGTGGTCGGTGGTAGCCCTGCCGTTTGGTGCCTATTCGCCTGGGATGTTTTTCTTGGATGAGGCAAATGGTTGGATTTTGACCAGCAGTCAATCATTTTCGCGCCGAATGCTGGCGACTACAGATGGTGGTTTAACCTGGAAGGCGGTTCACAGTGTTCCGCAAGAGACGGTCAGCCAGAGTGGATTTTTGCCAGCGGATGGGGGAGTTTTTGGTCCTGTCTTCAGCAGCCCAGTGCAAGGGTGGGTAGTTGGAGCAGTGTTCTTGCCGCAATCCGCGGTGAAGTTGTTCGCAAGCGCGGACGGCGGGCGATTGTGGACGGAGAATAGGGGGTGTTCGGGCACTGATGCGATCACTTACGCGGCACTGCCTAAATTTTTTGACAGTGATCACCTTCAGGGGGTGATGGCGCTGCAAGTCTTTACCCCAAACAGGGACAATTCTGCCCGTTGGGTGTTTTGCGTGACCGCAAATGGCGGTCAAACCTGGCAGACAACCACCTCTATTCCGGCTCCGGCACAATTGGCAAATCGGAATCTGCAAATTGCAGCCGCCACGCCACAAAATTTCTTCTTTTGGGTCGGAGACGTGCTTTATGTTAGCGCAGATGGCGGAAAGACATGGATGGAACAGACGCCTTCCCTGCATTCTACCCGTCTGGCAGGGCTTAATTTCTTGGACGCAATGCAAGGATGGGCTTGGAGTACGGACACAAGTGGGTTTAAGTTGTATCATTCAATCAATGGGGGCTTACGTTGGGAAGAGATCAGCGTGAAAGCGCATTAATCTGTAGGGGGATAATTTAATTCAATAGAAAGAGGTCTATTATGATGGAAGATGATGATACCCCTACCGACCTGTATGAGTCGGCAGAATTACTAAGTGGCGCGGGCATTAACCAGGCAGAAATCCGCGACAGCGTGGCGCGCATGATCCAGGCGTTTGGCGAAGACCCTGAACGGGATGGGCTGCTGCGCACGCCAGACCGCGTGGCGCGCATGTATGAGGAGCTGCTCTCTGGTTACCGGATAGACCCGGTCAAGATGGTCAATGAGGCTTTGTTTGAAGTAGATTACGATGAAATGGTCATTGTGCGCGACATTGAATTTTACAGCCTATGCGAACATCACATGCTGCCGTTTATTGGTCGGGCGCACGTGGCGTATATGCCCAGTGGCAAGGTGATTGGACTGAGCAAGATTCCGCGCGTGGTGGATATGTTCGCGCGGCGGCTGCAAGTGCAAGAGCGCATGACCCGTCAGATTGCGGATTTCATCAATGATTTACTGCATCCGCGCGGGGTGGCTGTGGTGGTAGAAGCGCTGCACCTGTGTTCCATGATGCGCGGGGTGCGTAAACATGATGCGCGCATGACCACATCCGCCATGCTGGGGGTGTTCCGCACTGGGCTGGCAACCCGCATGGAGTTTTTGGATAACATTTCGCGCAGCGCGGAGCCGCTGCATTTCTAATCGCTTATAGAATGTCATCCCTGATGGTAATGGTCTCTTGCTTTTGCAGCTCTGCGGCGATGCTTTGTAGGCTGCGTCCATCTTGCGGATGAAGAAAAGCTGGGTAAAGCTCAGCAAAAGGAGTAGCCAGGTATACGCGATCCCATAGGTGCGCGTCTATAATTTGATCGTTTGCCAGAATCACGTCCAGGTCAATGGTACGGGGGGCGTTTTTATCTGCCTGACGTACCCTTCCAAGGGTATTTTCAATGGGAGTGATCACATGGCGCTTAAAGGCGGCAGTATCCAGTGGGGTGACAAGGCAAATGGCAAGGTTAATAAAATTGGGTCCGCTGGAGCCAACTGCGCGCGTTTCGTAACAGCGCGAGATGCTTTCTACCTGGGCGTAGGCGCGTAGCATGTTCACCGCGCGCGGAATATTTTCCTCCGGGCGGATATTCGACCCCATGCTGACATACAGGCGATAGAGAAGATCAGACGGCGGCGAAGCGTTCAATTTCTACTCCCACTGAGCGCGCAAAGCGGACTGCGCCGGGCTTTTCCACGCGCACGCGCGCGCCCAATACACCGGGTTCCTCCAAGCATAACTTTACTAAGTCAGTTGCCAGTGCTTCCACGGTGTAACGGGCGGCTTTTTCGGCGTGCGCAAAGAGCTTTTTGGCGACCGTGCGATAGTTGACTGAATCGCCAATATTATCGGATTCGCCCGCTTTGGAAATATCCGCAAAGAGGACAACGTTAATTAAAATATCCTGCCGGTTGGCGCGTTCTGCCTCGGATACGCCAATGACGCCGCGCACCAGTAAATCTTTAATCAGGATTTGATCCATTTTCCGACTCCCATTATTCAAACGTTTTGCAGGGGCGATAACTGCCTGAATTGATTATACAGCCGTTGAAATGGGATGTAAAATGGGCGGATAAGGTTACAATGGCATTTATGGATGACTTTTCGCTGACCCCAGAAGAGGTAAGCTGCATCTGCGCGGCTGCCCTGCCAGAAGATGCGCGCAAGGGGATCATGTTGTTTAATCGCGGGTATTTCTTTGATGCGCACGAGGCGTTAGAAACTGCCTGGCGCGCGGAGGCGGGCGCAGGGCGGGAATTGTATCGCGGTATTTTGCAGGTGGCGGTGGGGTATGAGCATATCCGGCGCGGGAATTCTGTTGGCGCAATTAAAATGATAGACCGCGCTCACCGCTGGCTGCTGCCTTTCCCGGATAGGTGCCAGGGGGTTGATTTGGCAGCGTTCCGCGCGGATTATATTCAGGTAAAGCAGGCGGTGTTGGCGCTGGGCGCGGAGCGAATCGCGCAGTTTGACCGGCGGTTATTTCATCCGATTCGGACTTTGGAGGGAATCCTTTGACAGAACTTACTTATGCAAGCCGGGTTGCCCTGGTGACGGGTGGCGGCCGGGGGATTGGGCGCGCCATTGCTCTCCGCCTGGCAGAACAAGGTGTGGATGTGGCAATTAACTATCATCGTAATCAACAGCCTGCCGAAGAAGTGGCGGAGCTGATCCGCAAGATGGGGCGGCGCACTCTTGTGATGAAGGCAAACCTGGCGAAACCAGAGGAAATTGACAGCCTGTTTGCCCAGATTGAGCAGCAGTGGGGCGGACTGGATATTTTGATTAACAACGCCGCTTCCGGGTTTAACCGCCCGGTGATGGAGCAAAAAGTGACAGGGTGGGATTGGACGATGAACGTAAACGCGCGGGCGGCGTTGTTATGCGCACAGCGGGCAGTCCCTTTGATGCGCAAGCGTGGCGGAGGATGGATGGTGGCAATTTCTTCACCCGGCTCGGTGCGAGTGATGCCTGATTATGTAGCGGTGGGGATGAGCAAGGCAGCGTTAGAAGCGCTTACCCGTTACCTGGCGGTCGAACTTGCGCCGGAGCATATTGTGGTGAATGCAGTCGCGCCCGGGTTGGTGGAAACGGACGCGCTGAAACATTTTGCCGTCTTGCAAGACCCAAACGTGATTCCGCAGGCGGTGGAGCGCACCCCGGCGGGAAGGTTGGTAACGCCGCAAGATGTGGCGGGAGTGGTGGCGTTCCTGTGTTCGCCTGCTGCGGAGATGATTTGCGGACAGGTGATTACCCTGGATGGGGGATTCACGCTCAGGTGCTGAAAGTGAATTAAAAACAGGTTGAGGAGTAAGTTTCCTCAACCTGTTTTTTGGAATAAGAGATCAGGCTTTGGGGCGATACAAGCCGTCTGGGTTGGCAATTGCCATGCCCGCCTGGTAACTGATGGAATCTACCGGACTCAGATCCGCAGCTATTTCGGGGGGAATCAGCGGAATGCGGGCGCGCTTGAGCAAGGCTTTCTCGATGGCATCCGTGCCTGCCTCGGTAAATTCCCAGTGGACGCGGTCAAAGAGGGCAAGATCAAGCGGGCGGGTATAAGAACGCAAGGTGCGCGCGCCATTGACGTTAAAAAATGACTCAAAATACGACATCACCAACTCACGCAGGGATCGGTAGGCGGGTTCGCGGTAACGCAAGCCAACAAAATTGGATTTGGCAACCGCTCCCCAGCAGCCGCGCCGGTTGAAGATCGCCAGGACGTGGTCATCATCCATGCCAGCATCGGGGAACATATCTACCAGCAGAGCCGGGTAACCCAGGTGACGCAGAGCAGCCGCGCCGAAGATTGCCCCATCCAGGCAGTGAGCGCGGCGGGTTTCTAAGACTTGCAGCGGGCAAAAGTTGGAATATTCAGGGCGGTAAGCCGTTGAATCCAGGTAGGCTTGAATTTCCACTGGCGTGGTCAGCCCACAAAAAAGGTCGCGCTGTGCATTAGTCAGGTGCGATTCTAACGTTTCTCTCATTGTTCTTTCTCCCATTTTTACTTGCGCGCCTATTTTACCGCATTAACTCATTTCTCTGATCTCGGGTACGCGCCATTGGATTAGTACGGAGATCAGGAGCATGACGACAGCCATGATGGCAATAGTGATGTTTAGGGGAAGGTATTGGGCAACGATTCCGGCAGCCAGCGAGCCTAACGGTGCAAAGCCGAAGAAGGTGAGGGTATATAAGCCCATCACGCGCCCACGCATGTCATCTTCTACGTTTAGCTGCAACAGGCTGTTAATATTGTTGCCAATTTGCATAAAAGTCAGCCCCATGCCAAAGGCGATGAGCAAAGCGGTGACGAAGAATGTGTTGAATCCAAACACGACCAACAACACCGGGTAAATGAGATTTCCGATGACGAGGACTTTGCCGCGAATGCCTGCATTCGTATAGTAAGCGACTGCTAACGCGCCCAGCACTGCGCCGATGCCAATGGCAGCGTTGATCATGCCATAAGCGGTTGCCCCGGCGTGCAGCTGCTTATCCACAAAGGCGGGCAGCATTGCGGCATACGCCATGCCAAAGGCACTGAATCCGGCGGACATTCCCAGCAGCCCCAAAATATCCGGGCGGCTGCGCGCAAAGCGGATGCCTTCTGCAAATTGTTGGAGCGGCTTTTGAATCTTGCGCTGAATGGTTCGCTTGGGAACGGACATCATCAGTAAGCCAATAATCACGGCGATAAAGCTGACCCCATTCAGGAGGAAGCACCAGCCCGTGCCTAACCAGCCCAGCAGAATGCCACCCAGTGCAGGACCGACCACGCGCGCGCCGTTGAACATCATGGAGTTTAAGGCGATGGCATTGGGCAAATCCTCTTTGCCAACCATTTCCACCACAAACGCCTGACGAGCAGGCGCATCAAAGGCATTCACAATGCCCAGGCAGGTGGCTAAGATCATAATATGCCAGACCTGCACCGTGCCGGTGAAGGCGAGGATGGATAAGATGAACGCCAGCAGCATGGCAATGCTTTGGGTAATGACAATCAGGGTGCGCTTGGGGATGAGGTCTGTAATTACCCCACCGAAGGGAGAAAGAATCAAGGCAGGGATGGCAGCGGCAAAGCTGACCAGCCCCAGGGCAAATTCGCTGTGACTGAGCTGATATACCAGCCAGCCTTGCGCAATAGACTGCATCCACGTGCCGATGACGGAGACGAGCTGCCCACTGAACCAGAGCTGATAGTTGCGGTGATTAAAAGAAGAAAAGATTTGGCTGATTTTCGAGGCAGCATGAGTGTTATGAATGGTTTCGTCAGCAATGATGCGGGAAGTCGCTAATTCTTCTTGCGCGGCGCATTTCTGATTGGAGTCGGGGATGAGAGTCGCAATGGGTTCAAGCTCTCGCCTGACTGAGATTGGTTTTGAGGTCATTGTTGTTCTAATTCTCCATGTTTTTTATTTCTGCTGAAGTGTCTTCGTAGAGGGGGCGCAGAATTTTTAGGGCTTGTAATAGGATTTTGGTGTCTTCAGGGCGCATTGCCTGCACGCGGATTGCCAGGGCAGCGCGAGCAGCTTCGCGCGCGTGGCGGGTGAGGGCGCGCCCGGCATCGGTTAATTGCAAGGAGAGGCGGCGGCGATCCTCGGGGCAGTCACGCCGTTCAACGAGACCTTTCTCTACTAGTCCCTCTACCAGGGTGCTGGTAGAGGAAGCCGTCAACCCCAGGTGATCCGCCAGGGCAGTGAGTGTAAGGGCAGCCATGCCCGCAGTGGATGTTTTGCGCTCGATGTGCGCCAGGGCGCGGAATTGCATGACGGAAAGGTCATGCCCTCGTTCACGGCGCATATCCTGGCGGATGGCTTGCATGATGAGGGGAACGACCTCGAATAAATCCTGTGCAAGAAGTTCGGTTAAATCCATGATCCAAATCTTTCACCTTTCAAATAGTTCGATAATCTAATTATAGAATGGGTTTATGGCTTCGTCAAGGGTAGGAAATTCCCTCATTTTGGTACTTGACATTGTGCCACAAAAGAATTAGTATCTACTCGTAAATAGAGCAAACACTCGAAAAATGAATATACACACGAAAAACGAATAGAAACAATGGATGACAATAATCAATCTCCTTCTGATGCACGCAGAGAACGCAGGGTGCAACGTCAAAAACGCGCCATTATGGATGCAGCGGCGCATCTGTTCGCGGAACAAGGCTATGCTTCCACCACAACCAAAGAAATTGCCGAAGCGGCGGATGTGGGGGAAAGTACGCTATATAGCTACTTCCAGAGCAAGAAAGAAATGCTGGTGGCAATTCTGAATGAGCAAGCCAGCATGTTTGATGTTGTCTTTGGGCAGGTGAAAAAAATAGACACTCGTGAACAAATGGTGACGATCATTGATACTGGGCTGGAGCGACTTTTTGCAAATGTGGTGTATTCACGCGCGCTGATTGCGGAGGCATGGACCAATGATGAAGTATTCAATCATTTTGTGGCAAATCGGTTTGCACGAATGATGGAATTGATTAGCCTGTTTTTGAATCGAGAAATCGCGGCGGGTCTGATGCGCCCTATGAATGTGGAAATGGGCGCGCGGATGATGATTGCGGTCATGCTTGGTGCGATCCTGCCGATCTTACGTGGGATTGAACCACCACCTTCTTCGGTGGATGAACGCCGCGCGCTGGCAGGGATCATTGTGGAATTTATGTTGACCGGGTTAGCCGGAAAGTTTGATGAGCAGGAGGGTGTATGAGGCAGCGGATTGGAGCATTGATCCAAAAAGAATTTATCCAAATTGTGCGTGACCGCGCTACCCTGGTTATTTTGCTTATGCTGCCACTGATACAGCTGCTGGTGTTTGCGTTTGCTGTTCACATGAACGTGCAAAATATTCCTCTGGCAGTGGCGGATCAGAGCATGGACGAGCAGAGCCGCGCTTACGTGCAGGCGTTGGTCAACACAGGCTATTTTGTACTGAAAGCCAACGTGGCTGACCAAAATGCTGTGATGCGCCTGATGGATGCTGGACAGGTGAGCGCGGGGGTGGTCATCCCTACCAACTTTAGCGAGCATATTCAGCGCGGGGATGCGGCAGTGTTAGCCCTGGTGGATGGTTCTGATATTTTTACCTCCCAATCCGCCAATAACGCCATAAAAGCGATTGGGGAATCATTTTCTGCGAAGGTGATGACGGAGGATTTGAAACGCGCGCAAAGCGGGATGTCGGCGCAGCAGGTGACGATCCCTGTATTGAATGCCAATATCCGCATTTTGTATAACCCTGACCTGATTGACCTGTGGTTTATTATCCCCGGCATGGCGGCGGTGCTATTGCAAATGCAGACCATTCTGCTGACAGCTTCGGCGGTGGTGCGCGAGCGCGAAGCTGGGACGATTGAGCAAATCCTGGTGACGCCCATCCGCACATTGGAACTGATGATTGGCAAAATGGTTCCCAATGTGTTGATCGCTATGTTTAATCTGCTGACCCTGCTGGGATTGGGGACGTTTGTGTTTGGTGTACCTTTTCAGGGCAGTATCTGGCTGTTTTTAGCGCTTTCGATCCCTTATATCATTAGTGGATTGGGGTTAGGGTTGCTAATTTCGACTGTTTCGCAGAATCAGCGGCAGGTAATGCAGATCTTAATGATGATAACGATGGTCGCTATTATCCTGGGCGGGTTTCTCTTCCCGCGCTATACCATGCCAGCCGTCATTCAGTGGATTGGCAACTTGTTCCCACTGACCTACTTTATCCCGATTTCGCGCGCCATCATCTCACGAGGGGCGGGGTTTGCTGCGCTGACCGGGGATGTGCTTGCGCTGACGGCTTATAGCATCGTCATCCTATTTCTGGCAACTCGTACCTTTCGTTCTCGCTTGGAGTGACCTATGCCACGCTCTTTTCAACGCCTACGCGCCCTTATTTATCGAGACATGGTGCAGACTCTGCGTGATAAGCGCACCCTGCTGCTGATTATGCTGCTGCCGATCATTCAACTGTTCATGTTTGGCTACGCGGTGAGATTAACGGTAGATCACCTGCCGACTGCGGTGGTGGATCAGAGCATGGATTCGCGCAGCCGCGACTTTATCTCTGCGATGGAGCAATCTGGCTATTTTGACATCAAAATGCGCCTGACTTCTGATCAAGAGGTGGTGCGCGCCATTGACGCGGGTCAGGTGAAAGCGGGCATCATCATTCACCCGAACCTAGCGGATACCGTTCAGCGCGGTCAGGGACAAGTTCTCATCTTGCTGGACGGGTCGGATTCGTTCAGCGTCAGTTCCGGGTATAGCGCAGCTGGGGCGATTGCCCAAAAGTATAATTTTCAGCTGACCAGTCAGGTATTGCCTACCCATAATCTGCAAGCTCCGGTAACGACTGCTTCGCGGGTGCTGTATAACCCAGATATGCGCGACCTGATCTTTATCCTGCCTGCGCTGATTGCGCTCATTATGCAGAACGTGATCGTCTCACAGTCCACTGTTTCTATCGTGCGCGAGCGCGAAGCCGGTACGCTGGAGCAGATTTTAGCGACTCCGGCCCGTCCCTTAGAGCGTATTTTGGGCAAGATGGTCTCTGGGGTGATATTGCTGATGGTGGATACGGTGATTGTCCTGCTGCTGGGCATCTTCTGGTTTGATGTGCCGTTCCGCGGGGATGCTGTGCTGTTTGGGGTGCTTTCCTTTGTGTTTATCCTTGCCAGCATGGGACTGGGGCTATTCTTTTCGAGCATTGCCCAAAATCAGCGGCAGGCGCAGCAGTTTGCGGGGGTGCTGAATATCTTTTCCATGCTGCTGACGGGGTTCTTGTACCCGCGTTCCAGCATGCCGGTGTTTGTCCAGTGGATTAGCAACCTGATTCCGCTCACGTATTTTATCCGCATTGTGCGCGGCATTTTCACCAAGGGGGTAGGAATTGAATACCTGTGGGGGGATGTGATCGCCCTGGTGGTGTATGCAGTGTTGGCGGTGCTGCTGGCTGGGTTAGTCACCCGCCCGAGATTGGATTAGTCCTATGCAGAGCGAAATAGCGATTTTTGCACAAGATTTAAAGAAGGAATTTCGCACTCGGCGCAGCAAGGTGATGGCGGTGGATGGCATCAGCCTGGAGGTAAAACACGGCGAGACGTTTGGTCTGATTGGACCAGATGGGGCAGGTAAAAGCACCAGTGTGCGCGTCATTTTGGGGCTGCTTTCGCGCACAGGCGGCAAGAGCAGCATCCTGGGGTTCGATTCGGCGAAAGATATATACGCCATCCGTGAGCGCACGGGGTATATTGCCCAGCAGTTTACCCTGCCGCAGGACATGACCGTGATCGAGAATATGCGCTTTTTTGCGGACATGCACGGGTTGAATTCCACCGAGCAAAAGCAGCGCATTCCGCAGCTGCTGGAATTTGCAGGGTTGGAGACGTTCCCTGACCGGCTAGCGGGGAAGTTATCCGGCGGGATGAAGAAAAAACTGGCGTTGGCGTGCAGTCTGGTGCATGAGCCAGAGGTGGTGATGCTGGATGAGCCAACCCTGGGCGTGGACCCGGTCAGCAGGCGCGAGTTTTGGAACTTACTCAGTAATTTACGCGCCGAAAAAGGATTGACGATTTTTGTTTGCACGCCCTATATGGATGAAGCCGAGCGGTGCAATCAGGTGGGGTTGATGTATCAGGGTAAGTTAATTGCGCAAGATACCCCCGCAGCGATTAAACACCTGGTGCACGGTGAAATTTTGGAATTTGCGCCTGTCCCATTTGTGAAAGCGCATGATTTGATGAGCGGACTGGAAGGGATTTTAGAGGTGCAAACCTATGGGGCGATGCTGCACTTGTTTGTGGATGACCCCGCGCTGCGCCAACCGCAGGTGGAGAGCGTATTACTGAAAAATGAAATTGCCTGGTCAGGGATGCGCGTGATTGAGCCGCGTATGGAAGAGGCGTTTATCAGCCTGATCCGGCGTGCGGAGGAGAGAAGCCATGTTCAATAAGTCCGATCCGGCAATTGTGGTCAGCCACCTGAGCAAGCAATTTGGAAAGTTTGTGGCGGTGGATGACGTGAGCTTTGAGGTGGGGCAGGGAGAAGTTTTTGGCTGGCTGGGTCCCAATGGGGCAGGCAAAACCACTACCATCCGCATGTTGTTAGGCTTGCTGAAACCGAGTTCCGGCAGTATGCGCGTCCTGTCGTTTGATCCGATTGCGCAGACCAAAGCGATGCAGGCGCAGGTGGGGTATATGTCTCAGCAATTTACACTGTATAGCGACCTGACGGCATCGGAGAATTTGCGTTTTTATGGTCGGGTGTATGGGTTGGGGCGAGAGGAAATGCGCGCCCGACAGGAAGAAATGATTATGATGGCGGGGCTGCAGGGGCGCGAAAATACGCTCACCAGCAACCTATCGGGCGGGTGGAAGCAGCGGCTGGCGTTGGGCTGCGCCATTATCCACCGACCGAAGATTGTGTTCCTGGATGAGCCGACCGCTGGGGTAGACCCGATCAGCCGCCGTGACTTTTGGGGGTTGATCTATGCAATGGCGAAAAAAGGGACGACTGTGCTGGTGACCACTCATTATATGGATGAGGCGGAACTATGCCAGCGGGTGGGGTTTATCAGTCAGGGGAAATTGGTGGCATTAGATACGCCGGACCGCCTGAAGGAAAGTCAGATGCGCGGGCAGGTGTTGGAAATCAGCACGCCTGAAGCAGACCGCGCAGTGCGTATCTTAAAAGCGGCGCAGAGCAGTGGAAAAATCCCGCTGGATGAGGTGGCGTTATATGGGGCGCAGGTTCATGCGGTAGTCCCTGACGCGGCAGCGCATCGAGATGAAATCCGCGCCTTGTTAGAGAGCGAAGGGGTTGAAGTGACCCATGTAGATTGGATCGCTCCGACCCTGGAAGATGTGTTTATCAGCGCAGTAAAGTAAGTGACCAGTAGCTTTGAAAAATGGAAACGGAGAAAATGCGGTGAAAAAGAATGGGATGCTTTATAAAGGGATGTTCGTATTTGTGGCGCTTGCCTTGCTGCTTTCCGGCTGCGATGCGCTTAATCTCAATGGGCAGGTAGCGGATAGCTCCTTGAAGGCTTCTGGCACCATTTCAGCGGATAGCGTGCAGCTTGCGCCAGAGGTTGCCGGAAAAGTGGTGGAAATTGCAGTGAAAAAAGGGGACACCGTCAAGGCAGGCGATATGATTTTCCGCCTGGATGATGCCATGCTACAGGCACAGTACGCACAGGCGCAGGCAGGGGTACAGGCAGCACAATCGGGCGTGGCGGCGGCGCAGATCAGGGTAACGAATGCTCAGGCGCAGTATGATTTAGCCTTGCAGTCTGCCCGTCAGCAGGATCAGGCGAACCGCAACAGCGATTGGAAGGCGACGCAGCCTTCACAAATCACCTTGCCGGGTTGGTATTTTGAAAAAGGCGAGCAGATTGCTGCTTTGCAGAGTCAGTTGGTGGATGCGCAGAAAAAAGTAGATGACGAGCTGGCGAACCTGGATAAAACCTTGAAAGACGCTTCCAACAGTGATTTTGTCGGCGCGGAAAAACGGTTGGATGGGGCGCAGCAGCTTTTTAACATTGCGCAAAAGACGCTGGATGACGCCAAAGCCGCCAAGGATAATACCACCCTGGCAGATGCGGCGCAAAAATCGCTGGATGCTGCCCAATCTGAGCTGGACGCGGCGCAGAAATCGTATAACCAGATGTTGAGCAGTGACGCAGCCACCAAGGTACGCGAAGCGCGGGCGCGGGTGGCTGTGGCGCGCAGTATTTTGCAAAATGTGCAGGATGCGATTGATCACCTGAACAGCGGCGATGAATCCTTGCAGGTAACGCTTGCCAAAACTGGGTTAGAACAGGTAAAAAGTGGGTTGGATCAGGCGAACGCAGCCCTGGCGCAGGCGCAGGCAGCTGAACAGTTAACCCAGGTGCAGCTGAATAAGGCAATAGTCAAGAGCAATACCAGCGGCGTGGTACTTTCTGCGCCGGTGAACGTAGGAGAATTTGCCGCGCCCGGCACAACCATCGTTGAAGTGGGTGGGTTGGATAGCGTCACCCTGACGGTATATATCCCCGAAAGCCAGTATGGCAAGGTGCAGCTGGGCGAAAAAGCGAAGATCAGCGTGGATTCGTTCTCTGGCAAGACGTTTGACGGAAACGTGACGCTGATTGCTAACCAGGCTGAATTTACGCCGCGCAATGTGCAAACCGCCGATAGCCGCAGCACCACGGTTTATAAGGTGGAAATCACGATTAGCAATCCAGACCATGCTCTGAAGCCTGGAATGCCCGCAGATGCGGTTTTAACCGGAGCAAAACTATAGTATACTGAAAGACTGTCTGAAAATAGCAATGATGATAGGTTGATTGGATGGACGTAGTCCATCCAATCAACCTATCATCATGATTTCTGAATAGATTCTGAGCGGGTTCGGGGATAAATGAAAGCGAAAAAGTATTACGAAGCGATTGCTCCTGAAGGGCTGGAAGAAGTCGTCTGGGAGGAAATAGAAGGGCGGTTTGGCGAACAGGTCAAGCTGTTAAATGCACTCGGGGGAGAGGGCGGCTTGTTGCAGTTTACCTATGGCGGCGCGCCCGAAAAACTGCTCACCCTAAAGGGCCCATTTGCGGTTTATTCAGCGCGCCGTTTTGACGTTCCTCGCCCGAAGGCATTGTTAGGGCATGAAAATATCAACATCATCACGGCGCTGATTGATGAGATTATGGAATATACCAACCGCAAGAATTTTCACACGCTCTATCTGGCGGCGGCGGGGTCAGATAGTGACGTGATGCAGCGGATCGTTAAAGAAGTTTCTGACCGGTTTGGGCTGGAAGTCTCGGAAACTGAAGGCGATTTGCTGATCCGCATCCGCCCGGCGCGCGACGTGGAAGCGTGGGACGTGCTGGTGCGCATGACGGCGCGCCCGCTCTCGGTGCGCAAGTGGCGAGTATGTGATTACCCTGGCGCGCTCAATGCCGCTGTGGCGGCGGGAATATTGATGCTGACGGAATGTAACGCGGATGATGTGGTACTGAACGTATGCTGCGGCTCCGCTACCTTGATGATTGAACGCGCCGGGTTGGGACCAGCCGCGCGGCTGATCGGCTGCGATATTAACGCCTCGGCGTTGACCTGCGCGCGCGCGAACCTGAAAGCCGCAGGGTTGATGGATAAGCATAAACCGAAGAGCGGGAAGCTGCACGCGGTTAAGCTATTGCTTTCAACGCTGCAGACTGTGCCACGCGCGGAAGTTTACCCCTGGGATGCAACTGACTTGCCGCTGGATGACGAGAGCGTGAGCATGGTCATCTCTGACTTGCCGTTCGGGCATGATGTGGGTTCGCATGATGGAAATTTGCTGCTTTACCCGAAGCTGCTGCGCGAGGCAGGACGAGTTGCCAAATCAGGGGCGCAGGGCATCTTTTTAACGCACGAAATTCGGCTCATGGATACCACCCTGGATGTTTCGGCAGAGTGGCGGGTGGAAGGGATTTTACCTGTCCATATTAATGGGTTAAATCCGCGCATTTACCTGCTGATCAAGCGATAAACGAATACATTTTCCCATAAATAATAGGATGGTGAGTTTTGCTCACCATCCTATTATTTATGGGAAAGAAGTTCGTTTATCAGGTGAGCCAACGCGAGCCATTCGCCTTTTTCGCCTTCGATTTCTACGCCACGCTGCAAAAAACCAGCTTCCGCTAGCTTGTTAATTTCGCGCTCCAGGATAGGGGCATCCCAACCGAAGAGGCGTTGTAAAATGCGCGGAGAGGTGACCGCTACGGATTGGAGGTAGGTTTCGATGAGCGTGCGGCGCGCTTGTGATTCGGGGATGGGATGAGCGCGCTCAACCAGGTCTGGCAGGTGACGGGCGACAATGTCGAAGATAAAGGCGTAATGCCATGCTCCTGCGCTTGCCACCCCCACTGGCATGATGCGCAGGGTTCGCTGTAATTCATCCATTGCGCGGGTAAAGCCAGCATCTTTGCCCGTCAGATGGGCCGCTTTGCGCAGGGCAATGGTATGCAGTGGACCTGAGGTGAGCAATGCCTCATAGATTTGGCGGGCTTCCTGGGCGAGCTGCCCCTGTTCATAATCAATCAGATAATCTTCGGCGTAGTTGCCGTAATTGGGCGAGAGGGCGTACAGGTTGGGGAGCAAGTCCAGCGAGATAAAGATATTGCGCTTGGCAAGGATGCGCCCGTAAAACCAGCGGCGCGTGCCGAGGTTTTCATCTTTCCATGCCCAAGTGATGTGACCAGGGTCATCATGTTCATCCGGCACAGGGCGATCCCCGGCAACTGCCACCCATAGGCTGGGCATGGGCAAATTTTTGATCGGGTAGAAAAAGACCAGCCCGGATGCCCGAATAAAGGCTTCGGCTGCCTCTAGCGTGGTGATTCGAGCGCCGGGGGTGAGACGGTAGGTAGTTTGTCGGTAATTAAGAATGGTCTGGCGAGCAAGCATAGAGATGATATTCCTTTTTCAGAGACCCATTTTAACACAATCGGCTGAGTAGGTTTATAATCTGGAATATGCGCACCTGGCGGGCAACGCTGACTTGTCAATTTGTAGATGGGGAGATGGTTTTGTTGCGGCGCGGGGGTGCGTTGCCTGCTCTACCGCCGGGGCGCGAGGGGTTAACGGCATACCTGGCGTGGCTCTCAGAGCAAAACTGGCAGGCAGCCGGGGCAGTATTTGCGGGGAACGTGTTGACCGTTACCCTTGAAAAGATAGGGGAAGGGTCAGGCGAACAGCGCGCTTATCGCCTAAGTTTAACCACCCATCAGGAAAAAGATACGACCCCCGGCTCCTTTTTGGAGGTGCTGCGTAAAAAAGTGGATGGGGATGTGCGCCTGTTGCAGCAGAATCATTGGCAGCGGCTGGCAGTCTCTCCGCCTTTGCACTCCCCAGTTCATGCTCTTACGGTAGTTGCGCTTTGGTGGCGTGTGGAAGTAAAATAAACGGAAACCGAAACCGTGATTGGTTTGCTCGTTCAGACTTTAAAAAACAGGATGACTTGCGCATGAATTCAAAATCGAGTGTTGATCAACTGGCATTGGTAGTGGTTTCCGGTCGCCAGGCGGATGAATTAATGCGTCAGCTGGTGCAAGCGCGCTTCTATTTCACCAAAATTGACAGCTCAGGTCAGCTCTTGCAGGAATCAACGGTCTGCCTGCTAATTGGCTTCTCATCCAACCAATTGGAGCGACTAATGGGCGTGATTCGCGTAGCGTGCCATTTGCGCCAGGAGTATGTACCCACCCAGTTGACGATGACGAACAGTTTACCGCCACTGACCATGATTGAGGCACAGGTGGGCGGCGCATTGGTGTATGTGATGGATGTAGAGCAGTTCATTCAGCTGTAAAAAGAGAGGGAGGCAAGCATGAAATTAATGTTGATTATTGTGCGTGACCAGGATACGGACGCCGTTACCCAGGAGTTGATTCAAAATGACTACCGTATTACGCGAATGGCTTCAACGGGCGGTTTCCTGCGGCGTGGCAATAGCACCCTGGTGGTAGGGGCGGATGATGACCGCGTGGATGGCGTGGTAGAGTTGCTGAAACGGGCGTGTGGACCCGCTGAGGAGGATCATCAACGCGCTACCATTTTTATTCTGAATATGAATCAATTTATCAAGATTTAATGGTTGTAGGGCATGTTTAATTGGATAGAATTTAGTCGGACGCGCTGGGCAATTGCCCGCCGCGCAGTTAATCAGCTGCAAACGGGTGGGGATTGGGCGTTGCAATTCCCAGCAGCGGTACAGAGTAACCTCCGCTATTTTTTCTTTGATGGCTTTTTTGCATCCGCCAGCGATAATATTTGGGGTACTTATCTGGTGGTATATTTTCTGTCGTTGGGGGCTACTCAGGCGCAGATTGGGTTGATGAGTTCTATATCCAGCCTGGCAGCGGCGGCAATCCTCATGCCGGGGGCGTTGTTGGTAGAACGCATCGGACGGCGCAAAGAGATCACCCTGATCAGTGGGGCGATTGGCGCGCGCCTGACGATATTGGTGCTGGCGGCGCTGCCATTCTTGATCGGCGGACCGGCTTTGCCCATTATCTGCATTGCGGTTGCCATTACGCATGATGTGCTGGGCAATGTTGCCTACCCGGCATGGATGTCCTTGACGGGGGAAATCGTCCCGATGGAGGGGCGCGGGCGATATTTTTCGTCAAGGAATATCGCCATGTCTGGCGCGGGCATTGCGGTCACGTTTGTGGCAGGCTTGGTGCTTTCACGGGTGGGGCAGCCCATTGGCTATCAAGGAGCGATGCTTTTTGCCTTCTTGATTGCGATGTGTTCCACCTATAGCTTTTCACGTATTCAAGACCCAGGCATGACCATTCCGGCGAGGGAAAAGGCAGTAGACGCCCAGGGGAATAATCGCCGGGTGTGGGTGGCATTGCGCGAGAATTTGGATGATTTGCGCACCCATCCGCAGTTTATGGTGCTGTTATTTACAACTGCTTTTTGGAACTTTTCGCTCAATGTGGCTGGTCCCTTCTTTACGGTATATCAGGTAAAGAATTTAGGCTCGGATGCGGCGATGATTGCGCTCACCAGCATTGCTTCTACGGCTGCCGCGCTGTTTTCTCAGCGGATATGGGGGCAGTTAAATGACCGGTGGGGCGCGCGCCGCTTGCAAATGATTTGTGGATTAGCGATTCCGGTTGTGCCGCTATTATGGGTTTTTGTGCGCGCTCCTTGGCACATTATTCCATTAAATATCATTTCAGGCATCTTGTGGAGTGGGTATAACCTGGCATCATTTAATTATTTGTTGGCGCTCACGCCCCCTGCGCAGCGCGCGCGCTATTCAGCGGTATTTCAGATCACCGTTACCCTGGCGTTAGCCATCGGCGCGGCGACCGGCAGCTTGATCGTTACGAGTTTTGGGTATATTGCCATCTTTGTTGGGTCGTCTGTGGGGCGGTTGATTGCAGCGTTATTGTTTGCGCGCATGGCAAAGGAAGAAAAACCAGTCGCAAGTTTACTCTCTTCCTAAATTAAAAAGCTGTAGATTCCTTTCACTTATGAAATTTTCGTCTTTTTTAATCTTCTTCAAGTAAAATAAGAGGAGAAGCAAGTTTCCTTTTTTCAGAATTTGGGAATGTCAAGGTTGTGGGGTGAACTGCGGATGCCGCCCTACGAATTGATTTGGATAAGAGAAATGCCTTTAGCCCCTGGAACACTTTTGCACGACCGCTATCGAATTAACTCCATCCTTGGACAAGGCGGGATGGGGGCAGTTTATCGCGCCACGGATGAGAATCTACAGGTTTCGGTAGCGGTGAAAGAAAATCTCTTTTTGACAGAAGAATATTCCCTCCAGTTCCAGCGAGAGGCGCGCATTTTGGCGGGGCTGCGCCATTCTAATTTGCCGCATGTATTAGATTATTTCTCGATGGAATTTCAGGGGCAGTATTTGGTGATGGATTACATCGAGGGCGAAGATTTGCGTCAGCGGATGGAACGGATCGGTACGCTGCCAGAGCGCGAGGCGATTCTGGTGGGCGTTTCAATCTGCGATGCGCTCAGTTACCTGCACACCCGCGAACCAGCCGTTGTTCACCGTGATATTAAGCCTGGCAATATTAAAGTCACCCCGGATGGGCAGGCGGTCTTGGTGGATTTTGGGTTGGCAAAGGTGATGCAAGGGAGTCAGGCGACTTCAACCGGCGCGCGCGCTATGACCCCCGGATATTCGCCGCCGGAGCAGTATGGCACTGCTCGCACAGATCCGCGCAGTGATATTTATTCGCTGGGGGCAACGCTATACGCCGCGCTGACGGGGGCAATCCCGCAAGATAGCCTGGCGCGCATGACCCTCAAAGAAGAACTGACCCCCTTGCGTGATTTGCTGCCGCGCGCCAACCGCCGTCTGGCGGAAGTTATTGAAAAAGCGTTGGAAATTAACCCTGAAGATCGGTTTCAGACGGCGGTAGAATTTCGCAAAGGGCTGCTGGAAGCGGGTGAACTTAGCCCTGTGTTTCTGGATCGCCCCACCCTGGCTCCGCCCCCAGGCACTGAATTGACCCCTGAGCAAGTGGCAGAGGGACATTCCACAGGCAGAAAGCCCTTTTCTCGTATTCGGAAGTGGCTCACTCGTAATTATTTCTTGCGCAGCCGGCGCAGTACCAGGCGAATTGCTTGGGCGCTCATCCCTATTTTTGCGCTGGTGATCGCGTGTGTCGGAATACCACTGCTTTATCGCCGTGAAGTGACCCAGTCTCTGGCAACTATTTTCAATGTCCTGGCTGCGGATGCTTTGTCTACGCCATCTCCGGCAACGGCAATTTCTGCTTCCTCGTTTACCATTAGTCCTACTCCGCCTGTCAGCAATACACCCATTATATTATCAGCCACGCCCACCAGCCTTGGTCAGCCGGTGGTGGAGCAGGTGACCCCTACCCCTACCGTAATTTTATCCCCCAGTCCAACTGCGCTTGGGGGGGGTACTTCGCAAATTGCTTTCGCTTCTGATCGCAGCGGTATTGTGCAAATTTGGTTGATGAACTCAGATGGCAGCCAGCAGAAGCAATTGACCAACGTTTCTGGCGGGGCTTGCCAACCCGCCTGGTCGCCGGACGGGACGCGCTTGATTTTTACCTCACCATGCCCTGGGGAAAGGACGAGTTACCCAGGTTCTGGGCTTTACCTTTTTAACTTGACAGATAGTAAGATCACCCTGCTGCCTGCTAGCCCTGAAGGAGATTATGACCCAGCCTGGTCACCGGATGGGATGCGGGTGGCGTTTACTTCCTTGCGGAATGGGGATTCCTCTATCTTTGTGATGGATTTGAATACGAATACCGTAACGGATCTTTCTAGGGGTAAATTTAACGATAACCAACCTTCCTGGTCGCCGGGGGGAATGCAGCTTGCTTTTGTGCGTAAATATATAAACACCCAAGTCTGGATCATGTCGGATATGGGGCAGTTTCAGGCGCAGTTTAGCAAGAGTGAAGGGGTGGTGAATATGTTCCCTGCCTGGTCTGCGGATGGGAGCATCGTTTATTACACGCAAACGAGCGTTGATGCTTACGTTCCCTGGTTGGCGGGGCTGCGATATGAGGATCGGAATAAACTGCGTGAGTTTAAAATCCCAACCAAAGCCGATTCATCCGTCGGACCGGTTGCGCAGGCGCGCCCTTCGCAGGATGGGCTTTGGTTGGCGTATGAGAGCTGGCCCGATGGGTCGAATCATGATATCTATCGCATGAAGGCGAATGGCACTGGCGCGTTGCGGTTGACCACAGACCCTGGGGTAGATTTTGGTCCAGCATGGCGACCGTCTGCCACAGGCGGGACGCTGTTGGCAACGCCTACCAGTCCGCAGCCGTAATAGAAACCTAAAGAGGGGTGTTTTGTACCTGAGCCTGGGTGCGGGCGCGACCTCTTTGACGCATTAAATTCAAGATGCGCGGTAAGAGGCGGGTATAGAGGGCATACAAGAGGGGGCGGGCGGTGTAATCCCATGCGCCAACGGTGCGGATGACTTGCGCACCAATGCCTTCTTTGAAGCGAAATACGCCCCACATCGAGTCGCTTTCGTCAAAAACGTCAGGCGCGCCCCACAGGTCATAAAGCGAACAGCCTGCGGCTTTGGCGCGGCGCATGGCTTCCCATTGCAAAAGATAATTGGGCATTTTGTCGCGGTGAACCTCGCGCGACATACCATAAAGATACCAGGCTCGCCCGGCAAAGTGAAAGAGGATGATCCCAGATACAACCTCGCCTTCGACTTCCGCCAGCAGCAGATCCGCCATGCCGCGTTGCAGGAAGAGCTTCCAAACCGTCTGGTAATAGTCTTCGGAGCGGATTACAAATCCATCCCGCACGGAAGTTTCGGCATACATTTTATAGAAGAGGGGCATCTCTGCGATGCCCGCCAGCCGGATGGTAACGCCGCGCCGCTCTGCCAGGCGCAGATTGTAGCGGCTTTTTTGCTTCATGCGCGCCAGCCAATCCGCTTCGCTGCCGGTCAGGTCAAGCAGGGCGGAATTGCGGAATTGAATCTGGTCAGGGGAGGATATCCAACCGGCTTGCTGCCATTCGGTAAGGATTTGCAAGCCTACTAGGTCAGCACGGTCAGAGGGTTCGTCAGGCACGCCCCAGCCGGTGGCGAGTTCGGGATCCATTTTTAGGAAAATCACGCCTGGTTGATGAGCGATAGACTGCAAACCCTGCAATACAGTTGCCCGCAAGTCGCTATTTTGCCAATCAAGCAGCGGTCCGCGCGGACAGTACAGCACACGCAGCCCGGCGCGCACGGATCGCTCGAGGATTAGGGCGGCAGCGACTACTTTGCCCTCTTCTCGCCACAGATAAGGATGGGGCTGCCAGTGATATTGGGCTTTGGCTTCTGCCCATTCCGCCGTTTGCAGGATATGTGCGGCGGGCAGATTGGCGATGAGTCCGTCCCAGGTGGAAAGTTGACTGACGGGCAGTTGTTCCAGATTAATCATTTTGCCCCCGGCGCGTGCGCTGCCAACGATATAGCCGATCCGCAAAGGGCAGGTAAGCGCGGTCAAATGCGCCCACTGAGCGGACAAGTTGCCCGCCAAAGCCGCGTTTAAAGCGATATACGCCCCACAAACCATCGGAACGCTCGGAAAACTGGCTTTCCAGCGCGTCTTCGTCCGCATCCGGCACGCCGACCAGGTCATATTCGGTACAGCCGCGCGCAGCTGCCCAGCGCATAGCTTCCCATTGCAGCAGGTATGTAGGCATCCGACTACGTTCTTCATCGCCAGACGCACCGAAGAGATACCAGGCGCGCTGACCCTGCATGAAGACCATCAATGCCGCCAGGAGTTTATTTTGATATTCTGCTACCAGCAGTTCACATTGGTTGAGCGGGTGAAATAATTGGTAGGCGCGTTGATAATACGCCAGGCTATGAACGCCAAAGCCATCCCGCTCGCCGGTGGCTTGCATCAGACGATTGAAGCCTTCAAAATCGGTGGAGGGGTGAACGCTGACCTCATGTTTGGCGGCGAGGCGGATATTGTAGCGGGTTTTTTGCTTCATGCGCGCCAGCCAATCATCCTCTGTGCCTGTAAGGGAGATGAGCAAGGTACGGCGGGGCTGGATGGGGTCGGCGGGGGTAAAGCCACGAAATAGGGTGGATAAATCCACATCCGTAGATTGCCAACCATCCGGCTCCACTTTGAGCAGAATAGCGCGTTTGCGCAGGCAAAGGCGATCAATGGCTTTCCAGAGCGGTGCCCAACTTTGCGGATTGCCGACTGGACCCTTTGGCAAATAGGCAAAAGTAAAGCCAAGCGGCAAATGGCGGAACAACACCTGCGCGCCGCAATCGCCTACGATCACCCGTTCAGCCTGCCAACCAAATTCTGCTTTCAGGCTGCCCCAGGCGCGGGTTTGTAAGAGGTGCGCTTCAGGGTGATGGTTGATGAAGTCGTCCCAGGCGGATGGGGAAACGGGCTGCGATGGGCTTATCACCAGGTTACTGTCCGCGGAAGCCAACCACTGTGCCAACAGTGCGCAGCAGAATCACAAAGTCAAGCAGTAGGTTGCGGTGCTTGATGTAATAAAGATCATATTCGAGCTTGACAGCGGTATCTTCTACGGTGGTGGCGTAGCCAAAGTTGACCTGCGCCCAACCCGTAATGCCGGGTTTGACGAGCAGTCGCGCCCGATAAAATGGCACTTTGTTTTGCAGGTCATTGACCAACGCCGAACGTTCCGCGCGGGGTCCAACGAGACTCATTTCACCACGCAATACATTCACGAACTGCGGCAGTTCATCCAGGTGACTTTTTCGCAGGATACGCCCTACTTTGGTGATCCGCATTTCATCAGGCAAGGGGAGGTGGTTGTCATCAAAGGCTTCGCGCATAGTACGAAATTTGATAATCTTGTATTCTGTGCCATTTTTGCCCAGGCGGGTTTGGGTATAGATCACCGGTGCACCGGATTCCAACCAGATGGCAAGCGCAATAAACGGATAAACGAGCATCAGACCGAGAGTCCCGATCAAACCGCCTACAAAGTCAATCAGGCGTTTGAGCAATTCGTAAAATCCGTTGGCATGCACCTCATCCACAAAAGAGCGCAGAATCCAATCAGAGCGCAGTAAGAAAATAGGGACGCGCCCCAAAAGCTCTTCATAGACAACCGGCATGGTGGTCACTTCCACACCGCTTTCCTCGGCTTGCAGCAGCGATTGGAACATTTCATTGCTCATTTCGCCGGAAATTGCAAAAATCACATCCGTGATGCGGTATTTTTCGATAAGTGAAAGCAAATCCTCGCCGCCGCCCAGAACCGGATAGCTTTCAATGTGCGTCTTCTGCTTTTGCGAGTCATCATCCACTAAGCCGATCACGTCAAAGGGGGAGGGATGACATTCACTGACAACCTTTGCCAGGTTCGAGCCTGCGCGTCCAGCTCCGACAATGATGATTCGGCGCATAAATTCGGGAGCGGTGAAAACAGTGATATAGAAGAATCGCCAGATGATTTCAAGGAGAGCGGCGGTAATCATGAACGTAGCCACCCCACGCCGCGGCATGGAGCCTGGATCGGAGAGGAAAAAGATCAGAATATAGAGAAGTAGTCCTGCTCCGGCGGCAATGGCAACGCCCTTGATGGTTTCAGATTTATGCGCGGCGCGGCGTACATCATACATCTCTACGTTTAAAATCATCCACAAAAAAGGCATGAAGAAGAACCAGGAAGGGATGCGTACATCCAGAAAAGCGCGTGAAAAGGAGAGCCAATCCCTCAGTCCCCAGAAGTAGAGAGCCAGAATGAGCGAAAGGGACGCGGTAATAACATCCCCGATGAGCAGGATGGCGCGCCGTTCAGCGGGATGGAGGCGGAATCGCATGGATCGTTGTGACACGGTTGTTGAACCCATTTTCTTTTATTAATACTCATTCTATCTGTCTTGCGCTTCTCTGGCAAGGGTCTTTGTCTTTCTAGGGTTTGGCAGGGTTGCGAGAGAAGGGTAAGGTAAGGAGGCTCCACCAGAAGCCCGCGCCCCAGCTCAGGTGCATGACGGCGATACTGATGGGCACGAGGATTAGCAAGGCGGGTTGCTGCTTTTGACGTGCCACTTTAAATGACCCTGCGATCAAAATGCCAAAATAAGCGATGATTTCCAGCCCGAGCAGCGCCGCCGCCCAGAAACGAGCAAATGGCAGGATCAACGCAATTGCCCAAAGAAATAAACTGAGTAGGAAGAAAGGCGGCAGCGCCTGACGCCAGCGTAGGGTTTGCGGGTAACGCTGGAGCATGCGCAGTTTCCAATAACCATAGCGCCAATATTGCCGGGCTAATGCGCCCCAACTGGCGCGTGCAAAATACGTGGAGCGAATGGCGGGGTTGAGCCAGATTTTTCCACCCTGTTGGCGAATCCGAGCGTTAAACTCATAATCTTCATTGGTGGGCAGGGTTTCATCAAATAAGCCAAAGCGGGTAAATACATCACGGCGGAACGCGCCAAAGGGGACAGTGTCCACGTATTCAGCGCGATCTGAATAGCGATAGCGGGCATCACCCACGCCAAAGGGATGGGCGGCAGCGCAGGCAATGGCGGAGGCGAGAAGGGCGCTATTCCCAGGGCGGATTTCCCATACGCCGCCCACGTTTTCGGCGATGCCATTTTGTAATTCTGTAACGCAACGTTGCACGTAATCTTTGGAGGGAATGGAGTGCGCATCCAGGCGGATAATATATTCCCCCCGCGAGGCGCGAATAGCGCAGTTCAGGGCGGCAGGGATGATGCGGCGCGGGTTGTTGATTAACTGAATTTTTAGCTTTGGGTGGCTTTGGGCAAAGTCCGTTATGCGCCGAACTGTCTCATCCTGTGAGCCGCCATCCGCCAGGATCACTTCCAGGTCAGCGATTGGATAGGTCTGCGCGGCAATGGCTTCCAATAGCAAGCAAATGGTGTTTTGTTCGTTATAACAGGGGACAATGATGGAAACGAGGGGCATGAGCGGGTCATTTGCCTTTGTTTTTTGAGGGTAGTGTAGAATCGTTTGGCTTTGCCAGAGGTAGTTTTACCACAAAACGACTGCCTTGGGGCGAATGGTTTTCTACCCAGATTTTACCGCTATGCGCCAGGACAATTTGCCGCGCGATAGAAAGCCCCAAGCCTACCCCGCGCCCCGATCCGCCTTTGCGCGAGCGATCCACCTGATAGAAACGTTCAAAAATGCGTTTTTGATCTTCAGGCGGAACGCCGCTTCCCGTATCCGTGACCTCAAGAAGGACATAGCGATCTTCGCTATGCGCGCTCAGGGTGACTTCGCCGCCGGATGGGGTGAACTTAATGGCATTATCTACCAGATTGGTGAAGACTTGCGCCAGCCGGTCACCATCCCCAATAAATGCAGGCAGGGGAGGCAGGTCCGTATGTAGGGATACCTGCGCTCGGCTTGCTAAGGGAGCAAATTTCTCTGCAATGTTGGTGAGCAAGGCAGTCAGGTCAACCGGTTCGCGCAATAAATCCGCTGTACCGCCTTCCAGCCGAGCCAGGGAGAGTAAATCAAGTACCAGGCGGTGCATCCTACCGGATTCGTCATAGATGACACGGGCAGCCTGTTGTAATTGCTCCGGAGTATTGGCTGCGCCATCTAAAATTGCCTGAGCAAAGCCTTGAATGGAGGTGAGCGGCGTCTTGAGTTCATGAGAAACGTTTGCGACAAAATCACGCTGCGATTGCTGTGTAATTTGGACGCGATGCCCCATTTCATTCATAGCGGCAGCCAATTCTTGCGCCTCGCGCGGACCGGCAACCGGCACGGAAGTATATTGCCCATGCGCCATTGCCTGTGAAGCAGCCGCCATGCGCTGCAAGGGGGTAGCGATCCAGCGTCCCAGCCAGAGCGCCAGCAGGAAAGAGAGCAGCAGGGCAATTGCCCCGGCAACCAGGAAGGAGGAGAGTAATTCGTTGCGCAAGAGGGTGCGCAAGAGCAAAGTGGGGGTAGGGGCGGCGATGATTAAATCAACACCACTACGCACATTATGCCAGGCGTATAGCCATGTGCTGCCATCTTTGGCGCGAATAATTTTTACCTGGTCAGCGGCTAGCCCGTCGGTCGAAATGTTTTGGATGAGGCGCACAATGGGTAAGGTATCTGCGCCCGCTTCCAGGTGCGTGTTTTTATTCAGGTTGACGACAATTAACCCAACATTATTGCGATCCGCCTGATCGTTCAAATAGGTTTGCAGGGCTGGGATTCGCGCATTGCCGGGATAATCCCGAACGCCCAGGGCAACCTGATCGCTGACCTGGCGCAGCTGCAATGAAATTTCAGGGTAGATTAAGCGCGGATTTTGGATAAATAAAATGAGCAGGGTGAGGGCGACAATCGCAAGCACCACGCTCACCAGCAGCGTGTAACTGAACCACAGACGAGCGCGCAAAGAAGAAAACATACTTCTTACTATATCACCAGTTTATAGCCTATGCCGGTGACCGTTTCAATATGCAGGCTGCTGGCGGTGAGCTTGCGGCGCAGCTGGGCAATGTGAACGTCTACTGTGCGAGTTTGACCCGGGTATGAAAACCCCCAGGCGAGGTCTAGCAGTTTTTCGCGGCTGAAGACCTGCCCCGGGTGACGCGCCAGCACCAGCAGCACCTCAAATTCCTGGGCGCGTAGCTCCACGGGCTGACCGGCGACCAACACTTCGCGGCGGGTTTCGTCTATAGAGAGGTTGCCCAGGCGGATGGCTGCGGGGTTGTCTGTTCCCGCAGCGGTGGTGATGCGGTCTCTGCGCCGCAGAATCGCTTTAACCCGCGCTACCAGTTCGCGCGGGTTAAAGGGTTTGGTCATGTAATCATCCGCGCCAAGCTCCAAGCCGAGGATTTTATCAATATCTTCATCGCGGGCGGTGAGCATGATGATGGGGGTTGGATTGCCCTGGGCGCGCAGCTGGCGGCAGACTTCCAAACCGTCCAGCTCTGGCAGCATAATATCCAGCACCAGAAGGTCAGGGTGCAAGGATTGCATTGCCTGAAGTGCGGCGCGTCCATCCCCAACAGCATGGACATGAAAGCCTTCGCGTTCCAGGTAAAGCCGGGCTAGTTGAATGATATTGGCTTCGTCATCCACCAGCAAAATAGACTCAGTGGGCATGGTTAGTTAGTCCGCCTGAAATTCCGAGCAGTCCTCATCCTCTGGCAATAAAGCAATAGCTTCAATTTCCACCGCGCCGGCTTTGGGCAGGGCAGCCACCTGAATGGCAGAGCGAGCGGGCGGAATTTCCGTAAAGAACTGCGCATAGATGGCGTTCATGCGCGCAAAGTCAGCAATATCACGCAGGAAAACGGTGGTTTTCACCACTTTTGCCAGGCTACTGCCGGAGGCTTCTAATAAATTGCTCAGGTTGGTAAGCGCCTGGCGGGTTTCAGCTTCTACGCCGCCTTCTACCAGGTTTCCGCTGGTGGGGTCAAGCCCCAATTGCCCGGAAACGAAGATCATCTGCCCGGCTTTAATCGCCGGGGAATATGGACCGATGGCTTTTGGCGCGCGATCCGAGCTGACAGCTTCTTTATGAACGCATCCCATGTGAATCTCCTTAGTAGTGCAATTCTTCTGCTTTTTGGCTAATCCGCTTGCGGAAAATCCAGTAAGACCAGGCTTCGTATGCCAGGACGAACGGCAGGAAAACCAGGGCGATAATCGACATTACTTGTAGAGTATACGGTCCAGAGGCGGAGTTGTAAATAGTCAGGCTAAATTCGGGGGCTAAATTTGAAACGAGGACGCGCGGATAGAGCGCAAGGAAGATGGTGGCGGTGGAGAAGACGATGGAAAGCACCGTCAGGATGAAAGCCCAGCCGCTGCGGCGAGCGTAGATGAAATACCCTGCGCCGAGCAGCAGCAGAATTGAGCCAATGGGCACAGGACCAGGGTTGACGCCCAAATGCGCCAGAATGTCGGTGAAGAAATAAGCGGCGACCACATAAACGGTAAGCATGACCATTGCGGGCGACCACATCAGCTTTGCCACCCGCTGCGATTCTGCCATTAGGTCATCGGTGGTTTTGAGGCTGAGGAAAATTGCCCCCAACAGAGTGAAGCCAAATAGGGTTACCAAGCCACCCAAAATAGCGAAGGGGTTGAGCAGATTCCAGAAGCCGCCCACATAGACAAAGTGTTGGTCAATGGGAACGCCATGCACGAAGTTGGAGAAAGCCACGCCCCACAGCAGCGCGGGGATAAAACTGCCTGCGAAGATCGCCCAATCCCAGGTAGAACGCCAGCGGGGGTTATCGTCACGGCTGCGAAATTCAAACGCCACGCCGCGCACAATCAAAGCCAGCAAAATAAGAAAAAGAGGCAGGTAAAAGCCACTGAACAGGGTGGCGTACCACTGTGGGAAGGCGGCAAAGGTCGCGCCGCCAGCGGTGATTAGCCAGACTTCGTTGCCATCCCAATGAGGCCCAATGGTGTTGATAATCACCCGGCGCTTGAGGTCATCTTTGCCGAGGAAAGGCAGGAGGATGCCCACGCCAAAGTCAAAGCCTTCCAGGACGAAGTAGCCGATGTAAAGGACAGCAATCAAGAGAAACCAGAGCGTATTGAGATCCATAATTTCCTCTATTCCCTCTAGTGAATGGCGGATTCGAGTTCAGGCGCGTCGCCAGGAGCAACTTCTGAATTGGCAGCAAGTTCAGCCACAGGTCCGGCTTTGGCAAATTTACTCAGCAAATATACATCTGCCACAATCAGGGCGGCATACACCAGGGTGAAGACGATCAGAGTCGTCAGCACCATGCCGATACTCACGTTAGAGGAGAAAGCATCCTGCGTCTTCATCAACCCAACTACTGCCCAGGGCTGCCGGCCCATTTCAGTGAAGATCCAACCCACGGAATTGGCGATGTACGGCAGGGCGATGGCAAAGGGGAAGAGCCCAATGAAGCGCAATTTGGCAATGGGGCGGTTGCGCAAGGTGGGGTAGAGGGCAAGCAAAGCGAACGCCATCATCAGGAAGCCCACCCCAACCATGATGCGGAAGGACCAGTATTCGGTGATGACGGAGGGAACGTAATCGCCAGGACCGTATTGCTTCTCATACGTGGCTTGCAGGTCACGGATGCCCTTCACTTCGCCAGAAGGTTGGTTATACGCCAATACACTCAGGAGATAGGGCAAGCGGATAGAAAACACATCTGAGCGGCTGTTTTCATCCCCAACGGTAAAGAGGGAGAAGGAGGCGGGACTTTCGCTGTTCCACAAGGCTTCGGCGGCAGCCATTTTCATGGGTTGTACCTGTACCATACGCTGCGCCTGCGAGTGACCAACCAGAATGACCAGGAAGATGGCAATGGCGCCGAAGACGGCAGCTAATTGGAAGCTGCGCCGGAAAAAATCCACTTCGCGGCGGCGGATGAGGTGATAGGCGCTGATGCCTAAGATAAAAAATGCGCCGGTGGTGAAGCCAGAAAGCACCGTGTGAGGGAACTGCGTCCACAAGTAGGAATTGGTGAGCAGCGCGCCGAAATCGGTCATCACTGCGCGCCCATTTTGCAATGCAAACCCCACCGGGTGCTGCATAAATGAGTTTGCCACCAGAATCCACAATGCAGAGAGGGTGGAGCCGAATGCCACCAGCCAGATTGCCGCCAGGTGCGCGCCCTTGGGCAGCTTTTCCCAGCCGAAAATCCATACGCCTAAAAAGACGGATTCCACGAAGAAGGCTAACAGGGCTTCAATGGCGAGCGGCGCGCCGAAAATATCGCCCACAAAGACGGAATAGCGCGCCCAGTTCATGCCAAATTGGAATTCCATAACAATGCCGGTGACAACGCCCATCGCGAAGTTAATCAGGAATAAATTGCCCCAGAATTTGGTCATGCGGCGATAGGTTGGGTCGCCGGTGCGCACGTAGAGCGTTTCCATAATGGCTACCAGCACCGAAAGACCCAGGGTCAGCGGCACAAAAAAGAAGTGATATACCGTGGTGATTGCAAATTGCAACCGCGAGAGCGTTACAATGTCCATCCTTTGAACTCCTCTACTGTATGGGATATCCAATGGCATTGATTATTTAACAACTATTCAGGCATCTCTGTCTGCGTAGCGGCGCACGGCGTGCGCCCAGCAGTTTATGAGATTATTGTATTTCCGCCAGGAAAATAACCTGCGCAATCTTGGGCGCACGCCGTGCGCCGCTACGCAGACAGGAATAACTTAATAGCCAAAATCATCACTGCTCCTGTAAGTATACAGCAGGATTGAGAGGATGGGCGAAGGTTTAGGAGGGTTGGCGGAGGATTGGTTACAATGGGATGAAAGCAGAAAGGTGATGAAGCGCGGCGTGAATAACCCGCTTAAATACGCTTAAATAGGGGAGGCTTCTGGTATAATAGCTTGTTGTTAACTTATCATACAGATGGGTGCAATTGCGTCCTTTGGGAATGTACATCTATAAGAAAGCGTTGGTTTTTCTTGCTTTCCGGCGATCAAACCCAAGAACTTGCACTTGTGAGGGCGAATTATGCTTGAAAAAGTCTCTTCGATTGAAAGACGATATGAAGAACTCGGCGCACTCCTGGAGGAGGCTGGGTCGGATTATCAGCGCGTGGCGGAATTAGGCAAAGAACGCGCGGAACTGGAAGATATTGTCGATATGGCGCAGAAATATCGCGCAATTTCTCAGCAGGTCGCCGAGGTGCATTCTCTGCAAGAAACGGACGATGCCGAAATGCGCGAACTGGCGCTTGCCGACCTGGCAACGCTTGTGCCGCAGCAGGAAAAGCTAGAAGCGGATTTGCGCGCCCTGCTCGTCCCCAAAGACCCGCGTGATGGGCGCAACGTCATTGTGGAAGTCCGCGCTGGCACAGGGGGGGATGAAGCCGCGCTGTTTGCCGCTGATTTATTCCGCATTTATTCACGTTATGCGGAAAAGCGCAATTGGTCGGTGGAAGTGATCTCTGCTAGTGATACCGGCATTGGCGGCTTTAAAGAAATTGTCTTTATGGTCAAAGGCAAGGGCGCATATTCGCGGCTGAAGTACGAATCGGGCGTGCATCGCGTGCAGCGCGTACCCTCCACCGAGGCGCAGGGGCGCATTCATACGTCCACGGCTACCGTTGCAGTATTGGCGGAGATGGACGATGTGGATATTCAAATTCCAGAATCGGATATGAAGATTGACATTTACCGGTCGGCGGGCGCGGGCGGGCAGAACGTGCAAAAGAACTCCACTGCGGTGCGTCTGACGCACCTCCCTACTGGGATTGTGGTCGCCTGCCAGGATGAGCGTTCGCAGCTGCAAAACCGTCTGCGCGCGCTCAGTATTTTGCGTTCGCGCCTGTATGATATGGAAATGCAGCGCCGTCAGGACGAATTAGAGGTAACCCGCCGTTCGCAGGTGGGCAGCGGTGAACGTTCCGAGAAGATCCGTACTTATAATTTTCCGCAGTCACGGGTGACGGATCACCGGATCAATGTTTCTTCGTATAACATGTCCGCGATTTTAGATGGCGATATTGACGCTTTCATTGACGAACTCTCATTGCGGGCGGAGACGGAACGCTTGTCAACCAACGATGAAGAGGAAGAATAACGCTGCTTTCTTGGGGCGAATGGCTGCGCCGCGCGGGGATAGCGCTAACCGAGAGGGCTAATTTTGCGCATAGCCATATAGAGGCGCAGATTGAAGCGCAAGCCTTGTTGTCGCACCATTTGGGATGCTCGCGCGCTTTTCTATTGGCGCATCTGGATGAAAAATTACGGCCCGATATGAGCGTAGCTTGCGAGGCAGACCTTGCCCAGTTGGTAACAGGCACTCCACTGCCTTACTTGACCGGCGAACAAGAATTTTATGGATTGAGCATGGTCGTTTCGGATGCGGTGCTGATTCCGCGACCCGAAACGGAATTGCTAGTCGAACGCGCCTTGGGGTGGTTAAGCAAAAATCCATCCCGGCGGCAAGCAATAGACGTAGGCACAGGGTCAGGCTGCATTGCGGTTGCTCTGACGAAAAATGTGCCTGACTTGCAGGTGACGGCGGTGGATATATCCGCGCGGGCGTTGAGAGTGGCGCGGCTTAACGTGATGCGGCATAACTGCGTCCAGGCGGTGACCCTGGTGCAGTCTGACTTGCTTTCTGGCATGCAACTTCACGCCGATTTGCTCTGCGCCAACTTGCCGTACATTCCCACGACTGTAGCGCTTGATCTGCCAGTCAGTCGGTATGAGCCATCCCTGGCGTTGGATGGTGGCGCGGATGGGTTGGATGTCATCCGTGCGCTGCTGCTGGATGCGCCGCGCTGCTTGAATCCGGGCGGGCTGGCATTGCTGGAAATTGAAGCGAATCAGGCAGAGGCGGCGAAATTACTGGCAAGGCAGGCTTTCCCAGCGGCGAGCATTCAGGTTTTGCCTGATTTGGCTGGTCTGCCACGATTGTTAGAAATCTCTCTGGAATAATCTCATGGAAACGACAACTCTCTCCATTAATGATCCACAAGCAATGGCGCGCGGCGTGGAAATCTTGCGCCAGGATGGATTAATTGCTATCCCAACGGATACGGTATATGGCGTGGCTGCCCTGGTGCATAGCGCCGCCGGAATTGAACGGCTGTATCAAGCAAAAGAACGTTCTGCTACCAAGGCAATCGCTGTGCTGATTGGCGCGGTGGAGCAGCTGTATGAACTCACCCCCGGCTTGACAGACTCGGCGGCAAAGCTGGCGGCGCGATTCTGGCCTGGCGCGTTGACTTTGGTGGTTCCCCGCAGTCCTGCCCTGCCCACGAATTTATCCACATTGCCAACGGTGGGGGTGCGGATGCCCAATCACGCATTTGTGCTGAAGCTCATGCAGCAGGTAGGCCCGCTGGCGACCACGTCCGCGAATTTATCCGGTGATGCCAATACCCTGACGGCGGAGGAGGTGCTGGCGCAGCTGTGCGGGCGGATTGGGTTGATCCTGGATGGCGGGCGCGTGCCGGGCGGTGTGCCTTCTACGGTAGTGGATTGCACGCAAGATCCGCCTAAAATTTTGCGTCAAGGGGCGATTTCGGCAGATGAAATCGGCGCGGCTCTCGATTAGAAAATATTTATTGTGTAGTAAATTTCTAACCTACTTCTTAAACTGCTTTCAGACTAGTCTTAACCTAATTTCCTATACTATAGAAGCATTCTTCTTTTGAAAAAACGATCTGCGAATGAGTTGGGCGACTCAATCGCAGATCGTTTTTGATTCTCAGTTTATTTCTTGATTGCTCTCCAAACTAACATCAGCAAGAGCAAAATGCCAACCAGTGTGCCTGCGCCAATCATCGCCGCTAAGGTGGGGATAGTGATAGGCGGCTGTACAGGGCTATCCGTGCCTGGCAGAGGTGTGATCGTAGGGGTAGGCTGGCGAATAACCTGCGTAGGGGTACGAGTGGCTTTGGGGTTGACCGGGACGACCTTTGTTGGCGTAAGCACAGTTGCCGGCGTGGGGTCTGTGGTGGATTGCACCACCTGATACGCCGTCCCGCCTGATACTACAATCACCTGTTGGCTAAGGGAGAAAGCGGGCAGCAGGTCAGGGTGTTGTGTCAACAGGTCATTATATTCTGGCGAAAGGAACAGGATGCGCTGTACCGGCGTGGTTTGAGGGTCAAAGGTCGTATCCGTCCAGATGTTATTTTGCAAAAGGAAGGTGCGCGAACCGACTGTCCGCAAGGTGATCGCTGGATTGCCAGGGTCGGCCGAGGCGGGAGCCGCCGGGGCAGCATTGGCGGATTGCATCGCGCCTTCCTGGGCAGAACGATCTACCGCGCCTTTGCCGGTTGCAGGTGCGGGAGCGGCTTGCGCCTGGGTGAGAGCATCATTGGCGATTTTATCTTGCGATTCTTGACCAAGCGGCAGCGGCTCCGTCACCAGATAAGAGGTGTAGGGCGTGACGATGCCGTAGCGGATGCTGAGGCGCACAATCTGGTCAATGGTTTCTTTATTGGGTCCATTTAACCTAATTTGATTGAGCAAATAGCCGACCTTGCGGGTTGCCCACAGGCGCGGCAGCATGTTTAACGCGCCAGATTGATCGCGGGTATCTTCGGCGAAGGCTTGCTGTGGGTAGGAGAACGTTTGCGTTTGGTCGTTAACCTTGCCGGTGAGGGTGACGGTAGTGTTACCAGACTGCTGATAGCGACCTACGGTCACGATCTGCCCACCTGCGAACAGGTCTGGCAGGGGCGTAGGGTAAAGGTCACGCACGTTGGCTGTGCCAAAATCCAGCTTGAGATCGGTCAATACGGGGGCGCTGATGCGCTCATAGAAGGCGGAAAGAATTTCATCCAGGGCTTCGCCGGGGCGCACGTAACTGCTTTGCCCATGATGCTCCTGGGCGAGCGAATCAAGTAGGGTAGTATCTACATCATAGCCCACGCCAAAGGAAAACAGACGCAGGTTGGCTGGGGCGGAGCGCGCGAAGTCGGTCAGGATGGTTTGCGAATCCTGAACGCCATGCGTGGGCAAGCCATCCGTTAGGAAAATAAGGTAAGTGGGGCGTTCGCGGTCGGCGACAGCGGCGGATTCGAGCAGGGCGCGGTCAATATCGGTGCTGCCCGCCGCGTTGATCCCCTCTGCCCACTGGATTGCCTGGGCAGCTTCACTGGCGGGGCGCAGGGTGGGGGCGTAACTCTCTGTGCCAGTGGAGAAGGTGAGCAAGTGGAAGCGATCTTCGGCGTTCAGGTGAGTCAGGATGAACTTGAGGGCGGCTTTGGCTTGCGTAAATTTCTCGCCTTCCATGCTGCCGGAATGATCCAGCACCAGCAAGACGTCTTTGCTGATCGTTTCTTTGGTTGAGGTGGGCTGTGGGGCAAGCAGGAGTAGGAAGAAGCCATCTGGGTCTTGGGTATCAGAAGGGTCACGGTAGGTAAAGAGGTGGAAGGCTTCGGTTTGTCCTAAGGAATAGTACAGAGTAAAATCCGCGTCAGGGGTGACGTTTTTCGCTTCATATCCGGCGGCAACGTGATTGGCGTCTGTGTGGCTGGCGCTGATGGGATGGGTGGGCGAATACACGGCGCGGATGGGCTGCGTATCGGCAATATCCACCGAAATGCTGACTTCTTGCAGGGGTTTGGCGGAGAATTTTTCGGTATTGAGCGGATAGGTATAGCGCACCAGACCGTTATCAGCGGTCAGCGCCTGAGTATATTCCAGTTCAATGCGGCGTTCGCCTTGCGGCGGTATGGGGAAGATGTGCGCGCTGATGGCTCCGCGCCCGGTATATTCCAGCAGGGCGGGGTCGCGCAGTCGGTTGACTGCATCCCGATAAATTTGGCGCGCCTGGGTAGCATCCAACACGCTGCCTTGAACCGGTTTGTCATCCATCCATAAGGTGAATTGGCTGACAGCAGCTTCCGCGGGGATGGGGAAGAGATAGGTGCCTTCGATGGGGGCATCGCTCGGATTAAAGAAGACCTGATCCACATGAGTGATGGCAAGGTGGTCTTGAATCGTGACTTTTACACGGTGGTAGCGAATTTCGAACTGGCTGATGGGTCTGGGACAGTCTTTTATGCGGCAGGGAATAGGTTCAGGGGGAATAATGATTCCATCCGCGCGTGCAGGGGAGAGAATACTCATCCATAGGGTAATCGCCAGAAATATACTGAAAAGCCAGCGGTTCTTCATCTTAACCTCGCTCTCTTTCTTATAGGAATAAGACGCAGGGCTACAAGAGAAGTTCCTGACATGCGAGGAAGAACGGAGATCACCGTGATGGAGCCTCTCCGGTAGGGATTCCCCTACTGGAGATGGGGATTTCCCGCAGTGTATTTTTGATGCCAAAGAAGCTAAAATCATAATTAGTACGAACAATTTCATAGGACGGAGTAATTCCCACCACCGCGAGGCTCAATTTCACGAGGGTTGAGGTATTCCAAAAATCCGTTCCTTAGGACGCCAGACAATGGGGGCAAAGTTGTCTGGCGAATTTTTTTAATTTCCCTTGCGTTTTTAGATAATATGTTCTATAATAATAGAACGATTGAACTAGAAAAACGGAGAGAATAATGAAAAATCGGCTGGAAACCTGGATTTTAATGCACACAAAAAGTGAGTTGAAAGAACTCTATTTTCAGCTCAACAGTGATATTCCTACCCTGAATGGGAATATGTCCCTTTTTATTGATGTTCCGAAAGAGGGGAAAATGGTGTGCGCTTTACACCCGGATGTGATGTCTCAGGTTGCCTGGATATGTTATCAGCAGGGGGTCAGACTTATTCAGGTTTAAGAAGGGAGGGTGTTTTCTGTGGACTTCATTCACAAAAAACACCCTCCCTTGTTTTTACTTTAAGAGCAGACTACGAATCCCTTTGCTAGAACACGAAAAAGAATACCAGCCATCCGCATCAACCAGGACATTGGTGATGGGTTTTTCAGCCAATGAACATAGATGGGCGCTTTCGCTTTGGAAAGGCTTCAGGAACTTTAAGCGGATAATGAGCGGGATAGTGCTTATGTTATAGCCGCGAATGACCGTGTTTTGTCCCTCTTGCGCGATTTTCAGGCTGCTGAAGATAAACTCATCTGGCTCAATTTTCACAAGCGATGCCTGTGAGGGCAGAGAACCAGGGTGAAGCTGGCTGCCTTCGGCGCGCAGCGGGGTTTGAAATGCGTAAGCCTGATGGATGGCAGCCACGTTTTGAACCTGGGCATGCGGCACAATGGCATAATCAAACGCCCAATGACCTGGCATTTGCGCGCCGGGGGTTTCTACGCCAGGACCGGCGTGACCTTTGCGCTCCGGGAAGTCATCGCGTGAAAGCCAGCCTACGCAGCGCAGCAGGGTGAGGGCAATTTCGGAGTTGGCAGCGGCGTGGGAAATGACTTCCACTTCTGGCAAGCCGCGATTGGCGATTAGCAAGTTGTTCTTCCCATCCGAAATGGTAGTGAAGGCGCGCTGAGGCTGCTCTGGGACGGGCTGTTCCACCCAGCTTTCATCCGCGGTGGGCAGGGTGAGGCTGCGCTGGATAATATCAAAGTGACCGTCATAGTCGGCGGTTTTGCAGGCGAAGGGGGCGGTAAAGTGAACGCGCAGGCGATGGTCACGGGCTGTATTTTCGATTTCCGTATGAATATCCACTCTTGGCGCGCCGTTTGTGAGGGTGACGCGGCAGGTAATGGGAATATTCACCATAGCGGCGCTGCGCGCTTTGCGGTTAAGAGTTAACCCGGCAGGGGTACGCAGTTGAAGATGGAGGATCAGACTCTGGCTAACGGCGCCCTTTTCAACCCGCGCGCTGGTTAATTTAGTAAAACTCAGCGGATTTTGCGGCGGAGCGGAGTAGTTATACTCATCCCCACGGTCGCCGCCATCCACAAAGCGATTCTGACCAGGGTAGAGGGTGTCAGTCGTTTTATCATGTACGGTCAGGCTGCCATCAGAGAAAGCTTCTACGCTCAGAAATTCATTTTCGATGCAATAGGGGGGTCTTGTGGCGGAGTCGAGTTGGAGACGCTGCACCCAGGCGAGGGCTTGCGGATTGTTTTGCAGCCGGGTCGCCACGGGTAACAACATCTGCGTGAAGAAGGACAAGGAGCTGGCAGTCCGGCTGGGCAGGCTGCGCGCCCGCACCCAAAACGTGCGATAGCCCATGCCCGGAACATCCGGTGCAGCGAAGTGAATCTGCGTAGCTTCGGCTGAGGTGGCTTTTACCCTATAGTTGGTGATGGTGGAATCCTGTAGGGAAGCAACAATCTCATTTTTTCCTGCTTCCCAGGCGGATAAATCCGGTTCGCCGTGTTCGCTTAGGGTAAAGGTGAGGGTGGCATGGGTGCCCTCACGATTAAGCTGCATGGAGCGAATCTTCAAGCCCATCACGATCCCATCGGAGATCATCCCCAGCCCGCTTTCCAATTCACGCGGCTTCATCTCCATATTAATCAGTTCCTGACTGCCCAGTCCATGCGTTTCAAAGGGGATGAGATTGCCTTGCTCATCCACCAGTTCTAGTTGCTTTCCGCTGGTGTGCGCTTCTACCGCTGCATTGACTCCGTCAGTACATTTGCGCTGGCTGGGATTAAATACAGTGATGGCTGCCACGATTTCGGTCCCATCCGCCTGGGCTGGGGCAGGGGAGAGGGTTTGGATGACAGAAGTCAATCGTTCCAGGCTTTGCCGGGTGATTTCTTGAGCGATTTGCTCCACCTGGTCAAAGCGCGGGCGCATTTCATCATGCACAGCGTCTATCGAACAGCCGCAGATCGAATCGTGTGGGTGGCAGGTGAGCAAGATGCGCCATGCCTGACGTAGGGCGTCTTCGGGGTGACGCAGGGCTAACCCGGGATAAACTTGCGGGGCGAACTTTTCTGCAAGGGCGCTGAAGGGTTCTGCCCAACGTTCCAGCAGGGTTTCACAACTTTGATTGCGTTGTTTAATCCACATCCGCGTGGATAAGACGGCGGGTAAGAGGGGAGTCCGCTTGGAAGAACGGAGTTCGCCGGTAACGGTCGGCATTCGCTGAATATCAGGGATGGCGTGTAAGGCGTCAAAATAATGCGACAGGGTGGAGTGGACTACAATATTCCCATCCAAACGAGTATTCGCATAGGCAATGGCGGCTGGCGTCTTTTCGGATGGCTCGGTGTGATCGGTGCCGAACATCAGCAAAGAATGAGAGCTGTGCGAATGATCTGCCAGGCTGGCATTGATCTGCTTGACTTGATCGGTGAAATAGTCAAACGTACTGCTGAGGACGCCCACCGCGTTGCCGTAGCCATCCCGTAGGTAGCTCAATAGCACCCGTGACCCATCCGGGGATTGCCACCACAATTCACAGGGTTCATCAGAAAGTCCGCGCATGAGGGCGGCGTTGGAGATGCCAAAGCCTGAAAGGATTTGCGGAAGCTGCCCAATATGCCCGAATGGGTCAGGCGTGTAGCCAATTTTCATTTCCTGAGCGCCAAACTGATGCGCCACGCGCGATCCTTCTAAAAGATTGCGGAGAATCGCTTCAGGGCTAATTAAAAATTCATCCGGCATGGTATACCAGGGCCCAATGCTGATTTTGCCGCTGGCAATTAGGTTGCGCAGCTCGCTTTCCCGCTCCGGGCGCATTTGAAGGTAATCCTCCAGGATGATGGTTTGCCCATCCAGCATAAAGAAAGCATAAGATGGATCAGCTGCGAATAGATCCAATAAACGATCAAGCATGTGAACGAGCTTGAGGCGAAATTGTTGGAAGGAGAGATACCATTCTCGATCCCAATGCGTATGAGAAACTAGATGGATAGTGGTAGGCATAAATGAAATTTTCCTTGTAGAATATTATAATTCGTTTGCAAGGGTAAAATCCATAAGAATGAGGTATAAATAAAGTGGGTATTCTCAGGGAGAGGAGAAGTGTATTGGAGGCGGTGATCGGCTCTTTTTCATGGTACGCCGAGCGTCTTTTTGATATGATTTTCTATGGCATAGAAGTGCGTTAAGGGGGGAAAGTGTCTGGAAAAAGGGGTTGTGTTGTTTTGTTGTGTGTGCTTGTTATCGGTTTTTTTGCCGGGATTGTATTGGGGATGGGAGGACGTTCACCCTTCATGTCCAATAGCGAATCTGTTTATCCCCCGCATAGCGCAAAGTCTGATGGGGTTCGTAAAGTTCCAAAGGGCCTGCCACCTTCCAAATCGGAAACGCCGGAGAAGCTTAAACGACTATCTATCCTGGATACCTCTATGGGAGAAGTTGTTTCGGTGATTATCCAGGCAAAACCTGGGCAAGTCTGCACACTGCTTTATCGGAATTCCCACAGTATCCCGCAAATTTTGCCGCTGCCTTCTTATCAGCAAGCCGATCAGCAAGGGAAGTGTACGTGGCAATGGCGCCTTTCAGACCAGGAGGTGCCTGGCGATGCTATGGTGGTTTATTCCGTGGATGATTTGACCCGAACCGATTATTTTCGGATTGTGAAAAAATAAGGGCAGAGATTGCCTTGAAATGAAGTGTGGGACCTATGTGAAGTTTTCTTTTCACAATAGGTCCCACACCTTTTGATTAGAATGATCTCTCTTACGGCATCAATGAGTCGTCATCTGAATCGGATGAGTCGTCTTGATCGTCAAGGTGAAAGTCCTGTTCGATTTGTTCCGGTTCACGGCGGCACCAAAGCAGCAACACATTGCCCTCGTCCGTTTCTACGCAGCGAGCAGCCATGATCGGTGACTTTTCTTCCAATCCCATATCATTGCGATAGTGAAGATGAATAGCAACCTGACTGTTCCAGGCGCGGTGACAGCGCTCTACCAAAGCGGGTCCATTGAAGGTGCGCAAACGGGTAACGGCTAGCCCATAGAGCAACGGGCTTTCATTTAAGCCGAGCGCCCAGCCATCTTCAACTGGCTCAAATACTGGCGGTGGTCCTTCAATAATCGTAATTTTATCGTCCATTTGTTCCTCGTTTCAGATCATACCACATCTTTTACCGATTAAATATTAAATTAATGTAATAATTACTGGCTTCCCTTTGGTGACTACCATTGTATGCTCGAACTGGGCGGAAAGACCGCCATCTGCGGTGTGCAGCGTCCAATGGTTCTTGTTGTCGGTGTAAACATGATGCGCGCCAGTGGTGATGAAGGGTTCAATGGTGAAAACCTGACCCATTTGCAGCTCGCGCTTATCCAGGCGGTTGTAATAGCAGGCAACGCTGTGGGGTTCTTCGTGAATAGTACGTCCTACGCCATGACCGCCCAGGTCGCGCAGAGTATGGAAGCCGCAGCGGGTGGCTTGATCTTCGATGGTTTTGCCAATCACGTTAATTTTGACGCCCGCATGTACCGCAGCGATGGATTTTTGCAGCGCTTGATGGGCGCATTGCACCAAGTTATGCCCAATCGTGCTAACCGGGTTGACTTCCACCGTGACGGCGGCATCCGCAAAATAGCCATCTAATTCTAGCGAGACATCCAGGTTGACCAAATCGCCGGGTTGGACTGCACGTTTGCCAGGGATGCCATGCGCGGCTTCGCTGTTGATGCTGATGCAGGTTGCCCCTGGGAAGTTATATACCAAAATCGGGGCGGAACGCGCGCCATTTTCTTTCATCACACGCGCGCCGATGTCATCCAATTCCTGTGTGGTGATGCCAGGTCGCACCTGGGCAGCCATTTCTTTCAGCGCCAGGGCAACCACATGTCCGGCGCGTTTTAATTTTTCAAGGTCTTGCTCTGAGTCTACTGTCATATCTGCATTATAGCACGCCAAAAGGGATGTTGTGAATCTGTGCATAAAGTTCTTAACAGGTTGTAAAGGGAGGTGAAATGATTGAATCATCGTGATTGCTCAGGCGTTCCCATATCCGCAGCGGTGATGCAGTCCGCGTAGTGGCTTCCGGCAGGAAGCCTAAGAGTTATCAGGCGTTTTCCGTTTTGCAGAGGGAATTGCCCGACTAACACTAGGCTTCCTGCCGGAAGCCACTACGCGGATTGGGATGCCTGAGCAGTTGTGAATCATCACCCTTTACGGGCGCGTTTTTTTGCCTCGCGCAGACGTTCAAGCGAGTCTGTGGATGGCGCGGGTTGATTGATCTCATCTGGCGCGGTGGGGCGTTCCTGTAGAGGTTGGGTTGGCGTGGGCGATTCAGGCATCCCAGCGGAGGTTCGATCTTGCTGCTGGCGGGCGCGTTGACGCGCGGAAAAGAGCTGCCCCAGCGCCGGCTCATCTTTTCGGGTTGCGTTCGGTCGCAGTTGAGTGATGCGTTTGCCAACCCAGGCACGCGCCAGGGCAAAGTCGCGCGGGGTGAGCAGCACGCGCCGGATGGCAACGTCCAGAGGGAACAGCAGCGCAACGATCAGGAGCAAGGTTTGCGCAATTTCACGGGCATTGGAGATGGCTGGCAGGGTATGCGCAAATGCCTGAATGGGGTCTTGCAGCGCTCCGCCTTGGGTGATGCGCGCTAATTCATCCAACAACCCCAGGCTGACCCCTTGCGCGTGATATTCTGGCGAGTAAGGGACGACTAGCCCCAGCGTCGTCTGCCCGAGGGGCGAATCATTTGCGGATGCGCTCAACCAGACCAGGTAGGTGCCGCTGGCATCCGCGCGGGTGGTGATTTCATATTGACCGGGTCCAGTCGGGGAGAGGGTCAGGTCGGTGGTTTTCAAATCAGGAGAGGTGAGGCGTGCCTGGACTTTCAAATCATTCCAGGGATGACCGGAGGCGTCCTGGGCGGTCAGGTGGATCACTGCGCCCTGATCGTTAAGTGAAACGCGCGGAGAGAGTCCTTCCACCTGGGGCGAGGGCATCAGCCAATTGACCAGTTGCGCACTGAAGCGGCTGAAGTCCTTCCATTTGAGCCAATCGGTTGCCCAACGCCCCTTCATGTCCGAAGTCCACACCGCAGAACGCCCTAGTCCGTATTGCCAGGAAGCAAAAAGTGGGTCGCCGCGCGGGGTGAGCAGGTCGAGTCGTGCTGTGCTTTTAGGGGACGTGCCGTTATAGCCGAACAGGTCTGGCAGCAGGGTTTCATCAATGCCGCGCAGGGCGGGACCGGGGTTGCCAGCGGGCAGCGGGTAAAAGGGTTCTTCAATGATGTATTGCCCAATGGACTTGATGGTCTCTTTTAGGAAAATATCCGGCACAGACATCATATCCACCGCCGGGTAATAACTGCCGCCGCTGATGTCCGTCAGAGCATGCAGGTATTGCGCCGAGCCTTCGCCTGCTGCAACGATGCTAAGGGTAATGCCCTGATCGCGCATTTGCTTGATAAGGGGAGTCAGGTCACCGGTGCGAACCCAGCCATCCGTCATCAGGATAATGACCTTGCGTTTGGCGTTCACCCCCTTTAGCGCCTGATAAGCAGCATCTACGCCGGCGGTCATGTTGGTGGCGCCCTGGGCGGAAAAGGTGCTGATGGAATTTTCAAGCGTGACGGGGTTGATATTCTGCTGTATGTCCAGCGCCCAATGCGCTTGACTGTCAAACGCCACCACGCCCATATAGTCATCTGGACCAAGAGCCGCCGCCGAACGCATGATGGCTTCTTTGGCAATATCCACTTTGGGTTGACCGCTCTCTTTGGCAACGTAGCTTTGATTCAGGTCAGGGTTGTCGCAGTGGCAGCGTCCCATGCTGCCGGATTTGTCCACCGCTACCACCAGGGCGAGGTTGGCGGCTAATTCTTTGGATTTTACGTCCATATAGACGGGCAACGCCACCTCCAGAGGTGAGCGTAAATAACCGCCCGCGCCGAAAGAGGAATCGCCGCCGGTCATCAGCAATCCCTTGCCCAATTCACGCACATAGACGGGCAGGGCTTGCATCGCTCCGGCTGGCAGTGCGGCGGCAGGCACATTCATTAAGATCACGGCATCGTATTTTGCCAGTTCTGGCAGAGTGGTGGGTAGTTTTTCAGGCGGAATGACGGTAACGCCCATCTGCGCGGATTGCAGCGCGCGGGTGAGGGCATCCCCTTCGCCTGCGCCGCCTTCCACCAGCAGCACACTGGGCGGACCGGATACCACGGTGAAGGCTGCGCCTTCGTTATTCTGCAACTGGGTATCCGCATCCGGCAGAATTTGGGCGCGGTAGCGGTGAAAGCCCGGCTGTGGGTTGCGGACGGTGAGACTGAGGCGGTTTGCGCCGACCGTCAGCTTTAATTCGCGGCTGTCAATGAGTGCATCATCGGCAAAAATGCGCAGTCCCGCGGTAGTGACAGCGTTGGACTGCACGACCAGACTCAAGTCAATATCCTGCCCCTGACGCACCTGGGCGGGGGTAGTAAAGGAATCCACCAACACTTCAACATTATTGGCGGATAGTCCCAGCGGCACATATTCGAGCTGAATATTTTGCAAAGCTGCCACCTGCGCCTGTTTTTGGGCAAATTCCAGGTTTTCGCGCCCGTCCGAAAGGAGTACAAGGCGGTGTGCGCCTTCGTTGGGGAAGAGCGCCATGCCCAACTGCAAGGCGGAAGCAATATCAGTGCGGGTGGTAATGGGAATAGAGCTGATCTTCGCCAGGGCAGAATCAGGCGAGGCAAGGCGTTCCACCAACGAGTCTGCGCCAAAGACCACAATGGCGGATTGGTCGCCGGTGGGCATTTTCTCGGTAGCTGCGCGGATAAATTCCTGTCCGCGCGTAATTTCAGCGGAAGGGATACTGTCGGAAACGTCCAACACGAATACAGTGGTCAGCGTATTGGAGGGTAGGCGCAGTTGTAAGCCTGCCAACGCTAGAATGATGAGCAGCAACAAAAAGCAGCGCAGCGCCAATCCGCCCCATTGACGCAATGGGGAGAGCGCACGCCGTCCATACCGGGCGAGGGCGATGGTGAGGGGAATCAGCAGGAGAAGAAATAGATATTGTGGGTCAACAAACGAAAGACCGATCATTTTAATCCTTTTCGCAGCCCGCTCATCCTTTGCGGCAGTCTGACGCGCAGAAAATCACGGAAGCGCGCCAGAGCAGCACGCTGATAGACCAGCCATTCCCCCATCAACAAGCCCAGCGCCAGCAACGCCAAAATCCGCCACCATTCGCGCTGACCAAGCTGCCCAGAGGTAGCTCCAGCTTCCTGACTCTCTACGCCAGCCAGCGAATCGGCGGGCAGCAGGTCGGATTCCTGAGCGGATAACAAATTGACGGCAAAATCAGCAACCGCTCCGCCCGTGTAACGCACCTGATACAGTCCAAGTTGGGTGGTGTCATTGAAAAGAAATTGCCCATTTTCAGCCTGAACCTGAATGGAGCTGCCATCTGGGCGGACAATCGTAGCAGAAGATGCGCGTTTTTCGGTGGGGGAGACAGCCGGGGCGGCAAAAGTGAGCGCACCGCCAGGGGCAACCTGGGCAGGCAGTCCTTGCCGCGCGCCGGGCATCAGCCAATCCGTCAGGTTTGACCAGAGCAGCGGAAACGCCACGTTTAGCGGCAAGTCGGAATGATGCAGGTCAAAGGCAAGCACCGCCACCCGCTGACCGTTGACCTCGCCACGAAAGAGCAAGGGAACGCTGCGCCCATCGGGCAGGTCGCCGCCAATGACGGAAGTTGCCCAATCTGGCAGGGAAATATCCACTGCGTCTAAGACGCTGATATTGCTGAGTACCACGTGATTCAGCAGCGGATCGCTGGCATCCAAAGCGCGGGGCGTGGGAGCTTTCACCAGCGTGACGCTGTTGAGGTTAAAAAGAGACGTGCTGCCCGGCGGGGCAATCAATAGCAGGCTGCCCTGTTTGGGCAAGGTATCCGGCAGGGTGGCATCATAAATGGTCAGGGCAGGCGTGGAATCATTAGTCAGCGCGGCAGTGGGAGTAGGTTGGGTAGTGGGCGTGCCAGCGGGCAGCGGAGTGAGCGCAGTGGCGGGAAGGCTGGGCGGCTCTTCAGCGATCAGGTCTATGCCGGGCATTAGGGATAAGGCGGTATTGAGGAAGACGTTGTTTCCCCCCACCAGGCGGATGGTGATTTTTTGCGCTTGCTGTTGCACCGTCAGAGCATGGTCATCCAGGGGGAGTGCATCCGCGCCATCCAAGCGGGCTTCCACCTGATGCACGCTGGCAGGCAAGCCTTCCATGCTGACGCCGCGCTGCCCACCGGTAGGAATATCCTTCAGGTCAAACGAATTGATTAACTGCCCATCTGCATAGAGCAATAATCGGCGAGTCACGTAGGTCTGGCTATAATTACTGACCTGCACAAAGGCAGTTTGCGTGCCATCTGCGGCAGGCTGCAAGCTAACCAGGCTAACAGATTGGTTATCGCCCGATAAGCCAAAGGGAATGTAGCGCAAACGTCCTTTGACGACCAGATGCGTGGGTAATTTTTCGCGCCCATCCGAGAGGACGAAAATATCCGTCCCTGGTTGGCGGGCGGCAATGGCGGATGCGATCTGCAAGGCGGTGGTCAAGTCGGCAGCGGTGGGCGTGATTTGCATTTCGGCGAGCGCCTGATTTGCCTGGCGGCGGTCAAGGGAGGAGGAAACTTTCACTTGCGCTTCCATCCCGGCGTTAATAATTGTCACACGGGCGGAATCAGGCAAGTCAGCGATGAGTTGACGGGCGCGCTGTCGGGCTGATTCCAACCGGTTAGGGGCAACATCGGTAGCAGCCATGCTGGCAGAAGTATCCACAATGAAAATTGCCGCCTGCCCACTGGAGCCTTCCGTCCAGCTGAAGGGGCGCGCCAGGGCAAAAATCAACGCCAGAAGGGTGAGCAATTGCAAAATCATCAGCCAGTTAAAGCGCAATCGCTGCCAGGGCGCGTTGGCTTCCACGTCACGCACCATGCGCTGCCACAAATACACGCTGGAAATGGGCTGTTCGGTGCGGCGACGTTTAAGCAGGTAAAACGCCACGATTACCGGCAGCAGCAGACCCAGGAAGAAGGCGCTTGGGGCTAAGAAGTTCATCGCAGCACTCCCTGACGCTGCATCCAGGCGAAGAGCAGTTCATCCAGGGGTAGGGTGGTCTGCACAGGCACATACCCCATGCCGCGCGCCGCGCAGAACTGCCGCCATTCCGCCTGCCAGCCGCTGACGTTCTGCTGATAACGCGCCAGCAGGTCGTAATCGGCGGTGATGTCAACGCCTGCGCCGTCTTCCAGGTCAATGAGCTTGAGGTCGCCATTCCACTGTGGGAAAATTTCTTGCGGGGCGAGGATGTGAAGGATATTCACCTCAAAACCGCGCGCCGCCAATAGCCGCAGCCCATCCATCCAGCCGTCATTCATCAAATCAGAGAGCAGCACCAGCAACCCAGGGCGGGTATGGGCGGCAGCATAGGCGGTGATCCAGCGGGTAGGGTCTGGCGCAGCAGATTCAACGGTGGGAGCGGTTACTTTTTGCAGAAAATCAAAGAGAGTCAACGCCTGACGCTTCCCGCGCACCGCCGGCAGCACTTGATCTGCGCCAAAGGCATTCACGGTGACACGATCCAACCCAGAGAGGGCAACGTAGCCAAGCGCGCCGGTCACCTGGCGGGCATACTGGAGCTTGTTTGGCTCTCCCCAATCCATTGAGCGGGAGGCATCCAACAGGAAATGCACCGTCAGATCTTCTTCTTCCACGAAGAGTTTGATAAAGAAGCGTTCCAGGCGGGCGTAAGCGTTCCAATCAATTCGGCGGAAGTCATCGCCATGCGAATAGGGGCGGAAATCGGCAAATTCCACCGATTGCCCACGCCTTGGACTGCGCCGCTCGCCCTGGGTTTGCCCATTCATGGCGCGGCGCGCAGCCAGGGTCAACCCTTCCAGGCGGCGCAAGAAATTTTCCGGGAAAAGCGGTGCAGAAGTCATTGGGCGATTTTTTCAGGGACAATCGCTTGCAAAATTTGGGCGACCACTGCATCCGCGTTGATGCCTTCTGCCTGGGCTTCAAAATTGAGGATGATACGATGACGCAGGGCGGGGGTGGCGGCGGCGCGGATGTCGTCAAAGGCAACGTTGTAACGCCCATCTAGCAAGGCAAAGATTTTGCCTGCCAGGATCATTGCCTGCATCCCTCGCGGACTGGCTCCATAGCGAACGTAGCTATTTACGGTGGCTGGGGCAGAGGGGTCTTGTGGGTGAGTGGCTTTGAGGACGCGCGCCGCAAATGTCAGCACGTGATCGGCAATGGGAACATCCCGCGCCAAAAGCTGCATCTGCCGGATTTTGGCGCTGTTAACGGCGGGTTGGGCAGCGGGAGCACGATTGGCGGTGGTGCGATTGGCAATTTCCACCAGTTCATCCACCGAAGGGAAAGGCACATCAATTTTGAAGAAGAAGCGGTCGAGCTGCGCTTCTGGCAATGGATAGGTGCCTTCCATTTCCAGTGGGTTCTGAGTGGCGAGGACAAAAAACGGTTCAGGCAGGCGGCGGGTTGCTTTGGCAACCGTCACGGAATGCTCCTGCATGGCTTCTAGCATGGCGGATTGGGTTTTCGGGGTGGCGCGGTTGATTTCATCCGCCAGCACCAAATTCGCAAAGACCGGACCAGCCTCAAACTGAAACTGGCGGCGTCCCTGTTCGTCTTCCACGATTAGATTTGTGCCGACAATATCGGCGGGCATCAGGTCAGGGGTGAATTGAATGCGCGAGAAGGAGCAGTCAATGGCATCGGATAGGGTGCGTACCAGCATAGTTTTGCCTAAGCCTGGCACGCCCTCTAGCAGGGCATTGCCACCTGCCAATAAGGTGACGAGCGTTTGGCGGACGAGGTTGGTCTGCCCCACAATGACGGTGCCTACCTGGGCTTCTATTTCAGCGGCGGCGCTGCGAAATTCATCGGCGGTGAGAGTATTTGCTTCAGTTGCCATTCGGGTTTCCTTTCAGGATTCTATTTCTTTTCTGGCGTGGTAGCGGGGGATTGATTAAAGATGCTCTCGCCCTTCTGGTTGAGTCCATCCAGGGTTTTTAAGCCGACTGCGGCGTTGCGGAAGGTGATAAAGCTACTGTTGATGACCTCTGCTTCGGTGGTCTGGTCATCTTCCCAGGTGACGCGCACTTTGACGATCTCAGGGTTGGTGACCAAGCCATACACGTCACTTAAGCTGGTATTGCCGCCTTGGTCGCTGGTAGAGATGCCAGAGCCGAACTGGATGGGCAGCGGTTCTTGCCCTTCCTCTGTTTTTGGCGCGCTAGAACAACCGCCACCTCCACTACCGACCTGCCAGCCCACGATAGAGAGCCTGGTTTGGGTGGAATAAAGGCAATCCATCTTTGCATTATCATTCAATAGCGCCTGAAAAGTATAAACCACAATGGCAGAAGAGCTGTCTATTTTATGCGTCTGGCGGATGACAATGCTCTGTGGGTTGACGGTCATATCCCCAATGCCGCGCTGCTGTAGGATAACATCCGTGACGGCGGCTTCAGGCGAAAAGTGAAAGGTTATGCCGCTGCACGCCGAGAGCGTTGCGGAGAGTAGAAGCAGAGTGAGGAAAGAAAATATATGGCTTTTCATCAAAGAATACGCTTTCCACTAAGGAGCAGGCTGTAACTGTGAAAAGTATGATTTCACATAATCTTTCATCTCGGGCGGAACGGATGATTGATCAATTGCCTGGGAGGCAGAATTAAAATATTCCTGATATACGTCCTGATAAGGCACCAGGGATGGGTTATTGAGTCCACCAGCGGGGTCATTTTGCTGGGAGGTGGTGGTTTGCCCCTGACTGGTATCTTGCCCGGTGACGTTCATCTGCCCAGTTCCTTTTGAACCGGTGGCGCGGGGCGCATAGACCTTATCCAATGGGGTGACGCTGCCCGCCTGACCTGCGCCGCGTGGCGTGGTGGCAGAGCCAGTGCGCCGACCTGGGGGCAGCTGACTGGCAGTTGTGCCGCCGCCAGAGCCGGGCTGATTGCCGCCTTGCCCTGGTTGTGACTGTCCATTTTGCCCCTGACCGGGCTGCCCCTGCCCCTGTTGCGATTGTCCACTTTGTCCCTGACCAGCCTGTCCTTGCTGACCGGATTGGGCTTGCTGTTGGCTGCCCCCGGCTTGCTGACCTGCCTGTTTGCCGGACTGGGCAAGCGCCTGACGGCTGGATTGCGCCTGGGTCAGCGCCTGATTCAGGGCTTGCTGGTTGGCTTGCTGACTCTGGCTTTGCTGCAATGCCTGGGCAGCGGCTTGGGCGGACTGTTGAGCTTGCTGCGCATCACCAGATTGGGCTGCTTGCGACATGCCGGAAAGCGCCTGCGCTAACTGGTTATCCCCTGCCTGGGCGGCGCGGGCAGCCAATTGTGCCAGTTGCTGCGCCAATGCCTGACGCGCTTCGGGGGACATATCTTTCATTTGATCGGCTAATTTTTGCAAGGCTTCCTGGGTAGCTTGCAAGCTGGAATCGCTGCTGCTATTGGCTAATGCGCGTAGCTGATCGCCAATAGCTTGCTCGGTTGCCTGACGCTGTGCGGCTTTTGGATCAATTTTCGCCTGCAATGCGTCTTCCAGGCGCGAAAGATCTGCCAGAGCTTGCTTCAGGTCGCCGCGATTTTCACGCAACTGACGCGAGAGTTCGTCTAACTTGCGCAACAGTTCATCGCGTTGCTGAGGGGTCATTGCCTGGTTGCGTTGAATCTGATCGCGTAGGCGGTCAATTTGTTGAGCTTGCTGCTGCGCTTGACGGGCAATTGCCTGCCGTTCAATCAGAATGTCCTGCATGGGGTTAGGCGCAAAGATCAGGGCAGCCGCTAATGCCGCTTCTAAGGCAGTCAGGAGTACGCGGCGGCGGAAGAAAGGCAGCGGTAAATCATGGGATGGATCGATTCCCTGTGCGGCTTGCAGGGCATTTTGATGCAAAGCCGCCAGCAATGTGCTATACGATTCTGAATGATTATTTTGGAGAGGGTGATTGGCGATTGCCAGACTGGAAGAAAGCCGTTCCTTTAGTCCAAGTTCAACATCCAGGCGGGCAGCCACCTGCAAGAGCGGCAGGCGATGAAACAGCGTATAGCCAATGGATGCGATCAGCCACAATAAAGGTGGAAGCAGGGCATAGAACAGTAAATTTTCAATGGGCAGCAGGCGGCCGATCACCAGGATGAGCAATGCCGTAATTCCAGCGAACGGCAGCGTAAACTGGGCAAAATGAAGCCCATCCCGCAGGCGTAAGCGGCGCGAAAAACGTACAAGATAGGGAGTCAGCGCGGATTTCATGGGGTGCTTCCTTGGATCGGATCAGACCTGATGATACTCCAATCGTTGATCTCTCGCTTAAGCGCCACCAGGTAGGTAAAACTTTGCTTTGGGGAGATATACAGGTTGATTGGGATGGAGAGCGTGCCTGAGTCATCTGTATAAGTATGAATGTTGCCAAGATTGAGGATGGCGGTTTTGCCTTGTAGCACCGCGCTGGTTTTTGAATCTAAAGCGACATCGTCCCGATATTTTACCCAATTAAGATGAATATACAGGTCTTGCAGGTTATTGCTGATGGTTGTAGTGGTTTTTTCATCCAGGGTGGAAGGGGGCATGCTCTTCAGGTTGGGTAAATTCGGGGGGTCATTCGTTTCCATAATTGCGGAAAAGGAAGTAATGTCCGCCATTTTATCGCCCAGTGGTTTGTCTACGTTCAGGAATTGACGCAATGCCAGCGCGTAGACGTGACCCAAGGTTTCGGAATCGGCAACAAAAAGTATATCCGAGGTGGGAGGGATATAAGGAGGCAGGGTTTGAATGGCGTTTTGCTTGAGGGTAGGCGCGGGATAGGCAGTCTGCAACTGCACCACTTGATTGGCTTGAATGCCAACCGCTGGCGCGGGGGCTGGCCCGCTGATCGGATTAGGACCAATGGCGAGATTCCCGGATGGCGACTGTACAGCCCATTCGTAATGGCGGGCGGTAAATAGAAATGCGCCGGCTACTACTCCACAGAAGAGGACAATCGAAGCTATTCCCAGCAGCCATTCTTTGCGTTTCAGGTGGAAGCGGCGGGTAGGCTGTACCAGGCGCGTGGCAAATAGATATAGGAGGAGCGAAAAGCCCAAGAAAAAGGCGATATTGTAATGATACAGCGGGCGCGGAATATCCGTCTGACTGATGGGAGCTACCCCGGTGGACCATACCCCACTCAGAACGCCAAACAAGCTGCCGAATATATCCTGTCCGTTACTACTAACGATTGCGATGGCAGAAGAAAGCGCAGAAATGGGGCTAGGGGCTAATATCCACCGTGGCGGTTCTTTTTGGAGGATCAAGCCTACCAATACCGCCACAAAGATGGGACCCACAGAAAGCACAACCACGCTGATAAAACTGGCAACGGTTGCCCAACCGGTGCGCCCAAACAAGGCGGACATGAATACGCCCAGGACACCGAGAGTGAAGGCAATTAGCAGCAGCATGAGCAAGGCGCGCAGCATTTGCAAGGGGGCGACTCCGCCAAAGGTGAAGACGACACTCGCCAGCGGAACTGCTGCAAACAGGAGCAAAAAGACGTAGGTCATGGCGGAGATAAACTTGCCCAATAAGATTCGCGTTGGCGAAAGCGGGGTACTCATCAACATTTCGTAGGTTTGCTTCTCTTTTTCACTGCTGATTGCCCCGGCTGTCACCGCGGGGGTGATGATGCAAATCATAAACAGTTCCAGAAATACCAGGGAAGCAAACATTGCCTGCCCAATCTGCGGGCTAAGGATGCTGCTATAGCGCGTGGTTGCCAGAATGATTTGATAAAACCCATACATCAGCGCGCCCATCAGCAGCAAAATGACTGTCAGGGTGATAAACGCGCGTGGACCGCGCATCCGCGAGCGCAACTCTTTGACAATGATAGGGTTGACACCCCACTTAATTCGCGCAAGGAATGGCTTCATCAAGCTACCTCTCCTTTGGTCAGTCGTAAGAAAACTTCTTCCAGCCCGGTTTGAGTTTCCGTGAAGGCGAGGATGCGCACGCCGCGCCGAACCAATTCAGCTAGCAAGTCAGCTTTGGCGTTGTCATCGCCATTAAACTCAACTTCCAAATCTATGCCGGGAACATTTGCCAGAGGCAGATCTACAGGGTCAGGGGGAGCAGCCGGACGGGAAATAGCGCCGATGCCTTTTAATCCGCGCAGGATGCTTTCCGCCTCATTGGCATCAGACAGGACGCGCAGGGTCAGGCGGCGGCTGCCTTGTAAGCGCGCGCGGATTTCGTCTAATCGTCCGCTGACAACCAACTTGCCGCGCTCGATAATGCCAATAGAATCGCATAGTTCAGCCAATTCGCTAAGGATGTGCGAACTCAGCACCACTGTTTTGCCCATTGCGCCCAGTTCGCGCAGGAGTTCACGCATTTCCACGCGGGCGCGCGGGTCTAACCCAGAGGCAGGCTCATCGAGCAAGAGAACTTGCGGGTCATGCACCAGCGCATGCGCCAGGCACAGGCGTTGCCGCATCCCGCGTGACAGGGTATTGACGTAAGCGTTGCGCTTTTCGGTCAGGTCAACCAGTTCCAGCAGTTCATCCACCACGGTGCGGCGGCGAGAGCCAGGCAGATCATAGCAGCGGGCGAAGAAATCCAGATATTCCCAGACCAGCAAGTCTTCATATACACCGAAGAAGTCAGGCATGTAGCCAATTTGGCGGCGCAGTTCGTTAAGATTCTCTTGAATTGGGTTGCCATTGATGATAATTTCGCCGCTGGAAGGGGCTAACAGACCGGCTAACATGCGCAGGCTGGTGGTTTTGCCCGCGCCATTGGGTCCAATTAGACCGTAGAGCGCGCCTTTTGGCACCGCCAGATTTAGCCCTTGGACGGCGGTGACTTTGCCGAAGCGGCGGGTGAGGTCACGGGTTTCGATGGCGTAGTCGCTCATGGGGTCACCTGCGCGCCGCGCTGCGCATCCACGCCCAGGTCGAGGTAGATGCAGCTGAAGTTGGCATCATTGTTTTTCAGGCTCACGCGCACCACTCCATTTTCATTAATCAAGGCAGCTGGATTATGCACTTCGTTGGTGCCTAGAATGGGTTTTTGAATGTTCATCCACTGCTTGGCTTTCCAATCCCATAAATTGAGGTCGGGGGCATCGGTAGCGGGGCTGCCATCGCGGCGGACGTTGATTTTCAGGTTGGTAAACGTGACGCCTTTGAGGTCAGCGGGCAGCGTAAATTCAAACTCTGCCTCACCGCTTGCCATATTGACGGCGGGCGCGCCAGGCATTCCACATTCCCCGCCTTGTGCGGAAAATTTAGTGACTGCCCCGGGGATTAATCCTGCCGGAATTTGAATCAGACCGGTTACTGGGAAGCGAAAACTCGTGTTCTTATACAGCAAAGCGGTGGTCTGCTGCGATAATGCGTTGTTGTTCACTTTTACGACAGGCGGAGCCTGATCGAGCCAGGCGATGATTAATACGCTTTGGTCCGCCAGTAATTTGCTTTGCCCACCTGATGGCGCAAAGTTGCTGAATTTAGAAGCGTATCCATTGTTCGAGACGGTATCCAAAATGGTGGTTTTCAGCTGCGCTGCCCGCGAAAGGGGGACGCCATTCGGATTATCCTGTTCCTGAAAAAGGCGATAACTCAACGGCATGCCAGAGCGATCCAGCGATAAGTTGCCTAAGCCCAAGTCTACTTTCACTTCCTGCCCGGGGGTCAGGTTGCCCAGCTTCTGGAAGCGATTTTGAATAGCGACCACCACGTCATTGAGCGGATAGGCGGTATCATTGCGCACCGTTCCCTTCAGCGTATCATTCTCCATATAAAGGTCACTAGTGAGCTTGCCAAAGTTCGCCCAGATTTCTTCAGACATAAAGGCTTGCATGGAAAACTGGCTGACGGTAAGCCCCTTGATGGTGGAAGGCTGCCCTTGAATAAAGGACATCTCCGCGCCGCCCACCGGCGCAGTTTGATTCCAAACGCCCGGGTCACTGGCATTCATGGGCGAGACCAACCCTTCGCCTTGCACCGTAATTTCATACGACTGCTGACTGGGCGAAAACAGCCCCATATAGCTCGTCACCTGGGCATTGCCGCCTGCTTGCATATCGAGAATGGCAACGCGGTTAAGAATCAGGTCATTGCCACGCATCAAGTAGCCTAGTCCAAATGCGCCGCCGGTAAAGAGCAAGGTGATGATGGGGATTGTCACCCAGGCAAGATGCAGGCGATTAATGCGGCGCAAGAGAATGTAATTGAGCGGACCTACTGCCAAAATATAGACCAGTAGCAGCAGGCTGAGTCCCTGAACGGAGGGTAAATCGAGTGAAGGAATATTCGAGAGGGCATAGCTCAATTGATTGGCGCGCATCTGGCTGAGGGAAGAGTCGAAGGGTAAGTTTGCGTCATATTCCGCGCCGGGGGAGAGCAATTTTTCCCAAAAAGCCTGCGTGCCAGCCCACCCGTTGAAGGGAGCGGTGCTCAAGTCCAGGGCAACAAAATCAACGTGACCGGAATCCAGAGTTTTTTCGATCACCAGCGGCAGGGCATCGGTGCCAACCAAAACGCGCGCGCCTGCGGCACTTTGCACCTGACCGACCGCTGCCACGAAGGTTGCGGAGGTTTGCACACGGTCAGCGGCAGCAAATTCAGCCAACGCGCCCAGGGAATCAGCGGTAATTTCGGTGGAGCCTTGCAACTTCGCGGGCAGTAAGGTATCGGGGATGCCTGCAAAGGTCTGCGGCGCGCCACTGCCGCCGCCCAATACCAGCCGTCCGCCAGAAGATACCCAGCTTTGCAGGGTATTCTTTTGCGCCGGGGTGAGTTTGGAAGTATCGGTATTGTTAATCATGAGAACGTCCAGGGAACGCAAGGCTTCGGGACGTTCTGGCAGGTCGGCAAGCTGCACGTCAACCAGACTGACCGGGCGGCTTTGCCCTGGGATGCTGATGCCGCTTACCAGCCCAAGCGCGCCGCGTTCAGGCGTAACCAGACCCACTAAAAAGGTAATATTGGGTTGCGGGTGAATATCCACCGTTTGGGTGGTCACGACTTTATTGTCGCTCACCAGGTTGATGGTTAACTGGCGAGAGAAATTATTTGCCAACACGTAAACGGGCAGGCGTTTGTGTGAACCGCTGGGCAAAGAGACCGGCGCGACAAACGTGGTCGTCCGTCCGCTGCCAGGGACTTGCACGCGCACTTCGGCGGTCAGGTCACGACCTTGATTTTCGAGTTCCACCCAAACGGGCAGCCATTCCCCGTACTTATAATTGCCCCCATACGCAGCGGAAGCCTTCATCTGCACACCCGCCGCTGTTTGGGCGTGAACGGGCAGGGCAGCCATCAGGCAGAGGGCAGTCAGGAGAATGACAAAGAGGTATTTTGGTTTCAAAGAGGTTTCTCCTTTAGTGGATTCACATTTCACCGTAAGATGATGACGAAAGCCGCAATGCTTTTGTTCCCTGGTTCATGATTCCTGAAGGGCGGATTTACCCAACAGCGCGCCGAGGATGATGAACGCAGCTCCCAGCCAGAGCAGCGGATGGGGCGTGATTCCCAGCAGCAGGGAGGAGAAAAGCGTGGAAAACAAGGGAATCAGGTAAGAAAGCGATGCCACCAATACTAGATTTCCTTTACGCATAGCCACATCCCAAAAGGTGTACGCAAGCATGGCTGGAAAAAACGCCATATACGCTAATTGCGGCAGGGTGAAGGCAGCCAGGTGCGTATTTTCAGCGGTGAAGAGGCGCGCCAACCCCACCAACAAGCCACTGACGAGCAAAAAGAGCGGCACCGCGCTGCTTTCTGCCTCGCCACCCCATACGCGGCTGAGGGTGGAATACAGCGCCCAGGTGATTCCGGCGACCAATGCCAACAGGTAGGGAATGAGGCTGCTGGCGGCAAAAAACTGACCCCAATCAAAGGCAGAAGGGTCGCCCGCCGAAATGACCGCCAACCCCACCCCGATCAACGCCAGAAGGATGCCGCCCCACAGCCAGGGATGGGCGCGTTTGTGCAGCAGGGGGACAGAAAACGCCAGGCTGAGTCCCGTCCACAGGTAATTGATTAACCCGACTGCCAGCACCTGCGCGTGATTCGCTGCCATGCCGACTGCGAGGTAAAAGCTAAAAATGTAGATCACAAACAACCCGCCGCAGCCAAACAGGTAAATCGGTCGCAGGTGGCGCAATGCTCGCAAGCTGCCCGGCTGTAATATCGCTGAGAGGAGCAGTCCGGCGATGCCTGCCAGGGTATAGATCAACGCGGCAGAGGTGAGTGTGCCAAGTTGCTCCGTCAGCGAACGTGAAAAAGCCACGTTGGTACTCCAAAACAAAATGGCGATGATTCCGGCGGCAGTGTAACGCGCATTGGAGTATGTGGGGGGCATTGACTTCATCCTCTTTCAGTATACCTGAATATGACAGGATTATAAATTCTATTTGTTATTGCTCAGGCATCCCAGTCCGCGTAGTGGCTTCCGGCAGGAAGCCCAATTTTCATCAGCTCAATTCTGGTTCGCAAGGGATATTTTCGACTGCGAACAGGCTTCCTGCCGGAAGCCACTACACGGATTGAGATCACCCTGCGAATACGTGGGGGGCGACTGAGCAGTAACTTCTATTTTTTATAGGGAGGGGCAACCCTTGCGGTTGCCCGTCGTTGAGAAGATGGGCAGGGGCAAAGCCCAGCCCCTACAGAATTTTTTTAGCGAAGGGGGTTTTATCCAGACCAGCCCGAAAAGGAAAGGCTTTTGTGCTACAATCTGCACGCGATGACGCCATTTTTGACCTTTCAGGATGTACATTTCCAATACCCAGCCGAGGAATCCACCGGGCTGCCGGCTTTGCGTGGCGTGTCTTTGGACATTGAGCAGGGCGAATTTGTGGCGATTATTGGCGCGAATGGCTCAGGCAAAAGCACCTTTGCGCGGTTGGCGGCTGTCTTGCTTTCACCCACGCAGGGGAAGGTGCTGGTGGGCGGCGTTGATACGCGCAAATCTGCCGGACGGATTAGGCTGCATACGGAAGTGGGAGTGGTCTTCCAATATCCGGAAGATCAAATTGTGGGGGCAACCGTTGAGGAAGACGTTGCCTTTGGACCTGAAAATTTAGGCTTGCCACGCGCTGAAATCCGCGCCAGGGTGGAGGAAGCTCTGGCGGAAGTGGGCTTGCTGGAACAGCGCAGCCGTCCACCGCACATGCTTTCCGCCGGGCAGACGCAGCGGCTGGCGTTGGCGGGGGCGTTAGCCATGCGTCCGCGCGCCATCTTGTTTGATGAAGCCTCCACCATGCTTGACCCTGCCGGGCGGCTGGCGTTGATGGATACCATGCGGCGCTTGAACGCGGCGGGGATGACCATTTTATTTATCACCCATTTTATGGGAGAAGCCTCCCAGGCAGGGCGGGTGATTGTCTTTCACCAGGGGCAGGTGGCGCAGGATGGCTCACCGCGTGAAGTGTTCACGGATGCGCAGAAGCTAAAGCAGTGGGGCGTGGATTTGCCGCCCGCCGTGCGCGCAGCCGAAGCCTTGCGCGAGGCAGGCTTGATCTTGCCGGATAATTTGCTGACAGAAGCCGAGTTGGTGGCGGCTTTGCCCACATTCACCGGTCATGCTAATCACCTGGCAGCGGATGCGCCCAGCTTTGAGCGCAGCAATCCCTTCATTGATGTTCAGCAACTGGAATATGTTTACCTGAAAGGTACGCCGCTGGCGCATCAGGCGCTGAAGGGCGTGAATTTTCAGGCGTTTCGTGGGCGCGGTCACGGGTTGCTGGGGCGCACTGGCTCAGGCAAGTCAACTTTATTGCAGCACCTGAACGGATTGCTACGTCCGCAGCAAGGGCAAGTGCGGGTGGGCGCATTTGACCTGACGGATGCGCAACTCAGCCGCAGAGAAGTTGTCCAAAAGGTAGGATTGGTCTTTCAGAACCCAGAGGCGCAGTTTTTTGAACATTATGTGGGGGATGAGATTGCCTTTGGCGCGCGCCAATTCCCCCGCGAAGAAAAGCTATCCGTCCGGGTGCAGCGCGCCATGCAGCGGGTGGGGTTGGATTTCGAGCAATTTAAGGATCGCCCACTGTTTGCCTTATCCGGCGGCGAGCGGCGCAAAGTGGCGTTGGCTTCTACCCTGGTGCTGGAGCCGGAAATTTTGCTCCTGGATGAACCCACCGCCGGACTAGACCCGCGTTCGCGGCTGGAGTTGATGGAGCAATTGCAGATGATGCAGGCGGATGGCATGGAACTGGTACTATCATCGCACCAAATGGAAGACCTGGCTGCCCTGGCGCAAGACCTGACCGTTTTCTATAAGGGTCAGGATGTGATGCGCGGGACGAGTGCGGAAATCTTCGGACAGGGGGAGGAACTGCGCAAGGTGGGGCTGGGGACGCCTGTGGCGGTGCGGATTGCGGATCAACTGCGGCTGCGAGGTTGGCAAATTTCTGGTAAGGTGATTGATTTGCCCTCGCTTAACGCGGCGCTGCGATCCGCTCAGGCGGAGGGGGCGGCATGAGCGACTTTGAATTTCTGCGCGACCTACCGATTGGGCAATATCTGCCCGGTAATTCGCTAATTCACCGGCTTGATCCGCGCACGCGCATTGTCTGTATAACAGCTTTTTTGCTGGCGTTAACCTTTGAAACGCATCCGCTAGCGTTGGCAGTGGGTGTTGTGGCGGCGTTGGGGGGCTGGGCGTTGGCAAAGCTCTCTCCACGCCCTGCCTGGCGCGGTTGGAAAGCTGCTCTGCCCTTTTTGTTGATTCTGGCGGTGATTCAGGTCTTTTTCCACGTCAGTATGGATGAAAGCGTGGCGTTGTTTCAGGTCTTTGGCAAGACGATCACCTCAGCGGATTTGACGGCGGGGGCAAACCTGATTTTACGCTTCAGCGCGTATGTGGTGGCGTTGGCGTTGGCTTCCTCTACGCTCTCTTCCTCCGAAATTACGCGCGCGCTCAATTCGCTGCTCAAGCCGCTCACCTTGCTGCGCCTGCCGGTGCGCGATTTTGTGATGGTCATTCAGGTGACGCTGCGCTTCTTCCCACTCCTGGCGCAAACGGCGGAGCGGATCACCAAAGCGCAGGCGGCGCGTGGCGCAGATTGGGACGCCCATACTAATTTCATCACCCGCGTCCGGCGGATATTGCCGGTCATTGTGCCGCTGTTCGTCATCAGCTTGCGGCGGGCGGAAAATATGGCGTTGGCAATGGATGCGCGCGCGTATGGTTGCACCGATCGGCGGTCTTCTATGTTTGAAATGCACTTCACCGGCAAAGATTGGGCAGCCATGGGAATCATGACTGCCCTGATTGCTTTGATGATTTGGCTATAGTTCTGATTAATCCAGGTCTGCGCCTTTTTTGCGCCGTATCTGAATGCCGCGTACCGCTCCTACCACTGCGAGCGTCAAGAAAGCGGATACACCCGCTTCGGGCAGCCCATTGGCTACCGTAATGCCGCCCAATACCGCCCAGGGGAGCAATCCCATTAAGCCAATGACCCCCAAAACCAGGATGGTATTGGTCAGGCTGCCGACAATGCCCGCTACGATCAACCCCACCATCGGCAAACGCTGCAAGAGCTTCCAAACCAGCCAGACAACCGGTCCGATGAAGAGGCGAGGCGCAACGGAGAGCAGTGGGTTGGTGAACCAGACATCCGTGGGCCCATTTGGGGCAACGGCGGCTTGAATCATGCTAAATACGCCAAAGATCAAGCCAACGATCAGTCCCACGATGGGTCCTTCCAGAATGGCGCCAATGATGACCGGAATGTGCATGATGGTGACGGATACGCCGCTGAACCAGGGGATAAATCCCCAACGAGTAATGCCCAGGAAAATAGAGATTGCTCCTAAGATTCCGGTAATGACAATTTTGCGTGTACGATCTTGTGGCATGGTATCCTCTTTCTTTTGATATAATTTAGAGTGTGAATTCAACGCAACGGCTTAAAATAACCCAGTATTGGTACTTTGCCCTGACCATCTTCGTCTCGGCGTTTTTACTATTCCAGGTGCAGCCGCTCATCAGCAAGTATATTTTACCCTGGTTCGGCGGCGGCACAATTGTCTGGACGACTTCGCAGGCGTTCTTTCAGGTGCTGCTGCTGGGAGGCTATGGCTATGCTCACGCCGTTAGCCGCATGAACGTTAAAACTCAAACGCGCCTGCACGTTGCGCTGTTGGCTGTGGCAATTGTGTGGGGCGTGGCGATGACGGCGCAGTGGGGAACGCCCATCACCCCCGGAATCAACTGGCGACCCTCGCCTGGCGTTGTTCCTGTCTGGCAGGTGCTGTTGGTGCTGCTGGTGAGCGTGGGGTTGCCGTACTTTTTGCTATCCACCACCAGCTCGCTGATCCAAGCCTGGTTTAGCCGCGTGTATGCGCTGCAATCGCCCTATTCATTTTATATCTTATCCAATTTTGCTTCGCTGTTTGCGCTGCTCAGCTACCCGGTGATCTTTGAACCTAACCTGACGGTGCATCAGCAGGCGTTGCTGTGGTCAGGTGGATTTGTGTTATTCGTGGCTTCCCTGTGCCTGACTGCCTGGCGCGTGTATGCCAAAACCAAAACGGATGAAACACAATATGAGGAAGAACTTCTCCCTGAAGAAATTCAAACAGAGCAGCCCGCCAAGAAGCCCACGATGGGCAACTATCTGCTGTGGATCAACCTGGCGGCTTGCGCTACGGTGATGTCGTTGGCGACCACCAATCAACTGACTCAGGATATTGCCTCGGTGCCGTTCTTATGGGTGCTGCCGCTCAGCTTATACCTGATTTCCTTTATTATCGCTTTCAACGACCGGATTAAGATCAGTCGCGGGATCATGGTCTTTTTTATGCTGGATGCCCTGGCGTTTGGGCTGATTATCCTGCTGACGCCCGGATCGCTGGAATTGGGGTTGGGAATAACGTTAAATGCGTTTGTGCTGCTGGTGGTGTGCGTATTTTGCCACACCGAGCTGTATCGCCGCCGCCCTGATCCGCGCTACCTGACTTCTTTCTACCTGATGCTGTCCATCGGTGGGGCATTCGGCGGGATTCTGGTCAGCTTTGTGGCTCCGCTGCTGTTCAAGGGCTTCTGGGAATATCCGCTGGGACTGTTATTTTGCGCGGATTTGCTCGTCTCGATGATTTATGAACAGAAGAATACCTCGCTTTATCGCTACCGGATTGTATTGGCGGTCATCACGGGCGTGCTGGCAGTGGGGATTGTGGTCATGCCGCTGGAAACGTATTCGGCTTCCCTGATGGCGCAGCGTAATTTTTACGGGGTGGTGCGCGTGCGCGAGACGGATTTTGACGGCGTTCCGGCGTATACCCTGGTGAACGGGGCAATTATTCACGGCATCGAAGCTACCAAAGATCAGGAGAAATATCGTTTTACCAGTTATTACACCGAAACCAGTGGGGTAGGGTTGGCGATTTTGCAGAACCCGAAACGCCAGAGCGGTCAGCCGCTGCGAATTGGGGTGATTGGCTTGGGCGTGGGGACGATTACCGAATACGGGCTGCCGGGGGATGTCGTTCGCTTTTATGAAATTGACCCTAAGGTGATTGATATTGCCTATAACACGCCTTACTTCACCTATTTGCGGGATGCCAAAGCCAAAGTGGAAATTGTGGAGGGGGATGCGCGGCTTTCGATGGAGCGTGAGTTGAAAGAGAGCGGCTCAGAACGCTACGATGTGTTGATTATTGACGCTTTTTCGGGCGATTCCATCCCAACCCATTTATTGAGCAAAGAAGCGATCCAACTTTATCTAAATCACCTCAACCCAAGCGGCGTGATGGTGTTTCATATCTCCAATAAATATCTGAACCTGGAGCCAGTGTTAACGCGCGCGCGGGATGCTTTGGGGCTGCAAGGGACGTATATCGGCGGCAAAGCCAAGGGTCCGCTGGATTTTCCATCCTTCTGGGTGATGCTCGCGCCGGATCGTGTTGTGATTAACAACGTCAAGGCGAACAGCAACGTCACGCGCGATTTGCAGAGTAAGGATTCTGTGCGTTTGTGGACAGATGATTATAGCAATTTGTTCCAAGTGATTCGATAATTTGTTATAATCGCGCCTGTGGACTCCATCAACCTGAAACTTAAACAATATTGGTTCTTCAGCCTGACGATTTTTGTCTCGGCGTTTTTGTTATTTCAGATTCAACCGATGATGAGCAAGTATATTCTGCCCTGGTTTGGGGGCGGCTCATCGGTTTGGACGACTTCGCAGCTTTTTTTTCAGGTGATGCTGGTGGTGGGGTATGGGTATGCCTTCGTCCTCAGCCGATTTCACCTAAAGACGCAAACGCGAATTCATGCCCTGGTATTGGGCGTGGTGCTGCTATGGCTGATTGTGATGGCGGTGCAATGGGGCGTGCCGCTGCTGCCAGATGCGCGCTGGAAGCCTACCCTGGGGAACGATTTTCCGGGCTGGCAGGTGCTGTTGGTACTACTGGTCAGCGTGGGGCTGCCGTATTTCTTGCTCTCTACCACCAGTTCGCTGCTGCAATCTTGGTTCAGCCGCATTTACCAGCAGCAATCTCCGTATTCTTTCTATGTATTATCTAACGCAGCCTCGTTCTTTGCTCTGTTGAGCTATCCGTTCCTGTTTGAGCCGGTGTTGGCGTTGCATCAGCAAGCGATTTTTTGGACGGAGGGGTTTGGCGTTTTCCTTGCCGTTTTGATCTTCACTGCCTGGCGCGTCAGCCAGCAGGCGGATCAGGTGGAATCAGAGTTGATGGACACAGCTGCGGATGCCGAGGATTTGCCAGAAGTAGAAGCTGTTTCCGATGGGCAATCGGGCTGGGTGAAGGCAATGAGCATTATCAACCTTTCCACCTGCGGATCGGTGCTGCTGCTGGCGACCACCAATCAGATCACCCAGGACGTGGCTTCTGTGCCGTTCTTGTGGGTGCTGCCGCTCAGTCTGTATTTGCTCTCGTTTATTTTTGGCTTTACGCAGTTTGTGGAAAAGCGGCGCGGGTGGATGGTGGTATTGATGATGATCGCCCTGCTGGTGGCGCTTATCTTCCTGGCGGACCCTGCCCCGCTGCCTGCCTGGATGCAAATTTTAGCCAATTCATTTGTGATGTTCATTGGCTGCCTGCTCTGCCATAGTGAACTGTATCGCCAACGCCCGGATGCGCGTCATGTGACCACTTTCTATCTGCTGTTAGCGGTGGGCGGAGCGATTGGCGGCATTCTGGTTGGATTGGTTGCGCCCCTGCTCTTCCGTGACTTCTGGGAATATCCGGCGGCGCTGGTCATTTGCGCGGATGTGTTGGTGACGATTGCCTTCCAGGAGACACGTGGGAATATCTATCGCTTACGGATCACGATTACGTCCGTTTCGTTGGTGACGGCCGGCATGATTATCCTGATGCGCTACGTAGGGTTCTCCAGCGCGATTGAGGTGACTCGTGACTTTTATGGCGTGCAGCGCGTGCGGTTGGATGATTACGGCGGGATTCAAGCCTATAGCCTGGTGAGCGGCTCGATTGTGCATGGGGTACAGGCAGTGAACCCTGCTAAACGCACTTCGCCGCCAGGGTATTACACCGAAAGCAGCGGGGCAGCGTTGGCGTTCCGGCAAAATGCGCCACGCCTGAGCGGTCAGCCGGTGAAGGCGGGCGTGGTGGGCTTGGGAACGGGTACGATGGCGTTCTACGGGCAGAAAGGCGATGATTTCCGCTTTTATGAGATTGATCCGCAGGTTATTCAGGTGGCGCACGATGACCGTTATTTTACCTACCTGAGAGACAGCGCGGCGAAAATTAGCATCATCGAAGGGGATGGGCGGCTTTCCCTGGAGCGCGCGCTTGCGCAAGGGGAGGAACACAGTTTCGATCTGCTCTTCCTGGATGCGTTCTCAGGAGATTCCGTGCCGACTCATTTGATTAGCCGTGAAGCCATTGCGCTTTATCAAAAATTGCTCAAACCAGATGGGTTGATGGTCTTTAACATCTCTAACAAGTACCTGGACCTTGAACCCGTCTTATGGCAGGCGCAGCAGACGATGGGGCTGCATGGCGTATTTGTGCAAGGCAAACCCAAGGATGCGCTGGGATTCCCCTCGCGTTGGGTGATTCTTTCCGCTGGAGATACCTTCTTTAAGAATGCGGAGGTACAGAGCGGCAGCCGTCCGCTGCAAAGTAAGCCTGGCGTGCAACTTTGGACGGATGATTATAGCAATTTGCTTCAAGTGCTGCGCTAAATTTTTTGCATTTCAAAAAACAGGCGATTTGGAGAGAAAATCTGTCTAAATCGCCTGTTTTTTATCCCCCAAATGGGTCAATTTTGCAACGAAACCGAAACCATCCCCGAAACATGGGGTTTAGTAGGTTAATGAGCCAAATTTTGGAAAGCCATTACGGCGATCTTTTCGCCTTAAATACAGAGCAATACCCCATCTTACAGGAGGATCAAGTATGACCCAATCCGAAAAATCCCATCCATCCATAGACTATTCGCACGTGAATACAACCCCTATTGCCATTATCGGCATGGGTTCGCTCTTTCCGCAGGCGCATAACCCCCGTGAATACTGGGAGAATATTTTGCGCAAAGTGGACTGCGTGATAGACGTTCCCGCTTCCCGTTGGAAAATTGAAGATTATTATGATCCGAATCCTACTGCGCCAGATAAGACATATTGCAAGCGCGGCGCATTTTTGCCGGATGTTGACTTTGACCCCATGGAATTTGGGCTACCGCCAAACATTCTGGAAGTGACGGACGTTTCGCAGCTGCTTTCGCTGGTGGTGGCGCGTGATGCGTTGGAAGATGCTGGCTATGGGGAAGGCACGACCTTCAACCGCGACGCGACTGGCGTCGTGCTGGGCGTGGTGGGGATGTCTTCCAAGCTGTTCACCCCGCTCATGAATCGCCTGCAATATCCGGTGTGGGAGAAGGTGCTGAAAAGCTGCGGTCTCTCAGCGGACGATACCCAAAAAGTAGTTGAGAAGATGAAACTGGCGTATGTGGGTTGGGAAGAGAATGCCTTCCCAGGCGCAATTGGCAACGTGATTGCCGGGCGCATTTGCAACCGCTTTGATTTAGGTGGGATCAACTGCGTGGTGGATGCGGCGTGCGCTAGTTCGTTGGCGGCGTTGCGCCTGGCAGTGGCAGAGCTGATCGAAGGTCGCGCGGATATGATGATTACCGGCGGTGTGGATGCGGATAATTCGATTAACTCGTATATGTGCTTTAGCAAGACCCCGGCGTTCTCGAAGGGGGAACATGTGCGCACCTTTGACGCCGAATCGGATGGCATGATGGTCGGTGAAGGCATCGGCATGATCGTCCTCAAGCGGCTGGCGGATGCTGAACGGGACGGCGACCGGGTGTATGCCGTGATTAAAGGCATTGGCACGTCCAGCGATGGGCGGTTTAAGAGCATTTACGCGCCGCGCCCGGCAGGACAGGCGAAGGCAGTCCGCCGCGCTTATGCTGAGGCGGGCTTCGCTCCGCAGACGGTAGGATTGATCGAGGCGCATGGCACTGGCACGATGGCGGGTGACCCTGCAGAATTTGCTGGAATGTGTGAGGTATTTGGGGAAAACAATCCGCGCAAACAGTCTATTGCTTTGGGCAGTGTCAAGAGCCAGATCGCGCACACCAAGGCGGCGGCGGGCATTGCGAGCATGATGAAAATCTCGCTGGCGTTGCATCACAAGGTGCTGCCTGCTACCATCAACGTAACGCGCCCCAACCCGAAATTTGATATTGAAAATACCCCGTTTTACATCAATACCGAAACGCGCCCCTGGATTCGCGCCAAGAGTCAGCCGCCGCGCCGCGCAGGGGTCAGCTCTTTTGGCTTTGGCGGCACCAATTTCCATATTGTGATGGAAGAATATAAGCCTGAGCAGGATGGGGCATATCGCTCGAATCCTGGCGCGCAGAGTATTTTGCTGCAAGCCGAAAATGAACAGCAGTTGTTAGACTTGTGCCGCCGCGAATTGCAGACGATGCAATCCGAGACTGGCGCGGTGCGTTTTGTGGAGCTGACGGAAGCCAGCAAAAACTTACTCCCTGCCAAGCAGATGGCGCGGGTGGGTTTTGTCGCAGAGACTGCGCAGGAGGCAGCCCAGGCATTGCAAATCTGCTTGGATACCTTATCCGAAAAGCGCGGCGTTGAAAATTGGGAACATCCCAAGGGAATTTTCTACCGCCAGCATGGGATGGATGCGCAGGGTAAGGTGGTGGCGTTGTTTTCCGGGCAGGGTTCGCAGTACGTGAATATGGGGCGCGAATTGGCGGTCAACTTCCCGCCGGTGCGCCAGGTATTTGCAGAGATGGATGAACTCTTTTTGCAGGATGGCGCTGAACCGCTCTCTGCGCGCGTTTATCCCAGACCTACGTTTGATAATGCCGAATGCAACCGATTTTCGGAGGCGCTCACCCGCACTGAAAATGCCCAACCCGCTATTGGCGCATTCAGCATGGGGCTATATAAGCTTTTGCAGGCGGCAGGCTTCCAGGCGGATTTCACGGCAGGACATAGCTTCGGCGAACTGACCGCGCTTTGGGCGGGCGGCGTATTGAGTGATACTGGCTTTTTGCGTCTGGCGAAGGCGCGCGGCAAAGCCATGACTCCGCCTGCTGACCCGACCTTTGACGCTGGCACGATGATGGCGGTCAAAGGCGACGTGGAGAAGGTGCGCGCGTTGTTTGCTAACGATGCGGAAGTGACCCTGGCAAACTGGAATTCGCGTAATCAGATGGTAATTGCTGGCTCAAAGGCAGTGATGGCGCGCGCCAAGGCTACCCTGGAAGCCAGTGGTTTTGGGGTGATGGCGTTGCCGGTTTCGGCGGCGTTCCATACTCCCTTGGTGGAACATGCCCAAAAGCCTTTTGCAGAAGCGATTGCTGCGGAAGAATTTCACAAACCCATGCTGAAGGTATATGCCAACGGCACAGCCAAACCCCACGCCAAAGACCCCAAGCAAATCCGTATGGCGTTGGAGAAGCATATCCTCAATCCGGTGCTGTTCCGCAATGAAATTGATGCCATTTACGCCGAAGGTGGGCGCATCTTTGTGGAATTTGGGCCCAAAAACGTGCTGACCAACCTGGTCGGCAACATTTTAGAGGGTCAGCCGCACCTGGCAGTTGCTTTGAACGCCAACGCCAAGAAAGATAGCGACCGCCAGTTACGCGAAGCCGTGTTGAATTTGCGGGTGGCGGGGCTGCCGATGACAGAGATGGATCGCTATGCACGTCCGGCGATGAAAGTTTCTACGCGCAAAAAGAGCGCGGTTACGGTTACATTGAACGGCGGGGCATATGTCACAGAAAAAACGCGCCGCGCCTTTGAAAATGCGCTGCAAGATGGCTTTAAGATCAGCCAGAGCGCGCCTTCTATCATCCCTCCAACTGCTGCGCCTACCAATGGCAATGGCAAGGTTCATTCTGTGCCTACGCTGGTGGCGGCTGCGCCTATCCCTATGGTCAATCAACCCGCTGAGGTATCTATGAATGTCGATTCAAGTGTTGTGGAACGCCTGCTCGCCGACTATCAGGCGCACCAGTCTGAAACGCTGCGGCTGCATGAACAATATTTGCGCACGGAAGAAGAATATGCGCGCGCTTTTGCCAATCTAACCACGCTTCAGACGGAGCTGGTCAGCAAAGGCAGCAGCAACGTTGGTGAAATGAGCGCGATTTTGCCCCTGTTTGAGAGTCTGGAACGCAGTATGGTGCGCTTCCATGACCATCAGGCGGAGACGCTGCGCATCCATCAGCAATATATGCAGGCACAGGAGCAATTCGCGCAGAACTTCACCCAGACGGCAACCCATGGAACCGTTCAACAGACTGCTGCACCGGTTGTTCGCGCTGCGCGTCCGATAATAACGCAACCCGCAGCCCCGACCATTCCTGTGCGCACCAATGGGGCGGTTGCACAGCCCGTAGCTATTCAGCAACCTGCGCCGGTCGTTGCTGCACCCGCGCTTGTGGTGCAGACACCCGTGTCGGTAATCGCCGCGCCCGTTGTTCCCCAACCCGTAACGCCAGCCGCGTCCCCGGCAACGGGAATCAGCGTTGAAACGTTGACGAATGCGCTGCTGAACGTGGTCAGTGAAAAGACTGGCTATCCAACCGAGACGTTGGAGCTGGATATGGACATGGAAGCTGACTTGGGGATTGACTCGATCAAGCGGGTGGAAATTTTGGGCGCAATGCAGACCCAATTCCCGCAGTTGCCCAAGCCGGATGCGGCTGCCCTGGCTGAATTGCATTCCTTACGCCAGATTGTGGCTGCCCTGGGCGCAAATCAACCGGCGGAGGCTGCGAAACCAGCCCTTGTAGCCGCGCCAGCCATGAAGGTTGAAGAATCAGCGCGTGCTGCCAGCATAGCTGCCCCTGAAAAAGCAGTCAGTGTGGGCGGCGTCAGCGCGGCGCAGTTGAGCGAAGCGTTGATGCAAGTGGTCAGCGAGAAAACCGGCTATCCGGTGGAAACGTTAGAGCCGGATATGAATATGGAAGCCGACCTGGGAATTGATTCGATCAAACGGGTGGAGATTTTGGGTGCAATTCAGGCGCAGTTTCCGCAGTTACCCAAGCCGGATGCGGCTGCCCTGGCTGAATTGTGCACCCTGAGCCAGATTGGGGAATATTTGCTCGGCGGCGCAAGTTCTGATGGTTCTGCTGAACCGGAGGCGCAGGCAGTTGCGGAGTCTTCGTCCCCTTTTGATTGGGGCGTCGAGCAAGGCGTGGTAGAGCGGAAGACGCTCCCCCTGCCCGACGCCATCCATTTTGATTTGCCAGCCGGTCACATCTGCCTGGTAGCTGAAAATGGCACGCCGGCGGCTGCGCTGCTAGTTGAAAAATTGCAGGCGCGCGGTTGGCAGGTGATCGTTCTGCGTTTCCCTGTTGTGGCGGGTTCAACCCAGGCGCAAGGGTCTTATTCTGCACCAGTCTTTGAACTGCCGGATTGGACGGAAGCAGGTCTGCAAGCGACTTTAGCCGAAATTCGGGCAAAGTATGGCGCGGTGGCTGTGTTTGTGCATCTGGCGTTGACGGGTGAAGAGAACGAGGCTGCGGATTTTTCTGCGGAGAGCCGCGCCGGTCTGAAGCTGATCTTTTTGGCAGCAAAGCACTTGAAGATGGAGCTAAATGATGCCGCCAAGGAAGGTCGGGCTGCTTTTATTGCTGTCATCCAACTGGATGGGGAATTTGGTCTGAGCGGTGAGTCGTCCGCCCACCTGATGAGCGGCGGGCTGTTCGGCTTGGTCAAGACCCTGAATCTGGAATGGGAAGGGGTGTATTGCAAGGCGGTAGACCTCAGCCCTGCGTTGGCGGATGAAGTCATGGCGCAATGTGTGTTGACGGAGATGGATGACCCTAACCGCTTGGTGGTGGAAGTGGGGTATAACGCGCTCAAAGAGCGTTCTACCTTGATCGTCAACGCCATTCCTGTAACTGGAGGGGAAAGATGAGCGAGCTTTCTTTGATTAACACTGAATCGGTGATTTTGGTCAGCGGCGGCGCGAGGGGCATTACGGCGCGCTGCGTGGTGAAGCTGGCGGAAAAAGCGCATTGCAAGTTTATCTTGCTCGGGCGATCTTCTGCGGCGATGCCTGACCTGCATTTTGACCCGCATGGCATGGATGACACTGCGCTGAAGAAGGCAATTGCCGCGGACCTCACCGCCCAGGGTGAAAAAGCACTCCCTGCGCGTATTCAAAAGCTGTTTGCTGCGGTACGCTCAAGCGAGGAAATTCAAAACACTCTGGAAGCGGTCCGGCGCGCGGGTGGACAGGTGGAATACCTGGCGGCGGATGTGACAAATGGCGATGACGTGCGCGCAAAGGTAGGGCAAGCCGTTCAGCATGTGGGCGCGGTGACGGGCATCATTCACGGCGCGGGGGCGTTGGTGGATAAACTGATTGAAAAAAAGTTGGAAAGCGACTTTGAGACCGTCATGGCGCCCAAGGTCAATGGATTGGAAAATTTGCTTTCGTGCGTGGAAATGCCGCAATTGAAGTTTCTTGTGTTGTTTTCTTCAATTGTGGGTTTCTTTGGCAACGTAGGTCAGGCGGATTATGCCATCGCTAACGAGATTTTAAACAAATCCGCCTATATGTTGCAGCACAAATACCCCAACTGCCACGTGATTTCCATTAACTGGGGTCCATGGGACGCAGGTATGGTGACGCCCGAGTTGAAGAAAGTATTTGAAGCGCGGCACGTGGAAGTGATCCCAAGTGAGGCGGGCGCGCAACTGCTGGTAGATGCTCTGAGTAACGGCGCGGCGGGCGTGCAGGTGGTGGTAGGGGGCGTTCCGGTACAGCCTGCGGCGCAAGTTTCGGATGGGCTGAAATTGCATGAAATTCAGCGGCGGCTGCGCGTGGATGAGAATCCCTTCCTGTTCGACCATCAAATTGGCGATCATCCGGTGCTGCCTGCCACTTGCGCAGCCTCATGGATTGCGTATAGCTGTGAGCAGCTTTACCCGGGCTTCCATTTCTCTGACATTGAAAATTACCGTGTGTTGAAGGGAATTGTCTTTGATGAACATTTGCCCACCGAACACACCTTAGAATTAAAAGAAGTCGTCAAATCAGAGGAACGGATTGTGTTTGACGCGCTCATTTCCAGCAAGAACGAGAAGGGGCGCACGCAGTTTCATTACAGCCTGCGCTGCACGCTCCTAAAGACGTTACCGGACGCGCCTATTTTTGAAGTGGGTGAAAATACGCTGCCGGCGGGCAATCCGATTCTGGGCAGTGTGATGTACAAGGATGGCACGCTGTTTCACGGACCCAGCTTTCAGGGCGTGGAAGAAGTGCTGCACATCAGCCGTGGCAAGCTGGTGATGCGCTGTACTTTGCCGCATGTGGCGGATCGTATTCAGGGGCAGTTCCCGGCGTACACCTCCAATCCATTTATTTATGATGCCATCGTGCAATGCCTGCTAATTTGGGCGCAATATTTTTATGATGCGCCTTGCCTGCCTTCCAGCTTGCGTAAGTTACAGCAATATCGTTCGATCTCGTTTGATACCGCGTTCACCGTCACCATGCAGGTGGAATCGCAGACAGATACTTCGGTAGTAGGCAATATTGACGTGACGGATGCAGCCGGACGCACTTACGTGCATATTGAGGGGCTGGAAGGCACAATCAGCCCATATTTAAAGCGGTTGATCGGCGAGCGCGCGCCAGGCGCAGCGCGCTGGGTGGCGGAGGGATGACCCTTTCCAGCGAACATTGCCTGGCGGTGGTCAGCATGGAGGCAGCCTGGAGCAGCGCAGGCGTCCATATTGGGGGGGACGCGGCGGATGGACTGATGCAGGCGGCCGAGCGGGCTTGGCGACAGGGGACGAAGCACAAAGCGACGCATCAATTTGTGGAGGTTCTCTATGCCTGCAATCAACCGGTTCAACTGACGTTCTCTTGGGCAGCGCGGGTAGTTGACTTGAGTGCTGTGGCGGAACCCCTTGCCGCTGCGCTCGAATACGCGCAGAATTTGCTCGCAAGTGGGCAGGCGCATCTTGTGATCTTTGCCGCTGCAGCAGGCGCGGATGCCATAGATGTGGCGTTACGCCCTGCTGGTATGGGCTTTGACCGGAATGTACATGGCTGGTCTTTGGGCAGCGGCGCAGGCGCGGTGGGACTGCAACTTCCCGCCACTGCGCAGGCGGAAGAGCAGCCCGTTTATGGCTTGATTCGCGCTTGCGTGAATGTTGAAGGGGATGCGGCAGAAGGGAACGTGCTGCCGGTTGCCCCATCCCTGGAAGGGGTACGCGGCGTTTGCCGCCAGGCGTTGACCGAAGCCGGAATATCCGCGCAGCAGGTGGGCTATATGGACGCCTTTGCCAGCGGGGTGGATGCGCTGGATGGCGTGGAAATTGCCGGGTTATGCCAGGTGTACCGCAATCCGGAAGCAGGGCTGACGACTGCTTTGGGCAGCGCGCAAGCCGAATTGGGATATTTAGGGGCTGCTGCAGGGCTGGCTGGGCTGATTCATGCCTGCGAATGCCTCTCTGAGCGGATTTTACCCGCCGCGTTTGGGTGGGAGGCTCCGAAATTGCCCGCCTTGTGGAAAAGCGCGCCGTTTTATATTCCATCCTATTCCAAAACCTGGTTTTCCCCGGAAAGCGGCTCATCCCGCCTCGCTGGGGTGAACGTTGTAGGGCAACGTGGTAGTTTCAGCCACCTGATCGTGGAGGAAGCGTCCCAATTCGCCCTCTTGAATAATCACGCTTTGCAAGAGAATGGCTTATATCTGCTGCCGCTCGTTGCCGATGACTTGCCGGGGCTGCTCTCGCGGGTGGGGACTTTACAGCGTGAATTGCAATACGCCCATGACTTGCCGTCCTTTATGGCGGAAGCCTACCTGACGGCACAGGATGATCCAGAGAGCCGTTATGCGCTCTCTTTATTGGGGCATTCTCAGGCGGAGCTTGTGCGTGAAATGGATTTGGCGTTGAAAGCCTTGCCAGAAGCGTTCGCCGCTGGTGGTGAATGGCAGACGCCGCTGGGCAGCTATTTTACAGCGCAACCGGTTGGCAAGCAGGGTGGGGTGGCGTTGGTTTACCCGGGCGCCTTTAATTCGTATCCTTGGGTGGGTAAAGACCTGTTCCGCCTGTTCCCCTGGCTGCATACTCGCTCGTATGGGCGCACCAACGACCTGGGACGGGTGATCCGCGATGAGCAGCTTTATCCGCGCAGCCTGGCAGTCCCCACAAAAGAGGAACAGGCGGCGCAGGAAGCGGCTCTGTTGGCGGATCCGATTGCCATGCTCACTTCGGGCACGGCGATTGCCATTCTGTTCACGTATATTTTAGAGCAGGGGTTTGATTTGCATCCCAGCGCGGCATTTGGCTATTCGTTGGGTGAGAACAGCATGATGTACGCCAGTCAAATTTGGCAGGAGGGGGATGGCGTGACGGAAATGCTGGAACAGTCACCTGTATTCCTCAGTCAGTTGGCGGGACCGCAAAATGCCATCCGCGCGGATTGGGGACTGCCCGAGCGGGAGCAGGCAGATGGCGTAGAACCGTTCTGGAATAACTATATTCTGATGACCTCATGGGAAGCCGTTCAGCCAGTATTGGCGGCAGAAGAACACGTATATCTGACGCACATCAACGCGCCGCGCCAGGTGGTGATTGGCGGCGATCCAGCAGCCTGTAAGCGGGTGATCGCTGCGCTGCGCTGCCCATCCCTGCGCGCGCCGTTTGATTACGCCTTGCATTGCGCGCCAACCCGTGCTGCCTACAGTGGGTTAAAGCAGCTGCATAACTGGCCCGTAGAGTGCATTCCGGCAGTGAAATTGTATTCTGCAGCGGATAATCAACCGATTCCGTTGAAAATGGGGGCGGGGGGTGGGGAAGAGATCTCCGAAAAGATCGCCCACATGCTCACCTCTGCCCTGGATTTTCCGGCGTTAGCGCGCAAAGTGTATGCGGACGGGGCGCGCGTCTTTATTGAGGTGGGCGCAGGCAGCAACTGTACACGCTGGGTGGATGAATCACTGAAGGGGCAGCCGCACGCCGCGCTTTCCATCAATCGGCGTGGCACGGATGACGCCACTTCTTTGGTGCGCTTGATGGCGCGCCTGTTTAGCCAGCGCGTTCCAGTGAATTTCGCCGCGCTCTATAAGTTGCCCCAGGGGCAAGAGAATGATTAAACAAGAGAGGAAAGGAATTTCATGGGAATGATTTTTCCTTCAGAAATTTGGTTGAAATTACTTTCAGAGAGCGCGCAGCGCACTGCGCACGCACATGAGCAGTTCTTAAAACAGCGTTCGGCAGGGTTATCTGGGCTGCATACGCTGATTGCAATGCAAATGGGCAGCGAGAATGCCACCCGCCCGGCTCTGTTCACCTCTGAGCAGTTGGATGCGTTCGGCACCGGAAAAATATCGGATTGCATGGGGCCGGATTTCCGCGAGTATGACGAGTTGCTTTTGCCGCGCATTCCTAACGGCGCACTAAAGATGATGAGCCGCGTGGTGATGGTCGAAGCCACACGCCGCCGCCCGGATTTGCCCACGAAGGTGGAAGTGGAATATGATGTGCCGCGAGATGCCTGGTATTTACAGGAGAATCCCTCGGGCGTGGTGCCGCACGCTGCCTGGATGGAAATTGCCTTGCAGCCATGCGGATTCTTGTCTGCGTACCTGGATACGTATGCGTTTTTGTCTAACTTGCGCCAGGGTCGCTTCTTCTTCCGCAACCTGGATGGCGCGATGGATTGGCTGGGCGAACTCCCAGGTGCAGCGGAAACGATTCTCACCCGCGCGGAGCTGACGGCGCATGTGGTCAGCGGGGAAACGGTTATTCAGAAATTCCGATTTGAGATGAGCGCGCAGGGACGCATTTTCGCTACAGGCAGCGCATCCTTTGGCTATTTTTCCGCCAAGGCGATGGAAACCTCTGCAGGGTTGGACACCGGACAGGGGCGAGCACCCTGGTTGCGGCAAGTTAATGAAGCGCAGGGCGCATGGCTTAATCTGGATGCGCTGCGTCAGGTTGATCCGCACCGACCGGCATATCATTTGGCAAGTGGGCGCATGAACTGGTTGGATACGGCATTCCTGATGCAGGCTGGCGGTCAGCATGGCATGGGATATGTTTGCGCCCAACGCGCTTTGCATCCGCAGGATTGGTTCTATCCCCTCCATTTTTACAAGGACCCGGTTATGCCCGGTTCGCTGGGGATTGAGGCGCTGATTCAGGCGCTGCAAGTGTACGCGCTGGGCTGTGATTTGGGGCGCGATCTGCAATTCCCAGCATTTCAAATCGCTGGACCGCAAATGGAATGGCGGTATCGCGGGCAGATTGTGCCATCGCATCAGCAAATAGAAGTGGAAGTGCATATCACCCATCTGGAACGGACAGCGCAGGGCATTGACATTCAGGCGGAAGGCAGTTTGTGGGCGGATGGGTTGCGCATTTATGAAGCGAAGGGGTTAGCCCTCCGTTTGGCAGAGCAAGGTTCATAAAGGAGAAAATATGACCAACCTGAAGCAAAATTCTGCTGTGTTGCAGGCAAAGACTGCCGCGCCGCTGGGGTTAGGGTGGCATGGGAACGCGGATGAGGTGGCGGTGGATGAGAGTCAGATTCGTGCCGCGCTGCTGAATCTTTCTCAGCCGCTGTATGCCGTCACGGACGGGGTGCAGGTGGGCATTGCGCAGGGAGGGCAGCTTTCCGCAAAATCGGCGGGCGGCTCTGACTGGGAGATGATTTCGGTGCTGCCTGCGCTCTTGCCTTCTGCCTTTGGCGATCCTTCCTTTCTCACTTGCTATGGCACGCGCTACGCCTATTATTGCGGGGCAATGGCGAACGCCATTTCTTCGGTGGATATGGTCATCGCTTTGGGCAAGGTCGGCTTGATGGGGTCATTTGGCGCAGCCGGATTGCCGCCTGCAAGGGTGGAAGCTGCCATCCAGTCAATTCAGGCTGCGTTGCCCAGCGGACCCTATGCGTTTAACCTGATCTACGCGCCCAATGAACCGTCTTTAGAGCAGCGGCTGGTGGAGCTTTATCTGCACTATGGGATAAAGGCAATTGAAGCCAGCGCGTTTTTGGATTTGTCCCCAACCATCGTGCAATACCGCGCGGTGGGGTTATCCTTAGCGGCGGATGGGCAGATTGTGATTGGCAATCACATCCTGGCGAAAATCTCGCGGCGTGAAGTGGCGGCAAAGTTTATGTCCCCTGCGCCTGCGAAAATCTTGCAGGAGCTGGTGCAGGCGGGCAAAATCACTGCACAGCAGGCGGATCTGGCGGCGCGCGTGCCAATGGCGGATGATGTGACGGTTGAGGCGGATTCCGGTGGGCATACCGATAACCGCCCGCTAATTTGCCTCATCCCTGCCATGCTGGCGCTGCGTGATGAACTGCAAGAAAAATATGCCTTTGCGCAGCCAGTACGAGTGGGCGCGGCGGGTGGAATCAGTACACCAGGGGCGGTGTTGGCTGCCTTTGCAATGGGCGCGGCATACGTCACTACCGGCACCGTCAATCAGGCGTGTGTGGAATCTGGCGCGTGCGATCACACCCGCGCAATTCTTGCCAAAGCCTCGATGGCGGATGTGATGATGGCGCCCGCAGCGGATATGTTTGAGATGGGCGTGCGGGTTCAGGTGTTAAAAACGGGCACCATGTTCGGGATGCGCGCCCAAAAGCTCTATGATTTGTACTCGCATTATGATTCGGTGGATCAAATTCCGACTGCCGAGCGTGAAAAGCTGGAGAAACAGGTTTTTCAGCGTACCCTGGACTCTGTCTGGCAGGATACGGAAAAATTCTTCCGCGAGCGCGACCCTGAGCAGATTGTCAAAGCCAACGCCAGCCCGAAGCGCAAGATGGCGCTTATCTTCCGCTGGTATTTGGGGTTATCTTCGCGCTGGCCCGTGATTGGCGAAAAGGGGCGCGAGTTGGATTATCAAATCTGGTGTGGACCGGCGATTGGTCCTTTCAACGATTGGACGCGCGGCACGTACCTTGCCGAGCCTGCTAACCGTCATGTAGTGGATGTGGCTCTGCACCTGCTGACCGGCGCAGCATATCAGGCGCGGATTCAGAGTTTGACGCAGGCGGGCGTGCAACTGCCTTCTACGTTGATGGCGTATTATCCGCATCAGCCGGTGGTTTAAAAATCTTAGAAAGTGAATGGATATTTATATGCGTGTTGTACGCAACACGCATATAAATATCCATTCATGTTTCACAGACTTGTAGAGCAATTTACAGTAGACTGATACTTTTTGAAAGTATGGGGTTATTATAGTTAGCTCGAAATGAAGGCGATATCAACGAGGAGTGCCTGAAAACATGAATGCTGGATCAAAACTAGAGGAAATGCGCGCACAGGCGCTTTTGGGTGGCGGTGAAGTTGCCATCGATAAGCAGCACGCCAAAGGCAAAAAGACCGCCCGCGAGCGAATTGAAACTTTATTGGATAAAGACACGTTTTTCGAGACGGATATGTTTGTGACGCACCGTGCGGTTGGGTTGGGACTGGAAAAGAGTCACCCGCTAACGGATGGAGTGGTCACGGGCTGGGGCAAGGTGGATGGGCGGTTGGTGTATGTCTTTGCCCAAGATTTCACCGTGATGGGGGGCTCCTTAGGCGAAAGTCACGGACGCAAGATTTATAAGCTGATGGATCTGGCGTACCAGAATGGCGCGCCGCTGATTGGTCTGAATGATTCCGGTGGAGCGCGCATTCAAGAGGGCGTGGATTCGCTTGCTTCGTATGGCGAGATTTTTTACCGCAATACGCGCGCTTCTGGGGTGATTCCGCAAATTTCGGTTATTTTAGGTCCGTGCGCGGGCGGGGCGGTTTATTCGCCTGGCATCACTGACTTTGTATTTATGACCGAAGCCAATGCGTATATGTTTATCACCGGACCGGAAGTGATTAAAGCCGTCACCCACGAAGAGGTGGATTTTGACACCCTGGGCAGCGCGGCAGTGCATCACGGCAAAAGTGGCGTAGCGCATTTTACCGCCCCGGATGAAGAAGCGGTACTGGCTCAGGTACGCGCACTGTTGGCGTATTTGCCTTCCAATAACCTCACCCCGCCGCCTTATGTGCCTGCAACGGATGATCCTCGCCGGAAAACGACTGAGCTAGAAGAAATTGTGCCAAGCGATTCAGAAATGGCTTATGATGTGCGCTCAGTGATTGAAGCAATCGCGGATGACAGCGAATTTATGGAAGTCCAGCCGGACTATGCGCGCAACATTGTGATTGGCTTTGCACGCTTTGACGGTCATCCCACGGGCATTGTGGCAAATCAGCCAGACTATCTGGCGGGCGTGTTGGACATCAACGCTTCGGATAAGGCGGCTCGTTTTATCCGCTTCTGTGATGCGTTCCACATTCCGCTGGTCACGTTGGTGGATACTCCAGGGTTTTTGCCTGGCACCGAACAGGAACATAACGGTATTATCCGGCATGGCGCAAAGATGATTTATGCCTACTCGGAAGCAACCGTCCCAAAGGTGACGCTGATTTTGCGCAAAGCCTATGGCGGAGCCTATATTGTGATGAGTTCCAAACATTTGCGCTCAGACGTGAACCTTGCCTGGCCCAAAGCGGAAATTGCGGTAATGGGCCCAGAAGGGGCGGTCTCGATTGTGTTCCGCAAGGAAATTGACGCTGCGCCCGATAAGGCGGCTGCCAAGGCGGAAAAGACCCGCCAATATCGTGAAGAGCTGGCAAACCCGTATATCGCCGCGTCACATGGCTATTTGGATGATGTGATTCAACCGGCGGAAAGCCGTGCGCGCATCGTTGCTGCGTTGGATAGCCTGCGCGAAAAGCGTCAGCCAACCCCACCGCGCAAACATGGCAATATTCCCCTCTAGGAGGCGATGAAAATGAAGGTATTGGTCGCTAACCGAGGAGAAATTGCGCTGCGCGTCATGCGCACTTGCCGCGAGTTAGGCTTCCCGTCTGTGGCAGTCTATTCAGACGCGGATCGTGATTCGCTGCCGGTGCGTTATGCAGATGAAAGCGTTTATCTGGGTCCCACGTTGGCTTCAGAAAGCTACCTGAACATTGCAGCGGTGATTGACGCTGCGAAGAAGTCAGGCGCGGAAGCGGTTCACCCGGGATATGGGTTTTTATCGGAAAATGAAGCCTTTGCCCGCGCAGTGGAAGAGGCAGGTATGATCTTTATTGGTCCGCGCCCAGAGACGATTGCGCTGACCGGCGATAAATTGGCCGCCAAGCGCATCGCCCGCGAGGTGGGACTGCCAGTGCTGCCAGGCAGAGACTTGCCAGTGGATGAGGCGATCCCCGAAGATATGGCAAAGGGCGTAACCTTTCCGGTACTGATTAAGGCAGTGAATGGCGGCGGTGGACGCGGTATTCGTCTGGCACGCAGTCAGGAAGAAATGGTGCAGATGGTTGCGGCGGCGCGTGAAGAAGCCCGCGCTGCCTTTGGTGATGACACCGTCTACCTGGAGCCGCTGGTGAAGAACGCCCGCCATATCGAGGTTCAAATTCTGGGGGATGGCAATGGGCAAATCCTCTATCTGGGCGAGCGTGAATGCTCCATCCAGCGCCGCCGCCAAAAGTTGATTGAAGAAGCGCCTGCCCCTGGTCTTAGCCTCAGCCAACGCCATCATTTGTTTGATGCTGCGCTGAAACTAGCGGAAGCCTTGAACTATCGCAGCTTGGGGACGGTGGAATTTTTGCTTGATCCACAAGGTCATTTTTACTTCATCGAGGTCAACCCGCGTATTCAGGTGGAGCATCCGGTGACGGAAATGGTGACAGGCATTGACTTGGTGAAGGCGCAGCTGCTGTTGGCGGCGGAAAATCAGTTGCATTATACCCAGGAGCAAATTCGCCTGAACGGCTGGGCAATTGAAGCGCGGGTGCTGGCTGAAAACCCTGAGTTAGATTTTATGCCCGTCACTGGCGACATTACCCACTTACGCGAGCCGGGCGGTCCGGGCATCCGCATTGATACCGCTATGTATACGGGGATGGCAATTACGTCTGATTATGATTCGCTGATTGCCAAAGTGATTGCCTGGGGTGAGGATCGCCAGAGCGCCATCCGCCGCTTGCAGCGCGCTTTGGGTGAATTTCAGATTGGTGGCGTGCCGACTGATATTCAGTTCCTGGAAGGGGTGCTGCAAAGCGAGAGCTTCCAGGTAGGGCGCGCGGATACGACTTATTTGGAAGATTTCCAAATGGTTCCCAGTGGGGAAGATTCTGCGAACCAAGAAGTGGCTATTGTGGCGGCACTGATTGCGCATAACCGCGAACGCGCCCGTACCCTGGCTGCGCCCAAGGGTGAATCAGCCAGTTTGTGGCGCGGGGCAGCCTGGCGCGAGCAGATGAACGGTCATTAAGGGCAAAAGTATCTACAAAGATTAGGCAATTCGCATGGCGATTTGTACAATAATGTCTAGGAGGATGATATGGCGATCTATAAAGTGAATGTTGGAAAAAAAATCTTCATGGTAGATGTCACTGACGATCAAATTTGCGTGGATGGGAAGCCGGTCAATGCCAGTCTGACTCCGTTAAATGAAGGTGGTTTATTTTTGCTGCGTCAGGATAACCGCGCGCGCGAAATGCACGTTCAGGCGCAGGGCAACAGCTCGTATGCGGTGATGGTAAATGGTCGCCACGTGATGGCACAGGTAGAAAAAGGCAATGTGAAGAATAAAAGGCGCGCCGAGCAGGTGGATGCTGGCGCGTTGATTGCCCCAATGCCGGGCATGGTGGTCAATGTGTTGGTCAAAGAAGGACAGCAGGTCAATCAGGGCGAGGCGTTGGTTGTCCTTGAATCGATGAAGATGCAAATGCAGTTGCGCTCGCCCTTCTCGGGGCAGGTCTCAAAAGTATCGGTTGCCAGCCGCACCCATGTTGAAAAGGGCGCGCTGCTGGTGCAGGTGGCAGGCGATTAATTAACCTTCGTCTCCAAAATTCGTGCCGACCTGACGCGCGCTTTGAATATAGGGATGGTCAGGGGCAATGATCTTATATTTCCCAGCAACCTGATCGAGCGGTACAGGCACAATATGCCCGCCCTGCGTGCCGACCATCACGCCGGTATGCCCCTGACGCAGGAAGCGCACGCAGGCAGTTCCCAGGTCGGTGGCAAGCACGCGATCGGTGGCAGAAGGCGCGCCGCCGCGCAGCAAATGCCCTAAAATGGTGATGCGGGTTTGCAATCCGGTGCTTTTTTCCAGCTGGTTTGCCAAGAAAATGGTGTTACCCGTCATGCGCCCTTCAATCTGATTCAATTGGCGGTCTACCTGTTCGGCTTCCGCCCCTTTGCGCACCTGATGGTTGACGTTTTTGGTGCGCTCAAAAAATTCAACGGTATCTTTTGAAATTCCACCTTCTGAAACAGCGATAATGCTGAAGCGTTTGTTTTCCTCGTTGCGTTCCATAATGGCGGCGGTGATGCGCTCAATATCGTAAGGGATTTCGGGCAGAATAATGACATCTGCGCCGCCGGCAATGCCCGCGCCCAGGGTCAGCCAGCCGCAGCGCCGCCCCAGGATTTCCACCAGGATGATGCGGTGATGGCTGTAGGCGGTGCTGTGCAGGCGGTCAATCGCCTCGGTGGCGGTGCTGAGGGCGGTATCATAGCCGATGGTGGTATCGGTCATTACCAGGTCGTTGTCAATCCCTTTAGGCAAGGTCATCACGTTTAACCCGTTGCGCGAAAGGTGCAGTGCGGTGGATTGGGTTTCTACTCCGCCCAGGCAAATCAGCACGTCTAATTTATGCCTGCGGTAGGTGGCGATGGCGGCGTCTGTCAAATCTTGCATTTGACCTTTGACCGATACGCGCTGAGGTTGCTCGCGGCTCGTCCCCAGGGTTGTACCGCCCAGGGTGAGGATGCCGGATAGAGCAGGCTGCATGGACTGGTCATGGATGAGTCCAAGGAAGCCATCCTGAAAGGCGATCAGCTCGGTTTGCGAGTCGTTTTGGGCGGCTTTGCCAATGGCGCGGATGGCTGCGTTCAGACCGGGGCAGTCGCTTCCGGCGGTGAGGATGCCAATTCGAGTGGTCATGCGGCGTCTCCTATAATTTCCCTTGGGTGCGGAGGGCATTGAATTTATCCAGGTCTACAGAAGCAATATAGGGCAGATTCCGCCCCTTTTCGTCAATATCCAGCCCGTAGCCCATCACAAAATAATCTGGGATTTCAAAGCCACAGTAATCAATGGTCAGGTCTACTTTGCGCTTGCTGATTTTATCGAGCAATGCGCAGACTTTGAGGCTTTTGGGGTGACGGTCTAGCAATAGCTTGCGAATGGTATAGATGGTATAGCCAGAATCGACAATATCATCAATTAGAATAACGTCCCACCCATGAATATTAGTCTTATGGTCGGAATCAATGCGCACAAAACCGGTAGTATCAGACCCGCTGTAGCTGGAAACGCTCATAAAATCCATCGTCATGGGGCGATGGATTTTACGCATCAGGTCGGTCATAAACATCACACTGCCGCGTAATAAGCCTAACAATAAAAGGTTTTGCGAATCTCGATAGTCTTCGGTAATTTGCTTGCCCAAGTCATTGACGCGCTGTTCGATTTCTTCAGGGGTAATGAGCACCTGTCCAATAAATTCGTACGGAAATTGCAGAACTTGAACCATAACTGGGTTCTCCATCATCGTTTTAAATTTGCGATTAATGACAATTATAACAGGAATTGAGAGCTGTAATCGCTTTGTAAGTTGAAGTTATTGACTTTTTATTTTTCAGGTGATAAAGTTGATCTAAGTTCACCAAACGAAAAAAGAGGTTATTTTACCGGCGACTCTCCAGGTGATCGGAACCCAGGAGCAGGTGTATCTTGTTCTATGCGGGTTTGGAGGGTCTTTTATGATAAATAAGGTGGCACGAAATGTCTGATGAACAGGCTCATAAACTTATTTTGGTGCAGCAATATGATTCAGGGGCAGAGGAATGGTATTGCCCAACATGCGGTCGGCGTTTTATGATGCAGTGGTCGCCGTGTTACCAGCGCGTGGTATTGGAAGCAGGCGATGAGATGGCCGTTCATAATACTGGGCGTGGGGCGATGGTGGTACATCGCGCGCAGGATGAGGACCCTTATCTTGCGCCGTGGATCGAATGGGTGAAAACAGCTGACTTTGAAAGTCATTGGGAAGAATAAGATAAGGTGGTTTTAATCGTCAGGGTCTTTACCTGAATTTTCATTTTCAAATCGGTATTTTTCTTTGTTTTATGGGTAATCTTATCGGTATCCTGTGCGCCTCAGACCAACTCCTCCTGGGTCTGGGGCGCACTGATTTAAGAATGACCGTATAATTAACCAAGAATGAATCGCTATGTGATCCCAGCTCAAAGAGCAGATGCTGAAATCGAAATTCTGAACTCACGGTTTATCGCTTCGGCGGCGCCTGCATTTACAGTGGAGGAAGCGCGCGCGTTTGTGGCGCAGCTTCGGGCGGAATTTGCGGATGCTTCGCATCACGTACCTGCGTTTGTGATTGGGCATGGCGCAAGCGTCATTGAACATTGCTCAGATGCCGGTGAGCCTGCAGGGACAGCCGGGCGACCCATCCTGGCGGTGCTGCATGGCAGCGGGCTGGGGGACGTGGCGTTGGTGGTAACGCGCTACTTTGGTGGTACGAAATTAGGCACGGGGGGATTGGTGCGGGCATATACAGATGCCGCGAAAGCGGTGTTAGAAGTATTGCCGCGCGCTCATAAGGTGTTGACTCATACGGTCATGCTGGCGTTTGCATATTCTTATTTTGAAAATATCCGTTTGATGGTTGCCCATTTTAACGGTCAAATTTTGGATGAAGACTTTGGCGCAGACGTGACGATTACGGCGCGGTTTGCGGTCGAGCAATTTGAGCCATTTCAGAAGGCGTTGGGTGAGCTGACGCGCGGCGGGGTGCAGGCGGAAATTATTGAGGGGAATCAGTTAACCATTCTGCCGTTGGGGTCTTTGGAGGGGAAGACGGGCGAGGATTGAGGAACTTTGTCCTTGGGGCGAACGTCTTATAAAAATAGAGCGAAATCGGGAGGGAGATGATCATGAAAATAACCTTTGTGAAATTTGGATGGATTTTTGGGATTTGTGTGCTGATTCTTTCGGCATGTAATACCCTGTTGCCGGGTGGCGTTCAACCCACGAAAAACGTCCCAGGCGCAGCGGATACGCAAGTGGCAGCGGCGGCAGAAGGGACAGCGACCCAGATGGCGGTGGAGAAGATATTATCAAATATCTTAACCCAGACTGCCGCACCAGCCCTGGCAACCCCGACCCTGGCGGCAACGCATACCCCTGCGCCTACGAATACACCGGCGGCAAGCGCCACTGCCACCGCGATTCCGCCATCAGCAACTGCAACAATGACCTCTGCCCCAACCAGTACACCCACCTCCACGCAGACTGCGCTGGTGAAAAGAACGCCCACCGAGATTCCCGTGCCATGCGCCGCAGCGAGCTTTGTGAAGGATGTTACCTACCCGGATGGGTCTAGCGTGTTCCCTGGTCAGCAGTTTACCAAAACCTGGCGGCTAAAAAACACCGGCACGTGTTCCTGGACGAACAAGTATGCCCTGGTCTTCTCCAAGGGAGATCAGATGGGCGCGCCGGCATCCATTGATTTTAACACTACCGTCACTCCGGGTCAGGAAGTGGATATTTCCGTTACCCTGGTGACGCCGAAAAGCGCCGGAACCTATAAGGGCTATTGGACACTTCGCGATGATAAGGGCGTGCTGTTTGGGGTGGGCGGTACGAGCTCGCCTTTTTACGTGGAAGTGGTGGTTGGGCAGGCACAGGGCAAATATCCCCTTGATTTTGCGAATGCGGCTTGTACTGCGGAATGGGGCAGTGGCGCAGGCAAATTAGATTGCCCCGGCAAGGATAGCGATAAAAACGGCTCTGTGACGTACATTGCCAAACCGCATCTGGAAACCGGCCAGATTGACAATGAACCCGCCTTGTTGACCATTCCCCAGGCGGTTACGGATGGGACGATTGCCGGAAAGTATCCCAGTTTTCACGTGGAGACCGGGCAGCATTTCCAGTCTATTGTGGGCTGTGAATTTGATGCGGCCAAGTGTTCCGTGAAGTTCCAGTTGAGTTATCAAATTGGGAATGGTGCAGTACAGACTTTAAAAAGCTGGGATGAGAAGTATGATAATCAGTTCACCTCTGTGGATGTTGATCTTTCTAGCCTGGCGGGGCAGGATGTGAAATTTATCCTGACGGTGCTGGCGAATGGCGACCCGACCGGGGACAGGGCGTTGTGGTTAGCTCCGCGCATTTTAAAGCCCTAATCCAAAAACTGGTTTGAAATTGCAGGCTGTTTAGTCTTGACGGATTGGGCAGCCTGCGTACAATTAGACCTAACGGGGCGGTGGCGGAATTGGCAGACGCAACAGACTTAAAATCTGTCGGTGGAGACACCTTCTGGGTTCGACCCCCAGCCGCCCTATATTCTGCATGGAAAAGGGTTCAAAATAGCCAGGTGTGGCACTATATTTAGGTTGTTTTCTTGTCTTGAAACCAGAGGAATTTCCCTCTGGTATTTTTGTTTTTAACCAGGGACTTAAAGCAAGCCTTCCGGTTGAAAAGAAGGTCATCAGTAGCGGGGGAAAGGGATTTTGCATTGTTTGAATTGATCTTTTTAGGAACATCTGCGTCAGCGCCTTCGGTCAAAAGAGGATTACCCGCTGCGGTGGTGCAGCATGATGAATTTCGCTTCCTGGTGGACTGCGGCGAAGGCACGCAGCGCCAGATTTTGCAATCAGGGATCGGGTTTAAGCGTCTCAATCGCATCCTCATCACGCATGGGCATTTGGATCACATTTTAGGAATTGCGGGGCTGCTTTCCACGTTTATGCGCTGGGAAACTGCCATTGAGAGCATAGAAATTTACGGCGGCAAAGCAGCTTTGGAGCGCATTCATGACCTGCTGTATGGGGTCGTATTACGCGGGGCGCAGCCGGGTATCTCAATTGAGCTGCATACCCTTGAACCTGGCGTCTTTTTTGATGGTGGTGATTTTACGGTAAAGGCGTTTCCGGTGTATCACCGCTCGCCAGATTGCCTGGGATATTTGTTTGAGGAAAAATCACGGCGACCGTTTTTGCCTGAGAAGGCGGACGAGCTGCATATTCCGAACGGTCCCTGGCGGAGAGACTTGGTGGATGGCAAATCGGTCACGTTGCCGGATGGGCGAACCATTGATCCCGAATGGGTGCTGGGGGAAACGCGCCAGGGGACGCGCCTGGCGTATGTGGGGGACGTGGGTGATACTGCTTCCTTAACCGAGGTGGTGCGTGATGTGGACGCGCTGGTGATCGAATCCACCTACCTGGAGGAAGACCGCGAGATGGCGCATTCCTTCGCTCATCTGACGGCGCATTCCGCGGCGGAATTAGCCAAGCGCGCCGGGGTGAAGAAGCTATTTCTTAATCATATTTCGCGCCGGTATCGAGATAAAGATGTGTTGCAAGAAGCTCAGGCGGTCTTTGAAAATACTGTCCTTACACGGGATTTTGATACATTCACGGTCAAGAAGGAAGAATAGCCATACCCTTTAATCAATACCTTCGCCAATTATGCTGAAGAAACAGGCGATTTTGCGACATGAATGCTGCCCAAAGTGGCGACATTGCGGAAAAGCTGGGCAACTAAAATATCATCGGGTTTTTCCGGAAGTATTTTTAACAACTCAGTCGCA
>JBBRAT010000009.1:0-117309 GCA_038206515.1 Anaerolineales bacterium | reverse complement strand
GTCCGCGCCGGTCTGGAAGGTCTTGGTGCCAGAGGTGGGGTCAAGCAATTTGACGCCGTTCCATTTGGTCTGGTCAACCAGGTCTTGAATTTGCTGCGAGTACGAAGACAGCTGGGTCTGGATGGCGGCGCGCTCAGAACCCCCCAACGTATCGGAAGCGGCTTGTTCTGCCATGTTGCGCATTTCCACCAGGATGTCATTCATCTTGGTCATGCCCGATTCTGCAACCGAGAGCATATTTTTGGCATCGCCAATGTTGCCCATAGCGGTCTGCAAGCCGCTGGAGCGGGCGAGCATCTTCATGGCAATGCTTAGTCCGGCGGGGTCATCGGCGGCACTGTTGATGCGTTTGCCGGTTGAAAGGCGGGTGCGATCCTGGCTGAGCTGGCTGTTGATTTTTTCGAGCGAGTTCAAAGACTCTAAAGCGCCAATATTTGAAGCAATTCGGGTAATATCAAAGTTCGTCATTTCAAACCTCCGTGTTTGAGTTGGTCAAGGGGATCCTTCCCCATGGGTGCGATTGAGGGCGTTTGCCCTGTTTTTTCTTGAGTGGTGTACTCTTTTTTGCTCTTATAGTTATGTTTTCGTCTGCGTTTTGAATTTCTTTAGGGAAATGAGGGTCAATTTTGTAAAAAGGGGGTAAACGTATTTTGGAAAAGCAGATCACCCCAAGCCTTTTCCTTGGGGTGATCTGCTTTTATTGCGTTTGCAGTTTTTTCAGGTAAGCTGCCTGGCGGTGCGAGCCGGTTTTACCGTCCACATGCCCCAGGAGCAGGTAAACCATGTCGGTTGAGCTGTAAATGTCGTGCATGATTCGCGCTGTTTTCAACAGATCTGCCGGAGAGAGGTTCTTGAAGCGCGTGAAATCCTTTACGTAGGTTGCGTCACTCCATAAGACCTGGCTGAGACCTTTATACGGGTCATTGTTGACTAGCAGCGGCTGAAAGGTGCGGCTAACCAATTCGCCAAAACGGTGAAAAAGAAAGCCCGCTTTGCGCAAGCACAGGTCAATTTCGCCAAAGAGGGGTTGATTTTTGTAAAACAGTACAAATAATGTTTCCACATGCACAACCAGCGTATCTTGCAGTTTGCGGGAGGCATTTTGGAGGATCGCAAATTCACTCCCCTGCACGTCTAGCTTGAGGAAATCAATATTTTGCAGCTCATCCAGGTCATCCATGCGGTGGGTAGTAAGGGGTTGAGTTTCGATCACCTTGCTCCATTCGCCAAACGCGTGAAAATGAGAGAGCAGTTCCATATCTGGTTCTAAAAGGGAACTCATACCAGGGGAAGCGCAAATATGCAGGGTGGCTTGATTGCCATCCCCCAGGGCATAAGGCAGGAAGGTTTGATGCGGAGATTGTTTCTGCATCAATTGCGCATACATGCTTGGGTTGGGTTCAAAGCCGGTTAATCGGCAGTTCCCCCGGTTGACCACAGGCAAGTAAACGGGATCGCCTTCAATGGGGCTGGCACCGACATCCACAATGTGCAATTCAGGGATGTCATCAAACAGGTCGCATAATGAAAACATAAGAAGTCCTTTACGCTGCCTTCGGCATCAAACTCATGCGTTGCACTGCTTTGACCCAGGTATCGGTGGGGTCGGTTACTTTTTGGTAGCCGTTCACGGTTAATTCCAAGGATTTCGGGACGCAGATCATATTGGACTCCGGTATCAGGTTGCTAAATACATCTTTAGCATTCTGGAAAAAATTATCAGGGTTGTAGTAATTGGCGATATGCCAATAGGCATCATAATCCTGTTCGAAAATCCATTGAACGGTTTCGGGGCTGCCCTCACGGGTATTATTTTCCACGAACAAGAAGGGGTGGAAGGCGCGGATAGTCTGTTTTGCGCCGCGTAGCACCTGCTGTTCCATGCCTTCCACGTCAATTTTGATCATGTTGCAACGCTTGAGGTGCAGCTCATCAATGGGTATCAGTTGCACGTGATCCCCCTGGGTATGTCCTTCTATTTGCAAGGCAGCAAAATTTTGAGGTACAGCGGGGTTGAGCAGGGGGATCATGATTTGACCCGCTCTTTCACCCACCGCTACTTGCAAGGGGATGACGTTGAGCAAGCGGTTAAGCGCAATATTGCCGCACAAAAATTCATACGAGACGCGCTGCGGTTCTAAAGCATAGACCAAACCGGCATTGCCCACTTTTTGAGCAAAAAAGACAGCGTGCGTGCCGATATTCGCGCCCACATCAAGCACCACGTCCCCGGGGCGCAAGAGTTGACCCAGGCAATCCATCTCTGCATTGCACCATTCACCGTATAAATCGAGCGCACGGCTAACGAACAAATCGTTCAGGTTATACATCATCCAGCCGTAACGGCACTGCTTAACGGCTACGTAATCGTTGACGAGGACGCGTGGCGCAATCGCCGTTTGATTAGATTCTTGACTCATCTTAAATATCCTTTCCAATCGTATCTTCGCAAAAAAGGGGGCATATTCCTTTTCACAAAAGAAGATGCTTCTCATCCAATAAGCCCCCCATCCTTGCCCCTTTAGCATAATCGTCATACACGGGCAAGTCTGTAAAGCCTTCGTAAAATGGATATGTATTTTTAATATGCACTTTACAGCTTTTTTCCGGCGCGATCCGTTATGATACAGACAGCGTATTCTTTTTTTAGCTCTCTAGGATTCTCGGTGGTTGTGGTCGAGTAGTGACTACTCGACCACAACCACCGAGAATCCTAATGAACCTCTTTTTTTGACCAATAAGGGTGACGGATGGATGAATTAAGTCTGTGTCTCATTTGCAAAGACGAAAATAGCTACCTGGCTGAATGGCTGGATTACCACATTTTGCTCGGGGTAGATCGCTTCTATATCTACGATAACGGCAGCCAAGTGCCGATTCGTGAAACATTAGCAGAGTATATTGCGCGCGGCTGGGTGGTGGTGGTGGATATTGCCGGCAAGGGGATGCAGTTATACGCCTACGACCACGCCTTGCGCACGTTTGGCGGCAATACGCGCTGGATGGGCTTTATTGACACGGATGAGTTTTTGGTTCCCAAAACTACGGCTGACTTGAAGGAATTTCTGAAAGCGTATGATGCATACGCCGCCTTTTCAGTCAGTTCTGTATTCTTTGGCACGAATCACCACAAAAAGCGCCCGGTGGTAGGGCAAATTGCCGCTTATACGCTCTGCACAGATGAAATGTTTTACGATAATACCTTGACGAAATGGATTGTGCGCCCGGAAGCTGTTTTTGCCCCCAACTCTCCCCATGATTTCACGTTGCTTGGGTCGAATAAATGCGTCAATGAAAAAGAGATGATTGTTGATTTCCAACGCTTTCCGCATTCCAGTGAAAAAATTCAGCTCAACCATTATGCTTGCCGTTCGGAAGAAGAAGTATTGCAGAAGCTGGAGCGTGGGCGCGGCGATGATGGCAATGCGTGGGTGCTGCGGCGGTTTAAGACCATCAATGAACTGGCAATCTGCAAAGACGTAGCCATTCTAACAGTGTTGGCGCGCATCTTTGAAGCGCACGGCATTGCCAGCGATCATCTCGTTCAATCTCCCCAGGAAGCCAATCTATTAGAAAAGATGGCGCGCCTGGCTGCGATGCGCCAGCCCACTGCGCTGAGCGGCGACTGGCCCCAGGTTGCTGAAAAAAGCCCCACGGTAGAGCGCGTTATGGAGCTGAAACGTCAGACAGGCGTCGCCGCAGAAAAAAAGGATTACTTAGAGATGAGCCGCCTCTTTTTAAAGCGGTTGGAAGACGCGCCCGAAAACATTCTGTTATACACAGAACTTTCTGCCTCGTTGCTGCGCGCTAAAAATCCAGAAGCTGCCTGGCAAGCCCTGGCGCAAGCCTGGCGCATTGCGCCGAATAGCTATCGCGTGCTGTTAGGGATGAATTTTTACTTTTTACAAATAAGCGATTTTGAGCGCGCCAAAAATACCAGTCATCTGATCCTTGATTTTGCTCCTCATGATGTCACCGCGTTGGGCTTTTTGACTGAGGCGCTGATTGAACTCGGTCAATTTGAAGAAGCGTTGAAAATTGGCGTTCCATTAATTGAATTAGACGCGCTGACCGGCGAAATGCTGCCTGGGCTAAATATGGTGATTATTGAACAGATGTCGAACTACCTGATTGAAAAAAAGAATGATTATAAGCAAGCTGCGCGTTTATGGGAATTATCGCTCACCTGGCAGGAAAAAGATGTCTTTGCGCATCTCAGTTTGGCAAATGCGCTGACCTATTTAGGCGATTTCAAACGCGCCCGTGAGGAAGTAAGGAAAGCGCGTGAGCTCAACCCCAAGCATCCACAGATTCCAATTGTGCGGGAGCGGATTGAGCAGGCGCAAAAAGCCGCGCGAAAATAGAGGATTAATCAAAAAGTGGTCGCGCAAGCGACCACTTTTTTTGCTTCACAAATTCTTCTAAAGCCCAGCGGCTTTGCGCAGGTCTTCGGCGCGGTTGGTCTGTTCCCAGGGCAGGTTGAGGTCATCGCGCCCAAAGTGACCGTAGGCGGCGGTTTGGCGATAGATGGGGCGGCGCAGGTCCAGGTCGCGGATGATGGCGCCGGGGCGCAGGTCGAAGGTATCCGTCACCAGGCGGGCGATGCGTTCATCGTCAATCTTGCCGGTGCCGAAAGTTTCGATATTAACCGAGAGCGGGCGAGCCACGCCGATGGCATACGCCACCTGCACTTCGCAGCGATCCGCCAAACCAGCGGCGACAATATTTTTGGCGACCCAGCGGGCAGCATACGCGCCGGAGCGATCCACCTTTGTGGGGTCTTTGCCAGAGAATGCGCCGCCGCCATGCCGACCCATGCCACCGTAGGTATCCACGATGATTTTGCGACCGGTCACGCCCGCGTCCCCCATGGGTCCGCCAATCACAAAGCGACCGGTGGGGTTGACGTAGACCTTCATGCGCTCATCTACCATGCTCGCGGGCAGGGTGGGGATGATGATGTTTTCCATGACCTGTTCGGCGATTTCGGCGTGCGAAATATCCGGGGCATGTTGGGTGGAGATCAGCACCGAGTCAATCCGGGCGGGTTGACCGTAGCGATATTCCACCGTCACCTGGCTCTTGCCATCGGGGCGCAGCCAGGGCATAGCGCCGCTTTTGCGTTCTGCCGCCAGTTTGCGGGTGAGGTTGTGCGCCAGGTAGATGGGGGTGGGCATGAGGGCGGTGGTTTCGTTGCAGGCATAACCAAACATCATGCCCTGATCGCCCGCGCCGATCGATTCAATTTGCGCATCGGTCATTTCGCCGGCTTTGGCTTCCATCGCGCGGTCTACGCCCATGGCAATATCGCCCGATTGCGAGGCGATGGCAGACAGGATGGCGCAGGTGTTACCATCAAAGCCTTTGTCAGTGTTGTCGTAGCCGATTTCTTTGACCACGCGGCGGATGAGTTCATCAAAGTTGACGAAGGCATTGGTGGTAATTTCGCCCAGCACCATCACGAACCCGGTTTTGGTAGCGGTTTCGCACGCCACGCGCGACATGGGGTCTTGTTCCAGGCAGGCATCGAGGACGGCGTCAGAAACCTGGTCACATAATTTGTCGGGGTGACCTTCCGTCACCGATTCCGAGGTGAACAGGTAATGCTCAGACTTCATAAAGGTATTGGTCATGGTACAGCAGCTCCTTAAAAAAATAAGTCCCCTCTTGGAACATCACGAGGGGACCACAAAATACAAAGAGTGGGCTGCCCTCTCATCTTCCAGTACATCTCCGTCTGACGGAATTAGCACCTTGGTCAGCTATATGCCTGACCAGGTTGCCGAGGTATCATCGGGCCGTTCCCTCCACCTCTCTGGATAAGAGTGCCGCAAGGGGCTATTAAATTAGGGAAAGGATACCACAAGGGGGGGCATTTGTCAAAGGAATTCCTTACTCCTCCACCTGCCCCACGGACTCCAGATCAAAGGGGATGCTGAGGCGTTGACCGGCTTCTTGCAGCTGGCGGACGACTTCTGCCATGAGCGGCACGCCCTGGGCGCGGTTGCGTTCGGCAAGCTCAAATTCTTTTTCGCCATGAATGTAAATGCGATCCTGACCTGTGGCTTTGGGAGCGTCCTTCATTTGTTTCATCAGAGCGTCCATGTCATGCTTAAATTCATCAGCCGGGCGGAATGCGTCAATGCGGATGGCGGCGAAGAAATGCCCCACGTTTGCCACTTTGCCTTTAGAGGGTCCGCCCACGTTGCCGCCAAAGGCTGCGCCGGAAAGCACGCCGGTGAGGATATCCACCAGCAGGGCAAGTCCGTAGCCTTTATAGCCGCGCAGGTAATCCGGTCCGCCCAACGCCATCAGCGCGCCGCCCGCCAGCACCTCGTTGGGGTCCGTGGTGATCTGCCCCTCTTTATCCACGCCCCAGCCTTCGGGGATGGACTTGCCCGCCTTTTGGTAGACGGTAATTTTGCCAATCGGCACGATGCTGGTTGCCATATCCAGCACATAGGGCAGATTTTCAGCCGCAGGCACGGCGACCGCGATGGGATTGGTGCCGAGCAGAGCGGTCTTGCCATAGGTAGGGGCGACCAGCGGCTGGGCGTTGGTCATGCTGATGCCGATCATGTCGTGCGGGAGCGCCATCATGGCGTAATATCCTGCGATGCCAAAGTGATTGCTGTTGCGCACGGTGGTCATGCACACCCCGCTCTGCCGGGCTTTTTCGATGCAGCGCAGCATGGCGTTATACCCCACCACGTGACCCAACCCCGTGCCGCCATCCAACGCCAGGCTGGCAACCGTTTCAGAAACTACCGTGATGGGGGACTTCACGTCAATCAGTCCGCGCCGGATTTGCGAGCCGTAGTAGCTATCCAGGCGGATAATGCCATGGGAATCTACCCCGCGCAGGTCCGCCGAGGTGAGCACGTCCGCCACAATGGCAGCGTCCGCTTCCGGCACGTCATAATGGGTGAAAAAGCGCACGATGTAGTTTTGCAAGTCAATCAAGCGAAAGAGAATTTTCGTCATAGCCGCCTCATAAAAGAAGAATAGAAGGGAGTTCACCCTGTGGGGTTCACTCTCTTCTATTATATAGCGGTCTTGATTGCGGGCAGGTTTATTTTCTCACAAGATGAAGATTTCCGCTTGCCTAGGCTTAAGCGAAATCTGGATCAATTTCAACGGCTTTGCGGTAGGCGGCTTCAGCCTCGTCAATCCGCTGCTGGTCATATAGGAGTGCGCCTAGCTTATGCCAGAGCGACGCGTCTCTTGGATCAATTTCAATTGCTTTGCGAAATGCATCTTCAGCCTCGGGAAGGCGCTGCTGACTTTCTAGGAAATCCCCTAAATCACACCAGGCGTATGCGAACTCTGGATCCACTTCAATGGCATTGCGGTAAGCGGCTTCCGCCTCGTCAAAGCGCTGCTGACTTTTTAGCAAATCCCCCAGGAAATCCCAGGCGTATGCGTCCTTTGGATCCGCTTCAATGACTTTGCGGTAAGCGACTTCCGCCTCGTCAAAGCGCTGCTGACTGTTTAGCAAATTCCCCAGGAGAACCCAAGCTCTTGCGGACTCTGGATCCACTTCAATGGCTTTGCGGAGGGCGACTTCCGCCTCGTCAAAGCGCTGCTGACTTTTTAGCAAACCCCCCAGGAAATCCCAGGCGTATGCGTCCTTTGGATCCACTTCAATGGCTTTGCGGTAAGCGGCTTCCGCCTCGTCAAAGCGCTGCTGACTTTTTAGCAAATTCCCCAGGAAAACCCAGGCGTATGCGAACTCTGGATCCACTTCAATGGCTTTGCGGTAGGCGGCTTCCGCCTGGTCAAAGCGCTGCTGACTTTTTAGCAAATCCCCCAGTAAATCCCAGGCGTATGCGAACTCTGGATCCACTTCAATGGCTTTGCGGTAGGCGGCTTCCGCCTCGTCAAAGCGCTGCTGACTTTTTAGCAAATTCCCCAGGAGAACCCAAGCTCTTGCGAACTCTGGATCCGCTTCAATGGCATTGCGGCAGGCGGCTTCTGCCTTAGGAAAGGCATTTTGTTCATAATAGATCACCCCCATTCGGAGAAACACCCTTGCCAACGTCCGTGCATCTATACTGCGGAGAAGGGATTTGCGGCGCAGGATGGCTTCCAGTTGAGGCAGAGGGGGGGTGGTGGAGGGGTGATTTTCAGCGATAACATCTGGAAAAGTAAATTCTGCCTGATCCTCATAATGTACACCGTAATGCTGTAGGGCGCGGGCAGCTTGCAATACGCGCTGCGGGGCGCGCCAATCCAACAGGCGCCGGAGACCGCTGCGTTTTTGGCGTTCCAGGTCGGCTGCCAGGGCGAAAATAAGGGGAACAGCCGGCGAAACCTGCGCTTGCTGAAAAATAGCGAGCGCATTGAGGAGGGAAGGAGCGGCAGGGGCGTATTTTTGCACCTCGCGCTCAATTTCACCCCAAATGCTGCTCAGGGATTCGTGCGCCAGACGGGTGATTTCTGCCTCATTCACCGGTTCCGCGCGATGCGGGTCGGTCAGGCGTTGGAAGGTGACGATGATGTGGTAAGGCGTGCCTTCGGTTTGGGCGGCAAGGACGCGCTGCCAGGCGGGTGGCCAGTCCACGGCGTTGATTTGCAGCAAGTTGCTGGTAAGCCGCGCCCTTTCGTCCTCCGTCAGCAGGCGCATGCCCACGCGCTCGACCCCCTGATCCTTTAGCCAGGTTCTTAAGCCGGGGGCATTCTCCAAAGCGTCCGCGCGGATGGTGCTGATAAAGTAACCCGGGCTGCATTTTCGGATGGCTTTCAGACATTCCGCCACAACTTCCAGATATTTTGGGGTAGCGGCGGTGGGGATTTCTTCCAGGTAGAACAGGGCGCGGGTGGTGGAACCAAGTTCTCTCTGGAAAAGAGAAGAGATCAACTCGGGCGACAGGGTGCGCACTGCCTCACTGAGATCATAGACCTGGTCGCTTTGCACAATGCCTTCGTGCAACATGCAGCGGATCAGTTCCGCGCCTTCGCGGGTCTTGCCTGATTTCATCGCACCTTCCAACACCACCAGCGGGTGATGCTGCCAATCCGCTGTGTTGATGATCTGGCGCGGAATCCAATCAGTCAGCGGAGAGCTGGTGGGGGTGATGTTGAGGATTTTGTCTACGCTGGTGGGTGGGAGGAAGTCATAACGGGTAGGGGCGGTGGATGTATCCGCGGGGTGTTTGAGTGCATAAAATAACCCAACCGCCGGGAAGATGATGGCCGTCAGTATCGTTACAATGGTTATAATCTGGTCCACGTCCTCGCGGGTCTGATTCGGGTAAAGGACGTTCATCACCCAAGGCTTCCAAAGCGAGCCGGTGGCAAGCAGCGCAAGAAAGAAGATGACTATCAGAATCGTCCGCAGCCAGCCCATTCGCTTAAGTTTCATCGAGATTTCACCCCTGCGTGCCTGAGAAAAAGGATTTTGTTAAGTATACGCCTCTTTTGGAGAAGGCATGAATATCCCCTACTTTGATTGGCAGCTTTGAAGTAAAATAGAATAATCACCAATAACCTCGAATAACATCTTTACGGGAGCGCTCGATGAATGATGAGAGTTCGCCCATCCTTACGATTGAAGAAGCGGCTGACCTGCTAAAAATACCGGTTTCATCGGTGTATAAATTAGCGCAAGCCGGCAAGATCCCCGCCCAAAAAGTGGGGCGGCATTGGCGGTTTCATCGCCAAACGCTGATTCAATGGATTGCAAATGGTCCGTTGAATCTGGAGGCTGCTAAATCAAAGCCCTCTAAACTGGATTTTTCATGAATCCCAATATCCCCCACAACCACGAAGGTCACCGAGAACGTTTGCGGAAGCGGTTTTTGACTTCCGCGGATGCGATGAGCGAGCAGGAATTGCTGGAGCTGACGCTGACGTTTTCGATTCCGCGCAAAGATGTTTCTCTCATTGCCGCGGATTTGCTGCGCCGCTATAAGAGCTTGGATGCGATCCTTTGCGCGCCCATCGAAGAGCTGGCTCGCTTTCCGGGGATTGGGGAATCAACCGCCCTTTTGTTCAAAGTGATGGACACAATCAAAATGAAGAAATCCCACGTTCAACAACGCACTCTGTTTCAAGCAACGGATGACCTCTCTCAGGCAGCAGAGTCGCCGAAATTGCCGAAATCGCCCAAGATGCATATTTTTGCGAATGATGAAATCGCAAACACTTTGCAGCTTTTACCCAAAGCGCCTTATCTTGCAGATTTAGACGGGCTGAAGGGGTTTCTGATGAGTACCCTTCCGTATAACTCGGTCGAGACGCGCAACAGAAGAGCCGATTACATCCTTTCTCGATTTTTCCCCACCGGCACGCTCCATACGCCCCTCACCCTTTACCTGAGCCACGAACCGCAGGAGCGCGCGTTGAAGCCGGTGATTTTTTATCACGTGTTAAAGTCTGAGCCACTCGCCGTTAAGGTGGCGGATGAGCTGATTTATCCGCTATTGCCGATTGGGCGCACCGACCGGCAGCAAATCAAGGAATTTGTGCTGAAATATCTGCCTGAAGCAAGCGCATCCTCCCTTAAGAATGCACAGCGGGCGGTATTCAACGCTTACGGGCTGCTGGGCGTGGGCAGCGCGGCGGGCGAAATTTTGCGTTTTCAGCTGCGCGAGGGGCTGTTTGAGCCTTTCCTGTATATCTTCTCGGCTGAATTTCCTGAACCAGGCATGTATACCTTCGATCAGCTTCACCAGAGCGCGCTGCACCGCTGGCTATTGTGGGATCGTGAATGGCTGCGCCGCCAGTTATATGCCCTGCGTGACCTGGGGATCGTATCGAAAGTGAGCGAGATTGACAGCGTCAGGCAGTTTACGGTCGCGCTCGATCAAACGGAGGCGTTGCAAAAATATTATTCGTAACCAGGGCAGAGGCTTTTAAAAGGTCACCCTATGCTTGTCGCGGCGTTTCTAGTCCGTGTAGTGGCTTCCGGCAGGAAGCCTAACCGTATCAGGCAATATTTATTTTGCAAAGAGAATTGTTCGAATAACACCAGGCTTCCTGCCGGAAGCCACTACACGGACTGGAAATCCTGAGCAATTCGTTGATACCAGGCGGAAATTATTTATGAAATCAAGTGGACCCGAAATTACAACCAACCTCAGAGAAAACCTGCAAGTGGGCAGCGGACGGCATTTATACGCCGTCTTGGGGACGTATGCGCAGTTAGATGCGTTTGAAAACGAGATTCTGGCTCAGGTAAGCCTTTTCCCGCAGGAGGAGGACCCGCAATCCCACCAGGGGGCGCAGTCCCCCCAGCGGGCGCAGGGGGCGGAAAAGACAGCTGCCTACCCGCGCCATCAGGCGGTCAACCTGAATCTTGCCATGATGGAGCGAATTGGGGATGATGACCTGCGTGACCTGGTGAGCAAGGAAGGCACACGCCGCCAAACGATCCAAAAACGGCTTGGGAACACCTTTAATGCCCTGTTGGAGGACCTGCTGGCAAAGGATCACTTTCTCATTCTGAAGCAGATTGAATTACTGTTTGCTTATGATTTAGATTTACAGGTCATTCGCGCCAAGGCATCCAACCAGAATCATATTTTGCTTTTGCTGCCGGGTGAAAAGCGGGGCGATCACGTTGCCCTGTTCACCGAAGCGAGCGCGCGGTTTCACCGCGAATTGCCTTATCAGTTAATTGCCGACAATCATCTTTGGGAGTTATAAAATGCCAACCTCGCCTGACCTTCGCCTTTATCAACGCAAATCACTTGATCAGATCACCCAGGTGCCTGACGATATTATCAGCGTGTACGTGGTGGAACAGCACATTTGGAAAAATAAGGGGACGGAAGAAGAGCGCACCCTGGCTCGCAAAAACCGCATTGCTGAAACCCAAACGGTAGCGGAATTTCTGATTGACCCGGTGCGTTCTTTCCTGATGGATTTCTTCCGGCAGCTTTCCGCGCCTTTTGACCCGATCCGCAAAGACAACCCGATTGGGCAAGGGTATTGGATTCAAGCGGAGTTTGGGTCAGGCAAGAGCCATTTACTCTCCGCGATTGGCGCGCTGGCGCTGGGCGGCGAGAAAGAATGGGAGATTGTCCGCGAAAAAGAAGAGAAATTGGGCAAAGGCAAGCGCGACAGCCTGTATACCTTCTATGAAAATGGGTTGAAGAAGAAGACTCAAGAAACCCGCGGGCTTTTGGTGGCGGTCAAGACCCTGGTCGGGCAGGGCGGCGGCGGCTCTGGGTTAAGTGGATCGGAAAAAACCCTGGCGGATTATATTCTGGAAGCCGTGGGTGAACAGTACTTCCTCGAAAATGGGCATTCGCTGCCGCTTTACCCCACCGAAATCCTGGCAGAGCGATTCTTGCAGCACGACCTGGAACGCTACAGCCATGATTTAGACAAATTCCTGCAAGACCCCAAGTATTATGATGAGGAAAGCCGCGAGACCCTGGAGGACTTCCTGGCGGATTTGCAAACCAACCGTGACCCCGGCGTTTTGCGGGACTGCGGGCAGCGGCTGTGGGATTTTTATCGCCTGTACCTCAAAGTGACCCCAGATATTCCGGTAGATACCGAGCCGAAGCTCAAGCACATGGTCAACCGCCTGCTTTCCGAAGGGTACGCCGGGCTGCTGATTATTCTGGACGAAGTGTCGCTGTTTATGAAGGGGCGCAGCGATTCGCAGCGGGTGGAGGATGAGAAAGCCCTGGTGGTGCTTTCAAACCGGCTGGCGAAAGTGGAAAATTTGCCCATCTGGACGGTGTGCGCTGCCCAGCAAGCCATTGAGACCAAGCTGGTGGGCGTGAAAAATATCCTCGCGGATGAACGCCTGAAGATCGTCCCGCTGCTCAACCGCCCGGATTATTATTATGATATTGCCCTGGCGCGCGTGCGTGAGATCACCGACATTGCCGCGGTGGATCAATATTACGAGGATTACAAACGCAGCTTCTCCTGGCCCCAGGCGGTGGGCAAAGAGATGTTCCTGCGCTTTTTCCCCTTCTACCCGCCCGCCATTGACGTGGTGCGCGCGGTGTCTTTTCACCTGACCACCGTTCGCTCTGCGCTGTATTTTATGCTGCAGACCCTCAAAACCCAGCGCAAACGCCAATCCAACGAACTGATCACCCTCTGGTCGCTGTTTGAGGACGTGGTCAGCTATGAAGAAGACCCCTCTGGCACCACCCGCAGCATTGCCAGCATCAAAACCAAGTTCCCGGAAGAATGGCTGGCGTATGAGGAAGGCAAACGCCAGATTGACGGCGCGCTTGCCGGGCAGATTAAAGTATTCCGCAGCCGCTGCGAAAAGATCGTCAAGACCCTGTTTTTATACCACGTGGCGAATCTTTCTCCGGATGGGCTGACTTCCGAAGAGCTGATGAACTGCGTGATGGAGTGGAAAGATCACGATACGAAGCAATCTACTGATTTGCAGGATAACCTGGATCATTACGAGGTTCTGGCGGATAAGCTGGAGATTGAACTCGTTCAGGTGGAGAAGATCAGCGGCAAATATCGCTTTAACGTGACCGGCTCTGGACCGAACCCGGTGGACATTTTCCAGCGGGCGCGCTCTGAAGCCGAGCAGAATGAAATTTACCGGCGCGATGCCTGGCATCAACTCTTGCGCCTGGATGGTTGGCAGGTGGAGACCAATTTCCTCACCCTGGAACTGGCTTCTGGCATACAATCGCTCTTCCGCGATGTTGCCCCGGAACGCCAGGCGGATATTCTGCTCAAATGGCATGGGCGCGAGGTGACCGGGCGGGTTTACATGCGCAACCTGCTGGATATTGCCACGCGCGGCGCGATGCTCCCTTCGATTAACAGCGCGGAAACAGGCTTAGATTTTGCCGTGTTTATCAGCAATACCCCCGCCAGCGCAACCCTTGAGAAATTGGCGCGCTTGAGGGGCGACCCGCGCGCGCTGTATTGGTCGCCAGACGCGCTCACCCCTGCCGAAGAATCGCTCCTTTTGGATTTTGCCGCCTATCGCAGCATGGTCGCTGAGGCAGTGGGCAAAGAGTCCGACAAAGCCAAGCTCCTGCTGGATTGGGTGCATGGCAGGCTTAAAGCCCAAATGGGAACGATTTATCGCATCATCCCCGATAGCTTCAGCCGCGGGCAGGTGACTGCCATTGACCATTCGCAGATGGCGTTCCTGGCGCAGGGCGAGCTGACTTCTATCCTGACCCCGCTGGTGGAGCAGGTGTTGGATGCCACCTATACGTCTAAAGACCTTCTCTTTGAAACGCAGTCGCCCTTCAACGACCTGAACGCCATGAACCTCATCAACGGCATTGTCCGGTTGGGAGAATTTCCGCACGGGGTGAAGCCAAGCAAGGAAGTTTCTGCCGCAGAAAATTATGGCTTTGCCCTGGGTATTACGCGCAGACCGAATGACCACAAGCTGGATTTGCGCGATTGCCGCTACACCCAGGAGATGTTGGCGTGGATTGAGGAGAAGATTGGCGGCAGCGAGGGGAATCTCTCTGCCGCTACCCTGTATAAGAATTTTACCGGCATGGGCGGACCCGGCGGTGTGAATTATGGACTGAGCAAGCGCATGGTGCAGCTTTTTCTGCTCTGCCTGGCGCGGGATGGACGGCTGCGCATCACTCTTTCGGGCAGGAATATGCCCGCCGAAGCCGTGGATTACACCAACCTTGCCGCGATTGAGTTCAAAACCTCCACCCTGGATGCGCTTGACCAGATTCAACTGCTGAAGCCGCCGGAAGGCTGGGACGTGTTGGCTCCTTTTGCCGCCGTTTTCCTGAATGACCCCACCGTTGCATCCATCCGCGAAGACGCTGATATTCAAAAAGCGGTGCAGCGTTTGTTGGAATTTAAAAAGAGCGGGTTGACGCCTTTCCGCGCCCTGAACGCGGGCGTCAGCAGCCTGCTGGAAGACATGGGCAAGCCGGGCATCCTGGCGGAACGCCGCGCCAACTGGGATACCTTCCTCGACTGCCCCGTGGAGGCGGCGGACCCGGTCTCCTTCTTGCGCAGCGGCATGGAAAAAGCCTTTGGCTATGCCATTTACCACGAAGACACAGCCCGCCCCGAAGATGTGGATGACCTGGTGATCCGGCGCAACGAGATGGAGCAGATGGCGCGCTTTTTTAGCTACCGCGCGCCGCTGCGCGCCGCCATGCGCTACCTGACCGTGGAAATCCCTGACGCAGCTGAATTGGCGGATTTAAAACGCGACTTGTTGGCGCTGCGTCCGCGCCTGAAAGACCTGGGCGTGTGGGTGAAGAACGAAACCAGATTGTTAAATGAATTGATCCAACCCATGCAGAGCGTGATCAGCGCCTACCGCGTGCGCTACCTGCAAGCCTTTGATAAGGTGGTATCGCTGACGGAGCAGGCGCGCCAGGAATTGGCGGAACTGCCAGACCAGCCGGCTTATCGGGCAGTGCAGGCGTTGGCGCAGCTCAAAGCCCTGGGCGCAGACCCCTGCCCCGCCCTCCAAACCCAGCTGCGCGCCCTGCAAAATTCGCCGGACTTGTTCCCCGCCCGGCTGACCCGCGCCCTCATTGAGCGTGATCTGGCGGATTTGCCTCAGCCCGCTGACTGCCCGCTGACCCTGACCAACAGCGTGGAGTGGATCAACCGCGCTGCCGCCGCCCTCCAAACTGCGCAGGAGGCTGTGCAAGCCGCGCTGCTGGCGAAAGCCCAGGTGCTGCTTAACCCGTCTTTGCAGCAGCGATTGGCGCAGGGCAAAGACGAACCCCTTTTGCGCGGCTTGCTGGAACGTGAGACCGCCGCCGACCTGGCTGACTGGCTGACCGCTGCGCTCACCAGCCAGGATCGTGATGCCCTGCTGCGCCTGCTGGACAAATACCTGAAGCAGGTGATTGTGATTAAAATAAACATGAGCGACTTTATCCCCAGTAAGCGTACCTTTGAAGGCGCGGAACTGCCCCTGCTTGCCGCGGAATTTACCGCCTTCCTGCGCCAGCAGGTGAGCGCGCGCGAATCGGAAGATCAGACCATTGTGATTGAGATGGTCTAAGACGTGTATGGCGGGGAGGGGGTTTGCCCCTCCCTGCCGATGAAAATTGGCGATGATAGCGTTTCTTATCAAGGATAGGGTATCTCTTTATGTCGAAGCAAAAAGCAACCCCTGGTCAGTCTTCCATGTTCCACCGCAGCGTGCCCGCCATGCCGGAGGGGTATTATTCCGCGGGACCGAACCCGAACCTCAGCCGCTTTGTGCAGGAGCATGCCACGCCGTATGACCCCGCCGCGGATGACTACGCCACCCCGCCGTTTGACCTGCCCATCACCACCACCAAGGCGACCGCCATCTATAATATGCACACGTATTGGTCCAAAAAGCCGCATGACGCCATCCAGCAGTACATCCGGCATTACACCCAGCCGGGCGACCTGGTGCTTGACCCGTTCTGCGGCTCAGGCGGGACGGCTCTGGCGGCTTTGATGGAAGGGCGCGCCGCGATTGCGATTGACCTTTCGCCTGCCGCCACCTTCATCACCAAAAATTACTGCACGCCGGTGGACGTGGATGAGCTTCAGCGCGCCTTTGAGCAGCTGAAAGCCAAAGTACAGCCGGAGATGGACTGGCTGTATGAAACCCGCTGCGACCGCTGCGATGGGCGCGCCACTACCGCATACACGGTGTATTCCTACGTGTTTGAATGTTCCAAATGCGGCGAGCGTACCCCGCTGTTTGACTGCCCCGAAGTGGCGGTGCTTGGCAAAAATGGGCTGCCCAAGACCATCACGGTTTGCCCCAGCTGCCAGGCGCGCAAGGCGGGCAACCCTGAGGAATATGAGATCAGCACGCGCAGCAGCAAACGCTTTGCCCCCATGCCGGTGCTGGTGAGCTATTTGTGCCAGGAGGGCTGCAAGCCGCAGCGCGCCGAACGCCGCCACAATGACCCCAATGAGAAAAAACGCGCCTTTTTTCAGCAGTATGACCTTGCCAAACTGGCGGAGATTGAAAAAAAGCCCATTCCCTATTGGTATCCGCCCCACCGCATGATGAACGTGGAGAGTGACACCGCCTCTTGGGGGGATAAGTGGCGGGCTGGCACCAGTAATTTCCGCACCGTGGCGGATTTGTTCACCAAACGGAATTTGTGGGCGTTGGCGATTTTGAGGAATTACATTCTAGAATTTCAACCATTATTTAGAGATCAGTTTTCTTTTGCCTTTAACTCTTGTGTATTAGGTGTTTCAAAGATGATTCGCGCCAGTAATACTGCGTCAATGGCTGGTACATACTATCTTCCTCAAATATCAAAAGAAATAATTGTATTTTCATCATTTGAAAATAAGTTTAATACGCTTATTAAAGGATTTCAAGAATATTCCTCAAATTTAAACACTTCCTTGGTTGTTAGTACTCAATCAGCAACTAAACTAGAGCAAATTAATGACAATACTATTGATTTTTTATTCACTGATCCACCATATTCAGGTACAGTTCAGTATGGAGAATTGAATTTTATATGGGAAGCCTGGTTGAATTTAGGTACAGATTGGCATCAACAAGAAATCATAGTTAATGAAACCAGAGGGAAAACTGATAGTGATTGGGCTAATCAGATGCAAAAAGCTATGAGGGAATGTTTTAGAGTTCTCAAGCCTGGACGTTGGATTTCCCTTTGTTATCATGATACCAGTGAAGGTACTTGGCAAATCTTACAAGATATAATGGCGGAGGCTGGTTTTTTATCCGAAAAAACCGAAAATACTTTATTTATTGATGCTGGGCAAAAATCCTATAATCAAACCACTGCCGAAAAAGTAACCAAGCGCGATCTGGTGATCAACTTCCGCAAGCCGCGAGTGGGGGAGATTGCGGGCAAGATCGCGATTTTGGGGGATGAAGACGCGGCAACCTTCTCTGAGAAGGCGCGCGCCATCCTGACCGAAGCGTTAGAGGCGCACCCAGGCAGCAGCGCGGACCGGCTGTATGATGAGCTGGTCAGCCGGATGGTGCGGCGGGGCGAGTTTCAGCGGCATAACTTTGACGAAATCCTGCGGATGGTGGCGGAACCCGCGCTGATGAACGCAGATCAGGAAGTGCGCTGGTATTTGCTGGATACGGCGGGTCAGGTGGATGAAGCCGAGGGCAAGAAGGAATCGGCGGCGGCGCAGCGGTTGGAAGCGTTTATGCAGCGGCGGCTGGCGGCGCAGGGCAGTGAAACCGGCGTGCATTATTCCGACCTGTTCGAGCAGTATTTGCCCATCCCCGATAAGCCGCGCCGTCTGCTGCAGGAATGGCTGCCGGAGTTCTTTTATAAGACGGCGGAGGGCGCGTGGCGACCCGGCAAGGACGAGGCGGAGCGCAAGCAGAAGGCGGAACTGCGCTCGACGGGCATCCTGCGGCGGATCAAGCGGTTTGGCAATGCGCTGATGGAGGGAGTTCCGCCAGGGGTACGCGATAAACCGATTAACGCGGCGACTTTGGCGGATTGGGTGTATCAATGCCGCCGCGCCGGGCTGTATGAGCTGGGTCGCGCGCTGTATGAGAAGGGCGGGCTGGGCTTTGACAGCCTGGGCGAGGAGCGGCGTATGCAGGTGGAGGAAGATTATCAGCTGTGCGTGAAGCGCGGGTAGGGGGAGAAAGATCGCCCCAGCCCCCTGGCGAGAAGATCACTCGCCTAACCCCCTCACCCTCGGCGAGAAGACCACTCGCCACGATGGGGAGGGGGAAGAAAGATCACCCCAGCCCCCTGGCCCCCTCACCCATAAATGGGGAGGGGGAAGAGGATAAGAGCAAAGGAAAAACGTTTTTTGGTTGACTTCTTCCCCCTCCCCACTCGTGGGTGAGGGGGCCAGGGGGCTGGGGCGATCTGCGACATTTATAGGAGGACGGATGCTGGAAAGCTATATCTTATCCAAATTGGAAGCGGCAAAAAGCGCGGCGGTGATTGTGGCGCGTGATCCGCAGCGGATGATTCGGCGGGGGGCGCGGGCTGTGGATGGCTGGGCGCAGGAGCATGGCTATAGCGTGCTGCTGTGTACCGGCAACCTGGCGCTGCGCGAGATGTATGAGCGCCTGCGCCATACGCCGGATGCCAAAATCCTGCTGGTGGATCGCAGCCGCAAAGACGGCGCGCTGTTTTACCCGGACCTGGAAGCGGCATCTTCCAAACCACCCTTAGAGCTTACTTTGCGCGATTTTTTGGTGGAGCAAACCGGGGATGCTGCCTGGCCCTTTTTGGTGACAGACCGGATTGTCGCCAACCTGCTCTTAGAGAATATCGAGGGGGTGGTGGCGGCGCATAAGCAGCTGCGCGAAGTTTCTGGCACGCGCTTTAGCGACAGCGACCTGTATAAGATCATCCTGGGGGCGGCGCTGCACTTCAACCCGTTTGAAAAGCTCACCTCTGCCGCGGCGCGGCGCATCTGCCTGGGGCAGCACGAGGCGTTGGAATCCTTAAAGGAGGTGCTGCCGGATGAGGTGAAGGCGACCCTGCAGCAGATGATCAGCCGCGCGCCGAAGCCGTTTTGTTATTTGCTGGAGCGCGACCCGCAGGCAATCATCCGCGCGTTCACGCTGGCGGGGGTGCTGCATCAGCATGGGTTGGAGTATTCCCTGCTGCTTGCCAACCTGGACCCGGCGCTGCATGAATATAAGGATATTGAGCCGGCAGTGTTGAGCGCGGGCTTGAAAGACCTGGTTGCCTCTGACCCGGACTGCGTTTTGGCGGATGTGCAGAAGGTAGAAGCCTTCCTGATCGCTGACCCGGCGCGCTTGGCGTTCCTGCTGCGCGATCAGCTGCATTTAGACGATTCAAAAGCGGCGCAGGACGCGCTGAAAAAGGAGCAGCTCTCCAGCCTCATTCGCTCCGTGGCGTTGGCTTCTCTGTTGGTTGATTTAATTACAGAGCGGAACTGGAAGAAGCATCAGAAAACGTTAAAAATGCTGGAAACGCAGGAAGAAGAGGGTGTATTTCCGGTGCTGCGCCGCCCTACCGCGCAAGGTCAGCAGTTGATGGCGGCGTACCGGCGCGCCATTGCCCTGTTCGAGTTGACCGCCAAACTGGGCGATGAGAGCAAAGACCTGATGGTGACCCCCGCGGATGGGCTGGATTTTGCGCGCTTTGACCGGCTGTGGAATGTGGAAAAGTTGAACCGGTTGGATTTTTACGTTTCTGACCTGGAGCGGATGCTGCGGGTGGGCGATATGCTGCCCATTCCGCATACCCTGTTCTGGCTGGAATTTGAAGCGAATTGGAACGCCGCCCGCGCTGCGTTTAAATCGACTGCGAATGCAGTGGAGAAGGCATTTGCGCTGATTAACCGCAAATTCCAGGACCTGTATAACGCGCATTACCCCCACTGGATATTGGAAAATGACTCGCCGGCGGTGTTTACCCATCAGTTCTTGCGGCGGGTGCTGAAGGCAAACTGGGACCCGCAATCTGGCGTGAAAGCGGTGGTGTTGGTGTTTGATGGCTTGCGCACGGATGCCTGGGATGAATTGGTGCGCCCGGTGCTGGAAGAAGAATTTGAGATGATCGAAAGCCGCCCGGGCAGCGCGCTCATCCCCACCGAGACGCCCATCTCGCGCACTGCCATTGCCGCCGGCGCGCTGCCCGCCGATTTTCCCATCCGCAGCCGGAGCGAGTGTAAATTGCTGGAAGCCTGGCTGAAAACCAATATGAACCTCATGCCACAATTTAGCGTGTTATGCGATGACGACACCATCGCCTCCGGCATGACCGTGCGCTATCAGTCCAAAGAGATAGAATATATCGTCTTTAATTTCACGGATGACAATTTGCATCACAACAGTCAGGATTTGGCGTTCATTTACCATACCACCGTACGCGAGATTATCCGCCAGGACGTGCGCAGAGTGCTGCGCGAGCTGCCCGCCAACGTGAAGTTATTCATCACCAGCGATCATGGGTTTGCGCCCATGCCTTCTGGCGCGTTGGATGTGAATGAGGCGGTGGTGGCGGATGAGAAATTGGTAAAGTATAGCAGCGTGCGGGCGGCGCACAATTTCAGCGGCGAGCAGGCGGATCAGGTGGTGGCGTTTGACATCCACGCCCTCAGAATCGCGATCCCCGATGTGCCGCGCGGGGCAGACCCGGTGAAAATGGTCTTATTTGCGCGCCCGGGCTTGACCTTCCGGCGGGATACGTATAATCACCACCCAGACCGCTACAGTCACGGCGGGGTAAGCCTGGCGGAGTGCATGGTGCCGATGGTGGTGATGGGTCGGCGCAAGTTCACGTATGACTTGTTAACCCTGGAGGGCGTGCAGCAAACTGGCTCGATCAACGAAAATGAGCCGCTGGAAATGGCGATCAAGGTGCGCTCCAGCCAGTTTGTGTATGAAGGGATGCCGTTGACTCTGTCGTTTAGCGCGGCTGAGCTGCCCGACCGCAAGGAATTTTTCAACGGGGTGGAAAAGAGCTACGCGGTGCAGTGGAAGCCAAAACTGAACGAGATCAGCGAAGGAGACCGCGATCAGGGGTATATGGATCTTCCGCTGACCGTGATTTTGAAGTATACGTATAAAGGTCGCGTTTATCAGCAGACCAGTAACGTTAAGCTGCGCATCCGCCTGGATACGAACCGGCTGCGGCGGCGAATTGATTCGAAGTTAGATTTGCTGATGGGGAAAACGCCCAAAGAGTTGAAGAGTTAAGAGGATTTGATATGAACCTGCGCTTCAAAGAAGCCTTCCAAGGCAAAGTGGTGAATAAACGCCTGACCTTTAATACCGGCATGGATGAATTTCCGCGCTATGTCCTGGAATATTTAATTGATAATTATTGCTCTGAAGAAAACTTTGCGGAAGATTTTGAACGGGTGAAGCGCCGCCTGCGCGAAAATTTTGTGCATGGCGCAGAAGCCGAGCGCATCCGCTCGTATATCCGCGAGCATCGCGAGCATACCATCATTGCCAACCTGGAAGTGCGCCTGGTGGAAACGGAAGATAAATATTGGGGGGCGATTGGGGCGATCAACGAAACGTTTGTCAACGTTCCCGATTCACTGGTCAAGCAATATCCCATGCTGCTGGCGGGGGGGATGTGGGGGACGATCACCCTGACGTATGATGAGAGTGAAATCCACAATAAAAAGATCAGACCGTTTAAGGTGACGGATTTTACGCCATTTCAAATTTCGATGATTGACCTGCGCGAATTTATCGAGAAGCGCAAGTTGTTTGACGATGAGGCGTGGCTGGATATTCTGGTCAATTCGTTTGGGCTGAACCCGAGGAAGATGTCGCGCCGCGAAAAGCTGCTGTATATCAGCCGCGCCATTCCGCTGGTCGAGAGCAATCACAACATGATTGAGCTGGGTCCGCGTGAAACAGGCAAGACGTATTTGTTCCGGAATGTATCCTATTATTCACACGTGTTAAGCGGAGGGAAAGCCACGCCGGCGGGGTTGTTCATCAACCTGAATACAGGCAATGTGGGGCTGGTTGGCACGCGCGAAGCGATTGTGTTTGATGAAATTGCCAATACCGATTTTGCAGACCCCAAAGCAATGGTGAGCATTATGCAGGGGTATATGCAGGATGGCAAGTTCAGCCGCGGGAAAAAAGAAATCCTGGCGTTTGGTTCGATTGTGTTGGTGGGCAACCTGGATATTCAGGGCAAGCTGCCGCATGAGAAGTATTATCATCTGTTTGAGCCATTGCCCAGCTTTTTGCAGGTGGAAGCGTTGATGGATCGCCTGCATTATTATTTGCCGGGGTGGGAAGTGCCGAAAATCCGCCCAGAAGGGGCAAGCCAGGATTATGGGTTTATCACCGATTATTTTTGCGAAATTATGCACGAATTGCGCCGGATAGACGTTTCGGGTCCGGTCAAAAGCCGCTTTGAGATTTTTGATGCTTCTGGAACGGGACCGGGGTTAACTTCCAGAGATGTGCGGGCGGTATATAAAACGTTAGGCGGGTTGTTGAAATTGATGTACCCGGATGGGCAGGTGAATGATGCGCAGCTGGGAGAATTAGTTGGGTTGGCGATGGAAGGCCGGCAGCGGATTCGCAATCAGCTGCACCTGATGGCGCCGGGGGAATATGCGCCAGTGCAAATTTCGGCGCGTTTTGTGCAAAGTGGAGAGGTTGTGACCCCTGTGTTAATCGAAGGGGATCGCAAAACGCACGTGCAGCTGCCCACTGAACCGCTGGTTGGCGAAGTGACGGGGCTGGCCGTGGCAGGCGAACAAGGCATCATCCTGCGGTTTGAAACTCAGGCATCCAAGGGTCATGGGCGGATTGTGCCGCTTGGCTCTATCCAACGGGTGATGCGCGAATCAATTGAGGCGGCAGTGCAATATATCAAAGTGTACGCCACCGATTTGGGGATCGCCGCAGATTGGACGGAAAACTTCGACCTGGCGATTCTGGCAACGATGATGGCGATGCCCAAAGAGGGTCCCTCCGCCGGGGTGACGATGGTGACCGGCATCGTGTCCGCGCTGAAGAATCAACCTGTTCGCCCGGATATTGCCATGAGCGGCGAAATTACGATCATGGGCAAAGTGTTGGGCGTGGGCGGGATTCAACCCAAATTAATGGCAGCCATTGATGCCGGGGTGAAGCTGGTGATCTTGCCGGAGGAAAATAAGGCGGATGTGCTGAACCTGCCTGAGTATATCCGCAACCGGATTGCGGTGGAATATGTGACGGACATCAAGCAGGTGTTGGCGTTGGCGTTGATGGGGTAGGTGCGGGCTTGCGCGGGCGGGGCATTCACTCAATGGTAAAATACAAGGACAAGACATTTTCAAGAAAAAGGAACTTACCGCCATGAACGCTTCTACTGCCACTGCCTGCCCAAACATTGCCTTCATTAAATACTGGGGCAACCGGGATGCTGCCTTGCGTCTGCCCGCCAACGGGTCGCTTTCGATGAACCTGGGCGGGTTGTGGGTGCGGACGCGGGTGCAGTTTGATTCCGCGCTGCTAGGGGATTCTTTCATGCTGAATCGGCGCGTGCATGGTGGGGCGGCGTTGCAGCGCGTCAGCCGCTTTTTGGATGAAATCCGCCGCTTGGCAGGGATACGAGCGGCGGCGCAGGTGGAGAGCGCAAATAACTTCCCGATGGGGGTGGGGGTGGCGTCTTCGGCGGCGGCCTTTGCTGCTCTGGCGGTGGCGGGCGCGGCGGCGGCGGGGCTTTCTTTGAACGAGGCGCAGCTTTCACGGCTGGCGCGGCTGGGGTCTGGCTCGGCGTGCCGCTCGGTGCCGGGCGGATTCGTGGAATGGCAAACCGGCTCCGGCGACCCTGATTCGTATGCTTTCTCCATCGCCGCGCCAGGGCATTGGGCGGTGGTGGATTGTATCGCCATGCTCACCCAGGTGCACAAGGAAGTTGGCTCAACGGAAGGTCACGCGCTTGCGCCCACCAGTCCGCTGCAAGCCGCGCGCCTGGCGGATACCCCCCGCCGCCTTGATCTGTGCCGCGCCGCGATCCTCCAGCGTGATTTTGCCGCTCTGGCGGAGGTCATCGAGGAAGATTCGACCATCATGCACGCGGTGATGATGACTTCGCGCCCGCCCTTGTTCTATTGGCAGCCCGAGTCGTTGGCGGTCATGCAGGCGGTGCGGGGGTGGCGCAAAGCGGGGCTGCCCTGCGCTTTCACCCTGGACGCGGGACCCAATGTGCATGTCCTCTGCGAAGCCACTGCCGCCGGTCAGGTGCAGGCGCGCTTGGCGGAGCTGCCGGGGGTGCAGAGCGTGCTGGTCGCCCCACCCGGCGCAGCGGCAATGTTAATGAAAGAATAGGGAGAAAAAGAATATGACTTCACGAATGATTAAGGGATTTTCGCTCTTTCTAACGCTGATGCTGCTGATCAGTTTCTTTCCTACGCTATCCGTGCAGGCAGCCAATTCGTTGCAGCCTGCTGCGTTGCAAACCTCTGTGCCGCGTTTTGAGCCGGGGGATTGCGCCGCTTTTTCGCTGCCAGTGGGCTTTGGGCAGGGGCGCAAGCTGGAATGCGGCTGGCTGGTAACGCCTGAGCTGCACGAGAAGCCAACCGGTAAGACCATCCGCCTGGGGGTTGTGATTTTGCGCAGCCTGGCAGCCAACCCGCCCACCGACCCGCTGTTTATGATGCAGGGCGGACCGGGCGGCTCTACCCTGCACGATTTTCCCTCTTTCTTAGCGATGGGCAAGCTGCTGCAATCGGAGCGTGATATTGTCCTGTTTGATCAGCGCGGCACGTTGTTTGCCGAGCCAAAATTAAGCTGCTCCGAGACTCAAGACCTCGCTATCCGCACCTTGGATCAAAATTTGAGCGATGCCGAGAATCTGCGCCTGAGCAATGAAGCGGTGGCGGCGTGCCGTCAGCGGCTGCAAAAAGAGGGCGTTAATCTGGCTGCCTATACCAGCGTGGAAAACGCCGGGGATGTGGACGCGCTGCGTCAGGCGTTGGGCTATGACCAGATCAACCTGTACGGCGTTTCGTATGGCACGCTGCTGGCGTTAGACGTGATGCGCCTCTATCCGCAAGGATTGCGCAGCGTCATCCTCGATTCGGTGGTGCAGCCCAACGATCATTTCGTGAATGGTATTGTCAACACGGACGTGCGCACCCTGAATCTCATTTTTGCCGGCTGTGCAGCCCAGGCGGATTGTAACCGCGCTTATCCCAACCTGGAAAAGGTCTTTTATGAGCAGGTGGATCGTCTGAATAAGACTCCGGTGCATATCACCCTGACGGACAGCACGAACGGCGGCAAAACGGCCCCCGCTCTGCTGAACGGCGATACGCTGATGAACGTCCTTTTTTACACGCTCTACGTCACGGACTTCATCCCAGTTATCCCGCAGGTAATTTATGATGTCCGCGCTGGGGATTATAGCTTTATCGAGCGCATTTATTCGCAGGTGGTGTATGACTTTTCCATCAGCGATGGGATGTACTATTCGGTCAACTGCGCGGATTATCAAAACGAGCCAGCGCCTGCCGCGGGGGACTTTCAGCTGCCGCCTGAGATGGAAAAACTGCGCGCCCTCAGCGTCCAAAATTTTTATGATAGCTGCAAGACCTGGTCGGTGCCATTGCAAGACCCGCAAGCCGATCAGCCGGTGAAGTCAGACATCCCCACTCTGGTGATGAGCGGCGCGTTTGACCCTGCCACCCCGCCCGCCAACGCGGATGAGGTGATGAAGACCCTGGGGCGCGCGTTTCGGGTGAACTTCCCTGCCGGAGCGCATGGCGAAGCCCTGGGGAATGCCTGCGGTGAACGCATTTTGCAGGAATTTGTGCAAGACCCCTCGCGTCAGCCGGATACGGCTTGCATCAGTCCACAGTCGCCGCAGTTTATCACCAAAAGCTCGATTGTGCGCCTGCCTAAGCTAATTAGCCTGCTGAATCTGGAGGGGACGAGCGTGCCAGAAGGGTTGCTGCTGTTGGTGGGGCTGCTCTTCTTGCTGACCTGCCTGCTGGCGTACCCGCTGGCGTGGGTGATCCGCATGATAAGAGGCAGGAAACCGGCTCAGTCACCATATCCGGTCTATGATCCAGCGAACCCTGCATCCTCCCAGGCAGCTGCCGCAGGTACGCGGCAACCGTCACGCCCGGCGGTCTGGCGATTCGCGCCCTGGTTGGCGATTTTAGCGGCAGGTGGATTAGCCGTCTTCATGGGCATCCTGCTGGTGATTTTGTTTGGGATGATCGCCAATAATGACAATTTGCTGCTGTTCGGCTTGCCGGGCAGTTCGCGTCCGCTGTTTATTTTGCCAATCTTAGTGTTGCTAACTCTGTTGGCGATGCTGCTGGTAACGTTCATGGCTTGGGTGCGGCGGTGGGGCAGCGTGTGGGGGCGGCTCTATTTCACCCTGCTGACCCTGGCGGGGTTGGCGTGCGTCTTCGTCCTGGCATTGTGGGGGATGTTGACGGCGCTGGTGGCGTAAACGCCCATTAATCTTGGTTCATTGGGAATTAGCGTGGTAGTCATCGAGAAGGAAGTCGTCCCTCTCGATGACATTCCCAAAGATTCTTAATCTTTCCCTTTTCTTGAGCCTCAAGCCGCGTGGGATGCAATATAATCACCCATAGGGAGGATCGAGGCGCACGCTTATGAATTTATATGATGTTTTTAATAGCAGTGGAGCGGTAAAGCTGGGGGTCACGCTTAGCAGCATGACCCCGACCTGGTTAGGCTTGCCCATCGGCTATCGCGTGGCGGACCTGGTGGCGATGCAAAAGCAATCGCGCATGGTGAAAGCCGTCCGTGTCAATCAGTGGGTGCTGAGCGGCGAACGCCTGAGTGGGGCGGCGTTGGACGCTCAGGTGCGCAAGGTATTCCGCAGTATTGCGCATAGCCTGTATGAGTTTTACCATTTTCTGGACCACCCTGAAAAGCTAATCCGCTGCGTTGATTTTGACGACCGTTTTGAGGCGTTTATGCAGCGGCGCAAAGCTGAGGGGCGCGGCAGTCTGCTGGTGGTGCCGCACCTGAGCAACTTTGACCTGATCGGTTGCGCGATGATTGCGCGCGGACTGCCGCTGCATGCCCTCACCCATCCGCAATCGTGGGGCGGCTACGAATGGCAGAATATTTTGCGGGTGCGCGGGGGCTATGCCGTCTCCCCGATGACCTTTCAGGGGCTGAAAGAAGCAAATCAGACCTTGCGCGAAGGCGGCGTGCTGGTGACGGGCGTGGATCGCCCCTTGCCGCAGCCTGAAGCCAAGTATCGCCCACGTTTTTTGGGTCGCGCCGCCTCCATGCCTGTCTTTCACATCCGCATGGCGCTCAAGCATCATTTGCCTATCACCGTGTTAGGCGCCTGCCGTAAGCCGGATGGACGCTACTGCGTGTGGGCTTCTGATCCGCTGGAAATGCAGCCCCGCCCTGATCTGGTGGAAGAAACCGTCCTCAATGCCGAGCGCGTACTGGAGGAAATTGGCAAAAATTTGCGGGTTGCCCCAGAGCAATGGGCGATGATCTACCCCGTTTGGCAAGAAGCAATGGGTTAACCCTTTCATTAAATTTCGTGTACAATGATTCCAATCGCAGATTCTATAGGAAGAAAGTAATGTCTCCTCACCCAATGTTAAAAAATCTATGTAAATGGACTCTGATTGTTCTTGTACTCACCGCATGTAGCGTGCAGCCTACGCCGGTGTCCATTCTTCCTTCCCCCACCACACAGGTGGCTGCATTACCGACCGCAATTCCGATCACAGTAACGAAGAGCGCAGTGGAATGGAAAACGACCCTTGTGAAAGCGTTTCAAGTCCAAGGCGAAAGATCCTATCGATCTGAGACAGATACGAAGATAGAAAGTGAATCAGGCAGCCATACTGTGGTGGAATTTATGCCGCCTGACCGCTACCATATTGTGAGTCAGCCAGCGTCAGAACTTATTATCATTGGACCACAAGTGTATAACAAGCAAGGCAACCAATGGGTTGAGCTTCAAGTTCCAGCGGATAGCATTGTTACTCCTCTCGCGCAGGCGGAGAAAAATATGACGGATGTGCAATGCATCAGCCCTGAAATGCTGGACGGGAAGGCATTACATCTTTGCCAGTACACATTGCGTTCTAAAATTGGCGATACTGACACCACGAGTCAAATCAAACTGTGGATAGATGCGGATACCAACCTGCCCTACAAAATGGTTATGAATGGCGCTGTAGGTGGAATGGATTCGCAAACTGGGAAAATTAAAGCCGTCAAGGCTACCTCCTCTACGATATATACTTATGATCCATCTATACAGATCAACCAACCGGCTGTGGAAAAATGAAAAGGTTACTGCTCAGTCATTATGGTCTGTGTAGTGGCTTCCGGCAGGAAGCCTGGCAATGATCAGGTAATTTCTGTTGTGCAGAGAGAATTAGTTGACTAACCATAGGCTTCCTGCCGGAAGCCACTACACGGACTGGGTCACCAGCGCGAATATGGGGAGATGCTTGAGCAGTAACGAAAAAAGGTTAAAATAGAGCGATAAACCTTGGTTGAGCCAGGAGGCTTCTTGGAGGCAGGGGGACATGAGAGGATGGCAATGAATTCTTCACCCAGCATCCCGCGCGTATCGGCGGGGGGTGTGGTTTACCGAAAAACAGGTCAGATGGTGGAAGTGGCGCTGATTTTGGTTGCCCCTAAGCAGCGTTGGCAGCTGCCCAAAGGTACCGTGATGCCGGGGGAGACGGATGAACATGCGGCGTTGCGTGAAGTGCGCGAAGAAACCGGCATCCAGGCGGATTTAATTGAGCTGATTGAGCGCATTGAATTCTGGTTTTACGCGCATGGCTCGCGCTACCATAAATTTGTCACCTTTTACCTGATGCGCTATATCGCCGGGCAGGTGGAGGATCACGATCACGAGGTGGAAGAGGCGCGCTGGGTAGAAATTCACCTGGCGTTGAAGATGTTAGCGTTCCCAAGCGAGCGGCTGGTGCTGGAAAAGGCTGCGGCGCGCCTGGAAGGCTTAAAGACGGAATAGAGGAACTGGGCTGGGAGGATGTGTGAATTTTCTGCGTGGAAAGATTGATCGCTCTTTTTTCATCGCCTTGGGGATTGCCCTGGGGGGGTATATTGCAGTTCATTTTGTCTTTGCGCCTATCATTGACCCGACCATCCGCCTGGGGATATTCACCGTAGGGGTGATTGGCGGGGCAGCGGGCGGCGGATATTGGCTGGGGCGGCAGTGGGGCTGGCAGCCGTACCTGCTGGGCGCGGCAGTCGGACTGATCCAGGCGGGCGCTTTGGCGTTGGTTGGTCAACTGCCCTTCGGGGTGGGCGGGTTGGCTGCCGCGCTGATTGGCAGCCTGGCAGGCGTGTGGGAAGCCCAGCGCGCCCCCTTTTCCGTCAAGGGGACGGTCTTTGCGCCCAAGGCGGACGGTTTGCGCGACTCTTCTCTGCGCAGCGCCCGCAGCACGCGCACGTCAGGCAATCACTACTCCGGCAGCTTTGGCAGACCCATTCAATCTCGCCACTGGTACTCTACCTGGCTCACCCGTTGGCAGGACAGGCAGTCGCGCGGGGCTTATCAGGAATTGCTGCGCCGCGTCCGCATGGATCCTGGCACCGCTGATCGCTTGATGGAACTGGAACGCCACCGCGCCCCCACCGCCACCCGCGCCGAGCTGATCCAGCGCGCCCTCGAGCGGTTGGATAGAGATAATCATTTTTAATGTACATTTCCCTCTATCCCTCGGCTTCGCCGGGGATACGGCGAAGCCGAGGCAAGTCCGTTCTTCAACACCCCTCATCTTTTCCGAATCGGCAGATGTTCTGCGACTTCTCGCTCCAAATCGAAACAAAAACCCCAAAATTGGCTTGTAAATTGACAAATTTGGATTATTGACTATAATGATTCAAACCCCCTTTGTACACGAGAACGTTTTTCGTTTTACAAAGAGAGCATCCCTGAAATGCGCCTTTCGCCAGGCGCAGCGTTCCCCTTAAGGAGGAGAATCGTGAAAAAGAGTTCGTGGTTTATCCTATTGTCTGCGGTGGTGGTAATGAGCCTGCTGCTGGCTTCTTGCCAGACGGCAACTCCTACCACTGCCCCTGCTGGAAATACCCAGCCAACCGCCACCACCGCCGCTCCTGCCGCTGCCTTCGCCCCCATGAAGGTTGCCGCGCCGGACTGCAAATACGCAGCCAACGGTGAATTTAAAGCCATCGAAGCGGTGGACGCGCAAACCGTCAAGTTTACGTTGTGCTACCCTGACCCGGCTTTCCCTTCCAAAGTGGCGTTCAACGTCTTCTCCATTGCGCAGAAGGACTCCCTCGCCGCTGCCAAGGGTGATTCCGTGGTAATGAGCGACAAGCCGAATGGCTCTGGTCCCTATACCCTGAAGAGCTGGAAACGTGGCGACAGCGTCACCTTTGAAGCCAACCCGAATTATTGGGGTCCCAAACCGGCTTACAAGACCCTGATCTTCAAGTGGTCTGAGCAGGCTGCCCAACGCTTGCTGGAACTCCAATCCGGTCAGGCAGATGGCATTGATAACCCCGCGCCGGATGATCTGGCGAGCATCACCAAAGACGCGAACCTGAAGCTCTATCCCCGCCAGGCGATCAACGTCTTCTATATTGGCTTCAACAACACGATTGCCCCCTTTGATAACGAAAACTTCCGTCAGGCGATTGCCTATGGCATTGATCGCCAGCGGATTGTAGATCAGTTCTACCCGAAGGGTTCGATGGTTGCCAATACCTTTGTGCCACCCAGCCTGAAACCTGGCTACTCTGACACGCCCAAGTGGTACGAATATAACAAGGACGAAGCCAAGAAGGCTTTGGCTGCCGCAAACTGGAAAGATGGCGGCGAAATCACCCTGTATTACCGCAACGTCAGCCGCTCCTACCTGGCGACCCCTGATAAGGTGGCGCAGGAAATTCAGGCGCAGTTGAAGGATATTGGCATCACCGTCAAGCTCGAACAGCAGGAATCCACCACTTTCATTGATAACACCTCTGCTGGCAAGCTCGGCTTCTACCTGTTGGGCTGGGGCGTAGATTACCCCGATTCGACCAACTTCTACGATTATCACCTGGCAAATGAAAACAATAAGCAATTCGGTAACCTCTTCCCCGATATTGCCGATTCCATTCGCAGCGCTGGGCGTGTTGCTGATGCCGCTGCTCGCCAGGGCTTCTATGATAAAGCCAACGCTGCCATCAAGCAGCACGTCCCGCTGATTCCGGTTGCGCACGGCGCTTCTGCGGTTGCGTTCAATGCCAAGGTGCAGAACGCCATGAGCAGCCCGCTGGGCAACGAACCCTTCTACCTGATGAACCCCGGCAAGGATACCCTGGTCTGGGTGCAGAATGGTGAACCGGCTGCCCTGTGGTGCACGGATGAAACCGATGGCGAAAGCCTGCGCGCCTGCCAACAGATGTATGAACCGCTGTTGAACTACAAAGCCGGCGGCGTGGAAGTCATCCCCTGGTTAGCCTCTAGCTATGATATCAACAAGGACGTGACGGAATACACCTTCCATCTGCGCAGTGACGTGAAGTTCCAAAACGGCACTACCCTCGATGCGAATGATGTTGTGGCGACCTACAAGAGCCTGTGGGATGCCTCTGACCCCAATCACAAGGGTCGTACCGGCACGTTTGAATATTTTGGCGCCTTCTTCGGCGATTTCCTGAACGCGCCCAAGAAGTAACCTTGTTCTAACGTTTTCATCCTCCATAAATATTTAGGTTCTTTGAGAATTGGTGTGGTGTTCGTAGAGAGTGTGCGCAGCACGCTCTCTACGAACACCACGGAGAATCCCAGAGACCCAATATTCACGTAGTGAATATTTGTGGAGGATGGTTATTTTTTTCTCTGGGATCGGCTGATGCTTCAATTTCTTACCCGTCGTCTAATCTTATTGCTGCCGGTACTCGTCGGCATTGTGTTTGTGACGTTTGTCATCGTGCGCGCCATTCCGGGCGACCCGTGCAAGGCGATGCTCGGTGAAAAAGCCTCCGCCGCGGCTTGCTCCAGTTTCCGCGAACGCTACGGGCTGAATGATAATTACCTGGTGCAGTTCGGGCGGTATTTATTTAACATGGCGCAGGGCGACCTGGGGACTTCGATCCGCTTTTCGCGCCCCGTTTCAGAATTGGTGGCGGAGCGCTTGCCCCTGACGATTGAACTGACTATCTTCTCGATGCTGTTTTCCACGATTGCGGGCATCTTTTTGGGGGTGATCTCCGCTCTGCGGCGCAACACCATCATTGATACGCTCACCATGCTGCTGGCGAATATTGGCGTCTCGATGCCGGTCTTCTGGCTGGGGCTGATGATGGCGTATCTGTTTGCCATTGTCTTCAAAGGCACGCCTTTTTCGCTGCCGCCTTCCGGTCGCCTCACTTCTGGCATGTCGCTGGCGACCCTGGCGGATTTGTGGCATATTGATTCCCCCAGTGCGCTTCAGAACTTTTTCCTCATCTTCTTTTCCAATTCGCTGATTGTCAACACCGTGCTGACGGGTGACTGGGCGGCTTTGTGGGATGGGCTGCGTCACCTGATCCTGCCATCCATTGCAGTCGGCACCATTCCGATGTCCATTATCGCGCGCATGACTCGTTCCAGCCTGCTGGAAGTGCTGGGGCTGGATTACATCCGCACGGCGCGCGCCAAGGGGCTGGCGGCTGCCAAGGTCATCACCCGGCACGCCATGCGCAACGCCATGATCCCCATTGTCACCATTATTGGCATCGAAACCGGCGCGCTGCTTTCCGGCGCAGTGCTGACGGAGACGGTTTTCGCCCTGCCTGGGGTGGGAACGATGCTGGTATCTTCCATTCTGGCGCGCGATTATCCGGTGGTGCAGGGCTTTACGTTGCTGATTGCCCTCATTTTCATCCTGGTCAACCTGCTGGTTGACCTCTCGTATGCTTATCTTGACCCGCGCATTCGATTGGATTAACGGTATGTCCACTATTTCCTCAACTCCTGATGCACTTCCGAAGAAAAAAACCTATCAGCGCACCTCCCCGCTGCGTGAAGGCTTTCGCCGTTTGCTGCGCCATCGCTCGGCGCAGGTGGGCATGACGATTTTGGGCTTTATGATCGTGATTGCCCTGCTTGCCCCGGTGATTGCCCCTTACGACCCTTACATCCGTCAGATGGACGTGCAGCGCCGCGCCACGCCCTGTATTCATTTTCTGGGCTGCCCGGCAGATCAATCTGAGCATATTATGGGCATTGATGGCAACAGCCGTGACCTGTTCTCGCGCATTTTATATGGCTCGCGGCTCAGTTTGCAAATCGGCGTCGTCACCATCACCTTTGCCATCATCATCGGCGGGCTGATCGGCGCAGTGGCGGCGTATGTGGGCGGCTGGGTGGATAATATCCTCATGCGCTGCATGGACGTGCTGATGGCGTTCCCTAGCCTGCTGCTGGCAATTGCCATTGTCTCGGTGCTGGGGACGGGACTGATCAACGCCCTGCTGGCGATTGGCATTGTTTCGATTCCGGTCTACGCCCGTCTGGTGCGCAGTACCGTGCTGTCTGTGCGCGAGCTGGAATATGTGCAGGCATCCCGCGCGTTGGGTGGGTCAGGTTTTCATGTGCTGATCAACCGCATCCTGCCGAACGCGCTCACCCCGCTGATTGTGCAAGGCACGTTGGGCATCGCCGGCGCCATCCTAGACGCGGCTGCCCTGTCCTTCCTGAGCTTAGGCGCGGAACCGCCCACCCCAGAGTGGGGCTTGATGCTCGGCGAAGAGCGCAACAGCGTCTTTAACGCCCCGCACCTGGTCTTCTTCCCCGGCTTGGCGATTATGCTCACCGTGCTGGCGTTCAACCTGCTCGGCGATGGCTTGCGCGATGCCTTCGACCCCCGCTTAAGAGGGAATTAGCGATTACGATAAGCAACGAGGAGGATGTGTCAGTTCACATCCTCCTCGTTTTATAGCGGATTGCCTAATTCATCTAAATCAATGCGGAAATGATTTTCTGCGGCTTCCTGTACCAGTTTCTTATATCCCGCCTTTTCCTGATAGGTCTCATTTAATCGTGATCCCGATGTTAATTTTAAAACAGGGTTAGGGCGGTATTGTATGTTCTCAACAGAGATGTTTTCAAGATTCGTGAACAGGATCATTTTAATCAGCCCGTCTTTAATATCTTCCATCGAAGGGAGGGGCGCGGATGCAGAATGTTTGCACTCGACAATGGATAGTTCCCCATTTTCGACCCTGGCCTCGTCAGCGGTAAAATAATACGCTCCACCAAGGTAATTATGGATGGTGATGGAGGCTTTTTCACCATAATTTGCCTTTTCCTTCGGTTGTACCGTTGAAGTTTCACGAAATTGGGCGGCTTGAGCGTGATTCCGGGAGGTTCTTTTGAATGCTTCTGCACTTTCGGCGATTTTTTCAATTCTTCGAGAGATGGTTTTGGTGGAGTGCATTTGAACCCCAACCGCTGCGGATATTTCCTGGTAGGCGGCAACGGCTTTTTTCGCTATTTCTGGAGCGCGCCCGGCTTGTAATAAATTCCAATGCAGCGCGTCAGACTGAAAGCTGGAGAGCGCAGCAATTTGTGCTTTTAGGTCGTCTATGTCAAATCTTTGTCCGGTTATTTTGTGATTGTACTTCTTGCTCTTTACTGCGCTGTTGTAATATCCAATGATGACATAAACTTGTAACAAACTCATGAGGGATAACGTATCCCACTGAAGAAAATCACGATCCCCCTCTTTTCCCTCATCCTTAAAAATTGGGATGATCGTCACTTTTTTTCCAGAAAAGGAGAGGGTGTCATAAACTCTGGCGTAGGGGTAGGAGCGGGTTCTTTTTGCCGAGACCCACCAGCTGACGGCATATTGATTCTGAGGGTCTACCTGTAGAAGGAAGCTGCTATGCTCTGATATGCCAGCAGCCAGGTCAGCAAGAGGGACGGCGTCTAATTCACGGCACAAAAGCGGTTTATACGAAATTTGCTTAACCTCTGCAAGAATATCCATGTCACCTCTATTCTTAAAAAAGACCTGGTTGCATCGCTTCTGAAGTGACAACCAAATCAGGCAGATCATCGCTGATAATCAGCAGCTCGCGCGAGGCTTTATCGGTGGACATGCCATACTTCCATTGGGGAATCAATATCCGGTAACCCTGGTACATCTCGCGGAGTTCAGGGCAATCGTTGTAGGAAAGAATCCATTTGCCCCGTTTGCGCAGTAATGCGCATAGCCCTGGGTGGTCAAAATCTCGGTGGGTATTGCCATTTTTCCCATAAAGCGTGTTGGCGATGAGGTAAGGCGGGTCTAAATAGAGGAAATCATCCGCGTGTTGGGGGATGGTTTGGTGAAAATCACCATAGGATACATTCAGGTGGGGCGCGCGAAAATGACGCAAATAATCTATGGAAGATTTTGTAAACCTGGGATGCCCGGGCGACATCCCGCCGCTTAACGTGATTCCGCCAAAAGATGCGCGGTTGAGAACATAAAACACAGCCGCGTTTTCCAACGGGTCTGAGAAGGACCTTTTTTGCAATTCATAGAATTGATCCCGTGATAAGGGGAAATAGCGTTCCACCCGATTCACAAGCGTTTCGGGGTCTTTGAGGAGTTCAACCCAAAAATCAACCAGAGGTTGAAAAGCATCATATCCGATGACCGTCAGCCCCAACGAGGCAGCCGCAATTTCAATGGATCCGCCGCCAAGAAAGGGGGAGACCAGGGTGGATTCGGAGGCAGGGATGAACCGCAAAATCTGATGGACGGCTCTGGCTTTGCCGCCGGGGTATCGGAGCGGAGATTTGGGGTATTTCAGAGTGGCAGAAAGGAAATAGAGGCTATTTTTTAGATACGGGGCGATAAAATTTTCATTCATGGTTGGTAATGGAAGGGCAGGGGATGATCCCTGCCCTTCCACTTTCTTCCTCGTTTACTGATAGCTTTCGATCTGCCCACGCAGGCGGGCAAGGGTATCCTGGAAGGTGATCAGCTTTTGGCGTTCGCGTTCCACCACCTGGGCGGGGGCGCGTTCGGCGAAGGAGCTGCCTAACAGGGTATTTAACCGTTCAATCTGGGTGGTGACGTCATCCATTTCTTTTTGCAGGCGGATGCGCTCGGCTTCCACGTCCACCAATCCCTCGAGCGGCAGATAAATTTCCATGCCCAACACGGCGATTGCCACAGCGTTGGCGGGGATTTCGTTCAGGGAGGCTGCCAGGATGAAGGCGGCGGGGTCAATGCCTGCCAGCAGGGCGAACGCGCCGCGCTGGGTTTCCAACACGCTCAGGCGGTCACCGGCGGCAATGACAGCAGGAATCTTGCGCGAAGGCGGCACGCGCTTTTCCGTCCGCAGGTTGCGGATGGCGCGCACCACTTCTTGCAGCAGGGCGAAATCGGCGGTCTTGGCGGCTTCCCAGTCTTCCACCGGCGTGGGCAGCGGATATTGGGCGATAATCAACGCGGCTTCCCAGCCATTTTCATCCCCGTTGGCAGGAACATACGCCGCGCCTTTTTCTTGGGCGGCGCGTTTCAGCAAGCCCCACAGTTCTTCGGTCACAAACGGGGTGAAGGGATGCAGCAGGCGCAGGGAAGCATCCAACACGCGCACCAGGGAGGAAGCCGTATAGAAAGCGCGGTCGCCGCCCTCTGAAAGCTGTAATTTGGCGGCTTCCACGTACCAATCGGCAAAATCACCCCAGAAGAAATCATAAATCTGACGACCTGCCTCCCCATATTGGTAATTGGTGAACAGGCGATCCACATCGCGGATGACGGTTTGCAGGCGCGCCCAAACCCACGAATCCGCCAGAGTCCAATCCGGCGCGTTCACGGGCGCAGCGGGCGCATTTTCCAGCGCGCCAATCACGAACCGCCCGGCGTTCCACAGCTTATTGGCAAAATGGGCGTTGGCTTCCACTTTTTTGGTACTCAGGCTCATGTCATTGCCGGGGGTTGCGCCCACCAGCACCGTAAAGCGCAGCGCGTCCGTCCCCATCTCGTCCATAATGGGCAGCGGGTCAATCACGTTGCCCTTGGTTTTGGACATTTTTTGCCCGTGTTCATCGCGGATCAGCCCATGCAAATAGACGGTGTGGAAGGGAACTTGTCCGGTGAACTCCAGCCCCTCCATAATCATGCGCAGCACCCAGAAGAAGATGATGTCGTAGCCCGTTTCCAGCACGGAAGTGGGGTAGAAATAACGGTAATCGGGGGTTTCTTCGGGCCAGCCCAGGGTTGAGAAGGGCCACAAGCCGGAGGAGAACCAGGTATCCAGCACGTCCGTTTCCTGTTCCAGGTGACTGCCGCCGCACTTGGGGCAGACGGTCGGGTCTGTGCGCGAGACGATGGTTTCTTTGCAATCCTGGCAATACCAGACGGGGATGCGATGCCCCCACCACAACTGGCGGCTGATGCACCAATCCTGAATGTTTTCAAGCCAGTTATAGAAGGTTTTGGTGAAGCGTTCCGGCACAATTTTAATCTCACCGGATTCAATGACGGCTTCAGCGGCTTTTGCCAGCGGGGCAATCCGCACAAACCATTGGGTAGAAACCATCGGCTCGATGATTTCACCGCCGCGCTGCGAACGCGGCACGTTGAGGGTGTAAGCGTCTTCCTTGATGACCAGCCCGGCGGCTTGCATATCCGCCCACAGCTTTTTGCGCGCCTCAAACCGATCCATGCCCGCATACGCGCCGCCGTTCTCGTTGACGTGGGCGGTTGTATCCAGCATGGAGATGAGGGGCAGGTTGTGACGTTCGCCAATGGCATAGTCGTTGGGGTCATGCCCGGGGGTGATCTTTAGCGCGCCGGTGCCGAACGCGCGATCCACATAGTCATCGGCAATGACCGGAATTTCGCGCCCAAGGATCGGCACAGTCACCATGCGCCCCACATATTTCTGATAGCGCTCATCTTCGGGGTGAACAGCCACTGCCGTATCGCCCAGGATGGTTTCGGGACGGGTGGTTGCCACGGGGATAAATTCACCGCTGCCATCCGCTAGCATATATTTAAAGTAATACAGCTTGCCGGGTTCCTGCGAATATTCCACTTCCAGGTCAGAGACGGCAGTTTTCAGTCCGGGTGACCAGTTCACCATGCGCGGGCCTCGGTAGATCAGCCCCTTTTCGTACAGGCGCACAAAGGCTTCGCGCACCGCCTTCGAGAGGCCTTCATCCAGGGTGAAGCGTTCGCGCTCCCAATCGCAGGATGCGCCGATCCGGCGAATCTGCTGCGTGATTTGACCGCCGTATTTGTGTTTCCATTCCCAGGTGCGCCGTTCAAACTCGTCACGCCCCAGGTCTTCGCGCTTAATCCCCTGTTTGGCAAGCAGTTTTTCCACTTGCAGCTGGGTGGCAATTCCGGCGTGATCGGTGCCCGGCACCCACAGGGCAGGCACGCCGCGCATCCGTTGATAGCGGATCATCAAATCTTCAGTAGAGATGAACGCCACATGACCCAGGTGCAGCTCGCCCGTCACGTTGGGCGGGGGGATGGAAATGACAAACGGCTTGATGGATGGGTCAAAATCCGGTTTGGCAGGGTCATTGGAGGGCTTAAAGTAGCCCTGGCTTTCCCACCAGGCATAAATGCGCTGCTCGGTGGTGGAAAAATCATAGGTTTTGGGCAGTTCAAAGGTAGACATGAGCGTTCCTAAGTAGTTTCGTGGGGTTCTTCACACAGCGCATCCAGCAAACGAACGGCGGTTTGCACAAAGAGCGGGCAGCGGGTTTCAAAAAGCCCTTGCTCGCGGGCAATCTGCCAGGCGGCTGGGTCACTGAGGTCAAGGTCTAACAGATCACGGCAGTTGGTTGCGCCGTGTTGACGGGCGAAGCCGTCCACAAGCTCTTTCACCTTCGTATAGGTGCGTTCTTTCGCGCTCTTATCGGGGGCGGTAGAGCCGAAGCGCAATCCAAGGGAGAGGACGGCGCCGGTCACCGCCCCACATACCATGCCACTGCGCCCCAATCCAGCGCCTAAGCCAGTTGCCAGGCGCATGGCTGTTTCAGCAGGCAGCCCCAACCGTTCAGCGCTGACAACCAACACGGATTGGGCGCAGTTATAGCCATCTAAAAAGTTGAGCAGGGCTTCTTCTTCTAGAGCAGTCATGGCAGTTGATGGGTGGATTTTTGATCCACCGTTCCTCTTCTGGTAAGTGAACTTTAAAGAACGGATCCGAAAAACCGTGTCTTTTTTCGGATCAGCGATTGGTTCGATTATAACGCAAATGCGCGGGCTGCGAACAGGTTAAATTCTTAATCCGCACGGATTTACTAATCCGCCGGGTTCGGTTGATTTGGTTCCTGAGAGGGTTGCCCGCTGGGATGCTGCAACTTTTCTTTGCTGGCAATAAAGCTGCCCAACGCAGAGGCGGTAAGGGGTCTGCTATGCAGCACCAGGTAGCGTTTCTCCTGCTTTTTCAGCTGGATGTGATAGATGGGCAGCCAATCCGTAAATTCGCCCGTTATCAAGGGGACGCAGTGCTGCAGGAGTATTTCCTGATACCACCCCAGGCGTTCATCTATCCAGGCTTCAAATTGATGCGTGTTTTCGTGGCTGGCGCTGACGTGCGGCTGTTTTTGCCCAGTAAGGTACTCTAAAACGGTGCGCAGCGGCATCAACGCCACGTCTGGCTCGCCCGCTGGGGTGATGACCACTCTCAGGTCGTCCATTTGCAAGGCAAATTCCAGGCGCACAAAGCCGTTTTCATAGATCACTTCGGCGTCATCCAGGTAGGCAAGTGGGTCGTTGCGGCGTTTTTGGCGAACCGTAAAGCCATAGTCGCTGGTCAGGAAGCCAAAATTTTGGATAACCCGACTGGAGAAAGCAAAGTGTTGATTTTTCTTGGCGAGCGAAGGAGATTTTTGCAGGCTGCGTTGAAGCTTTTCCTTGAGTTCACTGAAAAAGTTATTACGAAACATAATTAAGCCTCAAGAGGGATCATTAAAATAAGGTTAGTTTTATTATACCGCGAGAATGGGTTTGCGCACAGTTAATTTATGCACCATTTATAACTGACTTGCTAATATTTCAGCAAATTGCCAGCCTGGAGCGCATCTTGATAATATTGGCGGAACTGCTGCGCCTCCATCAACAAGGTGCGCAGGTCATTCTCCAGGGCTGCGGCAATCGTTGCGGATACCTCCGCCGAGGTGGGCGTGGATTGCATATTCGGCGGCAAAAACAGAACTTCGTCACGATTGGCGGGCCAATCTAACCGACAATAGGCGGACTGCTCCAGCCAGCGCAGCGCAAAGCGCACGACTTCCAGTGATTGCGCGGTGGCGGCGGCAAGTTTGTTGAGCGAAACCGGCTGGGCGCGCTGTTGGGCAATGTTCACCAGTTTGCGCAGGCATTTTAGGAACGTATCCGCGTCATCTTCCGCGGGCAGGCTGGCGAAAAGCACCACGCGGCGCGGGGATACGCTGCGCAGCACGTCTTGCAGGGTTGCGTCATCGGGCGGAACAGTCCACACCAGCAGGGTATCGGCAGGGGTCAGGGCGGTACGCGGCAGGGCGACCTTCAGCGAGGCAGCGCGCACCCCTTCCCCCCAAACCAGGCAGCTGCCTTCCTGTACATAACGCTCCAACGCCGGCAGGGGGTGGGCTTGGGCGCGTTCATCACAGACTTGATATTCAATGCTCGGCGGCGCGGATTCAGGCACGGCGCGCCAATCCACCCATTCCAGCTGCACGGTCGTCTGCCCGCGGAAATTTTCGGCGCGGACGGTGCAGGCAAGGTCAAAGCGACCTTCGGGCTGGGGTTCATCCGCGCCGCCCCACCACAACACGTGGGCAGTATTTCCGCTGCCGTCCTCCACCAATACCTGACGGTGTTCCCCGGTGCGCCCCAGGGTAACGGAATTTTGGATATGCAAGTCGCGGATGAGCAAGATCGGGGCGGGGTTGCCGTTGCCAAAAGGCGATAGGCGTTCCAGGTCAGCCACAAAGCTCTGCGAGAGGTCTTTGAGGTGGACTTCGCCCGCCAGGGTGAGGGTGGGGATGGGCAGTGCGCCGCCGGTTTGCTCTACCACCGCGCGCCCCAGTTTGCGGCGAAATTCATCTATATTTTCAGGGAGCAGGGATAGACCGGCCGCCATGGTGTGACCGCCAGAGGAGTGGAGCAGGTCAGCGCAGGCAGTAATGGCGGCGTGAATGTTGACGCCGGGGATAGATCGGGCAGACCCATGCGCATAGCCATTGTCCTCACCCGGCAAGACCAGCAATATCACCGGCCGCCCGTATTCTTCCACCAGATGATTGGCGACAATCCCCACCACGCCCGCCTGCCAGCCCTCGTAGGCAAGCACCAGCGCCGGATGATCCAGCACGCGCGGGTCTGCCTGTATCAGGCTGTGGGCGGCGTTCAACACATTCCGCGTCAACATCCGGCGGCGGGTGTTCAATCCTTCCAGATGCCCCGCCAGCTCTTCCGCGTGGATGACATCCTCCGTGGTGAACAAATCCACCGCCGGGGCAGCGTCTTCCAGGCGACCGAGGGCGTTCAGGCGCGGCGCCAGCCCAAAGCCGATATGCTCTTCGCTGAGGTGCGCCGCGGGAATGCCTGCCGCACGGAACATTGCCTGAAGTCCAATGCGCGGGGTGTTGCGTAGGGCGTGCAAGCCGCGTTGTAACAGGTGGCGCGTATCCGCCTGCAAAGGGGCAACATCCGCCACAATGCCCAACGCCGTCAGGTCCAGCAAGGCAGCCGCAGCTTTGGGGCGACCGGCGCGCATATACAGACATTCCGCCAGTTTATACGCCACGCCCACCCCCGGCAGTCCGCTCAACGGATGATCTTCGGGCAGGCGGCGCGGATTCACCAGGGCGTAGCAGGGAGGCAGGGTTTGGGGCAGTTCGTGGTGATCGGTGACGATTACATCTATACCGGCATCCGCGGCAAATTGCAGGGCGGCTTGCGCGTCTGAACCCGTATCGCAGGTGACGATCAGCTGCGCGCCCGCCTCGATCAGCGGCTGCAAGTGGGCGATATTCACCCCATGCCCCTCTTCGCGCCGGACCGGGATGTGATAGCGCACCTCCGCGCCCAGGTCACGCAGGGCGGAAACCAGCAAAGTGGTAGAGGTTTGTCCATCCACGTCAAAATCACCCCATACGGCGATGGGTTGGGCGGCTGCGATGGCTCTTTCGATCCGTTCGGCAGCCTTCTGCATATCCGGCAGGTCTTCCGCGGGGGCAGGAGTGTATTTTTCGGGGTCGAGGAAGCGTTCCGCCTCGGCAACGGTGCAGATTCCGGCGCGCATCAATAATTGCGCCACCAACGGATGCCCGCCCACTGCCTCCGCCAGGTCAGCGGGGACGGGCATCGCATCGGGGATGATCCATTCCGCGCGGTCTACATACGTTTCGCTCATGCGTGACGCCTCTTCTGGTTCATTGCGTTTCATTCTTCATGCGTGACGACCACTTGCCCGCTGCCAGGATTGGCGCGAGATATATAGATGACCGGTGGCGAGGATGAGCGCGCCCAGCATCAGCAGCCAGGAATACAGCAGCGCAGCCGCCGCCAGGAAGTAGATGACCGGCGTCACCGCCATCGGCAGGGGCATCCCAAGCATGGGACTGTATAGCGTCCTCACGTCCCTGCCGCGCAGCAGATAGCGCGCCCAACCCGCGTAATACAGCAGCAGCGCGCCGCCCATCAACACCAACATTGCCACCCCAACCCCGTCCGGCGCGGGGATGGCGTAAAAGACGGGCAGCACAAAACAAGCCACCTGCCCCAAACGCTCCAGCGCTTGCATCACTTTGTCGTTGCGTGAGGCGGGTTCTGAGGCAGACGTGGGGACATTGCGCGGCGGGAAGAAGACATACAGCAGGTTCGGCAGCAACACCGCCAGCGGAATGAGAAACCCAAGATACATGGCGACCTCTAAGAAAGGAGAAACTGCTCAGTCACCCGAGTCTGTGTAGTGGCTTCCGGCAGGAAGCCTGGAAATGTCAGGTATTTTCTGTTGCGCATAGAGAATTACTCGACGACCCGCAGGCTTCCTGCCGGAAGCCACTACACGGACGCAGGTTATCACTGCAAATAGGGGGATGCCTGAGCAGTAATAAAAAATGAGAACCACACAATCTAAAACAGGCTTTCGGCGATTTGTTCCAAGGATTGCTCGAAAGATTCTTCGGGCTGCCATTCGGGGGCATCCGCGTCCATTGCAGGGGCTGCTTCGCCGCGTTCGCACAACGAGCGATAGACGCAGTAACGGCAATTGCGTTCCTCTTGGCTGCGCTCGAAGCACTGCGCGGCAAATTGCAGCTCATCCATCCCAGCGGGGCGGCTGCGTAATTGCTCGCGTAGGTTGTCCGCCTTGTGCGCCAACGCCAGCAGGGCGGATTCATCCGCTTTTTGCTGCGCCGCGCTGTAAATGATCACTTCAGGGGCGAGGTCTGGCTCGGCGAACCAGTAAATCATTCTCACATTGGCAGGGTCAGGGACGGAGGCAGGGTGAATGGTGTGGGCGGCGCGGCATACCAGCGAAGGATACACACGCGATTGCATCCGCTGGCGTAGGTCACTGCCTTTGGGACGATAAAGCGAGGTTTTCCAGTCGTAAATGGTAAATTGACCGGCAGGGTTAACCAGCAGCAAATCCACAATAGCCATCAGGCGATGCCCGCTTGCCCCCAGCGGAGCTTCGAGCGCGGCTTCTACGTAACGAGTGGCTCCCTTGCCAGGGTCGCAATCTTCCAGCAGGTCATCCAACACGTGTTCGCGGAAATTATGCCACCAGATGGCAAGGTGTTCATCTGGGTCAGCTTCGGCAAATTGGGTGAGCAGCGGCAGGGGGATGCCCAGCAGGGCTTGCTGCGCCAGGCGGTGAAACCGTTGCCCACGCAGCAGGTGACGTTCAAATTCTCGCGCGGGTTCCGCCTGAATAGCGGGCCAGGCAAGTCGCCGGAGCGAGCGCAAATAAAATCGGTGCGGACAGTCCACCAGGTCTTGCAGGCTGGACTGGCTAAAGGTGAGGGGGGCGAGCGCATTCATAAGGGAAATTCTCCACGCGCAAAGGTTAATTTCATTCTACACACTTTGCCTGCGCGAGAAAAGGGGGAAAATTAAGAATATTACAATAATAGAGAGTGGATGAACAGCATCCACTCTCTATTATTGTAATATTTTGGTTATTTTACCGAAACACCAGGCGGCGGAAGCGCTCTTCGTAGCGGGGGGATTCGGGCGTGCTATCGGTCGTGTGACGGGCGCGCATACGCTCCACCATGGCGGCGTAATCCCCAATCTGGCTGGCATGTTCCTTCAGCGCGCGGATTTTCGTCTCCCAGGTGTCCGTCACATCCAGGATGGTATTCGCCTGACTGGTGACGGTCAGCCATAATTCGCCGACTGAATGCGGTTCTAAGCCTTCCTCAGTGATGAGTTCAGGGAAGAACAGGGCGTTGCCGGCGGCGGGGAAGAAGGCATCCACCACAATTTGCCCGGCGGCGCGATGATCGGGGTGATTGATGGAATTTTCACCAAACAGCTGGGTGGGGTCAGAGGTGACGACTACGTCCGGCTTTTCTTGGCGGATGGCGCGCACGACTGCCTTGCGCATTTCCAGGGTGGGGATCAGCGTGCCATCCAGATAATTAAGGAAGGTGACGTGTTCCACGCCCAGCACGGCGGCAGCGGCGGCTTGTTCGCTTTCGCGCAAGGTTGCCAGCTCCATCGGGTCTGTGCCGGCTTTGCCGCCCTTATCGCCGCGGGTCAGCAGGCAGTAGCGCACGGTATGCCCGGCTCGGCACCATCGCGCCAGGCTTGCCCCGCAGAAAAATTCAGGGTCATCCGGGTGCGCCAAAATGGCGAGTATTTTTTGGGGAGTCTGCCAGTTTTCAGGCTCCAGCTTGAGGATCGTTTCCATCGCTGTGATTTTCCTTTTTCGGCTGAGATGAGTCGGCAGGGTTCGAGCGTTGCCCGCCGCGATTCTGGCGCGAGCGGCGGCTGCCGGAGGGACGCGGGTTACCGCCCTGGTTGCGATTTTCATTGGGGCGCGTGTCTGCGGGGCGTGAGTCCATCGGACGAGAAGAATCACCGCCCGTATTTTCGGCGTGCGGATCGCCTGCGTTGCCTGCGGCGTTGCCACTGGCATTTGGATCGCGCCGGTCATTGTTGCGCCGGTTGCGATTGCCTCCGCTGCGTGAGCGGTTGCCCGAACCAGGCTGCCCTGGCTGGTTGCGTGATTCGCCATTCGCAGCAGGTGCGTCAGAGGAGGACGGCTGCCCTGGCTGCCCATCCTGCGCGCGGTTTTGTGATTGCCCGCCCCTGCCCCGTGAGCGGCGGTCGTTATTGTTGCGCCCTTCGCGATTACTGTCGCGGCGCGAAGAAGGCTGCCCTGCGGCTTGTCCGAAAGATCCGTCCTGCCCGCTGCTGGGCATCGTCCTATTCCCTTCTGAGGAATTGGACGGACGACTATCGTCAGATTGCTGACTGCCGCTGGTTGGCTCGTTGCCCTCGGGCATGCGCGGGAAGTTCGGACGCGGCTGCTGAGCGCGGTTATCGGGGCGATTCGTGCGGTCGCGCCGGTTGGGGTTATTCCCCTGCTGCCGGTTTTGCTGCGCCGGACGTGGGCGCATGGGAGGCATCCCCGCATTGCCCACCCCGTCCACCTGGTCAGGGTCAATCTCTTCGCCGGTGATCACCTGGTCAATTTCAGAAGGCTGTACCACCACCGGAATATCCTTATTCGCTTGCTCGCCTTCCGCTGGGGCGGAGGGGCGACCTTCGGCATCTAACACGGTGATTTCAGACGCCAAAAATTCGCGCCGGTCATGTTCCGCCAATTCCACCATGACTTTTGCCTGCATGGGGTTGATGTCAATGATTTTGCCTTCACCCTGGGGGGTCATCACCCGCTTATTGCGCTTGGGCAAGGCTTTGCGCGCCTCTACGTACTGATCATATTCATAAATCAGGCAGCAGCGCAGACGACCGCACATGCCGGTAATTTCGGTGGGGGTCAGGGAAATGCCCTGTTCTTTTGCCATGCGGATGGAGATAGAGCTAAATTCTGTCAGGAAGGCGCAGCAGCAGCGCGTATCCAAGCCGCACGCGCCCAATCCGCAGATGGTTTTGGCAACGTCACGCGGACCGATCAGGCGCAATTCTACCGTAGAGGGACCGTAAACCTTCTGCATATCGTTGCGCAGGGATTTTAGGTCGTATTTGTCTTCCGTTTCGGTGCTAAAGAGGATGGTCAGGCGCGAGCCATCAAAGCTATATTCCGCCAAGACCACTTTGACCCCATTCAGGCGCAGTTCACCGGCGCGTTTGCGGCTGGTTTCTACCACTTCGGCTTCTTTTTGCTGCCAGAGCTGGCGCATGAGCAGGTCGCGCGGGGTGGCGCGCCGGTCAATCAGCTTATAGCCTTCGGCGGGGGGCTGCGCATCGCGGATCAGCTGGGCAACTTCGCCCAATTGCCACCCGCGTGACGTTTCCACCACCACGCGGTCGCCGACTTTTAAATCCACCTGATCACGCGCTTCAAAGTGATAAATTTTCCCGATGCGCGAAAAACGCACGCCTACAACCTGCGAGGGGATCATTTCTTCCATAATTAACCTTGCGCTTCCGGGTTGGGTTGCACGACAGCTTGAGCAGCATCAGACTGCCCGGCAGCAGACTGATAGGCAGCCACGCTGAGGCGCGCGGCTAATCTTTCCGCCAGGCTGCGTAACGCCTTCGCGGGGGCAGAATCAGGCGCGGAAAGCACCACCGGCTGACCCATATCCCCGCCCACGCGCACGATGGGGTCCAGCGGGATGCTGCCCAGGTAGGGTACATGCGAAGATTCCGCTAATTTCTGACCGCCGCCCATGCCGAACACGTCCATGCGCGTGCCATCCGGCAATTCCAGGTAGCTCATGTTTTCCACCACGCCCAAAATCGGCACGTTCAGCTGGCGGAACATCTCTAAGCCGCGGCTGGCATCTTCTAAGGAGACGGCTTGCGGCAGGGTGACGATTACGCCGCCGCTCAGTTGAATGGATTGGATTAGACTCAGTTGCGCGTCACCCGTTCCGGGGGGCAGGTCAATCACCAAATAATCCAACTCGCCCCACTCCACATCCGAGAGGAACTGGCGGATGGCGGAATTGAGCATGGGCCCGCGCCAAATGATCGGCTGCCCAGGCTTGACCAGAAAGCCGATGGACATGACTTTGACGCCATAGGCTTCGGCGGGGGTCATCTTTTCGCCGGTTTGGGGGGGCAACATTTGCACACCCATCATGGTTGGCAGGTTGGGACCGTAAATATCCGCGTCCAACAAGCCTACCCGCGCCCCACTTTGCGCCAACGAGACGGCAATGTTCACCGCAACGGTGCTTTTGCCCACGCCGCCCTTGCCAGAGGCGACCGCGATGGCGTTGCGCACCGGCAGGTTGAGCAGTCCGCGCACACGCCCATCGTTGGGGACGTTGGACGACATTTTCACTTCCACGCTGCTGACGCCCTTCACGCTGGCGGCGGCTTCACGCGCCTCGCGCTCGATCCGTCCGCGCAAGGGGCAGGCGGGGGTGGTGAGCATAATGGTAAAAACCACCTTGCCACCCGTGATCGTCAGATCGCGGATCATGTTCAGGGTCACCAGGTCTTTGTGGAGTTCTGGTTCTTGTACTTTGCTTAATGCGTTCAGGATTGCCTGGCGCATGGATTCGTTTTCAGTCATACGGTTAAAATTCCTTTATCTATTCAGAAATGCTTCTACTTCGCGCTGCGCCTGGGCGAATTGCGCCGCCCATTCGTCATCGCTGGCGGTTTTGCTGCGCTTGACCGAGAGCCGTGCACATTGCGTACAGCCGCGCATCCCGCGGAACGAATCCGCGCTGCAATTGGCGCAGCCGCACACCTTTACCATCATCAATTCAAAGGCGCAGCGTTCCAGTGGGGTTGCCTCCGGTGAACTGACGCGCTCCAGCAAGGCGCGCCAACCCGGTCCGTGCATACTGCTCAGGCTGGGCGCAACCCGCATTGGGAACAACACTTCGGTATCCGGGTTATATAAACTCATCGTTTCCCCATTATAAAGCCTTTTTGGTCAAAATTGACAGATACAGCCGTCTTTATTTCAGCCATGCCTATCCGCGTAGTGGCGCACTGCGTGCGCCCAAAACTGTGCAGGCTGTTTCCTGGTAGAAACGCAATCATCCGCATTTCACCTTGGGCGCGCGCAGCGGCCGCTACACGGACAGAGATAGGCGCGTAGTTCGTTAAGCTGCCTTCCTGGCGGCTTTCGCCAGTCTCTCCGCCTCGCGCTGGGCTTCTTCCCGCGCAAAATTTACTGGGCGGATGCTGGCGTAATAAGACGCAGACTTCGATAGTTTGGCAAGGTCGTAAATATCCGACTTGGCGCGGTTGGCGGTGGCAATTTCGTACTCGTGATCCATCTTGATGGCATCAAAGGGGCAATATTCGGCGCACAAGCCACAATTCATGCAAATATCCACGTCAATGTAAAACTCAGTGGGCTGCGGCACAGGACGACCGGTGACTGGGTCGCTGCCACGCACAATCCAGATACACTGCGGCGGGCAGACTTTGGGGCAAATGCCGCAGGAGGTGCAGCGCAGGGCTTTTTTACCATCCTCGCCCTCGTCATATACCAGGAAGGGGATATAGCGGAACTCTTCAGGGACGGGCATTTTCTCTTCAGGGTATTGAATGGTGAAGATGCCGCGCACGTCTTTATCGGTGCGGCTGGCAATGCCTTCCTGGGTGTTGTAGCGCTTCTCGCCTGCCCGGCGCGCGCGGATGTCTTCGGTGTACGTCTCCACAAAATGCCGGAACGTCACCACCAGCCCGCGCAGTATGTTTAATCCGTTTAAACCCATTTTTTCGCTCCTTAGCGGTCTACTTCGCCCAGGACAATATCAATCGAACCCAATACCACAATGGCATCCGCCACCTTGCCGCCCCTGCACATATCTACCAGACTGGTGAGATTAATGAAGGATGGGGCGCGCACGTGATACCGCCAGGGGTTCGGCTTGCCGTTGGAGACGATATAAAAGCCTAGCTCGCCTTTGGGCCCTTCCACCCGCCCATAGGCTTCGCCTGCTGGTACTTTCACCTGATACGCCGGTTTGCCTGCCAGAATCGCGCCGCCCGGCAGGGTCTTGACTGCCTGCTGCAGGATGCGGATGCTCTGGCGGATTTCATCCAGGCGCACCATATAACGGTCGTACACATCGCCGTGATTATAGCTGACCACGTCAAACTCGAAGCGGTCATAGACGCTGTAAGGGTCGGCGCGGCGCAGGTCGTAAGGCACGCCGGATGCGCGCAGCACGGGACCCGCCGCTGAATTGGCGATGGCTTGCTCGGCGGTGATGATGCCCACGCCCTGCGTGCGTACCTGCACAATATCGTTGCGGGTCAGGTAACGGTCGAGTTCGTCAATTTTGCGCGGCAGGCGCTCATTCACCAGGTCGCCGATCTTTTTCAGCTGATCCTCAGGGATGTCACGCACCACGCCGCCGAAGCGGTAATAATTGCACATCATCCGGCTGCCGCTGACCGCCTCGAAAATATCCAGGATCAGCTCGCGTTCTTCCAGGGCATACAAAACCGGAGTGAAGAACGCGCCCAGGTCGTTGAGCAGGAAGCCAATCGAAACCAGGTGGCTGGCGATACGGGTTAGCTCCGCCATGATCACGCGGATATACTCGGCGCGCTCCGGCGGGGTCACTTTCATCAGCTTTTCCACCGTCAGCACGTAGCCAAAGTTGTTGCTCATGGAGGAAATATAATCCAGCCGGTCGGTGAAGGGGATATTTTGCAAATAAGTGTTGCGCTCGCCTATTTTCTCGTGATTGCGGTGCAAATAGCCGAACACCGGGCGCAGGTCGGTCACCGTTTCGCCATCCAGCAGGGCAACCATGCGGAAAACGCCATGCGTGGAGGGGTGCTGCGGGCCCAAATTGACGATCATCTTATCGGTCGCCAGCCCGTCCTCTTCGCTCTGGGCAGCCCCAAAGCGGCGCATGGAAGCATATAAGGCTTCGTCATTTTCGGTGATGCAGGCTTCCGGGTCGAACCCCGCCGGATATTGGACGTTATCGCCAAAGGGATTTTTGGTTTCAGCGCGGACGATTTGCCCGTTGGGCCAGCGGCTCTTGAAGGGCTTGGCTTCTTCCTCAAAATAGGGTTCTTTCCAGTCCTTGCGCAGGGGATGCCCGGCAAAGCCTTCCCAGGTGAGGATGCGGCGCAGGTCAGGGTGATGGGTGAAGCGCACGCCCATCAAGTCCCAGGCTTCGCGTTCCTGGAATTCTGCGCCAGGATATAGCGGGGTGAGGGACGGTACGACCGAATCCGCGCGCGAGGTGAAGACCTTTAATTCCAGGGTCGCGCCGCCCACCGTCCGGCTGAAGTGATACACCATCTCGATCCGGTCTTCGGGGAAATCATCCACCGCGGTGACGGAGGTGAGGTAATCGTAGCCGAGTTCATCGCGCAGGCGGCGGGCAACTTCAGGCAGCGCGTTGGTCTGCGCCACCCAGCCGATGAAGCCCGCCCGCGTTTCGGCGGTGACGGTCTGGGGGAACAGCGCGGCAAGGTCAAGCGTGGTAGAAATGGAAGCGGAATCGCTCATGGGGCTGCCTCTTTATTCGCTTTTCAGGGTAGAAAGATCCGTGCCTGTGGTTGATTCGGCGGATGCGGCGGCTTTTTCACGCTCCACCTGCTGAATCAGAGCATATTGGCGCGGATCCATTAGGTCAGGACCCAACACCGGCACCGGAATGGCTTGACTTTCGCCCTTCTGATACCAGCGCGCGGTTTGCAGCGATTCGCCGTCAATTTGCTTTTGCAGAGTGATCAGCCCATTGAGCAGAGCTTGCGGGGTGGGCGGGCAGCCGGGGATGTAAACATCCACTGGCAGGTAGCGATCCACCCCTGAGACCACCGAGTAGCCTTCCTTAAAAGGCCCGCCGCCAGAAGCGCACGCGCCCATGGCGATCACATATTTGGGTTCAGGCATCTGGTTATACAGGCGCACAATTTGCGGCATCATCTTTTTGGTGACGGTGCCAGAGACGATCATCACGTCCGCCTGACGGGGGCTGGGGCGCATGACTTCCATGCCGAAGCGCGAGAAGTCATAGCGGCTGGCAGCTGTGCAGATCATTTCGATGGCGCAGCACGCCAAGCCAAACATCATGGGCCAGACGGAGTTGCGCCGTCCCCAATTATAGATGCGGTCTAGGGTGGTGATTGCCACCGCGTGTTGCAGTTCTGCGGGGATTTCCACCCCCGGTTTATTGATGGTTTCTTCGGTCATGCGCGGAAATTCCTTTCTCTGGGAGGGACAGGGTTCTTTAATGATTGTACCATCAGTGGGGATCACGTCAAGCTTATTAAAAGAAAAAATTCTTTGGTTTAATCCCCAACCTGAGATATAATCCCCTCTATGCCCCCTCTTCGCGCATCCCTGCCTGCTACCCGTGAACGCATTTTGGCGTATTTGCGTGAGCATCCCTCCGCCAACAGCGTGGCGTTAGCGCGTGAATGGGGGCTGACTCGCGAGGATGTGCGCTATCACCTGCAAAAGTTGCTGCGCGAGGGCATCCTTGAAGTGATCCCCTCCCATCCAGAGGGACGTGGGCGACCGGTGGCGCAGTATGCCCTGACCGTTGCCGCCGCGCCCAATAACACCGCCCGCCTGTGCAGCGCGCTGCTTTCCTTAATAGATACATCCACCGCCGCGGACGAACTGGCGCAGAAGATTGCCCATCAACTCCTGCCGCCGATTGCCCTGACCGGCAGCGGTGCGGTGCGCTTCAACCAGGCGGCGGCGTACCTTGCCTCCATGAATTACCCCGTCCGCTGGGAAGCGCGCCTGACCGGTCCGCGCATCACCTTCCGGCGTTGCCCGTATGCCGCTTTGCCCGCAGGTCAACGCGCCCTGCTCTGTCAGGTGGATGGTCTGCTGCTGGAAAATCTGCTCGGCGCGCCGGTGCGGATGCAGGCGTGCATCGCCCAGGGCGCGGCGGCATGCGTGTTCGGGGTCTAACCCTCGATCCCTCGGCAGGGATAGAGGAAAGCCTCCTCATGTTATACTTTAATCATTCAACACGATGCGGAGGGGCGTTTGGGCATTTATTTACAGGATATTCCCTTATCGGAGGCGAAGGCGCGCCTGCGGATGGGGTTGATCAGGCTGAATCGGACGGGCATTTTGGGAAAAGAAGAAATTGCCCTGGATGAGGCTGCCCTGGGGCGGGTGTTGGCGGAGCCGGTTTGGGCGCGGCAGTCTTCCCCGCACTATCACGCTTCTGCCATGGATGGCTTTGCCGTGCGCGCCAACGACCTGACCGGCGCGCAGCCCGGTCATCCCCGACAGCTGGAGATGGGCAGTCAGGCAATTTACGTGGATACTGGCGATCCATTGCCCGCCGGGATGGACGCTGTCATCCCCATTGAAGATACCCAGCCCGTGTACGCGGATGCGCAGCCGGCAGACCCGCGCCACCCGCAGGCGATCCTCATCCGCGCCGCGCTGCCACCCTGGAGTCACGTGCGCGCGCTGGGCGAGGATATTGTCGCCACCGAGTTGGTGCTGCCTGCCGGGCATACCCTGCGTCCCATTGACCTGGGCGCGTTGGCTGCCAGCGGAGCCAGCCACATCACCGTCTGCCGCAAGCCCAGGGTTGCCATTCTGCCCACCGGCTCCGAGTTGGTAGAGGTGGGCAAAGCGGCGCAGGCGGGCGAAATTATTGAATATAACGCCCTGATGCTGGCGGCTCAGGTGATGGAATGGGGCGGAATTGCCATCCGTTACCCTATCACGCCGGACGATGAGCCGTTGATTGCCGCGCGTGTCCAGCAGGCTGCCGAGGAGGCTGACCTGGTGCTGCTGAACGCGGGGTCATCGGCAGGGTCAGAGGATTATTCGGCGCGGGTGATTGCCCAGTTGGGCGAAGTCTGGGTGCATGGGGTCGCCGTTCGCCCGGGTCATCCGGTCATCTTGGGGATGCTGCGCCGCGCAATCGGAGAGGGGGCTGCGCTGGTGATTGGCGTGCCGGGCTACCCGGTCTCCGCTGCGCTGACCGGCGAGATATTCGTCAAGCCCCTGCTGCACGGCTGGCTGGGGCGCGCCGCAGGGGAGGATCAAACAGCGCAGGCTGCCCTGACCCGTAAAATCACCTCGCCCGCCGGGGATGATGATTACGTGCGCGTGGTGGTCGGGCGGGTGGGCAGTCGCTTGCTGGCTGCGCCCTTATCGCGCGGGGCAGGCGTGATTACTTCCCTGGTACGCGCGGATGGGCTGGTGATTCTGCCGCGCGGGGTGCAGGGCGTGGAGGCGGGCGCGCAGGTTCGCGTTCATTTACTCCGCCCAGCAGCAGAAATGGAGCGGACTTTGTTCGCTATCGGCTCGCATGACCTGACCTTAGACCTGTTGGCGCAATACTTAGCCAATCCAGCCGATGCCACCCGCGCGCGGCGGTTGGTTTCCGCCAACGTGGGCAGTTTGGGCGGATTAGCAGCCTTGCGCAAGGGCGAGGCGCACCTGGCGGGCTGCCATTGGTTAGACCCTGCCACCGGCGAGTATAACCTTCAGGCGGTGCGTACCTATTTGCCCGATACCGCCGTGCAGATCATGGCATGGGTGGGGCGCGTGCAGGGCTTGATGCTGCCCGCCGGCAATCCCCGCGGCATTCACGGTCTGGCGGACTTGGCGGATGGGGAGGTGCGCTTTATCAACCGCCAACCCGCCGCTGGGACGCGCGCCTTGTTGGATTATCATCTGCAAAAGCTGGGCATCCCTCCAGAATCCATTCGCGGCTATGATCAAGAGGAATTTACCCACCTGGCAGTGGCGGCGGCAGTCGCTTCTGGGCGGGCGGATTGCGGACTGGGGATTGCTGCTGCGGCCCGTTCGCAAGGCTTGGATTTTATCCCCCTCTTCACGGAGCGGTATGATCTCATTATCCCTGGCGAATACGCCAATAATGACTTGCTCGCCCCGCTCTATGAGGTCAGCCAAAATGCCGATTTCCGCAAAGCTGTACAAAGTCTAGACGGCTATGATGTTGCGCGAATGGGCGAAATTGTGCTACAGTGTTAAGGGAAAGAAAACAATAGGGAGGATTGATCTATGTTAAGTGTTGGACAAAATGCGCCTGATTTTTCACTCGTAGATGACGCTGGCAAGACGCGCACCCTGGCTGAATTTGCTGGCAAGCCGCTGGTACTCTATTTTTACCCGCGCGATGACACCCCCGGCTGCACGACCGAAGCCTGCAACTTTCGCAACGATTACCCCGCGTACACGGCGGCGGGTGTCACCATTTTGGGCGTCTCGCCCGATGATCCAAAATCGCACACCAAGTTCAAAGAAAAATATGCCCTGCCCTTCCCCTTGCTGGCAGACGAAGGTCATACATTGGCGGATGCGTTTGGGGCATGGGGCGTTAAAAAGAATATGGGCCGCGAATATGAAGGTGTTTTTCGTACCACCTTCCTCATCGGACCCAAGGGAGATATTCTAAAAGTATTTGAAAACGTCAAGCCAGACGGTCACAGCGCCGAAGTATTGGCAGCGTTAAAAGACTCCACTGCGAGTTAACGGCGCGTTCTGCGCGGCTTAGAAGTGCGCTTTGCCGTTGCCGTTGTTGCCAGCGCCGTGATTGGCAGCGGCGAAGCCTGCCATCTCTAACACCGGCTGCAATTCTACCTGCGTCAGGTCTGTCAGACGAATGCCGCTGAGGTGTTCCACCAACTTGGCTTGCAACTCGTCCCACACCCAGATGGAGCTGCAACCTTTTTGCGGTTGGCAGTCGTCATCATCCAGGCAGGGAGAAATGCAAATGGGACCTTCCAGAATTTCAACAATCTGCAGGAGGGTAATCTCGGCTACTGGTTGATTTAAGCGCAGTCCACCGTGCGGACCGGGAGTGGCTTTGATGAGGCGACCTTGAATAAGTGAGCGACCGATTTGATGAAGGAACGGCAATGGGATCTGTAATTTTTGCGCCAGGAGGGCGGTGGCTTGGGCGCGATTCTCGGGTTCGGCGGCGAGCGCAATCATGAGTTGTAACCCGTAATCTAAGCGTCGGCTAATACGAAACATTCTTCACCTCTAACAAAATAAGTATCAGACTAAGGACTTTAAAATTGGACATTTCCGCCCAATTTTAGTGTTGTACTAAGATACCGTAGAAATGGAGCGCAGAAAAGTGACATTCCTCATAGATTTTTGCTACAAATTACCAAATCTTTACTTCTTGGATAAAGGTTTCTCTACCAACAAGAGAAGAAGATCAATAATGGCTTAATTTTGAGATGGTTATAGAGACATAATCTTGTTGTTTATGAGATTTTTGTCAGTTGTTGCTTTTTTTGGTAATGGATCAGGCAAACTTGTTCCGATAAGGATTTTCTAGCGTCCGTGTCGTGGCTTCCGGCAAGAAGCCTAAGCATGATCAGGCAATTTTTGTGGCGCAGCGAGAATGACTTAACGAACCGTAGCCTTCCGGCAGGAAGCCACGACACGGACTGGGATATTTGGGCAATAACGATTTTTACGCATTTCTTTGGATGAAAAGGATGGAAACCATGAAGAAGACCCTTTGGATGACCTCTCGGATGGGATGGGCGGCGTTGATTGTAGCCGCGTTGGTTCTAACCGCGTGCGGTTCGAGCGCCACCTCCACCAGCGCGCCAAGCGGCAGCGCAGATAGCTCAGGCGGCACGCACGTTACCAACCGCGCTGAACCGCCCGCTGATTATGCCAGCAAAGTGAACCCCTTCGCAGGCAAAGCGGACGCGGTGACGGCGGGCAAAGCCATCTTTTCCAATAACTGCGCCACCTGTCACGGGGATAGCGGCAAGGGCGATGGTCCCTCTGCCTCTGTGCTGAACCCCAAACCCGGCAACCTAACCTATACCGCCCAAGAAGCCAATGATGCGTATATCCATTGGATCGTGTCAGAGGGTGGGGATGCCGCCAAGCTGAGTAACGTCATGCCTTCCTTTAAAGGCACCCTCTCCGATGATCAAATTTGGCAGGTGACTAGTTTCGTCAAGTCGCTGAAGTAAGTTTGATTTTATGCTTGTGCCACAAGGAATCTCCTGTGTGGGTCGTGGCGCACTGCCTGCGCCCAGCCTTTGCGAGCCAATTTTTCTTGCAGAAACGCGATGATCCAGACCGAAAAGGGCGCGCAGGCAGTGCGCCACGACCCACACAGGGTTCCTTGGGGAATTACGATTATCATCATAAAAAAGGATCGTCCATTTCAAAACGTCCCTCCTTTTTGCAGTAAAATAAGGCGTCAGCCGCATCTCTATGCAAAAAGAGGGACATTGAATTGGCGAAGACCACAGGCACATTCTTCTCTTCTACCTGGTTACGCAAACAGCAGCTCCTCAACGGCGCGCTCATCTGGGGGGTGTTTGCCCTGGCATTGGCGTTGATCGTCATTCGCCCGCTGGGACTGCATTTTTCCATCATCCGCGGCGTGTATGGTGATACGCGCCTGATCAATTTTATTTTGGAACATGTCACCCGCTGGTTTGCCGGGCAGGACGCCAGCTTGTGGAACACCAACAGCTTTTATCCCTTCCCCCTCACCCTGGCTTTCAGCGATAACCTGCTGGGGGCGGCTCCGTTTTATGCCATTTTGCGCTGGACTGGGTTGGATCAGGAAACTGCCCTGCAAGGCTGGTACTTAGTCGGGTTCTTCCTGAATTACGCCGCCGCCAGTTTTGCCCTCTCTCGCTTAAAATTTTCCGCGCCCGCCATCACCCTGGGGGCGTTTTTCTTTACCTTTGGACTGCCCATGTTGGCGCAGGAGAGCCACTATCAGCTTTTATACCGCTTCTGCGTGCCGCTGGCTTGCACCTTATTATGGGAATTTGCCCTCAACGCCCGCCTGCGAACCTTGGGATGGATCGTGTTCCTGGTGGTCTGGCAACTGTTTATGGGCGTGTATACTGGGGTATTTTTAATCCTCCTGCTGGCGGCGCTGTTCTTGCTGATGCCTTTTTTCATGGCGCAAGGCACAGCGCCCCTCTGGAAGGCGCGGCTGACCTTTTGGCTGGCACGTTTCCGGCAGGCATGGGCGCAATCCTCCCTGCCCGAGCGCGCGTTGACGCCGTTGATCTCCACTGCGCTGCTCGCCAGTCTGGCGTGGCTGTTTGCGCCGTATGTGGAAGTGCAGCGCCTGTATGGATTTGCCAGGGGTTGGGAGGAGGTGACAAACATGCTGCCGCGCCTGCAAAGCTATTGGGTGGATGATCGCCTGCCATATTGGTATCCGATCTCCATTCGGCTGTGGGGGATGCCCACCATGCGCAATGAGCATCAGCTTTTTGCGGGACTGGGCGTCTACGCGCTGCTGGCGGTTGGGGTTATTTCCCGCAAGCCCTCCCCGCAGCGCAAGGTGGCGTTCCTTCATTTGCTGGCGTTGCTCGTGCTGGTCTTGCTCACTCTGGATGTGGGCGGATTTAGCCTGTGGCGCGCCGTCTATATCCTGCCAGGGATGAGCAGCATCCGCTCGGTGACGCGCGTGCAGCTGGTGTTGATGTGGCCCCTGGCGTTATTCTGCGCGTATACGCTGGATGCCTGGCGCGTTTCGGTTCAAAAGCCGGTCTGGGTTGCCCTGGGGACGCTGCTGGTGGGCGCAGCCCTGCTTGCCGAGCCCTTCCTCTATACCGATGGCATCCAATTTTCAAAAACGCACGCCCAGAATCGCCTGACAGAGCTGCGCAATCAACTGCCCGCCGTGATCCCTGCGCGTCCCATCCTGTTTGTGGCGGTGAAGAAGGATGAGTCGTTCGTTATTTCTGAGGCGGACGGCATGCTGTTGGCGCAAGATTTGAACTGGCCCACGCTAAATGGCTATTTTGGCAACTTCCCGCCGGAATATCACCCGGCGGATTCGTGCATCGAATTGCCGCGGCGGATTATCAGCTACATGCGCTTTGCCCACATTACCGATGAGGGCTATTACTTGGGCATGATGGCGCGGGTCGTTCCGGTTGGCTTCAGCGACTGCGACCCGTCCTGGTGGAAAAAGATGCCTTAATTGGTAATCTTCTCTTTTTTTCGGTATAATAACGGGTTGTATGGATGAAAATATTGCATTGGATCGGATGTTTGCAGATGCCTTGACGGACGCGGAGGTGAAAGCCATTGCGCGTAACCGAGGGTTTGCCATAGGGAAAGATGCCCCGCGCGAGCAGATCAAAAATTTCTTCCTCACCCAGCAGGGTGTGAAAGAAAGCATGGCGGCGCTTTCGGTGGAAGAGCGAGCGTTTCTTCATCTCCTCCGTACCCAAAAAGAGAATGATAGAACCGTCCCACTGTTAGAATGCTTGTACCCGCCCCCACCCGATTCCACGCTCATCCTCTCTGGGCTTTCCTTTAATGAACGGTACGCTCGGGTGATGAAAGAATTTCGCGCCCATTTGCTGCGCAGTGGGTTGGTCTTGTTTTACGGCATCAATATGTACGGCTCGCGCCTGGCAAACTTCCAATTTGACTTCCCGAAAGCCTTTGAGCCGCTGCTGCCCCCCCTAATCACCCCGCGCGAGATCAACGCAGAAGATGCGCGCGATCAACGGGTGAATGATGACCGCCTGCGTAAAAAGATCATGCAGCTGGTAGACCCCATGCACGGCTTATCCTCTTCCAAAGAAGACTCCATCGGGCTGTCGCTGCATTCTAGCGGCAGTTTGTATTGGGGCGGAAAGCCGCTGGCAAATGGCGATTTGTTGGAATGGCAGTTAAACCAGGCGGAAAAAGCCCTGGCTGCCCGCCCCGCGCATGATTTTTCCAATTCACTGCGCCCCATCTACGCCCTATTTTATGTCACCAATCGCTTGCGCCCAGAACAGTGGTTTTTGGCGGAACAGCTTGAGCCAATCCTGCGGGTGATGTGCTTTGGCTTTCAGTATCAGAGCGCGGCGCGCGTCTTGGAAGAAGCCTGGGAATGGGGGGTGCTTTCACGTTTGCAGCGGGATGGCAAAACGTATTACAGTCCGCGTTTTGCGGTGATCCAAAATGATCTCCCTATCTGGCTGCCGCTGCCCTTGGAGAAAGTATTTGAAATCAACGCTTCCGGCGCGTGGGCGGATTTAAACACCCTGCCCCCCGTCCTTTTGTATAATTTCAACCTGTGGGGCAAGATGAAGACCGAAAAAACGCGCCTGCTCATCGAGCCTGACCTGGAAAAGCTGACTGCAGTCTATAATATTTGGTCGCATGATGCCCTGCTGAAGTGGTTGAATGATCACGCGCCCACCTTTACCGCCGCGCTGCGCCAAGTGGGGCAAAGCTGGGGCAAGGTGAACCTGCATGAAGGCTGCTTGGTGGCGCATATCACCCACGCGGGGCTGCGCACTCAGCTGCAGAATGAGTTTCGGTTGGGCGTGGATTACGTCCCCCTGGCGGAGGATTGGTTTGCCATCGCTTCTGCCGCGCGCGTCAACCTGGAGCGCATGGTGGCGAAGTCCAAATTAGCGGTGAAATGGGTGCGCCCAGAATGAACCTCACTCCCCTGACCCCCGAAGAACTCAGTGCGCTGGAAGTGGCGACCAATCACGCCGACTTCCATCACGATTTGCTCGCCTACCTGGACTATGTGAGTGTTAATTCGATTTATCGCAAGTCGCGTGATGAGACGTTTTCAAAGATGGTCCTCAAAGACCTGTTCCGGCTGTTCACCTCCCCCCTCGGCAGTTCGGAGAATAAAAACGTGAACGAAGCATGGCTCTACTTTGTGGCGTTTCTGGCGGAGCAATTAAAGTTAACCGATTCCGATGCCGATTCGGGTGACTCTGATCTGAATATTTTTTGGAGCATGGGAAATTCAGAAAATTACGTCGTCATCAACCGGCAAAACTATGCCGCCTTCTTGCAGAAATCCCCAGAAGACCAGGAAGCTGCCATCCGCGAGGAGTTGATCAAAATTGATTATAAGAATTATGCCGAATTGCTGGATACTTCCCCCCTGGGGCGGTTGGATTCGTTCCCGGATTGGCTGCGGGTTGCCTCTGTCTTAAAGGAAGCGGATTGGTCTGGCGCGCGTCAGAAACTGCTTGCTAGCCTGGCGCAGCTGCCCTCTGGCGTCTGGCTGCCGGTAAGCGGGTTGCTGCAGGCGTTTAAGCAGGAACAGCCCTACTTCTTCCTGCCGAAGAATGTACACCTGGCTTCAAAACGCTTAAAAGCTGGGCGATATGCCGGGCTGCTCGAAAATCTAACCCAATATAATGAGCGTGGCAAGGAAATCAATGAAGCGGACCCAGACGCTTTTGAGCGGGTGGAGGGTCGTTTTATGGAGCGATTCTTTGAATTTATCCCGTTTTTGTTGCGCTACGTGGAGCTGGCGTATGACTCAAAGCCATATCATGGGTTGTACCCCATGCGGGGCGTGCTGCGCGCCTTCCGCATCAGTGACCGCCTGATTCATCAATTAAAAAAGACGATCCCGCCTGCGCAAATGACAGTGCAGCCGAATTTTGAAGTGGTGGTTGTGGCGGAAGTGTACCCGGCGAAAATCATGCGCCTGCTGGAATCGTTGGGAAATGTGATGCACTATACCACCGGGCAATCCGGGCCTTCGGTGATTACCGTGCTGCTCAAACGTGAAAAGGTGGTTGCAGCGGTGGCAGCGGATGACGAACTGGATGTTATCGCCGCGCTGGCAGGGCTTTCGAATCAAAAGTTGGCGCAGAACGTGGTGGCGGAGCTGCGCGAATGGACGGCGTTGAGCAGCGCGTTCACCCTCTATGAGGGCTTTGGCTTGTTGGAAGCTCCGCCGGAGATGGTGGTGGATGGGGCGAGTAAAGATCTGCGGGTGCGCATCAGCCCGCAAATGGGTCTATATGCCCGCCCTGAGCGTGTGTATAGCCTGTTGAAAAAGAATGGGCTTGCACCGCTGCGGATCACCCATGAGGGCGCAGGGTTACAGGAATTGCCCGCCGGGGTGACAACCGTTTTTTCGACCGAGGATCGCCCGCTGCGCCCGCCGGTGAAGTTGCCGTCCTTCACCCTGCAGCGCGAAGAAGTCATCGCCCTGCGGGTGAGCGATTCTAAACAGGCGTTTGCCGCGCTGAAGGCTGCCCTGTTGGAAGCAGGCTGCCCGCTGGAAATAGACGAGGCATCCTCCACCTTGCGTTACCCGCGCCGCTATGACACGCTGTTGAACGCCGTCATGGCAAAATTAGCGGACTATTTCCAGGTGAAGGTGACGGGGCTGCCGCTGGCGGAAGCGTCTACCGCGCAAGCCTCCGATCTGCCGTCCGCCGCGCCAGAATCAACCCCGGCGGCAGCCGCTCTGCCCGTCAAGCCGAAGCGCGGTCGCCCGAAGTCTGCGTAGTGGCTTCCGGCAGGAAGCCTGGCGGCAGTCGAAAATATCCCTTGCAAATCAGAAATTGGCTGATGCGGAATGGGCTTCCTGCCGGAAGCCACTGCACGGACTGAGGTGTCTGAGCAGCGCCCATTTTCAACGTTTTTACGAAAGGTTTTTATTTGTATACGCCTGATAACCCATTAATTGTGCAGTCGGATAAAACCGCTCTGTTGGAAGTGGATAACCCGCTCTATGTGACCGCCCGTGACGCGCTGACTCGCTTTGCCGAGTTGGAAAAAAGCCCCGAGCATATCCACACCTACCGGATTACCCCGCTCAGTTTGTGGAACGCGGCATCTACGGGTATGCGCGCGGCGGATATTCTTGCCTCGCTGGCGCAATTTGCCAAATATGACCTGCCCGGCAACGTGGTGCGCGACATTGAAGATTACGTGGGGCGCTATGGGCAGGTGAAGCTCGTCCGCGAAGAAGATGACCTCATCCTCGTCAGCGATGACGCGGCGGTCATGGCGGAAGTGGCGCGCCATAAGCGCATGCAGTTGTATATTCAGGAAATCATTAGTCCGCTGAAGATTCGGGTTCACCCTGCCATGCGTGGGCATATCAAGCAGGTGTTGGTGCAAATCGGCTTCCCCGCGGAAGACCTGGCGGGTTACGTGGAGGGCGACCGCCTGCCGATGGAATTGCGCGATTCCACCCGTACCTCTGGCAAGCCGTTCGGGCTGCGCGCTTATCAGCAGCAGGCAGTGGATCAATTTTACCTGCAAGGCTCGGTGCAGGGCGGCAGTGGGACGATTGTGCTGCCCTGCGGGGCGGGCAAGACCATCGTGGCGATGGGCGTGATGAATCAACTGCAAACCTCTACTCTCATCCTCACGCCCAATACGATTGCTGTGCGCCAGTGGATTGACGAATTGCTGGATAAAACCACCATTCGCGGCGATGAAATTGGCGAATATACCGGACTGCAAAAAGAAATCCGCCCGGTGACGATCAGCACGTATCAAATCATCACCTACCGCAAGAAGGGCGCAGAAGTGGAATACCCGCATTTTTCGCTGTTCAACGCGCGCAACTGGGGGTTGATCGTCTATGACGAGGTTCACCTGCTGCCCGCGCCCGTGTTTCGGATCACCGCCGAGCTGCAAGCCCGCCGCCGTTTGGGATTGACAGCCACCCTGGTGCGCGAAGATGGGCGCGAGGAAGACGTTTTTTCGCTGATTGGACCCAAAAAGCATGATGTGCCCTGGAAAGACCTGGAAAAGCAGGGTTGGATTGCCACCGCCGAGTGCCATGAGGTGCGCATTCCGCTGCCGGAGGAGATGCGCATGGAATACGCGGTTGCCGAGCAGCGCACCAAGTATTCCGTGGCAGCGCATAACCCCGCCAAGCTGGATGTCCTGTATGCCCTGCTGCGCAAACATCGCGGCGCGCATATTTTGGTGGTCGGCATGTATATTGATCAGCTGGAAGAGATCGCCAAAAACCTGTATGCCCCGCTGATCACCGGCAAAACGCCCATCCGCGAACGCGAAAAGCTCTATGATCAGTTCCGCAGCGGGCAGGTGAAGACCCTGGTGGTCTCGAAGGTGGCGAATTTTTCGATTGACTTGCCGGATGCAAACGTGGCGATTGAAATTTCCGGCACGTTTGGCTCGCGTCAGGAGGAAGCCCAGCGCCTGGGGCGGATTTTGCGTCCCAAGGAGGATGGCTCGCTGGCGCATTTCTATACCCTGGTGACCCGCGATACCATTGACCAGACCTTTGCCGCCAACCGCCAGCGTTTTCTCACGGAGCAGGGCTACGGCTATGAAATCCTGTACGACACCGATGTGCTGCCTAAAAAGGAGCCAGCCGCGTGATCAACCCTAACGTGCTGCATAAAAATGTGCCAATCCTTCAGGTGGATGACCCGACCCTGCTGGATATAATTTGGGCGGACCCCAAATGCGCGGAATGTTTGCTGCTGCGCCTGGGGGAGCGTGCCGCCCTGATTGACCACGATCACTTTGACGCGCTTTTCACCCGCCTGCGCAAGCTCGATTACCTCCCCAAGGTGATGCAGGCATGAGCGACCGCCAAACGCCGCATCTTTCGTATCTTGAATTGATGCAAACTGCCCCGCTGACTGTTCAGCGCAACTTTTTGCGCACTTTGGGCGAGCGCGTTCCTAATAAAACCGCACGCGAAGAGATCTTCAAGATGGTCACGCAGAACGTCGCAGATGCGGAAAAGATGGCGGCGATGATGAAGAAGCGTACCGAAGCGGAGCGCAACTTCCTGAGTGTGATACAGATCATCAACGCTCCGGCGCATATCAGCGTGTTGTGCGCGGCGTTTGTGGCAAGCGGCTTCCGCCAGTCTTTACCTACTCCTGGCATTGCTCCGGTGGAAGTGGCGGAAAATTTATTAAAGAGCGCGCTGATTTTGTGCAATCATCACGGCAGCCACTTCAATTCTAATGTAGGGGAGATGAATCATTATGACTATGAGGGGGTGGATAACTGGCTGGTGACGGATGAGCGGATTGTGCGCAGTGCATCGCCCAGCCAGCCGATCCCGCTGCCGCTGCGCATGGCAGAGCCGCCCAAGGGTGTTCATGCGACGGCAGTTCCGGCGCGCCTGCTCACCCTCACCCTGGTTTCGTTGCTGCAACTATTGGAAGTGGAAAACTTGCGCAAAAATCAGAATGGCAGCTGGCGGTTGGCGGATTTGCGCCGGGTTGCCAAACGCCTGGGCTGGAAGAATGAGGATTGGCAGCAGGGGGACGTGACCTTTGAGGGCGCGCTGGCATTTTTGCTGCAGGAGTTGGATACGCTGGGGATGATCAGCCTGGATTCCAGCAAAACCACCCTGCGCCCCACCCCGCAGGCAGCCGATTTGATTAACCTTCCGGCGGAACGCCTGGCGGCGACGCTGCTGTGGACAGTTCCCAAACTGCACGACCGCTGGACAGAAGTGCCCAAACATCCTTATTTGTATGGCTCCCATTCGAACGTGGCGGGGCTGCGGGTTGCCTTGCTGTTTGCCTTACGCAGTCTGATCGAAGGCGATCCGCGCGCCCGAACCCATTTCTTCAGCGAGGAAGACTTGCAAGATGCGCTCTTTCAGCGGATCAGCGCGCGATTTGACCTCTCTTATTCCTATTATTCCCTCTCGCGCCAGATTAAACCGGAGTTTGAAAATAAGCCACCCGAAGCCCAAAAGTTGGATGCGGATTGGACAAGACGGCGCAAAGAGTGGAATGAAAAGGAACGCCCGCTGCTGGCGGCGATGTTGGATGGCTGGATGACGTTCTTGGGGCTGGTGGAGGTGACGCAGGGCAGCCCGCGCCTCTATCGCCTGACCGAATTGGGGATTGCCGCGCTGTTCCCCGAAAAGCTGCACGAAGCCAAAGTTGTGGTCATCGAAGACGGTCCCGCCTGGGTCATTCAACCCAATTTTGACCTATTAGCCTACCTGGATCGGCTGAAAAATACGCAGCTGGCTTTTTTAGAGCGGATCGCCGAGCGCGCCAACGTGCAGGAACACGTGGCGTTGTATCACCTGACGCGCGAATCGGTGTATCGCGGGTTGGAGAGCGGGTTAGGCGTAGAGGATATGCTGACCACGCTGCAATTGGGGGCAGAACGCGACCTGCCGCAGAACATCAGCGCGGAAATCCGCTCGTGGGCAACCCAGCGCGAGCATATCACCTTATGGAAGCAAGCCAGCCTGGCGGAGTTCCCCACTGATGCAGCCCGTGAAGGGGCAATGCGCGCCGGACTGCAAGGCATGCCGCTGGGCGAACGCTATCTGCTGCTGACCACCCCGCTCAGCCGTCCGCTGCTGCATTTATTCGGGCAGACCGTCAACTATTCGCTCGCGCCGCACCGCAATTTAAATATCTCCGAGGCGGGCGAGATCAGCCTGCATCAGCCTGTGCCTGATTTTATGCTGGATGCGCGCCTGCTTGCCTGGACCGAGCTTGACCCTGCCAGCGGACGGCGGCGATTCACCCGCGCGGCGGTGCAATCCGCGGTGAAAGCCGGGCGCAGCTTGAGCGCATTGTTCAAGCTGCTGGAGGAGCGCCAATATCAAGGCATGCCGCCCATGCTGCGCATCACCCTGCGCGCCTGGGCGGGCGAGGAGATGGCGGTCGGGTTGGGCAATTTGCTGGTGCTGCGCGTTATCGGCGGGGAATTGAATTACGCCATTCAGCAAAGCAGCGCGTTGCAGCCCTATCTGATCGCCACCGTCACCCCTGGCATCTACCTGGTGCGCGCTGAACAGGCGGATGACCTCCGCCGCGCCCTGCAGGAATTGGGCTTGCAGGTCGGCAGTAAGGTGTTTTAGGAATAAGACTCAATGAATATTTCCCAGTCCGTGTAGTGGCTTCCGGCAGGAAGCCTGGTGGCAGTCGAAAATATCCCTTGCGAACCAGAAATTGGCTGATGAGAATTGGGCTTCCTGCCGGAAGCCACTACACGGACTGGGATGCCTGAGCAGATATTTGGACCGTTCAGGCATTTACATTTACATTTCACCTCCCCTTTTTTTGATTCCAGCTACAATGAATAGTGAGGAGTTCCCTATGCAGCTTTCCTATTCAACGTATCTGGACAAAGTATTGGGTGGATGGATTGGTAAATCCATGGGTGGGGCGGTGGGCGCGCGCTTTGAGGGCTATAAGGGTTGGATTGAGATCAGCCCAACCGAAATGTTCCCGCAAACGCTGCCGCCCAATGATGACCTGGATTTGCAGGTGTTGTGGCTGAAGGTCTTAGAAGAAAAAGGCGCCAGCCTCACCGCGGATGACTTAGCCGCTGCCTGGCTGGAGGGCTGCTGGTATCCGTTTAACGAATATGGCATGTTCCGGCGGAACTGGCAGTTGGGCATTCACCCGCCTTATTCCGGTCAATTCACCAACCAGTTTTGGGAAACCGGCGAAGGCTGCCCAATCCGCGCGGAAATATGGGGATATGCCTTTCCGGGCGCGCCGGACCTGGCGGTGCATTACGCCAGCCTGGATGGCAGCCTGGATCACACCGAGCAGTCGGTGGATGGCGAAAAGCTGCTGGCAGCCATGTCTTCGATGGCGTTTTTTGTGCCGGATGTGCGCCGCTTAGCCTCGATGTTCCTGCATTATTTGCCGCCCGAAACGCGCATTGGTCGTCTGACGCGCGCCGCGTTCCGCGCTTATGATGAAGGGCTGACGCTGCGCGAGGCGCACGCCCGCCTGATGCTGTTGGGTGGCGTGCCGGAAGCCTGTGATTCGCAGGTGAATATTCCGTTTACCTTTTTGGGACTGCTGTATGGCGGCAATGATCTGCAAGAGGTCATGCTTTCTGCCTTGCGCTGCGGGTATGATACCGATTGCACCCTGGCTTCGGCGGCGGCGTTGGTAGGGCAAATTTTAGGCGCCAGCCGTATCCCCCAGGCGCTCAAAGACCCCATCGGCGATGCGCTGGTGATGGGCATTCAATATCACCGCCCCGAGATGACCCTCACCGCCCTGGCGCGGGATACGGCGCGGATGGGCGTGCTGCTGGCGGATCAATGCCAGACCGGGGTGGAGATCACCGGCGCGCCGGAATTGACTGTGCTGCCCGCCTCCGCCTTTGCTCCCTCCACGGCCTTGACGGTGGAATATGACGGCAAGCCCAGCCTTGCCCCCGGCGAGAGCCTGACGGTGCGCGTTGTGGTGACCGGCAACATCGAAGGCGAGGCGCAAGTGACCATAGGCGCGCCAGAAGGCTGGTGGGTGATTCCGGCGCAGGCGAGCGTCACTTCATCCTTGCGCACCGCCAAATTCACCTTGCACGCGACGCTTCTCCCTGCCGATCAACTGCACACCTGGCAGCTGCGCAACCTGTTCACCGTCCGGTTGGATACGCAGCCCGTCCTCCAGCAGACCTTTGGGGTGGCAGGCGCGCCGGTTTGGAAGCTGCTGGGCGTGCATTATAACCCCCTGCCCCAAGCGGATAACCCATTGCAGAAGTCACGGGCGTTTAATCAGCATTTCGTCTCGCTGCAAGAGGCGTATTTGCCCGAACCCGCCCTGGATGAAGACGCCCTGTATGCGCAAATGTGCCGCAACCTGGGTCAGCCCGCCCTGCTGCCCGCCTATGAGCGCGAAATTGACCTCAGCCGCCTGGTGGGGTTGCAGGGTCCGTGCGTGGCGTACCTATCGCGGCGCGTATTTTGCCCCACGGAGCGCGATGCCTATTTGGTAGTTGGCAATAATGATGCGTTTCGCGTGTATTTAAATGGAGAAAACGTGCTAGAGTGTGATGAGACGGTGTGGTGGGCGCCTTTCAATCATAATTGCCGCGTCAAGCTCCGCCAGGGCATCAATACCCTGCTGGTAAAGCTGGTCAAGCGCACCGATGAGCAGCATTTCACCCTGGACTTCCGCCATGTAACCGATGCGCACGGTCAACACCATAATTGTGAAGATTGGATGGTTGATTTATCCGGGTAAATTTTATAGGACGCATACAAGGTAGGATGACATGGACGAATGCCTGATTGAACTGCCGAAAGCGGAATTTACGCATGCAGCCAGCCTGTTCGCCGGGTTAGAACATCACCTGGCGGTGCCTGCGGTATTCGCAGGCGCGGCGGAGGGTGAGGTGTGGGTGGATGATCGTACGCAGCCCAAAGTGGGGGTGCTGAAGGTCAGTCATCGTTTTTACCTGGGCGGCGTGCCGCTTGAAGGCGACTGCCTGGGAGGGATGGAAGCGCTCTTCGCGGAGAAGATCATCCCTGCCACCCGCGTGGCGCATCAATGGGGCTTCTTGCTCTATTTTACCCCCGGCTTTCAGGCGCTCATCCCCACCGCCACCCTGCCCGGCGGCGTGGAACGTTACCCCGGCGACCGGCAATATTATCTGCGCGATATTTCCCCGCTTGACCCCATGACCACGCCTGTGCTGCCGGAAGGCTTCCAGCTGGTCGAAGTTAGCGCGGAATTGTTGGCGGATTGCGACCTGGGCGCGCGTGAAGAGTTGATCGCAGAGATGCAATCTGAGCGCGCATCGGCGGAAGAATTTTTGGAGAAGAGTTTTGGGATGTGCCTGCTCCACGAACACCGCGTAGCGGGCTGGTGCTTATCCGAATATAACCTGGGCGCACGCTGTGAGGTAGGCATTGCCACCGCCGAACCGTTCCGCCGGCGCGGGTTGGCGGTCATGCAGGGCAACGCCTTTCTGAGGCTCGCCGCCGCGCGCGGAATTACCCAGGTCGGCTGGCATTGCTGGAAGAATAACGTTGGCTCCGCGATCACCGCGCAGCGCCTGAATTTCCGCGCCGTGCAGGATTATCCTTCGTTTTTTGTGCAGGTGTAAATAACCGTTTTAAACAGATCGATCGAATGATGATCGCTTCGCGATCATCATTCGATCTGTTTATTTTGCCTGGCGGACAATTTCCTGAAGCTGCACCATGTGCAGAGTATTATGCGAGAGTCCTAGCAGATAGGTGCCGATGGCGTTCAGTTCGCCAAAGTGGGCGGTAAAACGCTCCGGCATGGTGCGGAAGGTGGTTAGGGTAGGCTGATCGGGCCAGGCTTGCAAATATGCCAGCCCCATCCGCCTGGATTCCTGCACCCTTGCCACGCAGGCAGCGGTCGTCGTCAGGGTGGTCCAATCCACCTCAAACCGCAGGCGCGGTTCAAACGGATAAGAGATGCCGCGCGCCAGGATGGAGCTGACGCTGGCATTTTCTTCAAAAGAAGACAGACAGTGCGCCAGCAGGTGCGGCACATTCCACCCCACGCCGCCCTCAGCTTCCGGGTCATGCGCAATGTGGACGGTCTGCGCGTCCGTCAGGGGGGTGATGAGCGCGAGAATTGCGTCAAACTGCGCTTCCGTGGTGGCTTGCATATCCGCCAGGGTGATTCCGCTAGCGGCAAGGTCGCTGACCTTCATACTTCCAGCGTGTACAGGGCTAAAATCAATCATGGAAACCTCCGTTGGTTTTCTTGGTTCATTTCTATCGTGCCTTTTTGATTGTATCCTTTTTTGATCATTTCCATTATAATCCTTTCTTATTGTGATGACTTTATTTGATCCACTGGACCGCTTTTTTGCGCGGCGGCTTCATATTAACTGGAACAACACCAATGACCGGAATAGCTATCTGCTGGTCATTGAAATATTCTGGGCTTCTATTCTTTCGAGCGCGGCGGGCTTTAACGCCGCTTTTGCCATCCACCTGGGCGCGCAAAATTTTGAAATTGGCTTGCTTACCTCCATCCCCTCGCTGATTGTGGTGCTTTCTTCTATTCCCATTGGGCGATTTTTAGAGCGGCGCGCGCATCGCACCCCCTGGGTGTGGAGCAGTTTATTCTTGGGGCGGGTAGGTTATCTGATGATCGCCCTACTGCCCTGGGTCAAGCTGCCTTTTCTCAATCAGGGGCAGCTGTTGGTCGCCTTGCTGATCGCCCTCACCTTGCCAAGCAATATGTTTGGGATTGGCTGGACGCCCCTGCTGGCGGACGTTGTCCCCGAAGAACGCCGCGCGGCAGTCTTTGCGGCGCGCAACACCATCAGCAGCCTGACGGCTTCCGTGATGGGCTTTGCCTTTGGGCAGTGGCTCAGCCGTTATGCCTTCCCCGCGAACTATCAATGGATGTATGCCCTGGGCTTTGTCACCAGTTTACTCAGCACCTATAACGTCATGCGCATGCACGTGCCGGATTCGGTGGTCGCGCCTATAGCGAATGCCCCCAAGCGGATTGCGCTCACCCCACGCGAAATTTGGGCAAAGGTGCAAGAGATGGCGGAGCTGCATCCTCGATTTTTTGCGATTAACCGCAATACCCTGCTGCATGGCATCGGGATATGGATGGCATCGCCCCTCTACATCCTCTTTTTTGTGCGCGAATTGGGCGCAAGTGATGCCTGGTTAGGGTTAAATGGCACCATTGGCAGCATCGCCACCATTTTAGGCTATACCTTGTGGCGTTGGCTGATGGCGCGTTGGGGCGAGCCGAAAACGCTGCGCCACACCATTATTCTGCTCGGGCTGTATCCCTTTGCAGTGGGAATGTTGGGTCGCCTGCCAGCGGGGTTCGTGCTGCCCCTGGTGCTGGTGGCGGGGGCGGTCAACGGGTTGATTGTGCCGGGGGTGAGCCTCAGCCATTTCAACACCTACCTGAAAGCCATGCCGCCTGAATCGCGCGCCAGTTATAACGCCATCTACACCACCATTATGAACATCGGCGCGTTCATCTGCCCCATTATCAGCGTGACCATTGCCAACCAGATTGGCTTAAGCAATATGCTCATCATCGCCGGGCTGCTTTCAGTGGTGGGATCGTCCTCCTTCTGGTGGTGGCCCGTAGTGGTGGAAGAAAAAGCAAGGACGGATTGATGCCGCCGAGGCGGGCGAAATCCGCAAAGAGCTGATGCGCGCGTATAGCAGCCTGAAACCGGGCTTTACGGTCATCACGGACATCTCCAACCTGATTCCCCTGCCCGAAGAAGTGCGCGCAGCATTTCAGGAGATGATGAAGGAGACGTTGGCAAAAGGGATGAGCAAAGTGGTGCGCGTACCGGGGGATGCGGTGGTCACATCCAATCAGTTTCAGCGCACCTCACGGTCGGCGGGCTACACCGCGCAGGACGTGTATACCGTGGCAGAAGCGGAAAAGCTGTTGGCAGGCAGCGGCGTAAAAGTAATGTAATAAAAAGATTTAAATGATCAGGCAATTCACTTGCCAGCTGGGCTGCCTGGCAAGTGTTGACATTTATATAGCTATTCAAGTAAAATTACTATTCAGTAATCTTCGTAAAACGAGTTTACAATGGGGCAGCTATGAAAAGTAAATTTTCTTTTTTAATTAGGAATTTGTTCACGTTTCTTTTTCTCATGTTTTTGGTCATTGTTGTTATGCTTTCTATGAGACCAGAGATAATTGCTCCTAACCGTTTGGTCCCTTCAAGCGCTCTTCTAGGGTATCCAGCTGGTCCAACTGCAACGAAAACGCAAATTGGTTATCCCGCGCCGAATGGTAAAGGGTCCTTAATAACTCCCATTGCAACACAGTCCATAAGTATGGGCATAAAAACCCCAATGTTTGATGACAAATCGAATTTGTCGGTTTCTTCTGAACAAAGAGGAATCTATGCAACTGCTATGGCACAAAAGATTAAACTCGCTGAAAGCCCATCGATTGGCTCCACAGCAACACCCTATGTTTTTTCATTTCGTTCACCTTCAGAGCTTCCCCAAATCATCTTAACGGATCCATTTTTTGGCAACTTAAGGAATGATTCTATTTGCTTGAAAAGTGGAATTGTAGGAAGTCCTATTTTTATTCATTCATTAAATGACTTTGGAGATTATTATCTCCTGCCCTATTATAAAAATAATAAAGTTTGTGGTAAAGCCATTGTTAAAATTAATGGAAATATAGGAAGAGTAGCCGGGTGGTCGGATAGTGTTTCGACTATTTTCCCTGATATTGATGCGACGAATGCTTCCAATAAGGTAACACAAAAAACCGGCAAAACAGTTATTGGAACCCCTATCCTTGCTCATCAGACTTTCCAGGAATTACCACTTGATCCTTTTAATCCAATCTGGAAAGCGACTACCTCAGATGCGAAAGTTTATTATGTCAGTTTTGTTACAGGCATAATGGAAGATGGGACTATTCAGACAGTTGTAAATGTTTTTGATGCAGAGTCATTACATTCATTAAAGAAATAAATGAAGGGGATGTTTACAATGAGAGTTAACAAAAAATTTATTGCTTTAGTTACAATATTTATATTGAGTATAATTTTTCTTAGTTTTTCGTCCGTGCAGTCAAAGAGTAATATGTCAATGGAATTTCCCTCATCCCCTATAGAACCTACTCTATACCAACAAAGTGAGTCCAATTGGTGCGGTCCCGGTTCTGCACAGTCAGCCATTCAATGGAATCTTCAATATAATCAAGGAAATCCCGTATCTACTGTTGTACCTATTATTCCAAGGAAAACTTTATGGGCTTTTATGCGTGATAATACTTGCAGCGATATAAGTAATGCTGGCAGAGATAATGCTTTACCTGGAAATGTTGGCGATGGTAATAATGATGTGAGAAAAATGAATATTGCTTATGATTTCGGTGTTGATCCTCATGCATTGGCGTGGACGATGTGGAGGAAAACGCCTAGTCTATACTTTTATCATTATTGGATTTATTATAATTCTGCAAACGAAGCAACAAAATCGTTGCTTTTCACAGTAGAAAAATACCATGAGCCTGTGATGGCAGCAGTGTATAGCGGTTCACATTGGGTACTTGTTATTGGTTATGATGCAGATGGCCCCGCCACTGATTTTTTAGGAAACATTTATAGAATTAGAATTGCAGATCCATTAGACGGACAGAAGAAATGGGTAAATTATGAGGATTGGATAAATAACTGGTTTACACGCTATACAAATTCAATGGATCCAGACCCCTCGACCGGGTGGTACGTTCCTCCTCCCGATCATTGGAAAAATCATTGGGTAACCGTTGAAAGAGATGGATATTCTTCAAAAAATGCTGATTGGGCGATGTCACTAGGTAAAGTGGTCCCACCTTATCCAGAACCCTTCTTACCTATAATTACGAGATAACGTTCTCTGGGTAAGCAGATCCAAGAACCCGTATCTAAACTTAAATTCCCGAAAGTTGTTTGTGTTTTTCTTTTGCTAATACATATTATCGAAAACAAATCATCTAAAAATTCCCTCTTGACTCGGGGAATGAACTCAGGTAGACTTATTTTTGTGCAAGCAATTGCACCATCTTAGCAACAAAGGAGGCGTATCCAACATGCAAAGAATTCACATCCGCTCATTCTTTGAGTTTATTGTGTTTGGCAATACGCCTTTGGAAGTAGACTGTTAAGCGTGCTGTAACCGCAGCCGTTTTAATCGCTCTCACCAGCCACAGGATCATTGCCTGTGGCTGTTTTTTGTTAAGCAACTGTTTTAGGAAAATAATCGTATGAATTCCGACCCGTTAGAAGACCAAGATTTGGATGAGATTGGCTTTGTCCCCTCGGTGCGCCACCTGAAAACCCGCCCGGCGTATGGAAATAAGCGTAAAAAGGCGGTCATCACCCCCCAAAATTGGCAGGGCAAGAAAGCGGCGCAAGATCGGCTGCTTTCTGGGCTGGCTGCTGAACGCGAGGAGCAATTTGAGTATACCTATCGGGCAGGCCCGCTGGAATCGGACTGGCTGTATCAATCATTGGGACGTTTCCGCGAGCAGCGTTGGATTGATGACATTCTGCGCGTGGTGAAGGGCGGCAAAGAGGCAACCGTCTACCTGTGCCGCGCCCACGAGACCACTGGTCACGAATGGCTGGCGGCGAAGGTCTACCGCCCGCGCAAATTCCGCAACTTGAAGAATGATTGGCTGTACCGCGAAGGGCGCGGCGATCTGGACGAAGCGGGCAACGCCATCACCAACAAGGGGTTGCTGCACGCTATTCACAAGCGCACCGAGATGGGGCGGCAGCTTCTGCACGCCTCCTGGCTGGAACATGAATATAAGACGATGGTCAAACTGCACGCAGCCGGGGCGGACGTGCCGCAGCCGTTTGCCGCCGAAGACAACGCCATCCTCATGCAATATTTTGGGGATGAGGTGATGGGCGCGCCGACCCTCAATGAGGTGGATTTGGATCGCAGCGAAGCCCGCCCCTTGTTTGAGCGCGTGGTCTACAACTTGGAGCTGATGCTCGCTCAGGAGCGCGTTCATGGCGACCTGTCGGCGTTCAACATCCTGTATTGGGAAGGCGAGATTGCCCTGATTGACTTCCCGCAAGCCATCCACCCCGAGATTAACCGCAGCGCGTACCCCATTTTTTTGCGCGATGTGACCCGCATCTGCGACTACTTCCGGCGGCAGGGCGTGAAGTCAGACCCGGTGCGGCTGGCGGAAGGCTTGTGGGCAAAATACCACCATAGCCAAACGCCCGCCTTCGATCCGCGCCTGACGGATGAGGACGAGGGGTAGAAGAACGTTTGCCCTCTATCCCTGTAACTGATCAAACATCCCAGTCCGTGTAGTGGCTTCCGGCAGGAAGCCTGATAGCATTCAAGTTATTGCCACTGCAAATTAGAAATTTCCTGAAAGCGCTGGGCTTCCTGCCGGAAGCCACTACACGGACTGGGATAATATTGTAAATAGGGGTGTCATTAAATATTTTAGTATATATTTTTAATAAAATTGCCCATTTTATTTTAATAGTTTATTAAAAAGGATGAAAAACCAATAAAAAAGTGGAAAAGGGACAGAATATAAAAAAATTCTCACCTTACGCTATTGACAGATATACCCGAACAGGTATAATGATATTTAGATATAACATCATAACCATTCAATCCCATCAGGCTTCCGTACTTTCCTCTCTAAGCAAGAGGCGGACGGAATAAACAGAACCACTGCACGCCCTTTATTGGTACGAGTTGAACAACCGCAAGTAGGCGCACGCCGCGCCATTTTGTTTGTTTTAACGCGGATGGAAGAAATACACTTCCAATTCGCTTAAAACCGGAAAACTCTCGCCGGAAACCAAAAAGAGGAGTAATCTACGCCCAAGGAGGTGATGAGAGCAGCCCACGAGTACCCCGAACGGCAATACCTCATTCTAGCATCTTGAAGTGTAAGAGAAGTCCTATCAACCTAGTACCATTGACTATATTCCGGAGGAAAAATCATGTCGCAACATAAGATCAATCGGCGTAAATTCTTGCAGTATTCTGCCGCCGGCGCCGCTGGCCTCGTTTTAGCCTCTTGCGCCCCCGCCGCCGTTACGCCCGCTACTACCGATCAACAGCCTACCGCTACCGCTGGTGCTGCTGCTGCTGGCGAAAAAGCCACCAACACCCCCATCCCCACCCAGGCTGCCGCGACTGCTACCGTCGCCCCCACGATTGAAAAAAGCAAGTACAAAGAAGCTCCTGCTCTGGCCGACATGGTCAAGAGTGGCAAGCTGCCCGCTGTTGATCAGCGCCTGCCCGTGAACCCGCTCATTCTCAAACCCATTGATGCCACCGGCGCTTACGGTGGACGCATTCGCTCCATCTCTGGTTGGTTGGGCGGATTGTGGGCTGAATCTCAGTACGGTCACAGCGCCCTGCGCTGGATTGATGATGGTATGGGCATCGCCCCTGGCATGGCTGACAAATGGTCGACCAATGCCGATAACACCGTTTGGACCATTCACCTGCGTGAAGGTCTGAAATGGTCGGATGGGAAACCCTGCAACGTAGATGACATCATGTTCTGGTGGGATGACCTGGCGAACTATAATGATAATGGCAACGCCGGCCCTGACACCCCTCCCGATTTCGGGACTGCGGGTGGCAAGCTCGCCAAGTTCGAAAAGAAAGACGATTACACCCTCACCATCACCTACGCTGAACCTTCCCCGCTGACCGCCAAACGCTTAGCCATGTGGGTAAACGCCAACATCGGTCCTCGCTGGATCGCCCCGGCTCATTACCTCAAAGCCTTCCATCCCAAGTACAGCAAAGACGTCAAGGATTTCACGACCCTCAATACCAAGATGAGCGTCTTCACCAATCCTGAAATGCCTACCCTGAACTCCTGGATGGTCACCAAATACACCGCTTCTCAGGCGATCACCTGGGACCGCAACCCCTACTACTATGCCGTAGATACCGAAGGCAATCAACTGCCCTACATTGACGGCGTGGATGAGACCCAGGTTCAGGACAAACAGGTCCAGCTCGTTCAGACCTTCCAAGGCTCGGTTGACTTCTTCCAGTTTGGTGACTTCACCCTCGGTGATGTTTCCGCTCTGAAGGACAACGAAGCCAAGGGCAATTACGAAACTCGCCTGTGGGACTCTGGTTCCGGCACCGGTCAGATGTATTTCTGGAACTACGACGCCGCCGATCCCAAGAAACGCGAACTGTACCGCAACCCAGACTTCAAGAAAGCCTGCTCGTTCGGTTTGGATCGCCCCACCATTCAGAAGACCGTGTATTATGGCACTGGTTTCCTGACCACCGGCACCATGTCGCCTAAGGCGCAGGAATTTAACTTCAACGCCGAAGCCCAGGCTCGCTATAAGAAATATCGCGATGCCTATGTTGCCTACGACCCGATCAAAGCCAATGCCATGCTCGATACCTTGGGCATGAAAGTCGGCGCTGACGGTTTCCGCACCTATCCTGATGGCACCAAGCTCGAAGTCCGCATTGACATCCCCTCGGATGCCGGTTCTGAAGCGACCAAGGTTTTGGAAATCGTCATCAAGAACTGGAAAGACCTGAAGTTGAATGTCATCAATAACCCGGTGACCCCTTCTGACTTCGGCAACGGCTGGTACGCGGGCAAGTACGAAATCCACACCAACTGGGAAGTTGGCGATGGCCCCGACCATCTGCTGTACCCAAGCTGGCTCGTCCCGAACGAACACGACCGCTGGGCGCCTCTGGCTGGTGAAATGCTGGCGCTGCAAGGCACCAAGCAGGATCAGACCGAGTGCGATAAGAAACCTTGGGATCGCCAACCCCCGCGCTATTGCAAGACCGATAAGGAATTCGTGGGTACCCCAGTTGAAAAACTGCAAGCCATCTACGAAAAAGCCAAGATCGAAGTGGATGATGTCAAACGCGCCCAGTATGTATGGGATATGCTCGACATCCACTATGACAACGTGTTCTATCTGGGCACCGTTGCCAACTATCCACGCATCGTCATCGTTTCGAAGAAACTGACCAACGTCCCCACCAAGGATCAACTGAAACTGGGTGGCTTCGTTAACCCGTGGATCATCCCCTTCCCAGCCGTCACCAACACCGAAACCTACTCCTTCAAGGCGTAAGTTCGCGGATTTGCGAACGGACGGATCCTCTCTTAAGAAATGACTCTGTTGAAAAGGGCGTTCGCGTCCTTTTCAACAGAAGCCCTCTTTCTGGAGGGAGTATCGCTCGACAAAGGTAAGCCTGGGGAGGAGGGAAGAATATCTTCCTCCTCCCCAATTTCAACTCTCACTCCCCATCCGCTGAAAAAGAGAGCGGGGGGGGTGGCTGACACTTTTGGAGGGACCATGCTTAGTTACATTCTCCGTCGCTCCGGCTATATGTTTGTCACGCTGATTATCGTAGCCATCTTAGGCTACGCCATCGTTGAGTTGCCACCAGGCTCTTACGTGGACTCAAAGATTAGTCAGCTGCGTCAAATGGGCGGCAACCTGGCGCAAGACCAGATCAAGGCTCTGTATGTTCGATATGGGTTAGACCAGCCCGTGTATGTTCGTTTCTTTAAATGGATTTCCGGTTTTGTAACCGGTGACTTCGGTCAATCCTTTCAATACGACATGCCCGTCAATCAATTAATTTGGACCCGGCTGGGGTTCACCGTTTTGATTTCTGTGTTTACATTAATATTCAGTTGGGTCTTGGCGATTTTTATTGGCGTTTATTCCGCCACCCACCGCTATACCATACCGGATTACATTATTACGGTCTTGCAATTTATCGGATTATCCGTGCCAGGCTTCTTGCTGGCGCTGATTCTAATGGTGTTTGCGCAGCAAACCTTGGGGCAGCAAGTAGGCGGGTTATTCTCGCAAAACTACATAAACGCTCCCTGGAGCTGGGCAAAATTCGTTGACCTGATGGGTCACTTATGGATCCCGATTGTGGTGTTGGGCGCGGGCGGTACGGCGGGTCTTAGCCGTATCATGCGCGCCAACCTGCTGGACGTGCTGGGCATGCAATATGTGCAGACCGCGCGTGCCAAGGGCTTGAATGAAGACGTGGTGGTGTGGAAACACGCCGTCCGCAACGCCATTCACCCCCTGATTATGGTGCTGGGCGGCTCGCTCCCTGGCATTATTTCCGGCGAAACCATCATCGCAATCGTGTTGAACATGCCTACCACCGGTCCCCTCTACTTCAATGCGCTCATCCAAAAGGACATGTACCTGGCGGTGACGTTCTTGATGTTCCTGGCGATTTTGCTGGTGATCGGCAACCTGTTGGCTGACATTTTGTTAGCCTGGGTAGACCCGCGTATTCGTTACGAATAAAGTTTTGGTTTGATCGGCGTGTACGCTGCGCCGCGATTAAGGTGCGGCAAGGCAGGAGTGGGTGAACTGGGCATTTGCCCACTCCTGGCAACAATATTTTGAATCAAAGCATTTCTTGCACAACCCTTTGTTGAATACAGTTTCACGAGCGGTTTGCGCCGCTCAAAAAATTCGCTTAGAGGAATGAACCTATGGCACAAGCTGAGGCCCCTTTAGAGCAAGTCCGCGTGGAGGATGAACCCGTTAGTGAAGTTGGGCAGATGTCTCAATGGAAACTAATGCGCATTCGCTTCTCCAAGAATAAATTGGCAATGGCCGGAATCATCGGCCTGGTGATTATGTACATTGTGGTTTTCTTAGGTCCCTTCCTGGCGCCGAACGAATACCAATTCCAAAACTCCGACTATATTTTCGGTGATCCCTCTACCATTACCTTCATTGGTCCCAATGGAACGTTGGGTCTGCAACCCTACACCTATGATGTCTCTTCGGAGCTAGACCCAGCCACGTTTAAATTTGTCTTTAAGACGGATTCGACCAAAAAATTGCCGATCCGTTTCTTTACCCAGGGGGATGAAGTCAGCTTGTTCGGCTTCATCAAGACCACCACCCACTTCATCGGCTTAGAGGGTGGCAAACGCCTGTATATTTTGGGCGCAGACGGTCTGGGGCGCGATATGTGGGCGCGTTTGCTGGTCGGTGGACAGATTTCGCTGACCATCGGTCTGGTGGGCGTTGCGCTTAGTCTCATCTTCGGCTCCATCTTGGGGACGATGTCGGGCTTCTTCGGCGGTTGGATTGATGACGTCATGCAGCGTATCATCGAAGTGCTGATGTCGTTCCCCACCGTGCCTCTGTGGGCGGCGCTAGCGGCGGCAATGCCTCCGGTTTCGGCGTCCTTCACTGGCTTGCACCGTTACTTCCTCATCACTGTGGTACTTTCCATCTTAGGCTGGACGGGGCTGGCTCGTCAGTTGCGCGCCAAAGTTATGAGTTATCGTCAGGCAGATTTCGCCAACGCGGCGATTGCGGCTGGCTCTTCCGATATGCGTATCGTGATGACCCACATGATCCCGAATGCGTCCAGTCACATTATCGTCACCGGCGCGTTATCCATCCCCGGCATGATTTTGGGCGAAACCTCCCTCAGCTTCTTGGGGTTGGGCATTTTGCCGCCGCTCGTTTCATGGGGCGCGCTGCTGAAGGATGCCCAACAGGTTACTGTCGTAATCCAGCACCCCTGGCTGCTGCTGCCCGGTCTGGCTGTGATTATCGCCGTGCTGCTGTTCAGTTTCTTGGGTGACGGCTTGCGCGATGCCGTTGATCCTTACTCTATTTAGAAAGGCAGGGAATTTTCAATGGCTGAAATTGTCCCCGATACCAAGATGAATGCAAACGCGGCTGCTGACGATGAAAAGTTGGTACTGAAAGTCCGCGATTTACACACCTATTTCTTTACTGATTTGGGTGTTTCTAAGGCGCTGAACGGGGTTTCGTTTGAAATTCCGCAAGGCAAAACGATGGGCATTGTAGGCGAATCAGGCTGCGGCAAAAGCGTTACGGCGCTTTCGATCATGCGCCTGGTGCCTCGCCCTGGCAAAATTGTGAAGGGCAAAGTCACCCTCTATCGCCGTCCCAAGGGAGCTTCTTCTAACAGTAGTGTGGTGGAAGAAGTAGACCTGACCGCAATGGACGTGATGAGCGCGAAAATGCGCGGCATCCGCGGCAATGAATTAGCGATGATCTTCCAAGAGCCAATGACTTCGATGAACCCTTCCTACACCATTGGCGATCAGATCGAAGAAGCCATTTTGCTCCATCAAAAGGTGGATCATACGGAAGCGGAAAAACGCGCCATTACTATTCTGGATCGCGTAGGCATGGCGAACTCTAAGGGCGTTATCAAACGCTACCCGCATGAGCTTTCGGGCGGGATGCGCCAACGCGCCATGATCGCTATGGCGCTCTCCTGCACGCCTTCGGTCTTGTTCGCGGATGAACCGACCACCGCGTTGGATGTGACCACCGAGGCGCAAATTTTGGACCTGATGCGCGAGATTCAACAGCAAATCAACTCGACCATTGTGTTCATCACCCATAACCTGGGCGTGGTGGCGCAGATGTGCGATACGGTGGCGGTCATGTATTTGGGTCGCGTGGTGGAGCAATCCTCTGTGGATGATACCTTCTACAGCCCCAAGCACCCCTACACTATGGCGCTGCTCTCGTCCATCCCGCATGCAGGCAGTCACAAGAAAGACCGCTTGCAACCGATCCGCGGCGTAGTCCCTGACCCGTATTCTTCCATCAAGGGCTGCCCGTTCCACCCACGCTGCAACTACTTTAAGCCGAAGGTTTGTGATCAGGCGATGCCCGGCATTACTCAGGTCGGCCCCAATCACATTGTGCGCTGCTTCCTCTACTCAGACGCTGTTGGAGAATAATTATGATTGAGGGACTCGATAAAATCGACAAAAGTGACGTCTTGCTTGAGGTATCTGACCTCAAGAAGTATTTCCCCATCTCCACTGGCACGCTGCGCCGGCGCACAGGTACGGTCAAAGCCGTAGATGGCGTAAACCTGTACGTGCGTAAAGGCGAAACGCTGGGGCTGGTGGGTGAATCAGGCTGCGGGAAAACCACCGCTGGACGTACCATTATCCGCCTGATGGAGCCAACTGGCGGCGAAATCCGCTTCAATGACCCCAAAAAGGGTTGGGTCAACCTGGAAAAGCTGGATCGCAAAGACTTGACCGCGATCCGCCCGAATATTCAAATCATTTTCCAAGACCCCTTCTCCTCGCTTGACCCGCGCATGACGGTTCAACGCATTGTCGCCGAGCCGCTGACCATTAACAAAGTGGCTTCCGGGCAAGAATTGACCGACCGCGTGGCGGAATTGCTGCGCGTGGTGGGCATGCGCCCTGAATATATGAGCCGCTACCCCCATGCGTTCTCTGGCGGTCAACGTCAGCGCATTGGCATCGCCCGCGCGCTCGCGCTCAACCCCAAGATGATCGTCTGTGACGAACCCGTCTCGGCGTTGGATGTCTCCATTCAGGCGCAGGTGTTGAACCTGTTGGAAGACCTGCAAAAGGACTTCAACCTGACCTATCTGTTCATTTCCCATGACCTCAGCGTTGTGGAACATATCTCCAACCGTGTGGCGGTGATGTATGTAGGTCGCCTGGTGGAATTAGCGGCAACCGAGCAGCTCTTCTACAACCCCAAGCACCCCTACAGTGAAGCGTTGATGGCTGCCGTGCCGAAGCCTGACCCGCGCCAACGCTCGCGCCCGCTGAAACTGCCCGGCGAAGTTGCCTCCCCCGCCAACCCGCCCTCCGGTTGCTACTTCCACCCGCGCTGCCGCTATGCTCAGGAAATCTGTGCCCGCGAGGAGCCTCCATTTTTAGAGGTCGCCCCTGAGCATTGGTCATCCTGCCATTTCGCCAACCAACTTACCTTGCGCGGCCTCAGCTAAATCCGCTGCAAAGCCTCTTACCCCACTCCATGCCACCCAGCATGGAGTGGTGGTTTATTTAACCTGCCCCCTCTATCCCTCGGCAAGCCACGAAACCAGTCTAACAAGGACATTCTTCAACCCCCTCCCAGGGCGAGTGATCTTCTCGCTGGGGACACGGCGAAGCTGAGGGAGAGAGGGTTATTTCATTTTCTAGGAGGTCTTATTTATGCGTATAGACGAATGTAACTGGATGGATGTAGAGTCGTATTTGCAGCATGATGATCGCCTCATCCTCATCTTAGGGGCGTGCGAACAACACGGCTACCTTAGTCTGCTGACCGATGTGAAGATTCCGCTGGCGTTGGCGGACGCAGCCTCCCAAAAAACAGGGGTGCTGGTGGCGCCGCCGCTCAATTTTGGCGTTTCCCCCTACTTCCTCACCTACCCCGGCACCATTTCCCTTCGCGTGACGACCTTCCTCGAAGTCGTGGCGGACATGGTGCGCTCGCTGCATGGGCAGGGATTCCGGCGGATGCTGGTGCTGAATGGGCATGGCGGCAACGATCCCGCCCGCGCTCGCCTGACGGAATTGATCAACGAGCTGCCCGGCTTGCAAGTCGCCTGGTATTCGTGGTGGACTGCCCACAGCGTGGAAGAAGTCGCCAGAAATTATGGCATCAAGTGTTATCACGCCGCCTGGATGGAAGCCTTCCCATTTACGCGGGTTGCCGACCTGCCGGAGGGGGAGAAGCAGCCGCCTACCTATCAGGGCTTGCTTGGCGCGGAACGCACCCGTCAGGTGTTTGGGGATGGCGTCTTTGGCGGGCCGTATCAGGTGGATGAGAGCATTATGGACGAGGTTTTTGCCGCCTGCTTGCAGGATGCGCTGCATTTATTAGATTTTTAAGCTCATAAGGGATTTAATAGGTGTTTGTCAAATTGTGGCTTGCCACAATTTGACAAACACCTATTAAATCCATAACAACTTGATTTCTAACCGCCGGATTTGAGTTAGAATAGACTCAATGATCCGCTCTTTTTCGCGCTGGTTGAATGTAGGGTTCGTATTCACCTGGTTGTTGACCGGGTGCAGTGTTTCGCTTGCGCCTGCACCACGGCTGCCGATTGACGCGCAAATGACCCCTATCCGTCCCAAATCCCTGGCGCAAGGTGTCACCCCGCAGGGAACGGCGGAGGGAATCTTCTGCCCGGTGCTGCAACCGCCGCATGTCACCGATTTGCGCGTATACCCCACCCCTCCGTTAGCGGAACCCCAGGCGCGCATTTCGTTCCATGATCCCGTGTTTGGCTCCTGCCTGGCGCGTTTGACGGATGCCACCACAGACTTGATCGCGGGGGATACGTCCACTGGGATGCGCACAGAATCCGCGGCGGTGCAGCCGTTCAACTTTGACGGTCATCAGGCGCTGGCGCGCAGTTCGCAAGGCTATTGGTACATTTACTCCGCAGAAACCTTGCTGCCAACCATGTACCTGCCTTTCACAGGCGATTTGGAAGTCCGCTGGGATCCACAGGTGTCAGACCGGCTGTATTTTTTGCAATCCACGCGGCTCTATTTATTCTCCCTGCGCACCCAATCCGCCCAGCTAGTACATGACTTTGCTGCTGATTTTCCGCAGATGGCGGTGGCGCAGGTGGGGACGTTTCACCAGGGCATGCCTTCGGCGGAGGGGCGATATTGGCCCCTCATCGCTCTGGATGCGCATAGCCAAGCGTTAGCCCTGGTCATTTATGATCTTTCCACCGATCAGGTCAGCGCGCGCCGTTCCCTTCCGGCGGAAACCACCCTCAGCGGGGTGACGATCAGCCAGCAGGGCAATACCTTCCTTGCTTGGTTTGCCAAAGCCTGCCCTGCCAGTCTATCCGGCGCGGGCGGGGTGGGTAACGCCGCCGAACCTGCCTGCGGGGTGGTGGCGTATGACCGTCACCTCGAAAATCCGCGCGTGCTGCTGCCTTCCAGCGGTGCGGCGGACGTGGCGATTGACGCGAGCGGTCACGAAGTGTTGGTATATAATGATCTGAAATTGAATAGCATTTCGATGATTGACCTGCAATCCGCACAAAGCACGGATCTGTGGTTGGTGGATATGCACGCCCCGCCGCTGGGGATAAGCATTTCGGGGCGCAGTCAGCGGCTGCCCGGTTGGGCGGTGATTTCTGTGTATGGCGGCAGTGATTCGAGCTGGATGAACAACTCTTTATTTGCGGTGGAATTGCGCGCCCAGGGTAAAGTGGTGCGTCTGGCGCATCTGCACACCCAGTCCGCGCCCAATAGTTTCAGCGGCGCGCTGGCGGCTGCCAACCCAGACCTGACGCGCGTCTTATTTACCAGCAATTGGGGACGCAGCGGCGCAGGTGAAAGTGACCTCTATCTGCTGGCGTTGCCCACCGGTTGGGTGGATATGTTGAAGTGAGGGAAAAGGAGAATACAGATGCAATATCGAACGATTGGCAAGACGGGAATTCGCATCAGCGAAATTGGCTTTGGCGCATGGGGCATTGGGGATGGCTGGGGGTCGTTGCACGATGACCAGAGCATCGCTGCTTTGCAGCGCGCTTTTGACCTGGGCATCACCTTTTATGATACCGCCGCCGCCTATGGCAACGGTCATTCCGAGGAATTGATCGGACGCGCCTTTGCTGGGCGGCTGGATCAGGTGGTGATCGCTTCTAAAGTGCCGCCGAAAACGGGTCGCTGGCCCGCCCTAGAGACGGATCGCCTGGAAGACATCTTCCCTGCTAGCTGGATTATCGAAAACACCGAGCGCACCCTCAAAAATCTGGGGCGTGATTATTTAGATGTCCAGCAATTGCACGCCTGGGCGGATTCCTTCACGCATAACACCGAATGGCTGGAAGCCTTTACCCGCCTGAAACAGCAGGGCAAAATCCGCGCGTTTGGCGTCTCGGTCAATGACTGGAATCCCTACAACGGCGTGAATCTGATCAATACCGGTCTTATTGACACGGTGCAGGTCATTTATAACATTTTTGAGCAGCGCCCCGCTGAAAAATTGCTGCCCGCCGCGCAGAAAATGGGCGTGGGCATCTTTGCGCGCGTGCCATTTGAAGAAGGCTTGCTAACCGGCTCATTCCCGCCCGGCTATACCTTTTCTGACAAAGATTGGCGGCGCGAATGGCTGACCCCTGACCGCCTGGCAATCGCCGCGCCCAAGGTGGAAGTCCTAAAGGAATTTCTAGCCCCTGATCGCCCCACCCTGGCAGCCCTCGCGCTGAAATTCTGCTTGGCGCATCCCGCCGTCAGCAGCGTGATCCCCGGCATGCGCCGCGTGACCAGCGTGGAAGCCAACGCCGCCGCCTCCGATGGCGTTCCGCTGCTCGCTTCGGTGGTGGAGCAATTAAAGGAACATGCCTTCGTGCATGGCTGGTTCTACCCCTGGGATAAGGATAGCAAGGTAGAACTAGGATAGAGGTTTTGCATTATAAAAAAAGACGGCGCGATTTTCACCGTGCCGTCTTTTTTATGTTCGTTGGAAATGGGTGTGGTGGGCGTTGAGAGGGACAATCTTCCCCTCTCTTATACGACCTCACTAATTCCTGGAGTTCGTTATTTTATCAGCAGCCCTAATTATCCGCGGACGTGCGTTTATCGCATCGTCAGCGGCAAGGAGATAGCGTGATTCAAGCCAATGCCATTCGGGACGCTGAACGCGGTGTAGCTGCCTTCGCGCGCGCGTACTGGCGCAGTGCCATCCACCGTATATCGCGCCGATTGGTTGGGTAGCAGGCTCAGGCTGACAAAATACGCGCCTTCGCTTGTTCCTGCAATCGTCAGGCTGGTGGTCGTTAAGGTGAACGCCACCGTTCCGGCAGCAGAAGTGGTTACGCTCCCCACGTTATGCCCATTCACCAGCACCGCAGCGGTTTGGTTGGGTAAAAAGTTATACCCACTGAGGTTAAAAGAACTCCCTGGCGCGCCGGTTTCATAATTGATGCTCATAGAGGATGTGAGCATTTCACTCAACCCATTCCTGGTACCAAACCACTTGTTGCCCGCCGGGTCAAAAGCAATGCTAGCTACAAGATTATTCGCCAAGCCACTATTCGCACTGGTATAGGTTATCCATGTTGTACCATCGAACCTGCTTAACCCTCCCAACGTGCCAACCCAGAGGGTTTTTGCGGCATCCACCCCAATCGAATGTACCTCATTGTTCACTAACCCACTGTTTACGGTCGTATAGGTGGACCAGAGATTGCCATCTAACTTGGCAACCCCACCCGTTGGCGATCCAAACCAGATAAAATTTGCTGCATCTACAGTTACCACTGAAAAATTGCTATCCGTCAGCCCGTAACTATTAAAAGCGGAGAAGGTCGTCCAGTTTCTTCCATCTGTTTGGACAGCTCCCTCCTGCGTAGCGATCCAAATATTGCCTACAGCATCTCCAAAAAGCGCCTGAATTGCATTATTTGACAGTCCACTATATGAGTTTGGATAATTTACAACGATATCTCCGTCAAACCTGGTGATCCCCTCACTTGTGCCTACCCAAACATTCCCTCCGCGATCTACGGCAATGGCGCGTACCATATCACTCAACAGGGTATTATTATGGGATGTATACGTGACCCAGCTTTTTCCATCAAATTTACTGACCCCGCTATACGTCCCTACCCATACGTTGCCAATTCTATCTACTGCCAGGGCAGTGACAGAATCACCTGGTAAACCATTTTGGGTAGAGAAATTCGTCCAGGTTTTCCCATCGAATTTACCCGCCCCGCTATACGTCCCTACCCAGATATTGCCTGTTTTGTCGAGAATGACCTGACGGATGGATGTATCGGGTGGTTCATTTGTGGTAAAGTAGTTTTTCCAGGACGTATCATCAAATTTACTGATGCCGCCTCTTGTCCCTACTTGAGCAGAGCTGCCAAACCACTTATTGCCTGCTTCGTCTATGACGATAGTGTTGATGACGTCACTGCCTGCCAGCCCGCTATTGGCGGGGGTGTAGGTCGTCCAGTGTGTGCCATCGAATTTACTGATGCCGCCCATTGCCCCAAACCACACATTCCCTGCCCCGTCCGCTGTGATGGCAAAGACGTAATTGTTGACCAACCCACTATTGGCTTTCGTATAACTGGTCGAAATTGTTCCGGTCAATTTAATCACGCCACCATACGTACTCGACCAGATATTTCCGGCGGCATCTGCGGCAACCGATAGAACGGTGCTGCTTCCGCCCACTGAAACAGGATAGACGATCCAGGTAGCGCCATCAAATTTTCTTAAGCCGCTGTCGGTTCCTACCCATACGTTGCCTGCTGCATCCATAGCAAGACAATGGATATAATCGTCTGTCAGACCGCTATTTGCCTTGGTATAGGTTGTCCAGGTGGTGCCATCGAACTTGCTTACCCCCCCGCCATAAGTAGCGACCCATAGCTTGCCCGCCGAATCAATCGCGAGACCATTGATTACATTGCTTGCCAGCCCGCTATTGGAAGTGTCATAGGTTGTCCAGCTTGTGCCATCAAATTTGCTGATTCCGCTGCTTTCGGTGCCAAACCAGGCGTTGCCCGCTGCATCAATGGCGACTGAATGCACGTTATTATCCGCAAGCCCATCTACTTTCATATATTTTACATAGGTGCTATCGGAGATATTCCACTTCACCGCGCCGCCCATGGTCCCCGCCCAGAGGATGTTTCCCTTTACAGCAATGGCTTTTACGTTATTTCCGTTGGTATAACTACGCCAGCCAGCGGCTTGCCCAGCGGTGAGATTAGGCGGAGGTTGTGTTTGGGCTGAAACAGGCGCTGGATTGATCCCAAGGCTGAATAGCGTTAAGGCAGCCAGTAGGAAAATAAATAATTTTCGACACATGGATGGTATCCTCTCTAAATTTTAGATCTATTTCTGTGACAGTATTGTTTTTTTGCAAGGATTTGTAAGCTGCTGATGTAAAAATTATAATCGTTTAATCAAAAATATACAAGTTGAATTACTTTTGCATTTTTATAGACGAGCTTGTAAAATGATCAAAGTAAAAAAGAGAATGATCTGTTGCGCAGATCATTCTCTTTTTTGTGGCGTTATCCCATTTCTTGGCGGGCGATTTGCGTCCACAGGTCGAAGCGTTCGGGGTGATGTTCGCAGGTGTGGGTATCTTTGAGGATAATTTCGAGGAAGCAGCCATTTTCGCGGCAGACCTCCACTGTGTGGCGGATATACGCGCGGATGAGGTCAGCGTTGAACTCCCCAACCAGGTGGGCGGGCTGCGGCTTCCAGGAATAAATCGCCTGCCCTGCCAGAGCAATCGCGCTGCGGTCAACATCCGCAAAGGGCGAGATGGAGATGCGGCGCAGGTTGGGCAGGGTCAGCACGTCCTTGATTTTGCGGCTGAGGTCTTCGCAGCAGCCGTAGCCGTTTAGCCCAAAAGGAGCGAGCAGGCGTTTTTCGTATTCCAGGGCAAATTCGCGGTGCATTTTGGGCGAAACCCCCGCCAATTCCTGCGATTCTGCGCTTGCCCACATGTCACACGGGCGCACGTGAGCCGGGTCAAAGCCAGGCGCGGGCAGCTGATCGGTGTAGCCATTCCCACCGGAGGAGTGGTAGGTGTTGTCGTTGTTGAGGCTAAGCAAGTTGAGGTTCATCATTTGCTGCAGCAGGCGATGATGCCCGGTTTCAAACAGGCGCATCACCTCGTGGACGAAGTCAGGCGCATCCATGAAGTCTTCCATATAGCGGTTTTCGCCGCGCAGGTAAATATACTGCGACCACAAATGATAGGAAACGCTGCTGACCCCGCGCGGTTTGATGGTCAACAGGTCGCCGAACAGGTCATGCATCTGGCTGGCGCGGTCTTCGTGGGCGGCGCGGTCATAAATTAGGTCGGGCAGGCGCAATTTTTGCAGGTCATCGCGGTTGTTGAGGATGGGGCGGATGCGGAATGCGCCGCGCTGCTCGGTGCTGGCTTCCTTGACGGGTTCTAATCCCCAGCCGGTATCACGCAGGGGGGCGTTGACGATCCACTCAGCTTCGATTACGGAATCATCCTGGAAATGCGTATAGACATAGAGGCGATGACGCAGCTCCCACTCAATGCTGCGCGCCTCATCGCCTTCGCAATGCAGGTCACTGGGCAGGATCATTTCTTCCCATGCGCCTTCCGGCGAGATAAACATCACCGGCTCGGTGGATCGTAAACTGTTGTGTTCCACCCATTTTTTGCGGCGGATAGTCATTTCAGGCAGGGCGGCAAGCTCGGCGACTTGAGCAGCCAGGGTACGCAGCGCCGTGCGGTCAGCAGCGCAGATGGGCATGGGGAGACTCCTGTTTGGCAAATTCGATTGTGGTTTTCATTTTCTATAAAATAGAGAGGCGCGCCTCTCTATTTTATAGAAAATATCATCCTTCATTCTGAATAGACTGTGCCAGGGCAATGCCGCCCATCACGCCAGCGCGACTGCCTAAGCCTGGGGCGACAATATATTCTTCGATATGCTCTAAGATCGCTGCCGAATGCACATAGCCATGCAGCAGGCGCAGCGTTTCCGCGTGAATCAGCGGGAAGAGGTGAGTTTGCGCCATCACTCCGCCGCCCAATATGATGCGCTGCGGCGAGAGGGTGCAGATAAAGCCTTCCAGTGCCAGGGCGATGTAATGCGCCTCCAGCTCCCAGGCGGGGTGATCGGCGGGCAAATTCTCCGCGCACGTCCCCCAGCGAGCTTCCAGCGCCGGACCGGAGGCTAATCCCTCAAAGCAATCGGCGTGATAGGGGCATTTGCCGGCGTAAGGGTCACGGGCGTGATCGTGCCGCAGCAAAACATGCCCCATTTCAGGGTGGATCAAGCCATGAATGGGCTTGCCATGGCTGATCGGTCCGCCGCCAACGCCTGTGCCAATCGTCAGGTAAATAAAATCAGTCAGCCCTTGGGCTGCGCCCCACAAGCCTTCGGCAATAGCGGCGGCGTTCACGTCCGTATCCATCGCCACCGGCACGCCTAGCGCCTGATGTAACGCGCTGACCACCGGCGTATTCCCCCAGCCCGCTTTGGGCGTAGTGGTGATGTATCCATAGGTCGGGGAAGTGGGGTCAGGGTCAAGCGGACCGAAGCAAGCCACGCCCAAGGAGCGGATGCCGCTGCCCAGAGCAGCCTGCTGTTCCTGGAAGAATTGGATCACCCTGCCAAGCGTTTCGTTGGGGGTGGTGGTGGGAAAGCGCGCTTCCGCCAGAATCGTGCGATCCTGATCTGTAACGATACAATTAAATTTCGTGCCGCCGGCTTCGATGCCGCCGAAGAGGTTCATAAATCTGCTCCGTGCTATAAAAATAGAATGAGTGCCATTCGCAATACTTAATCATAGCACAATTTTGCCGAAACTCACTTGCACCTTTCCCCCAAAAACGTATATAATGACATAAATTCTGCAAGCCCCTTACTGAACCGAGGAATCAATGGATATTTTTGAAAAATGTCTTGGCTTTACATTAGCAAAAGACGCGATAAAGGATGGATATTACCCATATTTTATCCCGCTGAGCGGCAATGAAGGCACAGAAGTCACCTATCGCGGGCAGCGGCTCATTATGTGCGGCTCCAACAATTACCTGGGGTTGACCACCCATCCCCAGGTACGTGAAGCCGCCATTCGCGCCATCGAAGAATATGGCACCAGCTGCACAGGCTCGCGTTTCTTAAATGGTACGCTGGAAATGCACGAACAGTTGGAATGTGAACTGGCTGCCTGGGTGGGCAAAGAAGCCGCCCTGGTCTTTTCTACCGGCATGCAGACCAACACCGGCACCATCAGCGCGCTGGTTGGGCGGGGTGATTATGTCATCCTGGATAAGGACGACCACGCCAGCATTGTAGACGGCGCGCGCCTGAGCTACGGCGAAATTCAGCGTTACCGTCATAATGATATGGATCACCTGGAACGGGTGCTTGCCAGCCTGCCCGAAGCCGCCGGAAAGTTGGTGGTGGTGGATGGCTTGTTCAGCATGGAAGGCGATTTGGCTCCCCTGCCGGATATGCTGCCTATCCTCAAACGCTACGGCGCGCGCCTGATGGTGGACGATGCGCACGGCATGGGCGTTTTGGGCGGCGGCAAAGGCACTGCGGCGCATTTTGGCTTGACGGATGAAGTGGACCTGATTATGTCCACCTTCAGTAAGTCCTTTGCCTCCCTCGGCGGGTTCATTGCCGGCAAAGAAGAAGTGGTGCATTACGTCAAGCACTTCGCCCGCTCGATGATCTTCAGCGCCAGCATTCCCCCCTCTAACACCGCGGCTGCCCTGGCTGCCCTGCACATCATGCAGAAAGAACCAGAGCGGATCGAGCGCGTCAATCAGATTGGCGAGAAAATGCGCAAGGGCTATCAGGCGATGGGGCTCAACACCGGTCATTCGGTAACGCCCATTGTCCCCATTATCATCGGCGATGACCAGAAGACGTTCCTGTTCTGGCAGGAGCTGTTCAAGCATGGCGTTTTCGTCAACCCGGTCATTTCCCCCGCCGTCCCCCCCGGACATTCCCTGCTGCGCACCAGTTATATGGCCACCCACACCGATGCCCAGATGGATAAGGTGCTTGAAATCTTTGAACACGTTGGCAAGGAAATCGGCGTTATCGCGTAAGAGAATGTATATCTAATCAAAAAGGGGAGCATGCTCCCCTTTTTGATTAGATATTGACTTTTATTTCAACAAATACAAAATCCCCAGGGTGCCGGGTCCGCAATGACTGGCGACCACGCACCCGGCGTAGGTGATGAACACGTCCTGAATGGGCGCGAGCTTGAGCAGCTCGGCTTTTACCCAGGCGGCGTCCGCATCACAGCCGGAATGGGTGATGAAGACGCGGCTGAGGTCCATTTCCGCCAGATGCGCCTGAAAATCCTCGATTAACGAGCGCAGCGCCTTTTCACGCGAGCCGCGCGTTTTTGCCTTCACCCCCAGCGTGCCATCTTCGCGGACGGCAATCACCGGGCGGATGTGCAGCAGGCTGCCCATGATATTCTGCACCGCCGAGCATCGCCCGCCTTTGTATAAATAATCCAGCGTTTCCACCACAAACGAGGTGCGCACCTTCGGCAGCAAGGCTCCAATCTGACGTTTGGCTCTTGCCAGCGGCACGCCCTGATCGCGCAAATCAGCGGCGCGCAGCAGCAGCAAGCCAATTCCAGTGGAAAGGTTGCGCGAATCCACCAGGGCGGCGCAATGGGGGTCATCCAGCAGGTTTTGGGCTAAAACCGCGTTTTGAAAGGTCGCCGAAAGCGCGCTGGAAAGTCCGATATACAGAATTTCGCCAGGCAGCGCAAACGCTCTCTGAAAATCCAGCACCGTGGGGGCGGACGTTTTGGGCAGCTGACCGCTCTCCTCTACCGAGCGGTATAGCTCCTTCAGGGTAACATTCACCCCGTCCTGAAAGGTCTTCCCTTGCGCATATACATATAATGGCACAATCTCAATTTTATAACGGTCTGTCAGGTCTTTCCCAAGGTCACAGGTGCTGTCGGCAACGAGTTGAAACATCCGTTTTCCTTTCTACGGCTTGCAAGAGAGAGTAAAATAAAGTGGCGTGGTTAATTTTAAGAGACGGGTTAAGATTGCCCCTATTATAGCGGAGGATGATTGAATCAGCGCATATTCTTATTGGATGTAGACGGCGTATTAATCCAGGCATCCGGTTACCGGCAGTCCGTTCGCGCCACCCTCAATTCCATTGCCGCGCAAATGGGCTTGGGGGAGGTTGCCCCGGAGGAGGATACGATTGCCATCTTTGAAGCCCAGGGCATCACCTGCGAGTGGGATATGATCCCCATGCTGGTAGCGGCGTTGGTCGAAACCCAGTTGACCGGCAGGGATGAGCTGCCTGAGTTTTTGTGCGCGCTGGTGGATACGTGCGATTGGCTGAGTACCCATCCCGCGCCGCAGCCGAAGCCGGTAGATTGGAGCCGCTGGATTCACGCGATGGGGCGGTTTCAGCAAGTGGGCAGTGCGCCCGCCGAGACGCTCCTGCATGCCTGCCAGCAGGGGGAGGCGCGGGATGTCTTCCCCATTCTCTCACAGGTGGGGCTTTATCTGCTGGAAGACTTGCTGACCCACACCCGCCAGCCGTCTTTATCCCGCACCACCCATTTGTTTCAGACCTTCGTGCTGGGCGATGATCGCTTTGCGCACGCCATGGGTATTCCGGCAGCCGTGACCACGCCCTCTTACCTGGTGCGTCATGACCTGCCCTTGCTGCGCCCTGAGACCGCCCAGATATTGCTTGCGGCAGAGGCAAGGCGGCAGCTGCGCATGGTGGCATATACGGCTCGACCGTCCGCGCCGATGGGGTGGCTGCCAGACAAGATGGCAATCTTTACACCTGAAGCCGAAATGGCGTTAGAGCAGGTGGGGCTGGGGTCTATTGTGCTGGTCGGCTCGGGGCAGATGGGCGAAGCCGCCATCGCCTTGGATGAATCCGCTGACCGCCTGACCAAGCCATCCGCTTATCACGCCCTGGCTGCCATCGCCGCCGGGCTGGTGGGGTCACGCAAGGCTGCGATAGAATGGATGGGGCGCGTCTTCTGCTTTGTGGAACGCGCAGAGCCGAACCCGGGGCTGCATACCCTGGTCGGAAAACTGCCCAAGGCGTTTACGGTGGATATTTTTGAAGATTCGCCTTCTGGGATGCGCGCTGGGTTGCAGGCAGTCACCTTATTTGCCCAGTTGGGCGCGGAGATGCGCTTGCATCTGTGGGGCGTTACCGATCACCCTGAAAAGAGCGCCGCGCTCGCCGCCCTGGGCGCGCAAGTCAGCCCAGAGATCAATCTGGCGGTGCAGCAGGCGTTGGCAAATGAATAGCCCCACCCCTAAAACCAGTGGTGCCGCCGGAAATACCACAACATCCCCGCGGTGACCGCCAGGCAGATACCCCAGAAGAACTCAATTCCCCACGTCCAATCATAAGCGGGGACTTGGCGGTTAAAGTTCATCCCATACACCCCCGCGAAGAACGACAGCGGCAGGAAAATGGTGGATACAATCGTCAGGGCTTTCATAATTTCATTCAGACGCAGCGAAGTGGAATTGAGATAAATATCCAGCGCGCTGCTGACAATATCCCGCAACGACTCGATATTATCCTGATACCGCACCAGGTGATCGTAAATGTCGCGGAAATAAATGCGCGACTGGTTATCAATCATCGGGAATTCATCACGGCTCAGGCGGTTCATCACTTCGCGCTGTGGCGAAATGACCCGGCGCAGGAAGATGAGGGCATGTTTCACTACCAGCAACCGCGCCATCTGATGCTTTTCCGGCGTCGCCATCACCTGATCTTCCAGCTCGCCCAGCTGCTCATCCAGTTGATCAATGAACGGGGCGTAATCATCCACCACTTCGTCAATAATCCCATACGTCAAGAAGTCCGAGCCATTTTGGATCAGGCGTTCATCCCGTTCGATGCGCTTCCAAACCGCCGCCAGCGAATCCATTTCTGCTTCGTGATACAGCGTCACCAGGTAATTTGCGCCCAGGTAAAAGTTGACTTCTACCGTATTTAATTCCGCCAGCGTGGTATTCATGGCGACTGCGTGCATGATAATAAACAAATACGCCCCGAAATCGTCCACTTTGGGGGTCTGAAAGTCAGGGTTGAGCGCGTCGTCGATGGAAAGAGGGTGAAAGTGGAACAAATCGCGCAGGATGGCGAGCGATTCCGCTTCGGTGGGGTGTTCCAGGCTGATCCACAGCAGCCCGGCGGGGTCTTGCAAGGCGGATTGAATCTGGTCAGTGGTCAGGTCGTAAGTTTTTTGGCTCAATGGGTCAATAAAGACGGAATGGATCATCCAGGGTCTCTCCTCTGATTAGGGAAAATCACATAGGTTAAGTATAGCATTCCCGCCTGGATAAAATGCCTGGAATGCATTATGATTTAAATTAGTTTGGTAACTCAACTTTATGGAGGAAACGGCATGACCGAGAATAATTTGCAAGCAATTATGGATAAAGTGGCGAAATCCTTCCAGCCCGATAAAGCGGCTGGGGTGGATGCAATCGTGCAATTTCACATTTCAGGCGCGCAGGGCGGTGATTGGGCGGCGACCATCCGCAACAGTCAGCTGCAAGTGACCCCCGGCACGGTGGAAAAGCCGCGCCTCACCCTCACCGCCAACTCGCAGGATATTATTAACATGTTCAGCGGCAAGCTCAACCCCATGCAAGCCTATATGATGGGCAAGGTCAAAGCCAGCGGAGATATGGGCTTTGCCATGAAATTAGCGGAGTTATTCAAACTTTAAATTAAAAAAAGACTGGTTGGGGATGCCCGGCATCCCCAACCAGTCTTTTTTTAATTTCTAATACAATCCCCAGTCTGCGCCCAAACCTTCTTCCATCATCGAAAAATCCCACATATCCATGCCCAGGTCAAGGTGCGTATCCATCTTCATGGCGGCGTTCACCTTTTGCTGCGTCTCTTCCAACATTGCCGGACCGTAGGGGCAGAACGGGGTAGTGAGGATCATTTTGACCACCAGCGCATCATCCTGCACGATCACATCACGGATCAGCCCCAGCTGATAGATATTCAGCCCAATTTCGGGGTCGACAACTTCACTAAATGCTAGTTTCAGCGCTTCCACCAGTTCTGGATGGGTGCTTTCCACCTGCCAGGCGGGACGGTTGCTGCCGGGTTGCCCGGAAAATTCGCTCATAGGGTCTTTTCTCCTGAAGAGGTCACGCCGGATGGCGCTAGGTCTGAGATGACGTAGGTGCAATGCGCATCGCCCGCGAGCAGGCAGTGGATCTTCTGCACCGGCGTGGCAAGCATTTCGGATAACAACGACTGATCCACCATGCAGACTTCGGGGTGGCTTTGCCCTACGTGAAAGTAGGGGCAGGATACTTCGTGGATGAGATATTCGTCGCCTTTATGTTCCCATTCTACCGCAAACCCCTCGGTAGCCAGCAAATCTTTGATAAATTCCAGCTTTTTCTCAACCGAATAGCTTTTAATCTGCTCGGCATAGTCCAGGGCAATATCCGCTGCCATTTGGGTGAAGAGCTTGTGAATGGCAGCCGGGGGCAGGGTATCTTTCATTTGATCTAACAGGCGATTGGTTAGGCTCAGATAGCGGGTGGGGAAGCGTTCCATGCCCTTTTCGGTGAGGGAATAGACAAAACGCGGGCGACCGACCCCATGCCGCTCCTCCTTCCCAGCAATCAGCCCTTCCAATTCCAGGCTGCTCAGGTGGTGGCGAACGGAGATGCCGTTAATGCCCACCGCCCCTGCCAGGTCTTGAATGGTGGATTGAGGATGGTTTAAAAGGGTTTGCAGAATATGTTCGCGCGTGCTTTTCATAAAATGAGTCCCTGCCTGAACTGTATTTTTGTCCCACTGGGCAACTCCCCGGATAAACAAAAATACCTGATGTGTTTCTTCTATCAGGATTATATCACACGCAGAATTTTATTGTCAATATATAAGATATTTATGCTAAATATTCTTCAAGCCATGTTTTTTGCGGTCTGGGTAATTTGCTTGGCGATTTGCTTGCAGTTGGGCAAGGCGCGCAGGCGCACCACCCGATTGAAGCCCTTGCGCGTCACCAACACATCCCCTGAGCCATAGAATCGCTGCAAACCGGACTGCTTCACCTTCACCGAGGCGATTTCTTCCAGCGGGATGGAAACTTCCTGCTTGCGGAAGGTGACCGCGAAGATCATCAGGCGGCGGTTGGTGAGGACGTAAGACGTAGAGCCGGTATCAAACACACTGCGGAAGTTGGGGAAGGCTAAAACTGCCCAAATGGCGGCAATGATGAGTACTTCGGTGCCGCCCACATGAAACGTAACAATTGCCAGCCCAGCCACAAAAATGATGCCGAGCAGGGCGATATTTTCAAAGGTGAGGATGGCGGGCAGAACCATCGGATGCAGTTCAAGCAGAATACGTTCTTTTGCCGGAGCAGAGGCGGGGGTTACAGACTTTTCGGTCACAGATTTCCTTTTCAAAAGTATAAGTGAACGGAGTAGCTTCGTAGGCTAAAGCATAAAAGAGAATGCAGAAATTGTCAATGAGGGGAAAGAAATAAACCGCCTTCCTCTTCTTAATTTATTTGATATATATAATAAATATTGACCAAAGCATAGCGCTGTGCTATAATGGCGAAGCCGAGCAGAAAATTCAGGGCAGCGGCTTGCGCATCTTTGTGGAACGCCTCGCAGCTCTCGGACGGCATTGAACATTACGAATAAGGAGTTTTGCGAATGTCTGAAAATACCAGGTTAGAATTGGTCATCCAAAACCTTCATGTCAGCATCGAGGGCAAAGAGATCCTCAAAGGGCTCAATTTAACGATCCCACAGGGCGAAGTTCACGCCATTATGGGACCCAACGGCACGGGCAAGTCTACCCTGGCGTATACCCTGATGGGGCATCCCTCTTATATCATTACGGATGGCGATATTTTCTTTAAAGGTCAAAGTATATTAGGGCTAGCGCCAGATCAACGCTCGCGGGCGGGTCTCTTTTTGGCGTTCCAATATCCCATTTCCATCCCTGGCGTGACGGTGGCGAACTTCTTGCGCTCGGCGGTGAACGCCCGGCGGCGCGCCCTCAACCCCAAGGATAAGGGCGTGCCGGTGCCTGAGTTCCGCAAGAAGATGAAAGAACAAATGGAACGCCTCAAGATGGATATGGCTTTCGCTGGGCGATACCTCAACGAAGGCTTCTCCGGCGGCGAAAAGAAACGCGCTGAAATTTTGCAGATGGCAATGCTCAAGCCTGAAATTGCCATCCTGGATGAAACCGACTCGGGGCTGGATATTGACGCCCTGCGGGTCGTCTCGGAGGGCGTCAATGCCTTGCGTGGGCCCGACCTGGGCATTTTGGTCATCACTCATTACCAACGCATCCTCAATTACGTTAACCCTGACGTGGTTCACGTAATGATGGGCGGGCGCATTGTCGAATCGGGCGGTCCCGAACTCGCCCTCACTCTTGAAGAACGTGGCTATGAGTGGGTGCGTGAAAAGCACGAAGCGGAATTGGCTTAACCTCTGGCTGATTATTCTATTTTGCAATATAGAGAAATGTGTTCCTCTTTACTGCAAAAACACAATCTGACCTGATGGAGGACAGATGAGCGAAAAAACAGATGTGGATGTTCTAAAGGGGATGGGCGACTATCAATTTGGGTTCAGCGACCCGGAAACCTATGTGTTTAAGTCCGAGCGCGGCTTGAATGAAGACGTGGTACGTAATATCTCCAAAATGAAGGGCGAACCGGAATGGATGCTGCAATTCCGCCTAAAGGCGTACCAGCATTATCGCCAACGCCCCATGCCCAATTGGGGCGCAGACCTCAGCGGGCTGGATTTGGAGAATATCTTCTATTACATCAAGCCTACCCAATCCGAAGGCAAATCGTGGGACGATGTGCCGGATACCATCAAAAATACCTTCAATAAACTGGGCATCCCCGAAGCCGAGCAGAAATTCTTGGCTGGCGTAGGGGCGCAGTATGAATCGGAAATGGTGTACCACTCCATTCAGGAACACCTCAGCAAGCAGGGCGTGATCTTCCTCAGCATTGAGCAAGGCTTGAAGCAATACCCCGAGCTGTTCCGCGAATATTTCGGCACCGTGATTCCAATAGAGGATAACAAATTTGCTGCCCTCAACAGCGCAGTATGGTCGGGCGGCTCGTTCGTCTATGTCCCTAAGGGCGTAAAGGTGGATTTGCCCCTGCAAGCCTACTTCCGCCTGAACGTTGCCAACATCGGTCAGTTTGAACGCTCGCTGATTATCGCTGACGAAGATTCATACGTACATTACACCGAGGGCTGCTTCCTGGCTGGCGCGCGTGTGCGTACCAAACAGGGTGAGAAGGCAATTGAGCAAATCAGCGAGGGCGATGAAGTGCTGACCCATCAGGGACGCTATCGCCGCGTGTATCACACCATGCGCCGACCGTACCATGGCAATATTTATACCCTGCGCTACTATGGCGATAGTGATAAAACCTTGCGGGTAACGGCAGAACATCCGCTGTTGGTGGCTCGCCGCGCCCGTGCAGAATATCGCAACGCTGAATTTAACCTGGTATGGACAACTGCCGCTCAGGTGAAGAAGGGTGATTACCTGGTAACGCCCGTGCCACAGCCGATGCCCACCCTGGAAGCCGAAGTTGAGATGGTGGTGCCGCTTGGGCATGGCCGTCATCTGCCTACGCCGCATACCGTGCGCTTCCCACAAGAGGCTGATTTCTTCCGTCTGCTTGGTTATTACCTGGCGGAAGGGCATGTGCAAGATGAGCATTATCTGACGCTCTCTTTCCACGCGCAAGAAACGGCGTATTTGCAAGATGCCGAAGCCTTAATGACGCGCTATTTCCAAAAAAGCCCGGCGAAAGAAGCCCCGCGCCAAAATGGTCAATCGTTGGTGTTATCTTCCACGCTTGCGGCGCGTTCCTTTGCCAAAGCGTTTGGCAGCACCGTCAAGGATAAGCATATCCCTGCCTGGGTGCAGAATGCCCAGCCCGAACTCTTGAAAGAATTGGTATGCGGTATGTGGTGCGGTGATGGCAGCTATGACGCGCGCAAGAATATGTTCCGCTACAACACCGTTTCAGCCAATTTGGCGTATGCCTTCCGCGATGCGCTGCTGCGATTGGGGATCGCGGCTTCGATCAACCTGCAAAAGCGCGTTGCGCCTCGCAAACCCATCTTTGCGGTGGTCGTCTCTTCGCCTTGGAATGAGCAATTTGGCAAGTTAGTGGGCGTGGATGCCGCCAATGGCAGCAATTCCGGCTCGCCGTTTGCAATGGATGAGAATTTCTTGTATATGCCTATTCACAGCATTGAGGTAGAGGAGCAGGAGACGGAAGTCTTTAACTTCTCCGTTGAAGAGGATGAGTCGTATGTGGCGGAGGGCGTGGTATCGCATAACTGCACCGCCCCGTCCTATACCACTGACTCCTTCCACTCGGGCGTGATTGAGATTGTGGTGAAGAAGGGCGCGCGGGTGCGTTATACCACCATCCAAAACTGGTCAACCAATGTGTATAACCTGGTGACGCAGCGCGCCAAGGTATTTGCCAACGGTACGATGGAATGGGTGGATGCCAATATCGGCTCTAAAGTAACCATGAAGTACCCTTCTTGCTATTTGATGGAGCCTGGTGCGCATGGCGAAATCCTTTCCATGGCGTTTGCCGGACCCGGGCAGCATCAGGACGCGGGCGGCAAGATGGTGCATTTTGCGCCGCATACCTCCAGCAAGATCACTTCAAAATCCATCAGCAAGGGCGGCGGACGCGCTTCGTATCGTGGGCTGATCCGTGTTTATAAGGGCGCGGAGGATGTGAAATCCAACGTGGTATGCGATGCGCTCCTGCTGGACGCGCAATCTCGCTCGGATACCTACCCCTATATCGAGGTGGACGAAGAAGATGTGACCATCGGTCATGAGGCATCTGTCTCCAGGGTAGGGGAAGATCAGCTGTTTTATCTGATGAGTCGTGGCTTGACCCAAGAGGAGGCTACCACCATGGTCGTCTCCGGGTTTATCGAGCCGCTGGTCAAGGAACTGCCGATGGAATACGCGGTAGAAATGAACCGTCTGATTCAATTGCAGATGGAAGGATCGGTGGGTTAATCATGGAAGAAAACAAAACAGTCCCACAACCCCCGCAAGGGGCGCAAGGGGGCGTGAAAGAGACAACCCGCGTGGTCAGCCGGGTGCGCCGGATGGATACCACGCCGGAAGTGGCTGCCGAGTTTGCCTTCACCGCCGGGCAGGTACGCGCGGAGGGTGACAATGCCCTGGCTGCCTATCGCCGCAATGCCTGGCAGGTATTTGCGCGCACCGAACTGCCCAGCGCGAAGCTGGAAGCCTGGCGGCGCACCGATTTACGTCCGCTGAAGGTGGCTCAACTGACTTTACCGGCAGCGGATGCGGAAAAGTATCTGCCCGCCGCACCGGATGCCCTGCTTTTGCCCCTCACCGGGCAGGAACATGGCGGCGAGGTGATCTTGCTGCCCGGACGGGCGCAGGTCAGCCTGGCGGCGGAGCTTGCCGCGCAAGGAGTGATCTTCACCGATCTGCGCACTGCCGAAAAAGAGCATCCCGAGTTGGTCGGGCGGATTATCGGGCAGGTGGTGAAGCCGGAGGATGGCAAATTCGCTGCCCTGACCGCTGCGCTGGCGCAAAATGGGGTGGTGCTGTACGTTCCCAAGGGCGTGAAGGTCGCCCAACCGCTGCATAGCCTATTATGGGGACCGGGCATCGGGCTGGCGCATATCTCGCACCTGTTGGTCTGGTTGGAGGAAGGGGCGGAAGTCACTTACGTTCACGAATACGCCTCACCCAATGAAGCCGGTCAAACCCTGCATAGCGGCATCGTTGAGCTGCATGTGGGTCCTGCCGCCAAACTGCACTTTGTGGAATTGCAATCCTGGGGCGAGGGCGTGTGGAACATCACCCACGAGCGCGCTGATGTGCAGCGGGATGCAACCCTTAACTGGACTTTTGGCGCGATGGGCAGTCACCTGACCAAGAATTTCTCCGAAATCAACCTCACCGGCGAAGGCGCCACCGGGTTGATGTCTGGCTTTTATTTCACCGACCACGATCAGCATTTGGATCACGATACGCAGCAAAATCACCTTGCGCCGCATACCACCAGTGACCTGCTGTTTAAGGGTGCGCTGCTGCACGAGAGCCGCTCGGTCTGGCAGGGCATGATTTACGTTGCCCCCGGCGCGCAAAAGACGGATGGCTATCAGGCGAACCGTAACCTGGTTCTCAGCCGCCATGCCCGCGCCGATTCCATCCCCGGCTTGGAAATTTTGGCGGATGATGTGCGCTGCACGCATGGCGCAACCGTTGGCAAAATTGACGCCGATCAGATCTTTTACCTGATGGCGCGTGGCATCCCCGAACGCGAAGCGCAGCGCCTGATTGTGGAAGGCTTTTTTGACCCGATCATGCAGCGCATCCCCTTTGAGGGCGTGCGTGGGCGTTTTCAAGAAGCCATTGAAGCAAAAATGGTTGCCTTTCAAGAGGAATAAATTTATCGGGGATGCGTATGATCCTGTTGAGAGGGCAATATCGCCCTTCTAAACAGGATCATACCATTCCCTTAGAGAATTAAGGAGTAGACATACTGGGTTTATGTTATAATCTTTAGGATATGTTAATCGCTGGTTGAATTGGGGAGTGGTGAAATGGCACAGTATTCCTACATGAAAGCCCCTGAACCCGAATACTCGTATGAAGTCGGTGACATCGTTGAAGTCTATTGCGACCACGAAAAAAACGGCGAACGAGTGCGCGGGTGGCTCAAGGGAATTGTCGTTCAGGTGGATTCAAAAATGGTGGCTGTGCAGTTTCGCTCCAACGTTTTCCTCACTGATGGCTGGATGGTTCCCGATCATATCCTATGGTATCCGGTCACTTCGCCTCATATTCGCCTCCCAGAGCGCAAGGCGGGGGGCGGCCGGTCCGGGCGTCCTATCGAAGATAAAGAGTTGTAAATCATGCAATCAATTTCTGAAAAAACAAGCGAACTAACCAAGATTCGCGCTGATTTTCCTATTCTGGAACGCGAAACCCGCCCTGGCGTGAAGTTGGTCTATCTGGATTCAACCGCCACTGCCCAGAAGCCGGAAGCCGTGCTGCGCGCGATGGACGATTATTACCGCCTGCATAACGCCAATATTCACCGCGGCGTGCATACCCTGGCGGAAGAAGCCACCGCTATGTATGAGGACGCGCGCGAGCAAATCGCCGCCTTCATTGGCGCAAAACACTCCGAAGAAGTCATTTACACCCGCAACGCCACCGAATCCATCAACCTGGTTGCTTACACCTGGGCGCGCGCCAACCTGAAGAGCGGTGATCTCATCATCCTGACCGAGATGGAACACCACTCGAACCTTGTCCCCTGGCATATTTTGGCGGCGGAACGCGGCGTGCGCCTGGAATTTATCCCCGTTGCGCCTGATTTCACCCTGGATATGGATGTTTATCGCACCCTGCTGAAGCAAGAGCCGAAGCTGGTCTCTTTTACGCACATGTCGAACGTGTTGGGGACGATTACGGACGCGAAAGAGATCATCCGCCTGGCGCATAGAGCGGGCGCAGTGGCTATGATTGATGGGGCGCAGTCTGTCCCGCATTTCAAAGTGGATGTGGTAGACCTGGACGTGGACTTTCTGGCATTTTCGGCGCATAAAATGGTCGGTCCCACCGGCATTGGCGCGCTGTATGGCAAACGCGCTCTCCTTCAGGCGATGCCCCCCTTCATGGGCGGCGGCGATATGATCCGCAAGGTGGAATTGCGCTCCTTTGTCCCCAATGACCTGCCGTATAAGTTTGAAGCCGGCACCCCAGCCATTGCGGAAGCAGTTGGCTTTGGCGCGGCAGTCCGTTATTTGAACACCATTGGCATGGATTGGGTTGCCGACCATGAACAGCAGATCATCCGTTACGCGTTGGAACGGGTGAAGGACGTGCCGGGGCTGGTGGTATTTGGTCCCGAGGCGAGCGTAAAGGGCGGCGTGCTGGCGTTCACCCTAGAGGGCGTGCATCCGCATGACGTGGCGCAAATTTTGGATATGGACGGCATCGCCGTGCGCGCTGGGCATCATTGCGCCATGCCGCTGCATCAGAAATACAACATCCCCGCCACCACCCGCGCCAGTTTTTACCTGTATAACACCCAGGAAGAAGTGGATCAGCTGGTTACTTCTCTCTTAAAAGTAAACAAGATGTTTTCATAACGTGAATCTGGAATAAAGCCTATTTTTGAGATGCTCTCATCTCAAAAATAGGCTTCATTAAGAGAGGCGTTAGATAGGTTATTGATATGGATGATTTATACCGAGAAGTCATTATCGAACATTATAAGTCGCCGCAATATAAGGGCGAGCTGAACCCGCACGACATCACCTTTGAGGATGAAAATCCCTTGTGCGGCGATCATCTGCGGATTGATTTGCGCGTGGATGAGCAGGGTAAGGTGACTGAAGCCGCTTTCAGTGGGCATGGCTGCGCCATTTCGCAGGCATCCGCTGATTTGCTGCTCGAATCAGTCATTGGCAAGTCGCTGGATGAGGTGAAGCACCTCAATAAGCAGGATGTGCTGGATCTGCTGGGCATTGAGTTAGGTCCCGTCCGCCTGAAATGCGCGCTGCTTTCGCTGAAGGTGTTGAAAGCGGGCGTTTATGGCATGGGCGAAGCCACGGATGCCCTCACGGAGGAGTAAGAACCCCAATTCCTCAAAATAAGCTCTATGTAGTGGCTTCCGGCAGGAAGCCTGATATTACTCAATCAATTCTCTATGCAAGACAGAGGCTTCCTGCCGGAAGCCACTACATAGGAACGATACCGTGCGCGGGGATCCCTGAGCAAAATTACCAAACATCAAGGAACACACATGAGCAATGAAGAAATGACCAACGTAGAATATATTCAAGTGGTGATGGTGGATGAAATTCAGCCAGGAGACCGTCTGCAATTTGAGGTGGACGGCAAGCCCATCGCCGTCTTCAACGTGGATGGCAGCTTTTATGCCATTGGCGACGTTTGCACCCATGACGACGGGCCCCTGGGGGATGGCGAGCTGGACGGCTTTACGATCATCTGCCCCCGTCATGGCGCGCGCTTTGACATCCGCAATGGCAAGGTGATCCGCCTGCCCGCCGTGCGCGATACCGCCTGGTATCCCACCCGCGTGGTGGATGGTTGGGTAGAGATCGGTCTGTAAATTTCTAGTTTTCTGCGATGAATTTGGGGCATTGGAGGAGCGTTTCGTTCTCCAATGCCCTTTTTTTATCGTTAATTGGGAATTTACATAAACATCGAGCGGGGCGACCTTCCCCGCTCGATGTTTATGTAAATTCCAATAATCCCCTTTTATTCTGGTCCAATGAGCCGGTTTGACCCTTCGGAGAAAAGGTACGTCCACGCCCAATCCGTGAGGACTACCAGCCGGTTGCGGAAGCCGATCAGCTGGGCAATGTGAACCACCAGCCACAGCACCCAGGCGATGAACCCCTGGAAGGTGCGCCCGCCAATCACTGCCACTGCCTGACTGCGCCCGATGGTCGCCATAATGCCTGGGTCGTGATAGGTAAATGACTCTAGCGGCTGCCCGGCAAACTGATGCAGGATATTTCGCACCGCCACGTCCGCCTGCTGCATGGCGACCGGCGCAACCATCGGCAGCGGATGACCATCCGCATCATTCAGCGCAGCCGCATCGCCAATGAGAAAGACCTCTGGATGGTCAGCGACATTCAGGTTGGGCGTCACCTTCACGCGCCCCATTTTATCTTGCTCCAGGTGCAGCGAATCGAGCAAATGCGAAGCGCGTACCCCCGCCGCCCAAATCAGAGTGCAGGCGGGGATGCGCCTGCCATCTTTCAACTCCACCGTGAACCCATCATAGCGGCTGACAATTGCCTTTAGATGAATATCTACATGCTTTTCGGTGAGCTTCTCCACCGTGAACTGACCCAAATTCGCGGGCATCTGTCCCATCAGGTGATCGGCAGCCTCCATCAGAATCACTTTGATCTCGTCCTGGTGAATGCTGGGATAATCCTTGAGCAAGCTCATGCGGATTAATTCCGAAATCGCCCCGGCGCATTCCACTCCGGTCGGTCCGCCGCCCGCAATCACAAAGGAGAGCAATGCCTGGCGGATGCTAGGGTCTGGCTCGGTGATGGCTTGTTCAAACTGCTTCAGTAAGTGATTGCGGATCGCGTTGGCGTCATCCAGGGTTTTCAGCCCAAAGCCATGCTCGGCGACCGAATCCAAGCCAAAGAAATTCGTCTCCCCGCCCACTGCCAGCAGCAGGGCATCATACGGCACATCCCCGGTAAACGTATGCACGGTGCGCGCAGCCAGGTCAACGCTCCTGACCGTTGCCAGCAAGAAATCCAGGTTCGGCTTGCCGCGCAGAATCCGGCGCACCGGGTAGGCAATCGCATCCGTAGAAACCAGCGAAGTCGCCACCTGATACAGCAGCGGCTGGAACAGATGATAATTGTTGCGGTCAATCAGGGTCACCTGCACGGGTTTGCCCGCCAGGGATTTGGCTGCCTTTAATCCGCCAAACCCCGCGCCAATAATCACCACCTTCGGGAAGGGAGAAGAAGTTGTTGTGTTCATAGATCAATTATAGCGGAAATGAGGAGATGAGCAAAATAGACGGATAAGGTTGACGTTTGTCAAGTCCTTCGCCAAAATGATTTCTGTAAGGGTAGGGGAAAGCCCTACCCTTACAGAAATCGTTACTACTCAGCCACCCCCACCTGTTCGCAGGGGTGATCTCAATTCGTGTAGTGGCTTCCGGCAGGAAGCCTGTTCGCAGTCGAAATTACCCTTGCGAACCAGAAATGAGCGGATCAGAATGGGGCTTCCGGCAGGAAGCCACTACGCAGACTGGGATGCCTGAGCGGCAACCAGAAATCGTTTTACGCTTCTACGCAGCGACCAAACGCGCCCACGATCCGCAGGATGTCGAAGCCTTCGGCGAAGGGACGCTCGCATAGCGCGCCATTGCGCACCAGAATCGAGCGGGTGATGTCAGCGTTGAAGTAATAGCGGCTGGCGTAGGTGGAATATGCCGCCAGCGCGCGCATTTTGCATTCCACGTCCGCCTGCTGCACCTCCACCAGGAAGCTGGGAAAAAAGCCATAGCTGGAGCGCACCACGTCATATCCCAGTACGGTGATGCCGCGAAACGCGCGCAGCGCCTCTTCCGTGATCGTGCCATGATCCTGGTGAATATCCGATTTGGTATGCACAAAGACCATTTCCGGCTTGAAGGTGCGGTTGAGCGAGATGAGGTATTCCAAAATTTCCTGGCGCGCGCTCGGAAAGCGGCGGGTTTCAAACTGCCCAAGCACCACCTTTTCGCGCGGCACGCCTAAAATCCGCATACTCTCATAATGCTCGTCCACAAGGTGGCTGAGGGCAGGGTTTTTCTGATTATCCGAGAGGGTGACGCACAGTATCTCGGTTTGGGGCAAAATGTGGGCGATGAGCGCGCCGCAGCCCAATTCAATATCATCGGGGTGCGCGCCCACAAACAGCACGCGCCGCCCGTAAAAGGTCATATCTCGGGTCATATTACTTGGTCGCCAAAATGCCGCCCACAACCTTGGTCATCACCAGCTTGCCTTCGTTGGCAATTCGGCGTTCGGTCACTGCGCTGATCTTCTGCATCACCTGTTCAAAGCTGTCCGCGCCGCCAAACAGACTGCCCCATAGCTTGCGGTCTTCCGATAGCGAGGCGCGCGTGTAGGCGATGAACGGCTCTGCCGAGGTGAAGGTCAGCGGATTCTCGAAGATATGCACTTCCACCGTGGAAAAGAGCTGCTGCACCGCGCTGAGGATGCCAGTCGAGAAGCGCGAGCTGCCCGGCATGGGCGGGATCGGCTGCCCGGTGGCTTCGCGGATGATGTCATAGAAAAGCTGCTTGTTGGCGGGCATCGGTCCCGTGGTGAACAGCCGTCCGCCCGATTTCAACACGCGGTGCATTTCCGCGATGGTGAAAGGGATGTCTTCGGCGTAGTAGATGGCGAAGCAGCAGGAGAGCAAGTTAAAATAATTGCTTTCGTAGGGCAGGGGTTGATTAAAATTCACCTCGCGGAAGGCGATCCGCTGGTTGATTTTGGCGTTAGCAGCCTTCGCCTGCGCCAAGAGTTCAACGTTCACATCACCGCCGTGAATTTCCGCCTGACCCTGCAAAGAGGTGTCATAAGAGAAGCATTGTTTGCCTGACCCGCAGCCCACATCCAGGATGCGAATGCCGGGCTGCAGCTTCAGCAGGTCGAGCATCCATTGGTCAATATTGCGCCCGCCATATTGGCTGTGAATGTCAATGCGGGTTTGCAGGTCGCTGGTCGTTTCGTGATATTCGATTTTCATGGCTCCTCAGGTAATTAGCAGAAAGGTATACTCATGTTTCTCTATCCGTGTAGCGGCGCACTGCGTGCGCCCAACAGATGAATTGCTCATATTTCCTTGTCCGTATAGCGGCGCACGCCGTGCGCCTAACGGATGAATTGCAGTCCACAATTTGGGCGCACGCAGTGCGCCACTACTCCCTCCCTACTTGTGGGGAGGGCAAGGCGAGCGATCTTCTCGCCGAGGGTGGGGTTCTTCATCACCGGCTAAGTATACCAATGGATGCCACGATTAGCAAATGCGCGGCAGCATTTCCCCGGCAAGCACGTCCATGATGCGCGTGCCGCCAATCAGGGTACGCAGCAGCACGCGATTCGGCGAATCCGCGCGGACAGCGCCAATTTCAGCCGCATTTTGCCCATAACGATGGGCACGCATAATCTTTAGCGCAGCCGGGGCTTCCGCGGCAGGCAGGATGACGATCACCTTGCCTTCGTTGGCAACGTACAGCGGGTCAAAGCCGAGCATTTCGCAGGCAGCCTGTACCGCCGGATGGATGGGCATGGCGCTTTCTTCCAGCCAGATGCCCACGTGGCTCTGCACGGCAATTTCGTTCAGCGTGGTGGCTAATCCGCCGCGCGTTGGGTCGCGCAGGACGTGAATATGCGGGGCAGCCGCCAGCAGTTCAGCGATCATCCCATTCAGCGGGGCAGCGTCCGACTGCAAATCCGTCTCAAAGCCCAGTTCGCCGCGCGCCCCCAGCACTGCAATCCCATGATCGCCCAGCGTGCCAGAGATCAACACCGCGTCTCCCGGCTGCGCCATCTCACCGCCAATCACCCGCCCGGCAGGCAGCCAGCCCAGTCCGGTGGTATTAATGTACAGACCATCCACCTTGCCGCGCTCTGCGACTTTGGTATCGCCTGCCACAATGCTCACGCCGGCTTCTTCCGCGGCGGCTTGCATCGAGGCGACCACCCGCTCCAGCGTCTCCACCGGCAGCCCTTCTTCCAAAATAAAGCCAGCCGTCAGATACAGCGGCACCGCTCCCGCCATTGCCACGTCATTCACCGTCCCGCACACCGCCAACCGCCCAATATCCCCGCCTGGGAAAAATAGCGGCGTGACAATGTGCGAATCGGTGGACACAGACAGCGACCCTTGCAGGCAGCTATCCGCAGGCAGCAGCAGCCGCGCAAAATCGTTGCCTTCGCGCAGCGGCGCAGAGGCAAAATGCGGCATAAATACGCGGCTGATCAATTCCTGGGTCATGCGTCCGCCACTGCCATGCCCCATCACGATTTGTTCTTGATGATGGAGCGGCAGGGCGCAGGACGGTCCTTCAAAGCTTGTGGGCAGTTGGGTCATGTGGAATGTACTCCATAACGATAGAACGCAGAACAAGCCCCCTCCGAGGAGACCATCGGCGCGCCAATGGGATGTTCAGGCACACAGCTGACCCCAAACGCGGGGCAGTCCACCGGCTTTTTAAAGCCTTGCATGATCTGCCCGGCAATGCACACGGTGGATTCCTGGGTTAGAATATTGCCCACCTGGAAGCGATCCGAGGCGTCATATTCAGCCCATTCCGGGCGCAAGCCCAAGCCGCTTTGTGGGATCATGCCAATGCCGCGCCAGTTGCGATCAATCGGCTGAAAGACGCGGTTGATGATCCCTTGCGCCGCCGGGTTGCCTTCCTGGGTGACGGCGCGCGAGTAGGCGTTATCCACCACGTACGTACCGGCTTCCAGCTGACGGACGTTCATCAAAATGCCTTGCACCAGGTCGAGCGGTTCAAAGCCGGTGATGGTGATGGGAACGTGGTATTTTTCGGCAATCGGCGGATATTCCCAATAGCCCATCACCGCGCAGACGTGACCCGCCGCTAAAAAGCCCTGCACGCGGTTATGCTCCGCCCCCAAAATGGCGTGCATGGCGGGCGGCACGCATACTTGCGAGACCAGCACCGAATAGTTCTTCAATCCCAAGGCGTGCGCCTGCAGGACGCTCATGGCGTTGGCGGGCGCGGTGGTCTCAAAGCCAATGGCAAAGAAAACCACCTGCTTGTCGGGGTTTTGTTGGGCAATTTTGACGGCATCCAGCGGCGAATAAACCACCTTCACCTGCCCGCCGCGCGCCCGAATGGAGAATAAATCATCCTCAGAGCCGGGCACGCGCAGCATATCCCCAAACGAGCAGAAAATCACGTCCGGGCGGGCGGCAATTGCCAGGGCGCGGTCAATTTGCTCTAAGGGTGTCACGCACACCGGGCAGCCAGGACCGTGTACCAGCTCGATTTCCGGCGGCAGCAGCTGATCCAACCCATAGCGCATAATGGCATGGGTCTGCCCGCCGCAAATTTCCATCAACACCCACGGGCGCGTGCTGATCCGCCGGATTTCTTCAATGACGCCGTGAACCAGCTCGCCGTCACGAAATTCTTGGATAAATTTCATAACCCTTACTCTTCTTCCGCTAGTCCGGCTTCCGCCAGTTCATTGAGCAAGCCGAGGGTGATGAGGGCTTCTTCCTCACTGAGCAGCGACAGGGCAAATCCGGCGTGAATAATGGTATATTCACCCACCTGTGCATCGGGCAGCGTTTCCATGCAGGCTTCGCGCAGTACGCCGCCAAAATCCACCTTTGCCATACGCAATCCGCGATCCGTGTAGATTTCTACGATTTTTCCAGGAACGGCTAAACACATAAGGTTACTCCTTTTTATCGTATCGTTGAATAGACTGGTTCATTGGGAATTCGTGAGGTAGTGGTAAAACAGGACGATCTTCCCCGCTTTACCATTGCCTCACGAATTCCCAGAGTTCTGATAAACCGCCACCAACGCCTGCCCCAGGGCTACGCAGCCATCATTGGGCGGGGTGTGACGGTGAATGAGCGTTTGAAAGTTCTCCGCGTGCAAAAGTTGCAGGGTGCGGGTGAACAAGAATTGATTCTGCCATACCCCGCCGCTCAGGGCAACCGTTTGCATCCCTCGTTCCGCGCGGATCTGCTGACAGCATCTAAGCATCACCTGCGCCACCGAATTATGGAAGCGCGCGGATAGGGTAGGGAGGGGCAGCCCGGCGCGCCAATCCGCCAGCAATGCCGACCACACCGGCGCAGGGTTGAACGTATCCCCTTGCATCTCAAAGGGATAATACCCCTGTTCGGCAGGCTCCGCCAGGGCTTCTAGCTCTATGGCAGCCTGTCCCTCATACGTGACTGCCTGACGCACGCCCAGCAGCGCGGCCGCCGCGTCAAACAGCCGTCCCATGCTGGAGGTCAGCGGCGAATTGAGCTTGCGCTCCAGCTGGATTTTCAATACGCTGCGCTCTTCATAGCACAGCGATTCGCCGCACGGATAATCCGCGTCCCAATCCAAGCCTGCCTGCCAGAGATGCGCCAATGCCATGCGGGCGGGCTTGCGGGTAGCCGAATCGCCGCCCGGTTGGGGGGTATACGCCAGATGGAAACGGCGCTCATAGCCCGCATATGAGCCAATCAATACTTCGCCGCCCCAAATTGCGCCATCTGTGCCGTAGCCTGTGCCATCCAGGGTAAGCCCAATGACCGGCTGATCGGCAGGATAGGCGTTATCCGCCAGGCAAGCCGCCAGGTGAGCATGATGATGCTGCACTTCCACCAGCGGCAAGCCTTCTGCCTGACTGCGCGCGCGGGCGTACCGGCTGGAGAGGTAATTTGGGTGCAGGTCGCACGCCAGCAGCTGCGGCTGCACGCGGAACAGGCGTTGATAGTGGGTGATGCCTTCTTCAAACGAGCGCAGCGTCTCCAGGTTTTCCAGGTCGCCAATATGATGGCTGAGGAAGGCGTAGCGATCCCGCGCGAGGCAGAAGGTATTTTTCAGTTCACCGCCCGCTGCCAACAGAGGGGGAACGTCCAGCAGGAGGGGCAGCGAATCAGGCGCAAACCCGCGCGCGCGCCGCAGCAGGGTGGGCTGATCTGCCATCACGCGCATCACCGAGTCATCCACGCGCATATAAATGGGGCGGTCATGCAGCAGGAACGCATCCGCCAGCGGAGCAAGCCGCCTGAGCGCGTCCGCGTCCTCATACGCAATGGGCTCTTCGCTCAGGTTGGCGGAAGTCATCACCAGCGCGTGGGGGAAGCCTGCGGCAGGCTCCATCAATAGCAGGTGCAGGGGCGTATACGGCAGCATGAACCCCAACGTCCGCTGCCCTGGGGCGACTTCTTCCGCGATGGGGCTATCCGGCAGCCGCTCGAGCAGCACAACCGGCGACTGACGCGAGGTCAGCAGCGCGGCTTCTGCATCAGATACTTGCGCAGCCTCGCGGATTGCGTCCAGACTGTATGCCATCAGCGCAAAGGGCTTATCCGAGCGTTTCTTGCGGCGGCGCAGCTCGGCAACGGCTTGCGAATTCGTGGCATCACATGCCAGGTGATAGCCGCCCAAGCCTTTGACCGCCACAATTTTGCCATCCACGATCGCCTGCCGCGCCTTTTGGAGCGCATCTTCGCGTTCCGTCCGCCGCTGACCGCCTTCCTCATACCATAGCTGCGGTCCGCACGCTGCGCAAGCCACCGGTTGAGCGTGAAACCGCCGGTCACGTGGGTTCTCATACTCCGCCTGGCAATTGGGACAGAGCGCAAAGCCGCGCATGGTAGTATTTGGGCGGTCGTAGGGAATATCTTGAATAATGGAAAAACGCGGTCCGCAGTGGGTGCAGTTGATGAACGGGTAGCGGTAACGCCGGTCAGCCGGGTCCAGCAATTCGCGGCGGCAATCCGCGCAAATAGCAACATCCGGCGAGACGGGCAGAAATGCGCCTTCCAGGGCTTTACTGGCGCGAATTTCAAAGCGGGTAAAGCCGTTCGGCGGGATGGGGCGGCTGCTGATTTCGTCAATGCGCGCCAGCGGCGGCGGAGCCGTCTGCAAGGTGGTCAGGAAGCGCTGCAAGGCTTCCGGCGCGCCGTTGAGTTCCATCTCTACTCCGGCGGAGGTGTTATTCACCCACCCCGTCAGGCGCAGCGACTCGGCAAGGTTAAATACAAATGGGCGGAAGCCCACTCCCTGGACAATTCCGCGCACCGAGATTTGCAGCCCGGCAAGCGACTTTTCGCTCACTCTTTGCCTGCTCTCTATTTCTTAGCGTCCTTTGGCTTGCGCCACGCGTACCTTCAGCCAGTTCACCCATTCGTCCACGCCCTCGCGGGTGGTGCAGGAGATGGGGAAGGTGGTAACACCGGGGTTGAGCATTTCCACACCCTGGCGGAAGTAATCCATGTTGAAGCGCACGTAGGGCTTCAGGTCAATTTTGTTGATAATCAGCACGTCCACCCCGCGATAGATCGCCGGGTACTTGTAGGGCTTGTCGTCCCCTTCCGGGATGGACGCGATCAGCACGTTCAGGTGCGTCCCCAGGTTGAAGGCTGCCGGGCAGATCAGATTGCCCACGTTTTCGACTACCAGCAGGTCAATTTCATTCAGAGGCAGCTGCTGTAAGCCACCGCGCAGCATCACCGCGTCCAGGTGACAGTCGCCGCCGGTGTTAATTTGCACCGCTGGCATGCCCACTGCGGTGATCTTATCCGCGTCAATGGTGACGGGAGCAGTGTCGCCTTCCACCACGCCCACGCGGGTATCATGCGCAACGGCTTGAATGGTGCTGAGGATAAAGCTGGTTTTGCCCGCCCCCGGGGATGCCATCAGGTTGATAGAAAGGATGTGATGCTCATCTAACAGGCTGCGATTAAGCGCGGCAATCTGATCGTTGGCGCTGAAAATTTTTTCAACAACCGTTACGCGGCTGGTTGTGGTCGTCATAGAGGCTCCTTCGTTATTTTTCAATCTCTAAACTATCAAGCCAGAATTGATCCCCTGAGAGCACCCTCACATGGTTGCCATGACAAGCCGGGCAGGGGGTCAGGTCGCCGTCAAGGGTATATTCCTTGCCGCAATCCATGCAGACCATTTTGGCAGGCACGCGCTCAAAATGCAAGGTTGCGCCCTGGCAAATGGTATTTTCGCTAATCATATCCCAATAAAATTGAATAGAATCATCAATCAAGCTGGAGAGGCGACCAATGACCAGGTGTAAATCCGTCACCCGCTTGGCTTCCGCCTGCTCGGCATGCTTGAGGGCAATATTGAGAATGCTTTCTGTTACCGATAACTCGTGCATAGCTCCTCATTATACCGGATAAATTGGATATAGAATAGGTAAACTATCTATGTTTAATAAATAATTTACAATTATCCCTCTATTTTTCACGCAGTGAACCATAGAGGGAGATGCTCTTTCTTTCTCACTCGGTGGGTTGCGTGGCGGAGCGGGAGATCATCTCCATAAAATGGATGCGCGTGGTCAGCAAACGGCTTGCCACCACGTTTGCCAGGCGGCGCATGATGACATACCCCAGGTCGTGATCTTCATCGCATAGCTGCTGCAAGAGCTTGCTGTGCAAGCCGATCAGCAATGAGCGTTGGGTGGCAATCGCGCTGGCAGTCCGCTGGCGCACGATAGGCGTCATGCTTGACCAGCCGATCACATCCAGGCTTTCGGCAGTGTAAAAAGGCAATTGTCCCCTACCCGGCGCTTCCAACTGCAACAACACCTGCCCTTCCAGCAAAATGAAGAGGAAGTCTTCACGGTCGCCTTCCTTAAAGAGTACCTCGCCCTGCTCCAGCTCGTGCAGCGTGGCAATGGCAGAGAGCCGCTCCAACTGGTTGGCGTCTAACTCTAAAAACCAGGGGATGCGGCGTAACGTGGTCGAAAAATCGGCTTGCGAAAACATATCTTCCCTCAATCCATAAGCGGGCAGCGGCTGAAACGGCAGATAAGCGCGCTTCTAGTCCGTCCTCTTGTTTTATCATTGATTGAGGCATGAGATGAAGTGTTATCCATCACCACAGTAGAGGTTAATTGTCACCGCGCCGCCTGACCTTTGCGCCGCAGAAAGGGGACATTGGGTTAATTCGTTTCTTTATGTTCTTGCTTGACGTCCCAATCATCAATAGAGAGACCAGTATTTTGTATTATTTTTTGACAATATTTTTGCAGAGAATTTGCTGATAAGTTGACATTCAAATACCAACCATTCGAGAGTTTTCGAAAGGCAATAGCATTTGGCTTTTGGGATAGGTATGAAGGAAGCGTTCGAGAGACTTGCTCAAAGTCATCTGCTAATTCGATAATAATTTCTGTCGTCTGCTCCGCCACGTCCCTCCAAGTATTTACTTTGATATCTTTTCCCATAAAGGTTAAAAGAACAGGTTTTGAATCCGACATCGTTTTGGATTGTTGTTTTCGCGGTGTTGGGTTTCCAAGGGCGGGCCATATCTCTAAGATGATCTCGGTTAAATATTCCGCGCGGTTTTTGATGGCGATCTCATCCCATTTGGGAATATCGCAACAAAAATAATTGCTGTTGAGCAAGAGACCTTGGGAGGCGAGTTTAGGCTTTTTCTCAGCAAAAGATCGGTTGGATAAATTGGCATTGTAGGCAGCGGTTACAATAGTCAAATTTCCAAGAGTATCTAAATATTGGTCAATAATTCGATCATATTCCTCGCCTAATTCTTCCTTCCAATTTTTCTCACCATTTTGCGGCAAGATATGCTCAATCGTTGGAGTATTGCTCAGGATCGTATATGCATCACTTTTACTTTTCTTTGAAAGATAACGATTAATTGTCTCGAAGAGAAGAATAGTTTTTGCTTTCGTCTGAAGTTTGTTTTCATATAGATGCCGGGTAGAAATTTCCTGACGAACTTTATAATCTGCTGAGTAGTTGCGGGAAAGCAATGCAGTTTTTAAGGATGGAATAAATTGGGTTGTATCAATGAATTTCCATAAAGATGGAAATACTTTATTGAGGTAATTGGTTGGCTCAGCACATAGATAGCGGCGAATGATGTAATTTTCGAGGATTTGTAATCCGTCAATAAAATCAGCCTCACTAATTTCATTCAAATATCTTGTCTCAAACATTGCTAATAAGAATGGATAGCCTGTCGAGAACTCAAGTATGTTTAGGCGCTTTAAGGCATCCCGTATACGAATGGATTTTTCATTTTCAGGGCGAAGAAGATGGTCATAATAGCCAGCAAACCGCTTGATGGCGATTATTTCACCCTCAAATTGGGATGAAGATTTAAATTCGGTTTCAATCCGGTCTCGGAAACGATCATATATATGATCTTTATTTCCCAGGATGCCGTTTCGGTATGCCAGGTAATGGCGCAGGAAAGCGGGCAACTCCCCAATTCGCGATTTCCCAACCTCATGTTCTTCTTGAAGCAAATTTTCAACTTCAGCCCAATGTTTTTCAAAGATTTCAGGCTGACGGTCCTCAGGCAGCTTCATCGCAATATAATTTCGCACCAGATCTGCCTGTGAAAGGGGTTTCCCTTTGGCATTCAGACTTTCAAAAACTTGATACGGTTTTTCATTAGTATTTAAATTGATGAATACCACTTTAAGGGAGTTGATTATTACCAGGAAAAGGCGATTTGGATCTAATTCGTCCTTTTCCATTGCTACATTAATCTTTGAGCAATAAAAATCATACGCAAGTGGAATCTTGCTTGTGCTATCAGGTTGACAAGGCATCTCTTGAAGAATAGCCAGGTAGTTTGAGCGATCGCTATATTTCGAGGTTGGTAATATCTTTGCCTTAACATCACCGACTTCATCACAATTGATAATATAGTTTCTAATTTTTTTGTGTAATTCTGGTTGGATTTTTTTTATGGCAAAGGCTAAAGCGCCTAATATTAACGAGATAGTAATAAGGCGCTGTTGCCCATCCAGGAGTTTAAAAGCAGAAATTGTTCCATTAACATTTCCATCTCCAATAACGACCAGAGAACCCATAAAGTGTTCTGGAGGATTTTTATCATTATAAACATTATACAACTCTAAAATATCATCCCACAGTGTTTGCCAATTTTCTTTTTCCCAGGCATATTTTCTTTGGAAATATGGCAGACGAAAATGGATATTATTTTTAAGTACAAATGCAATATCACGGACATCAACATCCATTATTTATTTTCCCTTATGACATTATAAAATTTGATCTAAAGAATTATACCTCTAAAACATCTTTGACTCTTCTGCAAAAAGTCGATTTTAGCGAGCCAAAACTGGCATAAAAACGAAAGTGGGGCTTAGCAGGCGTTCGAAAAAGCCCCGCACAACTCCCAAAAAGACGACGTAAGCATATTCGATGTATCATTTTGGGGATC